>NZ_CP022527.1:1200000-1800000 GCF_002237445.1 Neisseria sp. KEM232
GATGTACTGCTCGCCCAAGAGGCCGGAGGTAAGGATTTGAGCGGACACGTCGCTGCTGAATTTGTATTGGTCGTCGAGGCGGATGGCGACTTTGGCGCGGTAGCTCTGCGGGTCGAGGGCGATGCTTTCGACGCGGCCGACCAGCACGCCCGAGGCTTTGACCGGGGCGCGGGTTTTGAGGCCGCCGATGTCGGTGAACTCGGCGTAGACGGTGTAGCCCGCCGTTCCGCCGCCGCCCAGGCTGCTGCCGCCTGCGGCGCGGAAGGAGAGAAAGCCGAGGGCGGCGATGCCGGCCAAAACGAAGAGGCCGACCCAGAATTCCATAATATTGCGTTTCATATCGTTATCCGGTGAACATAAAGGCGGTGAGGATGAAGTCGACGGCCAGCACGGTGAGGGCGGAGGACACCACGGTGCGCGTGCTGGCGCGCAGGATTCCTTCGGAGGTGGGCGAGGCGTGGAAGCCCTGGTGCACGGCAATCAGCGATACGGCCACGCCGAAGCAGGCGGATTTGATCAGGCCGTTGAGCACGTCGTAGCCGAAGGAGATGTTGTTCTGCATCTGCGACCAGAAAATGCCGCTGTCGAGGCCGAGCCACTGCACGCCGACGAGATACGCGCCGTAAATGCCGGCCACGTTGAAAATCGACGCCAAAAGCGGCATGGAAAACACGCCCGCCCAAAAGCGCGGCGCGACGACGCGGGCGACGGGGTTCACCGCCATCACGTTCATCGCTTCGAGCTGCTCGGTGGTTTTCATCAGACCGATTTCGCTGGTCATCGCGCCGCCCGCACTGCTGGCAAACAGGATGGCGGCCAGCACGGGGCCGAGTTCGCGCAACAGCGAGGCGGCCACCATATAGCCCAAAATATCGGCCGATTTGAACTTGGCAAGCTGCGTGTAGCCCTGCAAACCGAGCACCATGCCGACAAACAGCCCCGACACGGCTATAATCAGCACCGACATCACGCCGGAAAAATACACCTGCCGCACCGAGAGGCGCGGCCGCGCGAACGCCGTGCCGGAGCGCGCCAGAATCTGCATGAAAAACAGGCAGACGCTGCCGAGGGAGCGGATAAAGGCCAGCGTTTTCGCGCCGACGGTTTGAATAAAGTCCATAGTTTTGGGTTTCAAAAAAAGGGTTTCAGACGGCCTTTCAGGCTTGTGAGGCCGTCTGAAAACGTGTTTTGCGGGTGAGCAACCACACCCACAGGGCTTTGCCCAGCTCGGCCGCCAGCAGCAGGGCGATAAGGGCGCGGGTTTGCCACCCTTCGGGCAGTAGCGCGGCGAGGCTTTGCGCGGCGGCGGTTTCCCAAACGGGCAGGCTGGGCGAAAAATCCAAAAGGCGCAGCGGCAGTTGCAGCAGCACAACCCAACGAACCCAGCGTCTGCCGCGTGCCAAACCGTATGCGGAAAGCGGCAGCAGGCAGTAAAGCAGCAGCGACGACAGCGGCGCGGCGAGAAACAGCAGGCTCAGCGCGGCATCGTCAAAGGAAAATCCCGCCGCCGCGTCCGCCACGCGCTCCGCCAAAAAGGTGTAAAGAAACGCGCCCGCGTCGGCGTATTGCCAAAGCGCGTAACAGAGCGCAGCCGCATCAAGGATGGCAAGGGCGGCGAGGCAGAGGCGGTTTTTCGTCATGCGGCTTGTTCCGTGCGGCGGCTTTCAGACGGCCTTTCAGTCGCTTAGGCCGTTCCCGCCTACGCGGGAATGACGTTACTGAAAACTAGCCGAGCAAATCGTCTTTCAGCGTCGTTGGCGCGGGGTAGCGGAAGGCGACGGGGCCGTCGGCTTCGCCGCCGATAAATTGGCGCACCCACGGCGAATCAAGTTCGCGCATTTCTTGCGGCGTGCCGGAGAACATGATTTCGCCGTGCGCGAGAAAAATTACCTGGTCGACGATTTGCAGCGATTTTTCAATGTCGTGCGTCACCATCACGCTGGTGGAGCGCAGGGCTTTGTTGACGCGGCTGATGAGGTGGGCGATCACGCCGAGCGAAATCGGGTCGAGGCCGGTAAACGGTTCGTCGTAAAGCATGATTTCGGGGTCGAGGGCGATGGTGCGGGCGAGGGCGACGCGGCGCGCCATGCCGCCGGAAAGCTCGGAGGGCATCAGGTTTTCTACGCCGCGCAGGCCGACGGCGTTGAGTTTCAGCAATACCAAATCGCGGATAACGGCTTCGGGCAGGCGGGTGAGTTCGCGCATCGGGAAGGCGATGTTGTCGAACACGGAAAGGTCGGTAAACAGCGCGCCGTGTTGGAACAATACGCCCATGCGGCGGCGGTGTTCGTAGAGTTCGGCATCGGAAAAGGCGGCCAGATCGCGGCCTTCGATGAGCACTTGGCCGGACTGCGGGCGGATTTGGCCGGTAATCAGGCGCATGAGGGTGGTTTTGCCGCTGCCCGAGCCGCCCATCACCGCCGCAAACGCGCCACGCGCCACGGCAAAGCTGACGTCGCGCAGGATGACGCGGCTGCCGTAGGCGAAGACGACGTTTTTCATTTCGATAAAGGGCTGGGACATGAGGCGGCTCGGTGCGGAAATTGCGGCATTCTAAATATTGGTTGCGAAAGGGGCAAATGTCCGCCGCAGGCCGCCTTTTCAGACGGCCTGCGGCGCGGCAGGACGGCATTATACGGCATAAACATACACTGACGGCATAGGGGCTGTTGACACTCGGCCTTGCCGGCGGTGTTTTTGGTAAAAATCCGCGCCTGCCGCGTCAAAAATGCTCGCAAGGTGTCCAACCTTGCTGCGCTTTTTTCCTTGCATCCGCAGATTTTTCCTCAAAAAACCGCTTCGCAAGCTGATTGTCAACAACCCCAGGTGCGGGTGTTTTGGCGCTGCCGCGTCAGCGTTTTCAGACGGCCTTTCTGCCTGCGGCCGTGACGTGCCGCCGTTTGCCGCGTATCATCCGCCGCTTTGTCCGACAGCCCGAGGGCAGAGAGCCTTTCGGGCGTATCAGAGAGGAGACGACGATATGCACCATTTTTCCGCGCAGGCCGAAAGCAAGGCCGGACGCTACGACGAACTTCTGCCGCAGCTGGCCGCGCTGCTGGCGGACGAGAGCGACCAAACCTCCAATCTCGCCAACACGGCGGCGGTGTTGAAAGAGGCTTTCGGCTGGCTGTGGGTCGGCTTTTATCTGGTTCGTGGCCGCGAGCTGGTGCTCGGCCCGTTCCAAGGGCCTTTGGCCTGCACGCGCATTCCCTACGGACGCGGCGTGTGCGGGCAGGCGTGGCAGAAAAACGAAGTGATGCTGGTGCCCGATGTGGACGCGCACCCCGACCACATCGCCTGTTCTTCGCGCTCGAAATCGGAAATCGTCGTGCCGCTGGCGGATGAGGCGGGCAGGGTGTGGGGCGTGCTGGACGCCGATGCGGAAACCTTGGCCGCTTTCGACGAAACCGACGCCGACGGTTTGACGCGGGTGGCGGCGCTGCTCTCGCGCGGCGCGGGGGCGCGGGAGGCCGTCTGAAAAACGGGCAAACCCGAATCCGACGGTGCGCTTTGCTCCAATCTTTCCGCCTGAAAGCTGGTATACAAAAGGCCGTCTGAAAACCATTATTCAAGGTTTTCAGACGGCCTTTTTGTTGCGGCGGCGGTTTTACAGGCCGTTTTGCGCCGCGCGGCTCAGGCGTTCGGCAAAGGCGGACAAATCGACGCCCGCAGCGGCGGCGGCGCGGACGGCATCGTCGACGCTGGTGCCGTTTTGCACGGCGTGGTATGCCCACAGCAGCGAGCTGCGCGTGCCGGTGCGGCAGTAGGCGAGGACGGGGGCTTCCGACGAAGTGAGCAGGACTTGGAAGTTGTTGACGTCGGCAGCGGAGATGGCGGGCGCGGCGTTGATCGGTTGGTGCACGGTTTCGCCTATGCCCGCGTCGATGAGCCAGCGCTGCACTTGTGCGTAGGAGGGTTGGCCGTCTTCTTCGCCGTCGGGGCGGTTGCAGATGACGCTTTGGATGCCGAGCCGCGCGGCTTCCTGTGCGTCGGCTTCGGTGAGCTGCGGGGCGATGTAGAGCGTGTCGGTGAGTCGGCGGATGGGCATGGGGTTTCCTTTCTCGGTTTCGTTTTGGGGGATGAGAGGCCGTCTGAAAGCAAGGGTTTAACGAAGTTGAAACGGGAAACGGGGGCTTTCAGACGGCCTTTTCGGTTTTACAGCCAGCCTGCGGCTTCGCGGCGGACGATGGCGGCGAGGGCGTCTATCCAGTCGGGGTTGTCGTTGAGGCAGGGAATGTAGCGGAATTGGCGGCCGCCTGCTTCGTGGAAGGTTTCGCGGCCTTCGACGGCGATTTCTTCCATGGTTTCGATGCAGTCGCTGACGAAGGCGGGGCAGATGACATCGAGCGATTCGACGCCTTGTTTGGGCAGACTGCGGAACATGTCTTCGGTGGCCGGTTCGAGCCATTTGCCGCCGCCGAAGCGGCTTTGGAAGGAGGCGGTGTATTCGTTGTCGGAGAGGCCGAGGGCGGCGGCGAGCAGGCGGGCGGTTTCGCGGCATTCGTCGGGATAGGGGTCGCCCGCGTCGGCGTGCGCCTGCGGGATGCTGTGGAAACTCATCAGCAGGTGTTTGCCTTTGCCGTGTTCCTGCCAGTAGGCGGAGACTTGGCGGCGCAGGGCTTCGATGTAGCCGGGGTCGTTGTAAAAGCTGCGCAGGGTGCGCAGGGAGGGTTGGCTGCGGGTGCGCAGCATGGCGCGGGAGACGGCGTCGAGGGCGGCGCCGCTGCTGGATGCGGCGTATTGCGGGAAGAGGGGGAGGGCGAGGATTTTGTCGACGCCTTGGGCTTTGAGTTCGGCAACGGTGTAGGCGGTGTCGGGCAGGCCGTAGGTCATGGCGCAGCGGACGACGGCTTCGGGCAGGCGTTCGGCCAGTGCTTTGGTTTGGCGTTGGCTGTAAACCATCAGCGGCGAGCCTTCTTTGAACCAGATTTTTTTGTAGTGGGCGGCGCTTTTTTTGGCACGGAAGGGGAGGATGAGGCCGCGCAGGATGGGTTGCCAGAGGAGCGGCGGCAGTTCGATGACGCGGGTGTCGGAGAGGAATTGGCGCAGGTAGGGGCGCACGGCTTCGGCGGTGGGGGCGGCGGGGGTGCCGAGGTTGATGAGGAGGATGCCGGTTTTGCCGGTGTGCGGTTTGGCGGGGGCGGGTTCTGCCTGGTAGCGTTTCATGGGTTTCCTTCGGGCGGTGTGCTGACGGGGTTTTCAGACGGCCTTTTCGGCGCGGCTTCGGAGGCGACGGCGCTCATGTCGGGCGCGGAGGCGTCGTTTTCGGGCGCGTCGGCGGGGGCTGTGTAGTCTTTGGTTTGTTCTTTGAACGGGGTGGCGGCTTCCTGCGCGCGCAGTTCGGCGGGTGGCGGTTCGTTGTCGGGCGCTCTGCCGCAGGCGGCAAGCAGGATGAGGAGGAGGGCGGCGGTTTTGTTCATGGCGGGCGGAGGCGGTTTTCGGTTTTTACTTCGTTGCAGTTTCGCTTTCAGACGGCCTTTTCGGGTGCGGCGGCTTGGCGCGTCTGTTTATTGTTGCGCGGCGGTTTGCAGCAGCCATTGTTTGGTTTGCGCGATTTTTTCTTTGGCTTCGGGCGTGCAGCCTTGGGCGGTGAACAGTTTTTCGGGGGTGGCGCGGCCTTTGGCGTAGGCGGCTGCGGCGGTTTCGGCGATTTTCTGCCGGTCGAGGTTCAGGGCGGCGGCGTCGGCGCTGCTTTTGAGGCCGCGCAGCAGGGCGGTGTGCAGCTTGCCGCCGGGGGCGAAGAAGGGGTCGTCTTTTTTCGACAGGCCGCATTGTTCGGCTTCTTTGTGCAGGGTGCCGGTCAGTTGGGCGAGGTCGGTGAAGTTGACGAAGCGGGCGCGGGCGGCGGGATCGGGCGCGGCGGCGGCTGTGGTAGCGAAGAGGAGGGCGGCAAGCGCGGCGGGGATTTTCATGCGGGTTTCCTTTCAGTCGGTAACGGGTTCGCCGTTGTCGTGCAGCCAGCGGCGGTTGTCGAAATCGTATTGGTAATACTCGAAGGGCAGCAGCGGGTCTTTGTAGAGGAGGCTGTGTTTTTTGGTGTCTTGCCAATAGTTGTAACGGACTTCGAAGCTGTTTTTGACGTAGATGCCGGCATCGTCGAGGGTGTTGGGCAGGCGGCCGTTGGCGGCGCGGTAGCGTTCGACGGCTTGGGCGATGGCGGTCATGTCGCTGCGGGCGGCGCGGACGTATTGCACGTTGGCGGCGACGGCGAATGCGGCGGCAACCGACCAGACGAAGATGCGGAAGTTTTCCAGCCGTTTGGCCTGCGGGCTTTTGCGCGCCTTCCACCATGCGGCGGCACGGACGATCAGCAGCGGCGGCAGGAAGGCAAAGAGCATGAAGCCGGACATTTTCTGCGTGAAGAAAACGGCGGCTAGGGCGGCGCAGGCGAGCGTTCCGAGGTGGGGAAGGTATTTTTTCACGGCGGTTTTGTTACGGTTCGTTTTCGCTTTGTTTTCAGACGGCCTCAAAGCGGCAGCAGGCCGTCTGAAAACAGGCCGTTCCCGCCTATACCCCTTCGGGGCATAAACGCGGGAATGACGTTTCTGAAAACGGGTTTACAAGTCGTCTTTCCTTGCCAGCACTTTGCGCGCACCGCCGACGTCGGCGGCGGAAACGACGCCCGCTTCTTCCAGCGCGTCCATCATGTTGGCGGCGCGGTTGTAGCCGATTTTCAGATGGCGTTGCAGCGATGAGATGGAGGTTTTGCGCGTTTCGATAACGAAGGACACGGCGCGGTCAAACAAATCGTCCGCGCCCGCGTTGGGGTTGACGGCGTTGACGGTTTCCATTGCCGCTTCGCCCGACAGAAGGCCGTCGACATAGTTGGCGGGCGCCTGGCGTTTGATGTGCGACACGACTTCGTGCACTTCGTGGTCGGACACAAACGCGCCCTGTAATCGGGTCGGCTCGGCGTTTCCCGGCTGCAAAAACAAAAGGTCGCCGTATTTGAGCAGGTCTTCCGCGCCCATTTGGTCGAGAATGGTGCGGCTGTCGATTTTGCTCTGCACAGTAAAGGCCATGCGGGTGGGGATATTGGCTTTAATCAGGCCGGTAATCACGTCGACGCTCGGGCGTTGGGTGGCGATGATGAGGTGGATGCCGGCGGCGCGGGCTTTCTGCGCCAAACGGGCAATCTGCTGCTCGACGGCTTTGCGTTCGGTCATCATCAGGTCGGCCAATTCGTCAATCACGACGACAATCAGCGGCAGTTTTTCCAGCGGCTCGGGATCGTCGGGGTTGAGGCTGAACGGATTGGGGATTTTTTTCTCCGCCGCGGCGGCTTCCTCGATTTTGGCGTTGTAGCCGTCAAGGTTGCGCACGCCCAAGTGCGAGAGCAGGCGGTAGCGTTTTTCCATTTCGGCCACGCACCAGTTCAGCGCCTGCCCCGCTTCGCGCATGTCGGTAACCACGGGGCACAGCAGGTGCGGGATGCCGTCGTAAACCGAAAGTTCGAGCATTTTCGGGTCGATCATGATGAAGCGCACCTCGTCGGGCTTGGCCTTGTAGAGCATGGACATAATCATGCCGTTCACGCCCACCGATTTGCCCGAACCGGTCATGCCTGCCACAAGAAGGTGCGGCATTTTCGCCAAATCGCCCACCACAGGCAAGCCCGCAATATCCTTGCCCAGCGCCACGGTGAGTTTGGATTTGGCGTCGGCAAACACCGGCGCGGACAGGATTTCGCGCAGGGTCACTTCCTGACGGTGCTCGTTCGGCAGCTCGATGCCCATCGTATTTTTGCCGGCGATGGTTTCGACGATGCGCACCGCCTGCAAAGACATCGAACGCGCCAAATCTTTGGCCAGGTTGACAATCTGGCTGCCCTTCACGCCCTGCGCCGGTTCGATTTCGTAGCGCGTGATCACCGGCCCCGATGTGGCCGACACCACTTGCACGTCGATGCCGAACTCCGCCAGCTTGCTCTCGATGCGCTCGGCGGTCTGCTGCAAACGGTCGGGATCGATGGGGCGGACTTCGCCTTTGGGCGCGGAGAGCAGGCCGAGCGCGGGTTTGACGTATTCGCCGTTAGTGGGCGGTTCGGCCGGTTCGCCCTTATTGTCGAACAAGGCCGTCTGAACGGGCGCGGGCGGCGTCACTTCCAGCGGCGCGGATTTGCGGTTGCTGCTGGCGGCGGACAGGAGCGCCAGCGGCTCGGCGGTGATGTTTTCCGCCTCTTTTACCATGCGGCGCGTGGTTTTCGCGTCGGGCAGGTCTTTGACATAGGGCGAATTGCGGCGCGCGATTTTTTCCCACAGCCATTCCATGCGCCCGCCTATGCCTTCGAGCATATCGAGCCAGGACACCTGCGCGACAAAAGAAAACGCCAGCAGCACCAGCACCAGCGTCAGCAGGAAACTGCCGCCGCTGCCCAAGAGGCGGGCGGCGAAACCGCCGAGCACAAAGCCCGCCAGCCCGCCCGCACCGACGGGCAGCGAATCGCCCAGCGCCTGCTGCCACAGCGCGTATTCCAAAACGGGGCTGAACAGCAGCAGCACCGCCAGCCCCGCCGCCGCCAGCTTCACGCTGTACGGTTTGGCGTCGGGCAGACGCATCGGGCGGAAGTTTTTCCACAGCGCCACCAAAGCGGCCGCAATCAGCCACCAGGCCGACAGGCCGAACAGGTAATAGAACACGTCGGCGAAATACGCGCCGAACAGGCCGCCCAGATTGTGCACGCCGTCTGAAACCACGCTGCGCGACCACGCGGGATCGTTCATGGCAAAGCTGCCCAGCGCTACGGCGGCATACACCGTGACCGTCAGGGCGGCAAGCCACAGCGTGTCGTGAATCAGATTGGCCAGATGCTCGGCGCGGCGGCGGATGCTTTGGTTGGACGCCGTGCCTGCTTTGGCGGCGGCTCTGCCGTCGGCCTTCCTGACTGAGGAACGGCGCTGCGTGCCGGTGGTTTTGCGTGGATTTTTGGATTTGTCGGGTTTGCTGCTCATAGGGGCGGGGGATGAAGGAATGAGGCCGTCTGAAAAGTGCAGGCGGCATAAAAACGCGGAATTATAGAGCATTTTCGCCGCGGGCGCGGTTGAGGCCGTCTGAAAGCGCAGCTTCGGCGCAGCCAAAACCGTTTGGGCCGCGCCACAGCCGCGCTTTCAGACGGCCTCAAATGTTTACGGATAGCAGCCGCAGCCGAGGATGCAGGCTTGGCGTGCGCCGGTGGCCTGCGGCGGGCTGCTGGGGATGCGGTGTATCCAGCAGGCGGCAAGCCAGGCGAAGGCGGCGGCTTCGACCTGCTGCGGGTCGAGACCGAGGGCGGCGGTGGATTGGATTTCGCTGTGCGGCAGACGTTCGGCCAGTTCGGCCATGATGACGGGGTTGCGCACGCCGCCACCGCAAACGTAAAGACAGCGGCTTTGCGGCGCGGCGCGGTGGATGTCGGCGGCGGCGGTTTGGGCGGTGAAGGCGGCGAGGGTGCGCGATACGTCGTGCGGGTTTTCGCCGCCGTCCAGCCGTTCGAGCAGGTAGGGCAGGGCGAAAAGTTCGCGGCCGGTGCTTTTGGGCGGGGTTTGCACGAAGTAGGGATGGTCGAGCAGGCGGCCGAGCAGTTCGGGCAGGACGCGGCCTTGCGCAGCGCGTTGGCCGTCGGCGTCGTAGGGCGTTTGCCAGATGTGCTGCGTCCAGGCGTCGGCGAGCATGTTGCCCGGGCCGGTGTCGAAGCCGAAGGCGGGGGCGTCGGGCGGCAGGACGCTGATGTTGGCGATGCCGCCGATGTTGAGCACGACGCGGGTTTCGTCTGGCGCGGCAAACACGGCCTGGTGGAAGGCGGGCACGAGGGGGGCGCCCTGGCCGCCTGCGGCGATGTCGCGGCTGCGGAAGTCGCCGACGGCGGTGATGCCGGTGAGTTCGGCCAAAAGCGGCAGGTCGGCGAGTTGGACGCTGTATCCGTGTCCGGGGGCGTGGCGCACGGTTTGGCCGTGGCAGCCGATGGCGGTGATGTCGGCGGGGGTGAGTTTGGCTTGGTCGAGCAGGTTTTGCACGACGCGGGCGTAGAGGTATGAGAGTTCCTGCGCGAGCAGGCGGCTGCGGTGGATTTCGTCTGCGCCGCTGTTTTGCAGGGCGAGCAGGTCGTTTTTCAGACGGCCGGGGTAGGGCAGGAAGGCATGGGATTCGGTGGCGAGGAATTTGGCGGCGCCGGTGCGGATGAGGACGGCGTCTGCGCCGTCCATGCTGGTGCCGGACATGATGCCGATGTAGCGCTGGGTGGTCATAAGAGGAAGCCGTCTGAAAACGGCATGGCGGGAAATCGGACGTGTATTGTAGCGCGATTGGCGGCGGGGGTTGAGGCCGTCTGAAAAGGCGGTTTGGCAGGGTTTTGTGTTGAGGACGGACTGGGTGCTTACGGCTGCGTTCGCGTTGGCAGGTAGAACAGGGCGCAAACCGTTCTTCCATTGTAATGGATGTTCAGACGGCCACTTCGGACGGCAAATTCTTCATTCTGTGCGGCGGCATCCGGCAGCGGTTGGGCAAACAGTGCCAAATCGTCTTGAAAGGCGAGCCGTCCTTGGGCGGGAGACAAGGGGTTGGTAGAGCAGGGTTCGATTTGGATGTAGGTTAGCAGGCCGTCTGAAAAGGCAAATTCGATTTTGTACGGCGCGGCGTAAACGGCATATATCCGGTTGGCACGCCTGCCGCCGCATACGTCGGCAAGGGCGGCAACGAAGGCTTCATCGGACAGGCGTTGATCCAAGCCCCCGCCGCTGGCAAGGTGTGAGGTTTTGAGTGAGACGCTCATCGCTTGTTTCCTGAAACGGGGCGGTTGTGGTGCGGCGGAAAAACGGCAAGAGGCCGTCTGAAAGGTTTTCAGACGGCCTCTGTTGCGGGAAGGGTATGCAGGCATACCCTTTGCTGCGGCGTTTAGAACTTGCCGCCGGAGGAGTTCACCATGTAGGTAACGGCTGCTTTGACTTCGTCGTCGGAGAGGGCGGTGTTGCCGCCTTTGGCGGGCATCATGCCTTTGTCGGTAAAGCCTTCGATGGCGTGTTTGAACAGGGTGTCTTTGCCTTTTTTGATGCGCGGCGCCCATTCGTCTTTGTGGGTGATGCGCGGGGTGTCTGGGATGGCGGAGGTGGCGGCGTGGCAACCGAAGCACAGGCCATCGAACACTTTTTTGCCTTCGGCCATCACGTCCGCGCCGCCTGCGGCGGGGGCTGCGCCGTCTTTGGCGGTTTCTTTCGCTTCGCCTGCGGGGGCGGAAGCGGCGGCGTCGGAAGCCGCACCGGCTGCGGGTGCTGCGTCGGGATCGGGCAGGCTGCCGCCGGATTGGTTGGCCATGTAGACGATGGCGCGTTTGAGTTCGAGATCGGTCAGGTCGGACTGGCCGCCTTTGGCCGGCATGGCGTTAAAGCCGTTCAGGGCGTGGTTGAAGAGGGTTTCGAAGCCTTGTGCCAGGCGGGGCGCCCAGTCGCCGTTGTGGGTGATTTTCGGGGCGTTCGGCGTGGCGCTGTCGGCGCCGTGGCACTGGATGCAGACTTTGTTGAAGATGGAGTCGCCTTTGCGCTCGCCGACGGGAATGCCGTCGCCTTCCAATACGCTGCCTTGTGGCTGGATGCGTGTCTGGGTGGCTGCGGCGGTGGTTTGCTCTACCGTGCCGGGTTTGTAGCCGCCGGAGGCAAGCTGCACGAGGAAGTAGAGGGTGGCCAGTAGAATGACGATGCCGCCTATCAAGGTTGTGAGGGCGGAACCGCGGGCGTTTCGGTTGGTAAGGTGGTTCATGTTATTTAAGCCTCGCCGTTTTTTTGTGTAGTGATGAGGGGTTTGTGTCGGGTCGCGAAACCCGATTGTTAATATCAATTAACAATAATTTGCGGATTATACTGAATTCAACCCTGCTTTCCAATCTTTAAAATTTGGTTTATCTCAAAATTTGTGGAGATTGCGCGACGGCGTGCGGCGGGGCGCGAGCCGGTGGCTGTCGGGCATAAGGTTTGCGAAACGGCGTGTTTGTGGGATAATGCGCACTTTACGTACCCGTAGCTCAGTTGGAAGAGTGTCGGTTTCCGAAGCCGAAGGTCGCTGGTTCGATCCCAGTCGGGTGCGCCATATACGAGGCCGTCTGAAATATCCCTGCGGAGCGTTTTCAGACGGCCTTTTCCGCGTTTGTTGCCGCGGGGGAATCTGTGCTTGCCTGTTAACGGAGTTTGCGCTATCTTATGCGCTCTTTACTTTTTTAAACACTTTGCGCTCCAAGCCGATTTTGAAATCCTCCGGTTGTCGCCGGCTCATCCGTTCGCGTACCTCAAACCGCCGTTCGGAAAACCGACATTACCGTTGTGTTGCGAAGCCCGGGTTTATTATTGGTTTGCAGGCAGAATAAAAGAGGCCATCATGCAATTATCAGGTGCACAAATCCTTGTGCAGAGTCTGAAGGCGGAAAATGTGGAATACGTTTTCGGCTATCCCGGCGGCGCGGTGCTGGAAATCTACGACGCGCTGTTCCAATTAAACAAATTCAAACACATTCTGGTACGCCACGAGCAGGCTGCGGTTCACGCGGCAGACGCCTATGCCCGCGTCAGCGGCAAGGTGGGCGTGGCGCTGGTGACGTCCGGCCCGGGTGCGACCAACGCGCTCACGGGCATCGCCACGGCCTATTCCGATTCGATTCCGCTGGTGGTGATTTCCGGCCAGGTCGGCTCGCCCGCCATCGGTTCGGACGCATTTCAGGAAATCGACATGGTGGGCGTGTCGCGCCCGTGTGTGAAGCACAACTTTCTCGTCAAAAACATCGACGATCTGACCGTTACCATCAAAAAAGCCTTCCAAATCGCCCGCACCGGCCGCCCCGGCCCGGTGGTAATCGACATTGCCAAAGACGTGACACAGGCAATGGCGAAGTTCAGCTATCCGCAGGAAGAGGTTTTCATCCGCTCCTACCAGCCCGTGTTGAACGGCCATACCGGCCAGATTAAAAAAGCCGTGCAGATGCTGGCGGCGGCCAAGCGCCCGCTGGTGTATTTCGGCGGCGGCGTGGTGCTGGGCAACGCGTCGGACGAGCTGGCCGAGTTCGTCAAACTGACCGGCGTGCCGTGTACGGCGACGCTGATGGGCTTGGGTGCGTATCCGTCCAACAACAAACAATACCTCGGCATGCTGGGGATGCACGGCACTTACGAAGCCAATCTGGCGATGCAGAATGCCGACGTAGTGCTGGCGGTGGGCGCGCGTTTTGACGACCGCGTGGTGTCCGTTCCGGCCAAATTCCTCGAAAAGCCGAAAAAAATCATCCATATCGATATTGATCCGTCGAGCATTTCCAAGCGCGTCCGCGCCGACGTGCCGATAGTCGGCGATGTGAAAAACGTGCTGCGCGAGATGGTGGCGCTGTGGAAGAAGCAGGAGCTTTCCCTCAACGAAGCCGCTTTGGACAAATGGTGGCACACCGTCGAAGCATGGCGCGCGCGCGACTGCCTGCGCCTGCCCGAAAGCGACATCATCCTGCCGCAGATGGTAGTGAAAACGCTGGCGCAGGTCACCAATAACGACGCCGTTATCACCTCCGACGTCGGTCAGCACCAAATGTTTGCCGCCCAATTCTATCCTTTCAGACGGCCGCGGCAGTGGCTCAACTCGGGCGGACAGGGCACAATGGGCGTCGGCCTGCCTTATGCCATGGGCGCGTATCTTGCCGATCCCTCGAAAGATGTGTGCTGCATCACCGGCGAAGGTTCGATTCAGATGAACATTCAGGAACTTTCCACCTGCTTCCAATACCGCCTGCCCATCAAAACCATCTGCCTGAACAACGGCTATCTGGGCATGGTGCGCCAGTGGCAGGAGCTTTATTACGGCGAGCGCGAATCGGAAACCTATTTCGACTCCCTGCCCGATTTTGTCAAACTGGCCGAAGCCTACGGCCATGTCGGCATGCGGATTGACAAGGCTTCCGATGTCGAAGGCGCGCTGCGCGAAGCACTCGCCATGAAAGACCGTTTTGTATTTATGGACTTCATTACCGACCGCAAGCAAAACGTCTTCCCGATGGTGGGCAACGGCAAAGGTTTGGACGAAATGGTGCTGCCGCCGCACATGCGCGAAAGCAAAGCCGACAGCGACGTCAACGACGTACACGACCGCGATTACGACACAAGGAGCGTGCCATGAGACGGATTTTGTCTATCCTGATGGAAAACGAAGCGGGCGCGATGAGCCGCGTGGTCGGCCTGTTTTCCGCACGCGGCTACAACATCGACTCCCTGTCCGTGGCCGCCACCGAAGACCGCACCCTGTCGCGCATGACCATCGTCACCAACGGCGACGATATCGTGATTGAGCAGATTACCAAGCAGCTCAACAAGCTGATCGAAGTGGTGAAAGTGGTTGATTTGAACGAAAGCCGCTTCGTCGAGCGCGAACTGATGCTGGTGAAAGTGCGTGCCCTCGGCAAAGACCGCGACGAAATCCTGCGCCTTGCCGAAATCTACCGCGGCCACATTGTCGACGTCAGCGACAAGAGCTACACCGTCGAAGTGACCGGCACCACCGAAAAGCTCGATTCCTTCCTCGAAGCCGTCGGCCGCAGCCTGATCCTCGAAACCGTGCGCACCGGCGCGGCGGGCATCGGACGCGGCGAGCGTATTCTCAAAATCTGAGCGTTCAGACGGCCTCAAAGCACACAGAGGCCGTCTGAAAACCCGAATACCGAACGAAAGGACAAACAGCATGGCCAACGTCAAAATCGCCGCTACCATCGCCGTCAAACCCGAACACGGCGCCGAACTCGCCGCCGTGTTCGCCGATCTCGTCGCTGCCAGCCGCGCCGAAGCAGGCAACCTGCGCTACGACCTCCATCAGGACATCGCCGACGAAAACCGCTTCGTCTTTTTTGAAAACTGGCGCGACCAAGCTGCCGTCGACAGCCACAACGCCAGCGCCCATTTTCAAAACTTCCTCAAAGCCATCGACGGCAAAACGCAAGCCGTAGACATCGTGCTGATGCATGACGTGTCCGACAACGGCAACTGATCCCCCATCCTTTATCCAACCCAACTCCAAGGAAACAAAATGCAAGTTTATTACGACAAAGACGCCGATCTCTCCTTAATCAAAGGCAAAACCGTCGCCATCATCGGCTACGGCTCGCAAGGCCACGCCCACGCCGCCAACCTGAAAGATTCCGGCGTCAACGTGGTTATCGGCCTGCGCCAGGGCGGCTCGTGGAAAAAAGCCGAAGCCGCCGGTTTTGAAGTATTGTCTGTGGCTGATGCCACCAAAAAAGCCGACGTGGTGATGATTCTGCTGCCAGACGAAAACCAGCCCGTCGTGTACAAAAACGAAATCGAGCCGAACCTGAAACAGGGCGCGGTATTGGCGTTTGCCCACGGCTTTAATGTGCACTACAACCAAATCGTGCCCCGCGCCGACTTGGACGTTGTCATGATCGCCCCCAAAGGCCCCGGCCACACCGTGCGCAGCGAGTTCCTCAAAGGCGGCGGCGTGCCCTCGCTGATTGCCGTTTACCAAGACCAATCCGGCAAAGCCCGCGACATCGCCCTCTCCTACGCCGCAGCCAACGGCGGCACCAAAGGCGGCGTGATTGAAACCAACTTCCGCGAAGAAACCGAAACCGACCTCTTCGGCGAACAGGCCGTATTGTGCGGCGGCGCGGTCGAGTTGGTGAAATGCGGTTTTGAAACCCTCGTTGAAGCCGGTTACGCCCCCGAAATGGCCTACTTCGAGTGCTTGCACGAGTTGAAACTCATCGTTGACCTGATGTACGAAGGCGGCATCGCCAACATGAACTACTCGATTTCCAACAACGCCGAATACGGCGAATACGTTACCGGCCCCGAAGTGATTACCCCGGCCACCAAAGAAGCGATGAAAAAAGCGCTCTACCGCATCCAAAGCGGCGAGTACGCCAAAATGTTCATCCAGGAAGGTGCAACCAACTATGCCAGTATGACTGCCCGCCGCCGTCTGAACGCCGACCACCAAATCGAAAAAGTCGGCGCGCAACTGCGCGGTATGATGCCGTGGATTGCCAAAAACAAACTGGTGGATTTGGATAAAAACTAATCCCGCAGGCTAAGCAAAAAGGCGGTCTGAAAACTCCGAAACAGGGTTTTCAGACGGCCTTTTTTGTTTTGCCTGACCTGTCAGGGGGCGTTGTGGGGACGGGAAAGGCCGTCTGAAAGTGCGGCGGCGCTTTCGGAAACGGTATGTCCGCATTTGTGTTCCGAAGGGGCAGGCGGATACGGTTTTTGTACATGGTGTCCTTCCGCCGCGCCGATGTCTGCTTTGCCGAGTGATTCAGAAACGGATTGCATGGGTTGTCTGCCGCGTTGCCAATGCATGAGGCCGTCTGAAAACCCCTGTTTCGGGGTTTCAGACGGCCTCTTTTGTGCAGAGCCGTTTAACGGGGTTGGCAGGTGGTGTCCACACGGTTGCCGTAGGGGTCTTTGAAGCTGAAATAGGCATCGCCGCTTTTTTCGTGCCATTCGGCGCCGCTGCCGAACAGGCCGCTGTTGCCGACGTAGCGCTCGCCTGAGGCGGAAGAAGTGCGGTGGAGGCGCGCCTGTTTGTTGTCGAGCGTCAGATACAGCGTGTCGCCTTCGCGGCGGAGGTTGACGGTCGAGCCGTTTTCGCAGCTGTAACGGGCTGCGCGGCGGTTGCCGACGTAAGCGCCGTCGTCGCGGCGCGGTCTGTCGTAGCGGCTGCGGCGCTCTTCACGGCGCTCGTCGCGGTCGAAATCGCGGCCTTGTTCGGGGCGCGGAACGTATTCTTCGTATTGGCGGCTTTCGTGGCGGCGCGGCCGCTGCGGGCGGTAGTCGTCGTCATAGTCGGCGTCGAAGGGAACGACGCAGGCGGACAGCAGCAGGGTCAGCGAAGCGGGAACGGCCAGATAACGTAGTTTCATAATGGTTTTCCTGTGTGGTTGAGAAAATCTGCCGTGCGATGGCGGCGCCATCTTAGCCCAAGCCCCGTGGGGCGGCAGCAGGGTTAACTGAGATTTACGCCGTGCCGCCCGGCGTGTTGCGGCGGTGCTTTCAGACGGCCTTTTGCGTAAAAGGAACGATAAAAATATCCGTATAAACATGGTGTTGTTTTATTTTCTGTTAATATCTGTAAGAATTTCGCGGCAAGGGCGTCCAATACGTATCCCGTTCCCGATGTGCGGAACGTTTCCCTTCGATAACCTACAAAGGAATAAACATGAAACAGAAACTGCTCCCTTTATTGTGTGTTTTGGCTGCGGCGGCCTGTACGCCGAATCAGGACAACGCAGCCCAATCTGCGGCGGCATCGGCCGTTCAGACGGCCTCCGCCGCGCCGCAGGCCGCAGGCGCTTGGACGGCGGACGGCGCGCTGGTGCGCTTTGTCAGCAAAAAAACCAACACGCAGCAGAAAACGGTTGAGGAAGAATCGGCGTTTTCCGCGTCTTCGGCCAAGCTCGATGCGGACGGCGCGTTTGCCATGACCGTGGATTTGGCCAGCGTGAAAACCAATATCGACATCCGCGACCAGCGTTTGCGCGACTGGGTGTTTGAAACGGCGAAATTCCCGCAGGCAATGATTTCCGGCCGTTTGGACGCGGCGGCTATAGATGCTTTGAAAACGGGCGGAGAAACGGAGCTGAAACAGCCGCTGGTGTTGGAAGTGCATGGGCAGAAGCTCGACATCACCGCCGATTTGCGCCTGAAGCGGACGGCGGACGATACGGTGGAGGTGTCCACCGCGCAGCCTGTGGTGCTGGACGTGCAGCAGATGGACATGGCCGGCGGCGTGGCGAAGCTGGTGGAAGTGATGGGTTTGGCGTCGATAGACGGGCAGATTCCGGTGATGTTTGCCGGTACGTTTGTACGCAAGCCGTAAGCAAATCGGCAAAAAGGCCGTCTGAAAATCCTTGCGGGGTTTCAGACGGCCTTTGTCGCCTGACGCGGCAGCAGGCGGGAGGCCGTCTGAATGGTTCAAACAGGCTTTCAGAAGCGCCATTCGCGAGCAGACGGGAGTGGCCTTTGTTCTGCGTTTTGCTTGATGCGGCAGAGCCTGCCGATGAAACAAAAAGGTCGTCTGAAAAGTTTTTTCGGGTTTCAGACGGCCTTCGGGCGGATGGCAGGTATCACATGGAACGCGTGCGCCGCGGGGCGGCACACTCTGCGCACGATATAGTGAGCCAAAATAAAAAATATACAGCGTTGCCGCGCCTTAGCTCAAAGAGGGCGGTTTTCTACGACATTGGAAATGCCAAGAAAACCAGTCTCGTATTACTCATACTGTCTGCGGCTTGCTGCCTTGTATTTTTCTATTTTGGCTCACTATACAAAAGGAAAGGCCGTCTGAAAACCCTGTGCGGGGTTTTCAGACGACCTTTTTATCCGTGCGGCGGGGTCAGCCTGCGGTGTCGGTTTCGTTTTCGCCGCTGTCGGCTTTGCCCTGGCGGCGGGAGAACTGTATGCCGAGCTGTTTCAGTTTGCGGTAGAGGTGGGTGCGCTCGAGACCGACTTTCTGCGCGACGCGGCTCATGTTCTGGCCTTCCTGCGCGATGTGGTACTCGAAATAGCGGCGTTCGAGTTCTTCGCGCAATTCGCGCAGCGGCATGTTGAAGTCGAGGCTGCCCATGATTTCGGCGGCGGGCGCATTGTCCTGCTGCGGGCGGCCGAGCAGGGCGGCGACGGCGTTTTCGCCGATTTCGCCGTCTTCGCCGGCCAGTATCAGGCTTTTGACGACGGTGTGGAGCTGGTCGAAGTTGCCCGGCCAGTCGTATTGCTGCAGGGCGGCGAGGGCGGCGGCGCTGAATTTAGCAACGGGGATTTTTTGGGTTTCGGACAGCTCGGTGGCGATTTTGTTGACGAGGAAGGCGATGTCTTCGGGCTGGCTGCGCAGGGGCGGGATGGCGATGGTGAGGCCGGAGAGCAGGGCGGCCAGGCGGGTATCGTAGTTGGGATTGTCAAGCATTTCTTCGGGGCGGCGGGTGCTCGGGCAGATAACGCGCACGCCGAGGCGCTCGGCTTTGTCGAGCAGGAAGACGATGCCCTGCTGGATGGTTTTGCTGTATTGGGCGATGTCGTTAAGGTAGAGCACGCCGCCGGCGGCTTTTTGCAGCAGCTCCATCGGGGTGTCGACGATGTATTCGGTTTTCGGTTCGACCCAGGCGGTGCCGGTTTTGTGGAAGTAGCGGGCGACGGTTTCGAAGGGGGAGCCGGTTTCGCCGGTGAGCAGGACGGCGCCGCTCTGGCGCACGGCGGCTTCAATGCGGCGGTTCATTTCCTGCACGGCGGGGCTGTTGCCGAGTTTGTCGAGCGAGAGGCCGGCGGCAGCCTGCATTTCGCCGTATTTGAGGGCGCGCTCGACTGTGCCGAGCAGCTTTTTCAGGGCGATGGGTTTTTCGAGGAAGTCCATCGCGCCAATTTTGGTGGCTTCCACGGCGGTGTCGATACTGGCGTGGCCGCTCATCATGACGACGGGCATGGTGAGCTGGCCGTTTTTCGCCCATTCTTTGAGCAGGGTGATGCCGTCGCAGTCGGGCATCCAGATGTCGAGCAGCACCATGGCGGGACGGGTCTGGTTGCGCAGCTGCCGCGCTTCTTCGGCGTTTTCGGCAAGGGCGACGGTGTAGCCTTCGTCTTGCAGAATGTCGGACAGCAGGTCGCGGATGCCGATTTCGTCGTCTACGATAAGGATGTCGTTACTTCTCATGGTCGCTTTCTACCAGTGCGGGTAAGGTGATTCTGACGCAGGCGCCGCCTTCGGGCGGGTTGGACAGGCTGATGCGGCCGCCGTGTTCTTCGATGATTTTTTTGACAACGGGCAAACCCAGGCCGGTGCCGCCGGGTTTGTCGGTGACATAAGGCTCGAAGGCGTTGATGAGCATGTCGCCGGTGAAACTTTTGCCGTTGTTGGCAACGGTCAGGCCTACGCTGCCTTCGGATACGGCGGTATGGATGCGGACAAGCGGCTGCGGCGCTTCTTCGGCGGCTTCGGCGGCGTTTTTGAAGATGTTGTGCAGCACTTGGCGCATCGCCGTGGTATCGGCCTGTATGGTGGCGGGTATATTACTCAAATCGGATTCAAATGTACACGCGCCCGCTTCGTAGAGCAGCAAAACTTCTTCAATGAGGCGGTTGAGATCCTGCGGCTCGGGTTTGAGCGCGGGTGAGCGGGCGTAGTTGCGGAAGTCTTCCACCATTTCCTTCATGGCGGCCACTTGTTTGACGATGGTGTCGGTGGAGCGGATGAGGATTTGCGCGTCCTGTTCGCCCAGTTTGTCCTGGAGTTTCCACGCCAGCCGCTCGGCGGAGAGCTGGATGGGGGTGAGGGGGTTGCGGATTTCGTGGGCGAGGCGTTTGGCGACTTCGCCCCAGGCGGCTTCTTTTTGCGCGCGCACAAGCAGGGTGATGTCGTCGAACACCAGTACCGTGCCGCCGCCGGTGTCTTCGGGCAGGGGGACGGCTTTGCACAGGAGGATGCGCGGTTCGCCGCCGCCGGTGTAGGCCGTCTGAACGGGCTTGTCCTGCGCGTCGGTGTCGAGGACGGTTTGGAACAGACTGCCGACAAGGGCGTATTGTGGCACGTCGCGCGGCCAGTCGCGCCAGCGGCTGCCGGCCAGTTCGGACAGGGGCAGGCCGAGGATGCGTTCGGCGCTGCGGTTGAGGGTGTTCAGACGGCCTCCGTAATCGAGGGTGACGACGCCCGCCGTCAGGCTTTCCAATACGGTTTCGAGATAGTGGCGAGCGGCTTCCTGTTTGAGGCGGTTGAGCTTTTCGGCGTCGCTGGCGATGGCGAGCTGCTCGGTCATGTGGTTGAACAGGCGGGTGAGCTGGCCGAGTTCGTCGTTGCGGTAGACGGGGCGGCGTTGGGAAAAATCGCCTTCGGCCACGGCTTTGGCGCCTTCGGAGAGCGACAGGATGGGCTCGATGAAGCGGCGCGAGAAGTAGAGGGCGATCACCAGCGCCAGCATCACGGAGAGCAGGGCAGCGGCGAGCAGGGTGATGAGGAAGAAGGTTTGCAGACCCTGCTGGGCGTAGGTGAGCTGGGCGTATTTGCCGCGTGCGTTTTCGATGAGTTCGGCGTCGCGGGCGACGTTGTCGGGGATAGGCCGTCTGAAAAAGAGCGCCTGTTCGCGGCCGTTTTGCGGCGGCAGGGACAGCCAGCCTTCGGCGTAGAGCCTGCCGTTGATGCTGGCGACGCTGCGGGCGGAGCCGGTTTGTTTCAAACGGGCGGCGGTGTCGCCGTCGGGCTGCGGCGGGGGCAGGGCGGCGGGGTTGGTGATGATTTCTGTGCGGTTGCCGGCGGGATGGTAGAGGCCGGTTTGGCCGAAGGCGGCGGCTTCGCGGCTCTGTTTGACGGTCTGCGCCGCATCGCCACCCATGGAAACGGCGCTGATGACTTCGATTTGCAGGCCTGCGGCACGGCGCACGCTGTCGTCGAGGGCGGCGTCGAGGGCGGATTTGCTGAGGGTCAGGCTGCTTTCGAGCGCCTGCGCGGTGTCGTTGCCGAACCAGGAATGGATGCTGTATGAGATAAATTGCGCCGATACGCCGAAGAGGAAAACGGCGGGCAGCACGGCCACCAGGCAGAACATGACCGCCAGCCGCCGCGCCAGCCGCGAGCCGAGCATATTGTATTGGTTGTGGCGCAGCAGCAGCCAGCCGTAGCGCAGCAGCATGGCCAGCAGCATGACGACCATCAGGCCGCCTGCGGCAATCAGGTGCCAGAAGTATTCGGAGAGCGGGCTGCCGCTGTTGGTGGCGACGGTGAGGGCGTACACCAGCGCGGCGGCCAGCAGGAAGAAAATCAGATAGCGGCGGTGCATGGTTCAGCCTTTGCTGACCGACAGGGTTTTCCAGCCGGAATCGAGCTGCCAGTTTTTGGCGGTGAGCGAGTTGATTTGGAAGGGCTTGGGCAGTTGGGCGGTGCTCAGCGTCAGACGGATTTCGGCCTTCACTTCGTGCGCGTCGGTGCCGTCGAGCGTGCCTTTGGGCAGCACGCGCCAGTTGGCGATGGCGCCGATGCCGCGCAGGGCGGTGTCGAGGCCGGAGTATTCGGTGGAAAACGTGCCGACGGTGACGCGGTAGCGGTTGGTGAGCGGGTGGAAGGAGAGTTTGTAGGCGACGTCGTTGTCGCTGCCGACGAGTTGGCCGAGCTTGAATTTGTAGGCGGCCATGGTCGGCGAGGAGAGCCGGTAGCTGAGGGTGAAATAGAGCGGCACGCCCTGTTTGAGCGCCTGTTTGAGCTGGTCGGGCAACTCGGTGTGGAAGCGGCTGCTGATGTCGAGCTGGCCGCTTTCGGTGAGCACGGCCGCGCTGCGCGTGGGAGCGATGCTTTCGGCGGCGGCTTCAGACGGCCGCAAAAGCAGCACGGCGCCGCAGAGCAGGGCGGCGGCCGTGCGGGCGTGTTTACGGGCGTTTGCGGATAAGTGCGTAAAAAAAGCCATCTTGGGAAGGAGTGGGCAACAGGGTCTGCGGATCGGAGCAGGAGGCGTCGGCGTGGCGGGCGAGGAAGCGTTGCAGTTGCAGGCTGTTTTCTTCGGTGAAGAGCGAGCAGGTGGCAAAGAGCATGCGCCCGCCGGGTTTGACCGTTGTCCACAGCGCATCGAGCAAACCCTCCTGCTGGCGGGCGGTTTTGGCCGCGTCGGTGGGGAGGCGCAGCCATTTGATGTCGGGATTGCGGCGCACCACGCCCGAAGCCGTGCAGGGTACGTCGGCCAACACCGCGTCAAACTGCCTGCCATCATACCACGAAGCCAAATCCCGCGCGTCGGCAGCGGCCAGAGAGGCCGTCTGAAAGCCCAAGCGGTGCAGATTGTCGGCCACGCGTTTCAGACGGCCTGCGTCGATGTCCAACGCCGTTACTTCGCAATCGGCCATCTCCAAAATATGCCCCGTTTTGCCGCCCGGCGCGGCGCAGGCATCCAAGATGCGTTCGCCGTTTTGCGGCTGCAACAGATACGCCGCCTTCTGCGCGCCGAAGTCCTGCACCGACACCAGGCCGTCTGAAAAACCGGGCAGGCTGTTTACCGGCACGGCCTCGTCCGGCGTTACTGCGTAATCGTCAAGCGCACGCGCCCCGATGCCCGCTTCGGCGAGCTTGACCAAATAGCTTTCGGCGTTGCCGTGGCGGCGGTTGACGCGCAGCGTCATCGGCGGATGGCTTTGCAGCGCGGCGGCGATATTGTGCCAATGCTTGGGATAATGGTTTTGCAGATAAGCCAGCCACCAGCGCGGCAGATTGTATTTCGCCACATCGTCGGCCTTACACCACGCCGCGAGCTTGTCGCGCTCGCGCAAAAAACGGCGCAACACGGCGTTGGCAAACGAGCGGTACTGCCCGCGCCCGATGCGGCCGACGGCTTCCACCGCCTCGTTCACCACCGCGTGCGGTGCGTTGCGCGTGTAATGAAGCTGGTAGAGCGCGGTAATCAGCAGGCTTTCAAGCTCTTGATTGTCAATCGGCTTTTTCAACAGCTTGCCGAGCATGAATTTGAGGCTGCCGAGATAACGCTGGCTGCCGTAAGCAATGTCTTGCAGCGCGCCGCTTTCCTGCGCGCTCAAATCGGGATGCGCGGCACGCACGCGCGCCAGCACGTCTTGCAGGTTTTGCCCTGCGGCCACGGCGGCGGCGGTTTCGGCGGCAAGTTTCTGGGCGAGAGCCATGCTCATAACGGGATTCCTGTTTGCAAGGGTTTCAGGCGGCCTTTTGGTGTTGAGGCCGTCTGAAAAAGACGAAGGGACGAAAAAGCGGCGATTATACGGCAGACGGGCTTTCAGACGGCCTCTGTCAGATACGACACAGCGGCGGCGAGGCGTTCGGGGACTTGGTGGAAATGGCTGCCGCTGTTGAGCGCAAAGGCCGTCTGAATGCCGCGCCCGCGCCACAGGTTTTCTGTAAAACGCATATTGTCTTCCACCGCCGCCATGCGCGGGTTTTTGCTGTTTTTTTCGGTGTCGCCGATGGAGAAATACGCGCGTTGCGGCGGCTTGGGCATGGCGTTGGCGGCGGCAAAATCCGTCCAGCCGTCAAACCACAGCGAGCCGGAAATGCAGGCAATTTTTTCAAACGGGCTTTTCTGATACGCGCACCAGGCGGCAAACAAACCCGCCAGCGAGTAGCCCGCGATGCCGCGCCATTGGGGGCGCAGGTTCAGACGGCCTTCGATGTCGGACAGCACGTCTGCCAGCCAAGCCAGATAATCCGCCGCGCCGCCGCTAAAATCGGCCGCTTTTTTAAACACGCGCGGCGCAGGCCAGGGCGTGAACGAGTGTTCCCAATCGGACTCGTCCGCCGAGAGCAGCACAAGGCCGTCTGAAAGCAGCGCGGCCAGCGCGTCGGCTTCGTGCGGCTGTAAAAAAGTGAGCACCAGCGGTGCGTCGGCAGGGGTGTTGTCGGCGCGGTAAACGCGGAAAGTTTTTTGGTTGAGGGTAATCGTATTGGTAAGGTGCATGGCCGGTTGCTTATATATGTTGTTCGGAGGCCGTCTGAATGCGGTTTCAGACGGCGTAGGTTGGGTTAAAGACCCAACAAAACCTTTAAATCATCTGTTTGTTGGGTCTTTAACCCAACCTACCTGCCGCACAATTGGCGTTCGCACGGTACACCATCGTGATTGCCGTCCATTTTGGTGTTGGGGCAGTTGTGCAGGAAAAATTCGGCCTCTTCGCAAGAAGTCATTTGCGAGCAGTGCGTACGGCCGTCGCAGCGGAATTTTTGGGCAGACGTATTGCTTTTCTTCAGCTTGGGTTTGGCTTTGTTTTCGATGGCGGAAAGCGCGGCAGGTTTGTTTTTTTGCCAAAGAGCTTGGATTTCGTGGCTGTAAAAGTGCCAAATTCCTGCCGATACGGCGATGAGAAGAATAAGTTTTTTCATGGTGTTATGTGCAAAGCGGTTAAAGATGTGTGTTAACGGCAAATTGCCCAAGGCCGTCTGAACACGATATTCAGCCAAACAATTCGGCGTGCGAACCCAAGCGGTAGAGCAGGATGGTTTTACGCGCTTGGTCGCAGCGGTAAACCAGTAGCAAATAGGGTTTGCCGTGGCATTCGAGATGGCCGGCGTAATTGCCGATAAGCGGGTGCTCTTTGTATTTGGCGGGCAGAGGTTCGCCCGATACGAGCAAGTCCAAAACGGTTTTGACGGCCTGTTGCGCGGCCTTGTCGTGTTGGTAGCGTTTGCTGTCCTGCTTGAATTTGTTGGAAATTTCCAGCGTGTACATTACCACCCCAAATCGCGCATCAAATCTTCGACGGTTTCATAGCGCGTACCGCCGTTGCGCTCCAAATCGGCGACGGCGGCCAGCGTTTCGGCATTCGGCCGCGCCAAGCCTTCGGGCAGCTCGGCTTTGGCGGCAAGCTGGGTCAGCAGCATTCGGGTAACGGTCGACAAGTCCAGACCTAGGGCTTTGGCGTTGGCGGCAGCTTTTTGTTTGATTTCGTTGTCGATGCGGATGGTCAGGGTGCTGTCCATGATGCGCTCCTGTTATTACGGATTTGTACTGACAATATTGTATGTGCAAATTTGTAATGACGCAATTTGCGTAGGGAAACAAAAGGCCGTCTGAAACGGAAAACTGCGTTTCAGACGGCCTTTGCCAATGTTGCTTCGTTATTCCAACACCGTGCCCGCTTCGATACTGCGCCCTGCGACAAAGGCGGCAATGTCCATGCGCTTGCTGCCTGCGGGTTGCAATTCTTTGATGCTTAACGCGCCTTCGCCGCAGGCGATGACGAGGCCGTCTGAAGTGCAGGACAACACTTCGCCCGCGCGGCCTTGTTGGTTGACTGTTTCGACGCGCCAGATTTTCAGCGGCTTGCCTTGATATTGCGTCCACGCGGCGGGGACGGGGTTGAAGGCGCGGATTTTACGCTCGATGACGGCAGCCGGTTCGTGCCAGTTGATGCGTGCTTCTTCTTTGCTTAATTTTTGTGCGTAGGTAACGCCGTTTTCGGGCTGGGCAGCGGCGTTCAGACGGCCTTCGCGCTCGAGTTGTTGCAAATCGGCGACAACGGCGGCCGCACCGATGGCCATTAGCGCGTCGTGCACTTCGTTGGCGGTGTCGGTGTCGCGGATAGCGTAGCGGTGTTCGCTGACCACCGCGCCGGTGTCCAAGCCCGCGTCCATCTGCATGATGCACACGCCGGTTTCGGCGTCGCCCGCTTCGATGGCGCGTTGGATGGGGGCGGCACCACGCCAGCGCGGCAGCAGCGAGGCGTGGATATTGAGGCAGCCGTGGCGCGGCGCGTCCAATACTTCCTGCGGCAGTATCAGGCCGTAGGCGGCGACGACCATCACGTCTGCGCCGACGCTTTGCAACAGGGCGAGCGCATCGGCGTTGCCGCGCAGTTTTTCGGGCTGTTCGACGCGCAAACCGAGTTCCAGTGCGGCCTGTTTCACGGGTGAAGCCTGAAGCTGCATTCCGCGCCCTTTGGGGCGGTCGGGCTGGGTGAGTACAAGCGGGATGTCAAAACCCGCATCGGCGATGGCTTTGAGGGCGGCGGCGGCAAAATCGGGCGTGCCTGCGAAGATGATTTTCATGGGTGTGGCCTTGTGGAAACTTTCAGACGGCCTTGTCCGTGGTATGGAGGCCGTCTGAATAGGTTGGGCGGATAAGAATTTTTGCAGAGTCTGCGGCGGCCGTTTCAGAGGGCCTTGGTATCGGATTTCGGCGTGAAGCCGCTTTCGCGCGGGCAGGGCGGACAATGGCGGCGGCTTGGAAGAAGTTCAGGCCGTCTGAAAAGCGGCGGTGCGGTTTCAGACGGCCTGTGTGTGTTTACATATTGTGTTTTTGGCGTTTTTTCAGCTTGGTTTTGATGCGGCCTTGTTTGAGCTGCGAGAGGTGTTCGACAAACACGATGCCCATCAGGTGGTCGAGTTCGTGCTGTACGCAGATGGCCAATAGGCCGTCGGCTTCGAGAGTGAATTTTTCGCCTTTTTCGTCAAGTGCTTCTACCTTTACACGCTCGGCGCGGGTTACCGTGTCGTAAATGCCGGGTACGGAGAGGCAGCCTTCTTCGTAAGTGGTTTGGCCGTCTTTTTCCACAATCACGGGGTTGATGAACACGCGCGGCTCGCTGCGGTCTTCGCTCAAATCCATCACCACCACGCGCTCGTGCACGTCAACCTGCGTGGCCGCCAGCCCGATGCCGCGCGCCTCGTACATGGTCTCAAACATATCGGCAACCAGCGTTTGGATACGTTCGTCAATCTTTTCAACGGGCTTGGCTACCGTGTGCAGCCGCTCGTCGGGATATTGGAGGATGTTCAGTAAAGCCATTTCGTTCTCGATGGGTTTTGCGGGTGTTTATGCAGAATAATTTTAACGCTATGTGGTTTGCCGTAAAGAGTGGTAAAATCATGCGATAAATCGGCAAGGCAATTTTGTTTTGTGTTGCTACTTGTATTTTTTTAATGATGACTGCGTGAATGAATTTCAAGGGGAGTGTCATGCAAAAACGTATTATAACCCTGCTTTGTGCCGCCGGTTTGGCTATTTCCGCCCCGGCAATGTCTGCCGCGCTGAAGGTTCGCCCCGATGCGCCGACCCGCTATGTTGTGAAACAGGGCGATACTTTGTGGGGAATTTCAGGCAAATATCTGTATCGTCCTTGGCAGTGGAACCGCCTTTGGGGTGCGAACCGCAGCAAAATCCGCAATCCCGACCGCATTTATCCGGGTCAAGTGTTGGTTTTACGCTACGTTAACGGCCGTCCTCGCCTTTCGGTAGAGCACCGCGCAGGTTCGGACGGTATTCCGACCATCAAGCTGTCGCCGCGTGTGCGCGAGGTCAGCTCCGGTTACGGCATCCAAGCCATCAATGTGAATTTCTACCGCATGTTTATGCAGCATCCGCAGATTATCGACCAGATGCAGACGCAGCATGCGCCGCGCTTGGTTGAAGGTCCTGACGGCCGTATGCTGTATTCGAAAGGCGACCGTGTATACGCCTATGAGATTACCGAGCCCGGCCGCTATTTGGTTTACCGTGCGCGCAAAGACATTACCGATCCCGAAACCAAGAAATATTTGGGTCAGGAAGTGGTGTTCAGCGGCGTAGTCAGCACTTTGGCCGGTACGAACAGCGCGTTGGACGGCCGCAGCAAGGCGGATGCCGAGGCATTGCCGGACAACGAGTACTACACACGCGTTCATCCGTTGGTAAAACTGCCGACGCAGACTGCGCAGCCGATGGTAGTTGAAGAGGCTGTATCCGAAATCCGCAAAGGCGACTTCCTGCTGAAAATGGACGAGAGCGGCGACAGCTTCAATATGATGCCCCATGCGCCCAGCCAGCATATCGATGCCCGCGTGGTTTCGATTTTTGACGGCATCAGCGAGGCCGGCCAGTTCCAAACCATTACGCTGAACAAGGGTGAGGAAGACGGCTTGGACAAAGGCACGGTATTGAGCCTTTACAAGCGCAGCCGCCAAATCAAAACCGATTTGCAAAAAGGCAAAGACGGCAGCCGCAGCGTGGTGAAATATCTCTCCATCCCTGCTGAAGAAGTGGGTTTGGCGATGGTGTACCGTACCAGCAAACACCTTGCATCGGCCATTATTTTGGAAAGCGCCACCAGCATCAGCGTGGGTGACACAGCTTCCGAGCCGGGTCATGATTTGGATAATATGTCGGACGATGGTCGTCACGAGCCGAATGTTCCGCAAGATTCGCATGACGACGAACATAACTCAACTAATGTGAAGAGCAATATCAACCTTCATTAATGTACGTGGCGTTTGCTTGGAGGCCGTCTGAAAAATTTTCAGACGGCCTTTTGTTTGTGTCGGGCAAAGCTGTGAAGTGTTCTGATAAAACGGAAAAAAATGTGGCTGTGCGGCAGTTGGTTGGAGAGGAGAGACAAAATCTTCTTAACATAATTTAATAGTAACTATTATCATTTAGTTATTGAAATTATTGGATTTTTTTGTGCGATTTTGAAATCGCGCTCTTTAAATTGCCGTCTGATTTGGCTAAAATGGCAGCCGTTTGATTACGTTATCTGTTAATGATTCGAGTGTGACGCTATGTTGGCAAATTACCTGCCCGTTTTGGTTTTTATGCTGATCGGCCTGGCCGCCGGCATTCTGTTTCTGGCCTTGGGCACGCTGTTGGGACCCAAGCGCCATTACGCCGAAAAAGACGCGCCGTTTGAGTGCGGCTTCGAGGCTTTTGAAAACGCAAGGATGAAGTTCGACGTGCGCTACTATTTGGTGGCGATACTCTTCATTCTCTTTGATTTGGAAGTGGCTTTTATGATCCCGTGGGCGGTGGTGTTCAAAGATTTGGGCATGGTCGGATTCTGGCCGATGCTGGTGTTTATCGCCGTTTTGGGCATAGGCTTTGTTTACGAATGGAAAAAAGGTGCGCTGGAATGGGAATAGAAGGCGTTTTGAATAAAGGTTTCATCACCACCAGCGCGGATACCGTGCTCAACTACATGCGCACCGGCTCGCTGTGGCCGGTGACTTTCGGTTTGGCCTGCTGTGCGGTGGAGATGATGCACGCCGGTATGGCGCGCTACGACCTTGACCGCTTCGGCATTATCTTTAGGCCTTCGCCGCGCCAGTCCGACCTGATGATTGTTGCCGGCACGCTGTGCAACAAAATGGCGCCGGCGCTGCGCCGCGTGTACGACCAGATGGCCGAGCCGCGCTGGGTGCTGTCTATGGGTTCCTGCGCCAACGGCGGCGGCTACTACCATTATTCCTATTCCGTGGTGCGCGGTTGCGACCGCATCGTGCCGGTGGACGTGTACGTTCCCGGCTGCCCGCCCACCGCCGAAGCGCTGCTTTACGGCCTGATTCAGCTTCAGGGCAAAATCAAGCGCACCTACACCATCGCCCGCAACTAGGAGCACGCCATGCATGTAAACGATTTGCACGCCGCCGTGCAGCGGCTGTTGGGCGACAAGGCCAGCGTCGTGCTGCTGGCTTTCGGCGAAGTAACTGTTGAATGCCGCCCCGAGCACTACATCGACATTATGACCACCCTGCGCGACCACGAAGAGCTGCATTTCGAGCTGCTGGTGGATTTGTGCGGCGTCGATTACAGCACTTATAAAAACGAAGCATGGCAGGGCAAGCGCTTTGCCGTAGTCAGCCAGCTGTTGTCGGTGAAAAACAACCAGCGCATCCGCGTGCGCGTGTGGGCGGACAACGACGATTTTCCGGTTGTCCAAACCGTTACCCCGATTTACAACAGCGCCGACTGGTACGAGCGCGAAGCCTTCGATCTCTACGGCATTATTTTCAATGACCACCCCGACCTGCGCCGCATCTTGACCGACTACGGCTTTGTCGGCCATCCTTTCCGCAAGGATTTCCCCATTTCCGGCTATGTGGAGATGCGTTACGACGAAAAAGAAAAACGCGTGATCTACCAGCCGGTTACCATCGAGCCGCGCGAGATTACCCCGCGCGTTGTCCGCGAGGAGAACTACGGTGGCCACTAAACTCAGAAACTACACCATCAACTTCGGCCCGCAGCACCCCGCCGCCCACGGCGTATTGCGCATGATTTTGGAATTGGACGGCGAAACCATCGTCCGCGCCGACCCCCATATCGGCCTGCTGCACCGCGGCACCGAAAAGCTGGCCGAAACCCGCACCTTCCTGCAAACCCTGCCCTATATGGACCGCTTGGACTACGTTTCCATGATGGTCAACGAGCAGGCCTACTGCCTGGCGGTGGAAAAACTGCTTGGCATCGACATCCCCATCCGTGCCAAATACATCCGCACCATGTTTGCCGAGGTAACGCGCATCCTGAACCACCTGATGGGTGTCGGTTCGCACGCGCTCGACATCGGCGCCATGACCGCGATTCTCTACGCCTTCCGCGACCGCGAAGACCTGATGGACTTGTACGAAGCCGTCTCCGGCGCGCGCATGCACGCCGCCTATTTCCGTCCCGGCGGCGTGTACCGCGATTTGCCCGACTTTATGCCCAAATACGAGCCGAGCAAGTACCGCAGCGCCAAAGTATTGAAAGAACTCAACGCCTGGCGCGAAGGCAGCATGCTCGACTTCATCGACGCCTTCTGCGAGCGTTTCCCGTCGCGCATCGACGATTTGGAAACCCTGCTTACCGACAACCGCATCTGGAAGCAGCGTACCGTCGGCATCGGCGTCGTTTCGCCCGAGCGCGCCATGCAAAAAGGCTTCACCGGCGTGATGCTGCGCGGCTCCGGCGTCGAATGGGACGTACGCAAAACCCAACCCTACGAAGTCTATGACCAAATGGACTTCGACATCCCCGTCGGCGTCAACGGCGACTGCTACGACCGCTACCTGTGCCGCATCAACGAAATGCGCCAGTCCACCCGCATCATCAAACAATGCGCCGACTGGCTGCGCGTCAATCCCGGCCCGGTGATTACCGACGACCACAAAGTCGCCCCGCCCAAACGCACCGAAATGAAGCTCGGTATGGAAGATTTGATCCACCACTTCAAACTCTTCACTGAAGGCATGCACGTACCCGAGGGCGAAACCTATACCGCCGTCGAACATCCCAAAGGCGAATTCGGCATCTACCTGATTTCCGACGGCGCCAACAAACCCTACCGCCTGAAAATCCGCGCCCCCGGCTTCGCCCACCTGCAAGGCATGGACGAAATGGCCAAAGGCCACATGCTGGCCGACGTCGTCGCCATCATCGGCACCCAGGACATCGTATTCGGAGAGGTGGACAGATAATGTTATCCGCAGAATCCCTGAAACAAATCGACACCGAGCTGGCCAAATACCCCGCCGACCGCCGCCGATCCGCCATTATGGGCGCGCTACGCATCGCCCAAACCGAAAAAGGCTGGCTCGCCCCCGAAACCATCGAGTTTGTCGCCGAATACGTCGGCATCAGCCCCGCGCAGGCCTACGAAGTCGCTACTTTCTACAATATGTACGACATCAAACCGGTGGGCAAATACAAACTCACCGTCTGCACCAACCTGCCCTGCGCCCTGCGCGGCGGCGTCGATGCCGGCGAATACCTGAAGAAAAAACTCGGCATCGGCTACGGCGAAACCACCGCCGACGGCAAATTCACCCTGGTCGAAGGCGAATGCATGGGCGCCTGCGGCGATGCCCCGGTGATGCTGCTCAACAACCACAAAATGTGCAGCTTTATGGATGCTATGGCGATTGATGCGAAGCTGGCGGAGTTGGAATAGAGCGGTTTGAGGTAATCTGAGACAATATTTCCAGCTATTTTAGATAAAAATGGACTACAAAATAGATGTTTATGAAGCTGATGAACTCAATCAGTATCGATTTGTGCTTGGCTCAATATCAGCTAAAACACTTTGCGTATTCGGTATAAATCCAAGTACAGCAGATGATAAAAACCCTGATCCCACGATCAAAAGAGTAATGGGATTTGTTGAGCGCAATGGTTATACCAGTTTCGTAATGTTTAATTTGTATCCTAAAAGAGCTACTGATCCGCATGATTTGCCTACTGTAGCTGATGAAGTAGCAATACAGAAGAATATTGAAATTATTTCTAAAATTGTTTCTCAGATTATTGAGCAACAAAAACAATGTGATGTGTTGTTGGCATGGGGTGGCTCATTTTATTTGCGCAATTATTTTGATACTTGTTTGAAGAAAATGTATAACTCTTTGAATGGATATCCAATAAATTGGTTAAGAATAGGAGAGTTATTGAAATCAGGACAACCAAGGCATCCATCACGGCAGTCCTATGAATTAAAGTTTGAAACTATGGATATGAATGCGTTTTTGTCTCGTTAGCAAAGTTGGGTTTCGACTCAACAAAAACGTAAAGCAGCCTGAAAACCCGTAGGGTGCGCACCGCGCACCAAATCTCACCGCAATCCGATAGGCGAAACATAGCAACCCCCCCCGGGAGCGCGCCATGAAACCGCTTTTATTTGTAAGCGCCGCAGCATTGTTGATGAGCGGCTGCGCGTCTGTCGAAGAATATTTCAACGGCACATCGCCCCACACCTGCTACGGCTTGGGCAACCCAGAATGCGTCAGACAAGGCTACCACCCTGGCGGAGGCATAATGCAGCCTGGCGCAACCGCCTACGAACAGTAGCAAAAACGGTAGCGTAAGGCAGCCTGAAAAGGCCGTCTGAAAACCATAGGCCGGATTCTCGAATCCGACAGCCGCCCGCAAGGCGGCATCAGGCAGCCTGAAACCGTAAAACCTACAGCAATCCATTCCCTCTCCCGCCCCGCGGTGGAGGGCTAGGGTGGGGGCAGCGGTGCAACAGAAACCGCCGCCACACCCGCAAACAAAAAAGCGTTTCCGCAGAAACACCACCCCCACCCCGACCCTCCCCCGCAAGGCAGGGGAGGGAGCAGAAGAAACATCTGTTTCAGACGGCCTTAAAAGCAGCCTGAAAACCAAACAGGCCGTCTGAAAGGCCGCCCGAACCGAACAAACCAAACAACCCCGAGCAAGCACCATGGCTATTTACCAAACAGGCGTGATTTTCGACAACGTGGACACCCGCGATCCCGACTGCTGGACACTCGATTCCTACCTCCAACGCGGCGGCTACCAAGCCCTGCGCAAAATCCTGTCCGAAAACACCAGCCAAGACGACGTCATCGCCGAAGTCAAAGCCTCCGGCCTGCGCGGCCGCGGCGGCGCAGGCTTTCCCACCGGTCTCAAATGGAGCTTTATGCCCCGCTCCTTCCCCGGCACCAAATACGTCGTCTGCAATACCGACGAAGGCGAGCCCGGCACCTTCAAAGACCGCGACATCATCTTCTTCAATCCCCACGCCCTGATCGAAGGCATGATTATCGCCGGCTACGCCATGGGCGCGCCCGCCGGCTACAACTACATCCACGGCGAAATCTTCGAAGGCTACCAGCGCTTTGAAGCCGCGCTGGCGCAGGCGCGCGCGGCCGGCTATCTCGGCCAGAACATTCTCGGCAGCGAGTTCTCCTTTGAACTCTATGCCGCCCACGGCTACGGCGCCTATATCTGCGGCGAAGAAACCGCCTTGCTCGAATCGCTGGAAGGCAAAAAAGGCCAACCGCGCTTCAAGCCGCCGTTCCCCGCATCCTTCGGCCTATACGGCAAGCCCACCACCATCAACAACACCGAAACCTTTTCTTCCGTCCCCTTTATCATCCGCGACGGCGGCCAGACCTTTGCCGACAAAGGCATCGAAAACGCCGGCGGCACCAAGCTGTTTTCCATTTCCGGCCATATCGAGCGCCCGGGCAACTACGAAGTGCCGCTGGGTACGCCGTTTGCCAAAATCCTGGAAATGGCTGGCGGCATGAAAAACGGCAAAAAACTCAAAGCCGTTATCCCCGGCGGTTCGTCCGCACCGGTGCTGCCCGCCGACATCATGATGGAATTGAACATGGACTACGATTCCATCGCCAAAGCCGGCTCGATGCTCGGTTCGGGCGCGATTATCGTGATGGACGAAGACGTGTGCATGGTCAAAGCGCTCGAGCGCCTGAGCTATTTCTACCACGAAGAATCCTGCGGCCAATGCACCCCCTGCCGCGAAGGCACCGGCTGGCTGTACCGCATCGTCCACCGCATCGCCAACGGCCAGGGGCGCATGGAAGATTTGGATCTGCTCGATTCCGTCGGCAACAATATGGCCGGACGCACCATCTGCGCCCTGGCCGACGCCGCCGTCTTCCCCGTGCGCAGCTTCACCAAACACTTCCGCGACGAGTTCGTCCACTACATCGAACACGGCCGGCCGATGAAAGAGCATAAGTGGTGTTAAAGGCAGCCTGAAAGTAAAAAGGCCGTCTGAAACCGAACAACCGACAGCAACCGAATCCCCTCTCCAGCTTGCGGGGGAGGGCTAGGGTGGGGGTAGTAGGGCAACAGCAATTTCCGCCACGCCCGCAAACAAAAAAAGCGTTTCCGCAGAAACGCCACTCCCACCCCTCCCCTCCCCCGCAGGGCAGGGGAGGGAGACAGAAGCAACACTGTTTTCAGACGGCCGCCAAGGCAGCCTGAAACGTAAAAAAGCCACCCGAAACCCGTAGTTCGGATACTCGTATCCGATAAGCCGCTCCAAGCGGCTGTAAGGCAGCCTGAAAACCGGCAACGCAAGTTTCAGCGAAGTGAAAAAACACCCCAAGGCCGTCTGAACGCCGCAAACCGCGTTTTCAGGCTGCCCCAAACCATTACCCATTTAAAGAAAACCCCGTAACTAGGAAACCACCATGTTACAAATCGAAATCGACGGCAAACAAGTGTCGGTAGAGCAGGGCGCGACGGTAATCGAAGCCGCGCAAAAGCTCGGCACCTACATCCCGCACTTCTGCTACCACAAGAAACTTTCCATTGCTGCTAACTGCCGCATGTGCCTGGTGGAAGTGGAAAAAGCGCCCAAGCCGCTGCCCGCTTGCGCCACGCCGGTAACCGACGGCATGGTGGTGCGCACCCATTCCGAAAAAGCGCGTCAGGCGCAGGAAGGGGTGATGGAGTTTCTGCTGATCAACCACCCGCTCGATTGTCCGGTCTGCGACAAGGGCGGCGAGTGCCAGCTGCAGGATTTGGCAATGGGCTATGGCAAAACCACCAGCCGCTACACCGAAGCCAAGCGCGCCGTGGTCGGCAAAGACATGGGCCCGCTGATTTCCGCCGCCGAAATGAGCCGCTGCATCCACTGCACCCGCTGCGTGCGCTTCACCGAAGAAATCGCCGGCGAGCAGGAAATCGCCATGGCCTACCGCGGCGAGTTTTCCGAAATCATGCCCTTTGTCGGCAAAGTGGTGGAAACCGAATTGTCGGGCAACGTTATCGACCTGTGCCCCGTCGGTGCGCTGACCAGCAAGCCCTTCCGCTTCAACGCCCGCACTTGGGAATTGAGCCGGCGCAAATCCGTTTCCGCCCACGACTCTTTGGGCAGCAACCTGATTGTGCAGGTGAAAGAACACACCGTGCGCCGCGTGCTGCCGCTGGAAAACGAAGCCATCAACGAATGCTGGCTGTCCGACCGCGACCGCTTTGCCTACGAAGGCCTGTACCACGAAAGCCGTCTGAAAAACCCGAAAATCAAGCAGGGCGGCGAGTGGATCGATGTTGATTGGAAAACTGCGCTCGAATACGTGCGCACATCGCTGGACTGCGTCGGCAAAGACGGCCAGCAGGACCAAATCGGCATCTGGGCCAACCCGATGAACACTGTTGAAGAGCTGTATCTGGCGAAAAAACTGGCGCAGGGTCTCGGCATCAAACATTTCGACACCCGCCTGCAGGCGCAGGACAGCCGCCTGCAAGGCAGCCTGAAAGGCGCGCAATGGCTCGGCCAGAGCATTGAAGACTTGGGCAATGCCGGTGCCATTCTGGTGCTCGGCGCCAACCTGCGCAAAGAGCAGCCGCTCCTGACCGCCCGCCTGCGCCGCGCCGCCAACAACGGCAGCCAGATCAGCGTGCTCGCCAGCAGCAAAGAAGCGCTGCATATGCCGCTTGCCGCGCAGCAAATCCTGCATCCGAACCAATGGGCAGGCTGCCTGAAAACCCTGGCGCAGGACTTGGAAAACGGTATCGGCGGCAGCCTGAAAACCGCCGAGCAGGCCGCCATTGTGCTGGGCGCCGAAGCGCAGAACCATCCCGATTACGCCGCCATCTATGCCGCCGCGCAGGAGCTGGCCGATGCTACCGGCGCCAAGCTCGGCATTCTGCCGCAGGCGGCCAACAGCGTCGGCGCTGATGTGCTGGCAGTCAATAACGGACAGACCATTGCCGAAATGATTGCCCAGCCGAAAAAAGCCGTGCTGCTGTTGAACGTCGAACCCGAAATCGACGTGGCCAACGGCGGCCGTGCCGTGGCCGCGCTGCGCGAAGCGCAAACCGTGATGGCCTTCACCCCCTATGTCAGCGACACTCTGCTAGACGTGTGCGACCTGCTGCTGCCGATTGCGCCCTTTACCGAAACTTCCGGCAGCCTGATCAATATGGAAGGCCGCTTGCAGTCCTTCCACGGCGTATCCAAAGGCTACGGTGACAGCCGCCCGCTGTGGAAAATCCTGCGCGTGCTGGGCAATATTTTTGAAGTGGACGGCTTTGAGTTCGACAGCAGCGAAGAAGTGCTGCAAGAAGCAATCGACAAAGACGCGCTGGCCGGCAAACTCGACAACCGCAGCAGCTGGCAGGGCGCAGCCGCGCCGGCCGGCAGCGGGCTGACCCGCGTCGGCGGCACCGGCATCTACCACACCGACGCCATCGTGCGCCGCGCCGAATCGCTGCAGCAAACCGGCCACGCCCAAGTGCCCGCCGCCCGCGTCCACCCGCTGACGCTGGCCGCGCTCGGCCTGCTCGATGGCGACAGCGTGCGCGCCAAACACGGCGCCCACAGCGTTACCGTCAGCGTCTCGGCCGACAAAACGCTGCCGGAAAACATCGTCCACCTGCCGCTGCACAGCGCCAACGCCGAATTGGGCGGCATGATGAACGCCATCGAACTGGAAAGGGCTTAAGCAATGCAAGAATGGTTCCAAACCCTGTTTTCAGGCTGGCTCGGCCCCATCGGCAGCGACATCGGCCTGATTGTGGCGATCGTCGTCAAAATCGTCATCATCCTGATTCCGCTGATTCTCACCGTTGCCTACCTGACTTACTTCGAGCGCAAAGTTATCGGCTTTATGCAGCTGCGCGTCGGCCCCAATGTAACCGGCCCGTGGGGTCTGATCCAGCCGTTTGCCGACGTGTTCAAGCTGCTGTTTAAAGAAGTTACCCGCCCCAAGCTGTCGAACAAGGCGCTGTTCTATATCGGCCCGATTATGTCGCTGGCGCCGTCGTTTGCCGCTTGGGCGGTGATTCCTTTTTCCGAAAAATGGTTGCTCACCAACATCAACGTCGGCCTGCTCTATATTCTGATGATTACTTCGCTGTCGGTGTACGGCGTGATCATCGCCGGCTGGGCGTCCAATTCCAAATACTCATTTCTCGGCGCCATGCGCTCTTCCGCGCAAACCATTTCCTACGAAATCGCCATGGGCGCGGCCTTGCTGTGTGTGGTGATGGTTTCAGGCAGCCTGAATTTTTCCGAAATCGTCGCCGCCCAAGCGCAGGGCATCGCCGGCGGCTCGGTATTCTCGTGGAACTGGCTGCCGCTGTTTCCGGTGTTTATCATTTATCTGATTTCCGCCGTTGCCGAAACCAACCGCGCACCCTTTGACGTGGCCGAAGGCGAGAGTGAAATCGTCGCCGGTTTCCACGTCGAATATTCCGGCTTCGCCTTTGCCCTGTTTTTCCTGGCCGAATACATTTTCATGATCTTGATCGCCGCGCTGACATCGCTGATGTTTCTCGGCGGCTGGCTCTCGCCCTTCCCGCAAAGCTGGGGCGCTGTCGGTACGCCGTCGGCCTTCTGGATGTTCGGCAAAATGGCGATGGTGCTCTACGGCTATCTGTGGATACGTGCCACCTTTCCCCGCTACCGCTACGACCAAATTATGCGCCTGGGCTGGAAGGTGCTGATCCCGATCAGCTTCGTGTTTATCGTCGTGCTGGCGCTGTGGATGGTCTCGCCGCTGAGCTTGTGGAAATAGGCCGTCTGAAAAGCAAAAGCAGCCTGAAAAGGCAGCCTGAAAAAAAGGACAAGCAAATGATCGAATACAGCAACAGCAAAACCATTACCGCCGAACAGTTTGCGGGCGTACTCGAGCGTTCCGGCATCCGCCGTCCCACTACCGACCTGCCGCGCCTGCAAACCATGCTCGATCAGGCCGACATCCTGTGGACGGCATGGGACGGTGCGAACCTTGTCGGCGTTGCCCGCTCGCTTACCGACTTCGCCTACGCCTGCTATCTGTCCGATCTTGCCGTCGATACCGCCTGCCAGCATCAGGGCATCGGCCGCGAACTCGTCCGCCGCACACAGGCGCAAATCGGCGAAAAAGTCGCCCTGATTCTGCTTTCCGCCCCCGCTGCGATGGACTACTACCCGAAAATCGGCTTTGAAAAAGCCGAAAACGCCTTTATCGTCAAACGTACCGCCTGACACGGCAAGGCAGCCTGAAAACGCACAACGCAAGTTTCGGCAAAGTTTAAAACCAAAACCAAACACCAAAATCCCCTAAAACGGAGGATACGAACCCAATGGCAAACCTAGTCAAAACCTTCCTGCTCGGCGAGCTGGTCAAAGGCATGGGGCTGACCCTGAAAAACTTCTTCGCCCGCAAGGAAACCATCTACTTCCCCGAAGAAAAAACCCCGCAGTCCGTGCGCTTTCGCGGCCTGCACGCCCAACGCCGTTATCCGAACGGCGAAGAACGCTGCATCGCCTGCAAACTGTGCGAGGCCGTCTGCCCCGCCATGGCCATCAACATCGAATCCGAAGAGCGCGAAGACGGCACCCGCCGCACCACCCGCTACGACATCGACCTGACCAAGTGCATCTTCTGCGGCTTCTGCGAAGAAGCCTGCCCCACCGACGCCATCGTCGAAACCCATATTTTCGAGTACCACGGCGAGAAAAAGGGCGACCTGCACTTCACCAAACCCATGCTCTTGGCCATCGGCGACAAATACGAAGAAGAAATCGCCAAACGCAAAGCCGCCGACGCGCCCTACCGTTGAGGCAGCCTGAAAGGCAAAAGGCTACCTGAAAACCTTAAACTGCCGTCATTAGTGAGTAGGTCGGGCACTTATGCCCGACAAACACCGGCAACAGAAAAATATCTGCCGTCATTTCCGCGCAGGCGGGAATCTTGGCGGCACAACAGCAAAGGCGGCCAACCCCAACCGCCGCCCACCCCAACCAAGATTCCCGCCTGCGCGGGAATGACGAGATTGAAGTAAAGTAGGTCGGGCATTTATGCCCGACAAACGCCGGCCAATTTGAAACATGTCGGGCATCAATGCTCGACCTACAAACTGAAAACACAAGCAACGTAGGGTGTGTGGCTCCGCCACGCACGCGGCAAAGCAAAAGCAGCCTGAAACGCAAAAGGCAGCCTGAAATCCAAACAGGAGCAGCACCATGAGCAAAACCCTCGTCATCGTCGCGCATCCGAGTATTGCGCAGTCCGCCGTCAACAAACGCTGGCTTGCCCAATTGCGCCGATACCCCGAACGCTTTACCGTGCACGAGCTTTACGCCACCTACCCCGACGGCAAAATCGACATCGCCGCCGAACAGCGGCTGGCGGACGCGCATCAGGCTTTGGTATTGCAGTTTCCCGTGTATTGGTTCAACTGCCCGCCGCTGCTGAAACAATGGCTGGACGACGTGCTGACCTACGGCTGGGCATACGGTTCGCAAGGCAAAGCCCTGGCAGGCAAGAAAACCGCGATTGCCGTGTCGCTGGGCACGCCCGCTGCCGACTACACGCGCGAAGGCGCAGTCGGCTGCACCGTTGCCGAAGCACTGCGCCCGTTTGAATTGTCCCTGCGCTACTGCAACGCCGACTACCGCCCGATGTTTGCCTTCCACACCATCGACAGCAACGCGGGCTACACCGAAGCCGCTTTGCAGGCGATAGAGCAAAGCGCGGCGGATTATGTGGCGTGGCTGGATGCGCTGGCGCAGGCAGCCTGAAACCGTAAGAGGCTACCTGAAAAACCAAACAGGCTGTCTGAAACCCGCAGCCATGCAGCTTGGGAAAGCCTGAAAGAAAAAATAAAATGTTTAAAATCATTATGCTGGTAAAGAAGAAAACCGAACTCGACACCGAGGCATTTATCGCCCGCTGGCAGCAGCATTCTGAAAAAGTGCTGGGTTTGAAGGACGTACTGAATATCCGCCATTACGCCAAAACGCTGCCGTTTCAGGCCGGTGCGCAACCTGCCACCCAGCGCGGCACGCTGCCGTTTGCGTTTGATGCGATGGGCGAGCTGTGGTACGACAGCCGCGACGATTTCCAACGCGCCCGCGAAACCGAAGCAGGGCAGGCGGCACTGGCCGCACTGCGCGAGGATGAAGCCGAGTTCGTGGATTTGCAGCATTCCGTCATGTGGTTTGGCGAAGAAGAGCGCGTGATTTGAAGTCAAAGGCAGCCCAGACCCCAAAAAAAGGCCGTCTGAAAAGCATTGAAAAACCCCCACCGGAAAGACCTTTATGAGCTTCCAACTGATTATGTTCTACACCCTGGCCGCCATCATCCTGTTTGGCGCGCTCAAAACCGTAACCGCCAAGAACCCCGTGCATGCCGCGCTGTATCTGGTGCTCACCTTCTGCATGAGCGCGATGATGTGGATGCTGATGCAGGCCGAGTTCCTCGGCATCACGCTGGTGGTGGTGTATGTGGGCGCGGTGATGGTGCTGTTCCTGTTTGTGGTGATGATGCTCAACATCGACATCGAAGAAATGCGCAAAGGCTTCTGGCGCAACGCCCCCGCCGCGCTGACCGTCGGCGTGCTGATGGCCGTCGCCCTGATTCTGATACTGGTGTCGCCCAAAACCAACCTTGCCGCCTTCGGCCCGATGAACGACATCCCCGCCGATTACAGCAACGTGCGCGATCTCGGCAGCCAGATTTACACCACCTACCTGCTGCCCTTTGAGCTCGCCGCCGTGCTGCTGGTGCTGGGCATGGTTGCCGCCATCGCCCTGGTACACCGCAAATCCAGCAACCCCAAACGCATCGACCCCGCCGACCAGGTCAAAGTCGATGCCAAACAAGGCCGCCTGCGCATGGTGAAAATGGCCGCCGTGGTGCAGACCCCGTCCGCGCCCGCAGCCGAAGAAACCGACGATGCCGCCGATTCGGAGAACAAAGCATGATTACGCTGACCCACTATCTGGTACTCGCCGCCCTGCTGTTCGGCATCAGCGCCATGGGCATCTTTATGAACCGCAAAAACGTACTCGTTTTGCTGATGTCCATCGAGCTGATGCTCCTGGCCGTAAACTTCAACTTCATCGCCTTCTCGCAATACCTGGGAGACACCGCAGGCCAGATTTTCGTCTTTTTCGTCTTGACCGTAGCCGCCGCCGAATCCGCGATTGGTTTGGCGATTATGGTTTTGGTGTTCCGCAACCGCCAAAGCATCAACATCAGCGATTTGGACAGTTTGAAAGGGTAGGGCGGTTTCAGACTGCTTTGCAGGCCGTCTGAAAAGCAGACGTAGGTTGGGTTGCAAACCCAACAAAATGTTGGAACCGCAAACATTGTCGAGTCTCGACCCAAGTAGGGTAGGTTGGGTTGCAAACCCAACAAAATGCTGAAAACGCAAACGTCGTTGTTGGGTCTCGACCCAACCTACAAGACTCTTGGCTGAAACCGCCGACAGTCAAAGCCGAAAAAAGATTCCCGCCTGCGCGGGGGTAGCGTAGCGGACTTGCGTAAGCTAATGACGAAAGTGAAAGAAACCCCCGTTTTCAGACGGCCTTTAAAGCAGCCTGAAAACCGTGCACACAAAATAAGGAAAAGCTATGAAAGCCCAATGCCAGTGCGGCAGCGTAACGCTCGAAGTCAGGCATAATCACGAAGTTCACGCCTGCCATTGCAGCAAATGCCGCCAACGCACCGGAGGCGCATCGTTTACCCTGACCGCCGAAGGCGCACCGCAAATCAGCGGTGAAGAAAACATCGGCCGCTACCGCTCTTCCGACTGGGGCGAGCGCACTTTCTGCAAACAATGCGGCAACGATCTGTATTTCCACCTTCTGCCCGAAAGCGGCATGGACGAAGCGTGGTATGTCAATGCCGGACTGTTTGCCGACAACGCCGACTTTGCTTTGAAACTGCAAATTTTTACCGACTGCCAAGCACCGTATTACCACCTGTCCGACGACACCCCGAAAATGACCGAACAAGAATTTCTGGCGTGGGTGGGCGCGGCAGAATAGGCAGCTTGCGTAGCGTAGCGGAGTTGCGGAGCTAAAACACCATTTTCCCTTGCGGGAAACGTCGGATTCGAGAATCCGACCTACGAAAAGGCCGTCTGAAAAGCAGCCTGAAACCGATAGCCCGACAGCAAACTAATTCCCTCTCCCGCTCGCGGGGGAGGGCTAGGGTGGGGGCGGTAGGGCAGCAGAAACCTTTGCTACTACGTCGGCGAAAAAAGCGTTTCCGCAGAAACGCACACCCCCACCCCAACCCTCCCCCGCAAGACGGGGGAGGGAGCAGATGGCAGAAGTCCGACGGTTTCAGACGGCCTGTAAAGCAGCCTGAAAACCCAAACAATGTAGGGTGTGTAGCTCTGCCACGCACGCGGACAAATACCAAGGCAGCCTGAAACGCCAAAAGGCTACCTGAAAATGTGAAAGGCCGTCTGAAACCAGACAGCCCACCAGCCCCGTTAGCCAAAAGATTAAAAGTTCAACCCCTAAGGTTCACAACATGACTGATATGACTTTATACCTCACCATCGCCCTTCTGCCGCTGGCGGGCTCGCTGCTGGCGGGGCTGTTCGGCAATAAAATCGGCCGCGCAGGGGCGCATTCGGTAACGATACTCGGCGTGGCGGTGTCGGCCGTGTTGTCCGGCTGGGTGTTGTGGGGCTTTATCGACGGCTCGCGCGCCAAGTTCGACGAAAACGTCTATACCTGGCTCACAATGGGCGGCATTGATTTCTCGGTCGGCTTTCTGGTCGATTCGATGACGGCGATGATGATGGCGGTGGTAACCGGCGTGTCGCTGATGGTACACATCTACACCATCGGCTATATGCACGATGAAGCGGTCGGCTACCAACGCTTTTTCAGCTATATCTCCTTGTTTACCTTCAGCATGCTGATGCTGATTATGTCCAACAACTTCATCCAGCTTTTCTTCGGCTGGGAAGCGGTGGGCTTGGTGTCGTATCTGTTGATCGGTTTCTATTTCAAAAAACCGTCGGCCACTTTTGCCAATTTGAAAGCGTTTTTGGTCAACCGCGTCGGCGACTTCGGCTTTGTGCTGGGCATCGCGCTGGTGCTGGCCTATTTCGGCGGCAGCCTGCGCTATGCCGACGTGTTCGCCTATCTGCCGCAGGTGCAAAATGCCACCATCGAGCTGATTCCGGGCGTGCAGTGGTCGCTGGTTACCGTAACCTGCCTGCTGCTGTTTGTCGGCGCGATGGGTAAATCCGCCCAATTCCCGCTGCACGTGTGGCTGCCCGACTCGATGGAAGGCCCGACACCGATTTCCGCGCTGATTCACGCGGCAACGATGGTTACTGCCGGCCTGTTTATGGTGTCGCGCATGTCGCCGATTTACGAATTGAGCAGCACCGCCTTGAGCGTCATCATGGTCATCGGCGCAATTACCGCGCTGTTTATGGGCTTTCTCGGCACGATTCAAAACGACATCAAACGCGTGGTGGCCTATTCCACCCTGTCGCAGCTCGGCTATATGACCGTGGCGCTGGGCGCGTCGGCCTACTCCGTGGCCATGTTCCATGTGATGACCCACGCCTTCTTTAAAGCCCTGCTGTTTCTCGCCGCCGGTAGCGCCATCATCGGCATGCACCACGACCAAGACATGCGCCATATGGGCAACCTGAAAAAATACATGCCCGTCACCTGGCTCACCATGCTGCTGGGCAATCTGGCGCTTATCGGCACGCCCTTCTTCTCCGGTTTCTATTCCAAAGATTCCATCATCGAAGCGGCCAAACTCAGCAACCTGCCCGGCAGCGGCTTTGCCTACTTCGCCGTACTCGCCAGCGTGTTCGTTACTGCCTTTTACGCGTTCCGCCAATACTTTATGGTGTTCCACGGTAAAGAAAAATGGCGCGAGCTGCCCGAGCATCACGACGACCATCATTCAGACGGCCACCATCACGGCCTGGGCAAACACGATAACCCGCACGAAAGCCCGTGGGTCGTCACCCTGCCGCTGGTACTGCTCGCCATTCCGTCCGTCATCATCGGCTACATCGCCATCGAACCCATGCTCTACGGCGACTTCTTCAAAGGCGTGATTTTCGTCAACCACGAAGCCCACCCCACCATGCACCTGATGAAAGAAGAATTCCACGGCGCACTGGCGATGGTGTCGCACAGCCTGCACTCGCCCGTGCTGTATCTCGCTATCGCAGGCGTGGTAAGCGCCTGGGTCTTGTACATCAAAGCCCCGGGTCTGCCCGCCAAAATCGCCGCCGCCTTCCGCCCCGTGTACGTATTGTTTGAAAACAAATACTACCTCGACACGATTTACTACAACGTTTTCGCCAAAGGCAGCCGCGCATTGGGCACATTCTTCTGGAAAGCCATCGACACCGCCATCATCGACAACGGCCTCGTCAACGGCAGCGCCAAACTCGTCGGCGCCGTCTCCGCCCAAGTACGCAAAATGCAAACCGGCTTTATCTACACCTACGCCGCCTTTATGGTAACCGGCGTACTAGTGCTGATTGTGGCGTTTTTCTGGGGGCTTTGGTTCGGATAATTGGTGTTTCAGACGGCCTTTGGGTTGCAGGGCAGCCTGAAAGCAAAAAGGCCGTCTGAAAAACAGAACACCGCGTGAAACCCTGCAAGCAGACGCCCACCCACTGCCGTCATTCCCGCGCAGGCGGGAATCTTGGCGCAGATGCAGCAACCCCGTGTTTCAACTGCCAATCATTGAAGCCGGAAAAAGATTCCCGCCTGCGCGGGAATGACGAAACAGAAAGAAACAGCCGTTTTCAGACGGCCTTGAAAGCAGCCTGAAAAACGAAAGGCCGTCTGAAAGCGGGTTTGCAGGCTTCTGCAAAACCCAAAATAGGAAGCGATATGCACCGCCATCCCTTAGCCGGACAGCCTGCCGTGTATATTATGGCCAGCGGCAGAAACGGCGTGCTGTATATCGGCGTTACCATGAACCTGCCCGAGCGGGTATGGCAACATAAAAACAGCCTTGATTTCGACAACTTTACCGCCCGTTACAATGTGCACGATCTGGTGTGGTACGAACTGTTCGAGCATATGCCCGCTGCCATCGCCAAAGAAAAAGCCCTGAAAAAATGGCGGCGAGAATGGAAAATCAGACTGATAGAAGAACAGAATCCCGAGTGGCTGGATTTGTTCGCCGGTCTGATACGTTAGAAGGACAAGGCAGCCTGAAAATAAACAGGCCGTCTGAAAAGCAAAAAGGCCGTCTGAAATCCTGCAAACAGCCGCCCCACCACTGCCGTCATTCCCGCGCAGGCGGGAATCTCGGTGGAATTGAACGAATGCAGGTTCAAGCCGCCATTGTTGGAGCGGAAATAAGATTCCCGCCTGCGCGGGAATGACGGCAGTAGAAGCAACACCGTTTTCAGACGGTCTCAAACAGTAGCCTGAAAACAATGGTCGTAGGGTGTGTGGCTCTGCCACGCACGCGGATAAAACCAAAGGCAGCCTGAAACTCCGCAAACAGCCGTGCCCACCACAGACGTCATTCTCGCGCAGGCGGGAATGACGGGTGTAAATAGTTATGTATAAATGAAATTAACAAGTTATGTGGTAAAGCATGATACCGGCTTTGCCCCCAATCCGTATTACGGTTTTTTAACTTTGGCAACCTGCAAGCCGAAGATCAGGCAGAGTGCCAATATCGGCGATATTCTTGTCGGCACCGGTTCTGCACGGGGTGTCGGCAATAATAAAATTATTTATGTCGGTGTTGTCTCTGAGGTGTTGAGCACGATAGATTATTCTATTGATCCGCGCTTTGAAGCAAAAAAACCAAGTAATCAAGACGAAAAGGCGAAAAGAGGCGACAACATTTATTACTGGCAGGATGGGCAATGGCAGCAGATTAAAAATATCTCGCATGGCAAAGGCGAAATATATGATGATTTGCAGCCCAATCGTATCTTGGTTTGCGAAAAATTTTGGTATCTCGGCAATCAGGCTAAGATGATTCCTGAAGAATTTTTAGAAATAGTAAAAATCGGCCCCGGCCATAAAAATACTATAGATGAAACTTTAATAAACGATTTTATGAAATGGATAGGACAGTTTCCTCGAGGAGTAATGGGAGAACCAAGCAGTTTAAGTTTCTGTAGCTCCGACAAGATTCCCGCCTGCGCGGGAATGACGGCAGTAGAAGCAACACCGTTTTCAGACGGCCTCAAAAGCAGCCTGAAATAACAGAGGCCGTCTGAAAGGCTACCTGAAAACCCGAAAGGCCGTCTGAAACCCCTTTACCCAACCCACCCACGCAACCCAAACCGAATTATTTTTACAAACCACAGGCAAACATTATGTTTTCAAACAACCTACTCAGCTTGGCAATCTGGGTGCCGATAGCGGCCGGTATTCTGGTCTTGGCGACCGGTTCCGACCGGCGGGCGCTGTTGGCGCGCATTCTTGCGCTGATTGGCGCGGCGGCCGGATTTTTGGTAACGCTGCCGCTGTTTACCCGTTTCGACCGTTTGAGCGGCGGCTTCCAGTTTCAGGAGTTCCACCAGTGGATTCCCACGCTCAATATCAACTACGCACTGGGGGTGGACGGTATTTCGGTGCTGTTTGTCATTCTCAACGCCTTTATCACGCTGATGGTGGTGCTGGCGGGCTGGGAAGTGATTCAGAAGCGTCCGGCGCAGTATATGGCGGCATTTTTAATCATGAGCGGCCTGATTAACGGCGCGTTTGCGGCGCAGGATGCCCTGCTGTTTTACGTGTTCTTCGAGGGCATGCTGATTCCGCTGTATCTGATTATCGGCGTGTGGGGCGGCCCGCGCCGCGTGTATGCGTCGGTAAAACTGTTTCTCTATACGCTGATGGGTTCGCTCCTGATGCTGGTGGCGATGGTGTATCTGTCGTATCAGGCGGGCGGCAGCTTTGCGATTGCCGATTTCCAGAATCTGAAACAGATTCCGCTCGGCATCCAACAGATTTTGTTTGTCGCCTTTTTCCTGTCGTTTGCCGTGAAAGTGCCGATGTGGCCGGTGCACACCTGGCTGCCGGATGCGCACGTTGAAGCGCCGACCGGCGGCTCGATGGTGCTGGCGGCGATTACGCTGAAAGTGGGCGCGTATGGTTTCCTGCGCTTTATCCTGCCGATTCTGCCCGATGCGGCGCGCTTTTTCGCGCCGGCGATTGTAGCGTTGAGCCTGATTGCGGTGATTTACATCGGCATGGTGGCGCTGGTGCAAACCGATATGAAAAAACTGGTGGCCTATTCTTCCATCAGCCATATGGGTTTTGTTACGCTGGGGATGTTCCTGTTTCTTGACGGCCGTCTGAACGACTGGGCGCTCAAAGGCGCGATTATGCAGATGATTTCGCACGGTTTTGTCTCCGCCGCCATGTTTATGTGCATCGGCGTGATGTACGACCGCCTGCACACGCGCAACATCGCCGATTACGGCGGCGTAGTGAATGTGATGCCCAAGTTTGCCGCCTTTATGATGCTCTTTGGCATGGCCAACGCCGGTTTGCCTGCGACTTCGGGCTTTGTCGGCGAATTTATGGTGATTATGGGCTCGGTGGAGGTGAATTTCTGGGTGGGCGCGCTGGCCGCACTGACGCTGATTTATGGCGCGTCTTACACGCTGTGGATGTACAAACGCGTGATTTTTGGCGCGATTACCAATCCGCACGTGGCCGAGATGAAAGACATCAACGCCCGCGAGTTTCTGATTTTGGCGGTGTTGGCCGCCACCGTGTTGGGTATGGGCTTGTGGCCGGAGCCGTTTATCGCCGTGGTGCATCAGGCGGCCAACGATCTGATTACCCAAGTGGCGCAAAGCAAGATTTGAGGTGTGTGAATGAATACGAATAGTTTGAACCTGCTCCCCGCGCTGCCTGAAATCGTGCTGCTGTGCGGCCTGTTTTCCGTGCTGCTGATTGATTTGTGGCTCAAAGACGGTCAGCGCCGCGTTACCCATTATCTGAGCCTGCTTGTGCTGGCGCTGGCCGCTGCCGCGCAGTGCTATGTCTGGACGCCAGTCGCCGTCAGCATTTTTAGCGATATGTATCTTTCAGACGGCCTCTCGCAGCTGGCCAAGCTCACCATGTACGCCGCGCTGGCCGCCGCCTTCGTTTACGCCGCGCCCTACAACCGCGTGCGCAGCATTTTCGGCGGCGAGTTCTACACCCTGTCGCTGTTCGGCCTCACCGGCATGAGCATGATGGCGAGCGCGGGACACTTTCTCGTTGCCTACATCGGGCTGGAGCTGCTGTCGCTGTCGCTTTACGCCATGATTGCCCTGCGCCGCGATTCCGCCCGCTCCGCCGAAGCCGCGCTGAAATATTTTGTTTTGGGTGCGCTGGCATCCGGCCTGTTGCTTTACGGCGTTTCCATGATTTACGGCGCAACCGGTTCGCTCAACTTCGCCACCATTCTCGCCAACAGCTACAGCGGCCTCGACCAGCCCTGGCTGATGAAACTGGGCTTGATATTCGTCGTTGTCGGCATCGCCTTCAAACTTGGCGCCGTGCCCTTCCATATGTGGGTACCCGATGTCTACGAAGGTGCGCCGACTTCCGTTGCCGCCATCGTCGGCAGCGCGCCGAAAATGGCCGCTGCCGTGTTCGCCGCCCGCATCCTCTACGGCGCGATGGACAACGAACATGCCGATTGGACGCAGATGCTGGCCGTGATTGCCGTCGCCTCCCTGCTGGTGGGCAACCTCGCCGCCATTATGCAGACCAACCTCAAACGCATGCTGGCCTATTCCACCGTCTCGCACATGGGCTTCGTGCTGCTGGCCTTCCTCGGCGGCAGCATCAGCTTCTCCGCCGGCCTCTACTATGCGCTTACCTATGTCGCCACCGCGCTGGTCGGCTTCGGCGTGCTGATGCAGCTTTCCGACGAAACGGCCGACTGCGAAACCATCGCCGACCTGGCCGGTCTCAACCAGCGCAACGCCTGGTACGCCTTCCTGATGCTGCTCACCATGTTCTCGATGGCCGGTATCCCGCCGCTGGTCGGCTTCTACGCCAAACTCCAGGTGATCCAGCTTCTGGTCGGCAAAGGCTATCTGTGGCTGGCCGTGTTCGCCGTCGTTATGTCGCTGATCGGTGCCTTCTACTACCTGCGCGTCGTGCGCACCATCTATTTCGACGAACCGCAAAACGTCCGTATCAGACCGGGCAGCGCGGTGGCGAAAGCCGTGCTCTCGGCCAACGCCCTGCTGCTTCTGCTGTGGGGCATCCTGCCGCAAAGCGTGATGGACTGGTGCGTACAGGCCGTGCAGACCGCCGCAGGCTGATTGCACAGATACACAGAGGCCGTCTGAAACCCTGTTTCAGACGGCCTTTTTCGTTGTGCTCTTGGCAAGATGCGACGGCAAACGGAAGCGGCAAACAAACGTCATAGCCGCAGAAAGCAAAAAGGCCGTCTGAGACCTTTGCAAAATTCCTTTTCCCCAACAGCCGAAACCCAAAAACAGGTTTTCGGCTGTTTTCCTCCCCCCAATACCTCCTGATTCTACCCAAATACCCCCTTAATCCTCCCCGGATATCTGATAATCAGGCATCCGGACCGCCTTTTAGGCGGCAACAGGCACACTTAGCCTGTTAGCCGCTTTCAACAGGTTTAAACACATCGCCTTCAGATGGCTTTGCGCACTCACTTTGAGCAGACCAAAATAGGCTGCCCGGGCGTAGCGGAATTTACGGTGCAGCGTCCCGAAGCTTTGTTCGACCACATAACGGGTTTTCGATAAATACCGGTTACGTTTGGTTTGCGCTTCCGTCAGCGGACGGTTGCGGTGGGCTTTGCGCATAATGCCGTCCTGCAGCCGATGCTCTTCCAGATGTTGTCGGTTTTCCTTACTGTCATAGCCTTTGTCGGCATAGACGGTCATACCTTCGGCTATCCCTTCCAGCAAAGGCAACAGGTGGTTGCACTCATGGGTATTGGCGGGAGTGATGTGCAGTTTCTCGATATAGCCTTCCTCATCGGTACGGGTATGTTGTTTGTAACCGAGTCTGTATAAGCCGTTTTTCTTTGTCCAACGGGCATCTTTGTCTTTGCTCGGTGTGGTTTGGCCGCTGACTTGTCCTTCTTCATCGACTTCTATGGCCTGGCGTTGTTTGTTGCCGGCAGTCTGAATAATGGTGGCGTCAATGACGGCGGCGGATGCCTTCTCTACTTTTAGGCCTTTTTCGGTCAGTTGGCGGTTAATCAGTTCCAGCAATTCGGACAGGGTGTCGTCTTGCGCCGCCGGTTGCGGTAGCGGCATAAGGTGCTGTAATCGGGGATGCTCAGTTCGTCAAAACGGCAAAACAGGTTGAAGTCGATGCGGGTGATGAGGCTGTGTTCGAGCTCGGGATCGGAGAGGCTGTGCCATTGTCCGAGCAGGACGGCTTTGAACATGGATAGCAGGGGATAGGCGGGACGGCCGCGGTGGTCTCTAAGGTAACGGGTTCTTTGACGGTTCAGGTACTGTTCGATCGGTTGCCAATCAATCACCTGATCCAACTTCAATAGTGGGAAGCGGTCGATGTGTTTGGTAATCATGGCTTGGGCGGTTTGCCGGAAGAAGGTGCTCATGAGAAATTCCCTAAATGTCTTGGTGGGAATTTAGGGGATTTGGGGGGATTTTGCAAAGGTCTCCGTCTGAAAGCGCGAGATCCGCTTTCAGACGGCCTTTGGTACCTGTCCGCAACAATCAGGGCAAATCCCCAGTGGCCTTTTTCAGACGGCCTCTATAAAACCCGGTGCGCCAGCGCGGGCAGCCGCGTGCGGACGCTGTTGAGGCGCACGGGGTCGAGGTCGGCGGCGATCACACCCTCGCCTTCAGGCAGAACGGCGAGGATGTCGCCCCAAGGGTCGACTATCATGCTGTGGCCGAAAGTGCGCCGCCCGCTCTCGTGCGTGCCGCCCTGTCCCGCCGCCAGCACATAGCACTGGTTTTCCACCGCGCGGGCGCGCAGCAGCAACTCCCAATGCGCCTTGCCCGTGGTGTAGGTGAAGGCGGCGGGCAGCAGCAGTGCGGCGAAAGGGGCTTGGGCGCGGAAAAATTCGGGGAAACGCAGGTCGTAGCAGATACCCTGCGCCAGCGGCCAGCCGTCGGCGGCCAGCTTCGGCACGCTGCCACCCGCCGCGATGGTGTCGGCTTCGGCGTAACGCTCGCCCAAACCCGAGTAGCCGAACAGGTGCATTTTGTCGTAGCGGCCGAGCAGAGTGCCGTCGCGCCCGTAAACCGGCATGCTGTTGAGCACCTTGCCTGCTTCGCCGCTGTGCAGCGGAATAGTGCCGCCGAACAGCACCACGCCGCATTCGGCGGCGGCCTCTGCCAAGGCCGTCTGAAAACGCCCCGCGCCGAAGGGTTCGGCAAGGGCGAGCTTGTCTGTGTCGGCGTGTCCCATCAGCGGCCAGTATTCGGGCAGCAGCACCCAGCCCGCCCCCGCGTCCGCCGCTTGGCGCACCAGGCGGCGCATGGCGCGGATATTGGCTGCGGGATCGGCGGAGGAAACCATTTGCACCACGGCGGCGCGGATTTTTTCCATGTTTTTTTCCTTTCAGACGGCCTGTTCGTGTCAGATAGGCTGATTGCCAACCGCTCCTAATGCCTGCCAAACAGCTTCATCAGTGGCAGCACCACGGCGCAGGCCGCCGCGCCCGCCAGCAGGCCGACGGCCATGGCGGCAATCGCGCCCGCCAAACCGTCGTGTATGCCCACATGGTGTAAAAAGTCTGCCAAAACAGGCAGATTGTGGGCAATCAGGCCGCCGCCGACGAGGAACACCGCCAGCGTGCCCGCTACGCTCAGGCCGCGCATCAGCCACGGCATCAGGGCAATCAGGCCGTGCCCCAAGCCTTTGAGCGCACCGCCGCGGCGGATGAAAAACAGCCCCAAGTCGTCGAGCTTCACAATCACCGCCACCAGTCCGTACACAAACACCGTCATGCCCACACCGATCAGCAGCAGGGCGAGCGTGCGGTCGAGCAGCGGCGCACCCGCGCCCACCGTGCCCAGCGCGATGATGATGATTTCCGCCGACAGGATGAAATCGGTGCGGATGGCGCCTTTGATTTTCGCCTCTTCGCTGTCCAATTCGTCGGGCACGGCCTGCGGCGAATGTCCGGCAGCGGGGCGGCGGAAAAACTTGTGCAGCAGCTTTTCCACGCCCTCAAAACAGAGAAACAGCCCGCCCAGCATCAGCAGCGGCGTAATCAGCGCGGGCAGCAGCCACGACAGCAAAAGCGCGGCCGGTATCAGGATGAGCTTGTTGGCCAGCGAGCCTTTGGCCACGCGCCAGACGACGGGCAGCTCGCGCTCGGCCGACACGCCAGTGACCTGACCCGCGTTGAGCGCCAAATCGTCGCCCACCACGCCGACGGTTTTCTTGGCGGCGGCCTTGGTTATCAGCGACACGTCGTCGAGCACCGAAGCGATGTCGTCGAGCAGGGTAAAGAGGGAAGCGAAAGCCATAGCAGCCTTTCTCGGACGGTTTGTCCCAACGGAAAGAGCGGATTATACGGGCAAAGGCCGTCTGAAAAGCAGGTTTTGCGTCCAAACAGCCGTTTCAGACGACCTTTTTCAGACGGCCTTTTCTCCCTCTTTGTCGAACTCCTGCAAAAGAATGTCCAACACCGCCTGCGTGCGGGCGGACTGGATGCGGTAGGGCGTGACCGCGTACACATCCACGGAAGGCAGCGTCCAGTCGGGCAGCACGGTTTTCAGACGGCCTTCTGCCAAATCGGCGGCGATGTCGCCGTCAAGAAACAGCGCGAGCCCCAAGCCCGCCTTTGCCAGTTCCGCCAGCGCGTTGAGCTGGCCGCAGTAAATGCCTTGCGACGTGTCGAGCTCGAAAAAATCCGTGCCGCGCCGCATCGTCAGGCGCGCGGGCAGGTAGCGCAGCCAGCGGCAGGACGCCAAATCCTGCGGCGCGGCAACGGGGTGTTCTGCGAGATAGTCGGGCGAGGCGCAGATCAGCCAGCGCTGGCGCGTCAGCAGGCGGGCGACCAGATTTTCGTCATCGAGCGCGTGTTCCCCGCCGCGCAGGGCGATGTCGGCATCGCCGCGCTGCAAGTCGATCAGGCCGTCGCCGAACAGCAGCTGCGGGCGCACGGCGGGGTGGTCGCGCAGCAGGCGTCTCAGGCTGCGGTGCAGCGCGGGATGGGCGGCCATGGCCGAGGGCAGGGTGATTTTGATGCTGCCGCCGACGTCGGTATTGACCTGCCCGAGTGTGGCAAACGCCTCTTCGGTGCAGCGCAGCAGACGGCGGCACGAATCCGCCAGCGCCCGCCCCGCGTCGGTGGGCGTGAGCGAGCGCGTGCTGCGGTTGAGCAGCTTCACGCCGTAGGTGCTTTCCAAGCGGCTGATGTGCTGGCTGACGGCCGACGGAGTCATGTCCAGTTTTTCGGCGGCGGACGACATCGTGCCGCATTCGAGCAGCGTGGCGAAGGTGAGCAAAGATTTGATTTCCTGCATGGGGTCTCCTGTTTCTGCACAGGCCGTCTGAAAACGGTTCAGACGGCCTGATTGTGAAGCTGTACTTAATTTGAAAGTAAGCCCGCAGGCTATTATCGCGCCGCCCTTTTGTCAATAAAATGCGCGGCATCGCCAAACCAACACAAGAAAGGTACATCATGAAAATCGCAGTTATCGGCGCAACAGGCTTGGTCGGCAATGCCGTGGTACAGGAATTGGCGCAGCGCGGCCACAGCGTTACCGCGTTTGCCCGCAATACGGGAACAGTGTTCCAAGCGGCCAACGTCGATGCCGTTGCCGCCGATGTCAACGCGTCTGATTTTGCAGCGCAGCTTAAAGGTTTCGATGCCGTGGTCAGTGCGTTCAACCCCGGCTGGGACAACCCGAATCTGGCCGCCGATTTCACACGCGGCGCGGACAGCATCGTCGCGGCGGCGCAGGCGGCGCAAGTGCCGTATTTATTGGTCATCGGCGGTGCGGGCAGCCTGAATGTAGCGCCCGGTCTGCAACTGGTGGACACGCCCGATTTTCCGGCCGACGTGTATCCCGGTGCCAACGCCGCCCGCGAGCTGCTGAACCGCCTGCGCGAACGCCGCGATGTCAACTGGGCGTTTCTCTCGCCTGCCGCCATGTTTGCCGTAAACCCTGTGAAATTTGAAAAAACCGGCGCATACCGCATCGGTGCGGACGACGTATTGCTCAACGCCGACGGCTCGCCCGCCGACATCGCCCTGCCCGACCTGGCCGCCGCGATTGCCGACGATGCGGAAAACAAAGCGCATCTGTTTAAACGCTTTACCGTAGCCGAAAAATAAGCGGCAGGCCGTCTGAAACCGATTCAACCCATACATCACAAGGAAACCCGTTATGAAAAAAACCATCGCCCTGATTCTTGCCGCCGCCGCGCTGTCGGCAGGTACGGTACACGCCGCGCCGAAAGCCAAAGCCGCCGTCAAGCAGGCGCAAAGCCAAACCGAGCGCAACAAAGCCAACGCGCTGGCGTTTTACGAAATGGCGTTCAACCAACACCGCGTGCAGGAAGCGGCCGACAAATACGTCGGCAAAAGCTATCTCCAACACAATCCCGGCGTGGCCGACGGCGCGCAGGCTTTTGTCGATGCGTTCGCACCGTTTCTGAAAGAAAACCCGCAGTCCCGCGCCGAGATCAAACGCGTGCTGGCCGACGGCGATTTGGTCGCGCTGCACGTGTTCAGCCGTACCTCGCCGCAGGACAAGGGCGAAGCGGTGGTGGACATTTTCCGCTTCGACAAGGCCGGTAAAATCGTCGAACATTGGGACGTGATTCAGGCCGTGCCCGACAAAACCGTCAGCGGCCGCTCTGTGTTTTAAACAGGCCGTCTGAAAAGCAAAAGTCCGTCTGAAAGTCAGATTGGGCTTTCAGACGGCCTTTTTGCGTGCGGCTGTCAGGACGGGTTGGCTTTTTTCAGACGGCCTGCCGTTTGCCGTGCGGGCGGGAGGCCGTCTGAAAAACGGATGCGGGCAGGGAAAAGGCCGTCTGAAAAAGTTTAAAGGCCGTCTGAAAAAGCTTTCAGACGGCCTCAACGGGTTCGGACGCGGCTCAGATCAGACCGTGTTCGAGCAGTTTTTTACGCAGGGTGTTGCGGTTGATGCCGAGCATATCGGCGGCTTTGGACTGGTTGCCGCCGCATTGCGCCATCACGACTTGGAGCATGGGCTTTTCCACTTGGCGCAGCACCATGCCGTAAACGTTGGCGGCGGGTTCGCCGTCGAGGGTACGGAAATACTGATGCAGGTTTTGCTCGATGCAGTGGGCGATGTCGGTGGTTCGGTTCGGCATGGTGCACTCGTCTGGATGGTTTTTTAGGTTTTTTAGTCTGTTGCGCCGCGCGGCGGCAGCCCGTCAATGTCAGGCGCTATTGTAAGCAAAAAAAACGGTTTGTAACAGTTCTTTAAATTTTGTTAGCCGCATTGGCCGTTTCAGACGGCCATAAGCCGCTTCGGCGCTCGGGGGCGGTATCGAGGAAGGCGGCGACGGCGTCGTATTGCGCGGCGGCATTGTCGAGGGTGTTGGCTTGTTTGCGCAGGGCGGCGCCCTCGGCGAAAGGGGCGGTGTACCAGCCGATGTGCTTGCGGGCGATGCGTGCGCCGGCGGTGTCGCCGTAGAAGGCGTACATGGCTCGGAGGTGCTGCAAAAAGGTGTCGGCGGCCGTCTGAAAGGCAATGGGTGCGGGCGGCGTGCCGTGTTGCAGAAAGTGTTTGATTTCGGCGAAAAGCCACGGCCTGCCCTGTGCGCCGCGCCCGACCATCACGCCGTCGGCGCCGGTTTGCCGCAGCACGGCGGCGGCTTTTTCGGCGGAGGCGATGTCGCCGTTGACCCACAGGGGGATGGAGATGTCTTGCTTAACTTGGGCGATGAGTTCGTAAGAGGCGTCGCCTTTGTACATTTGCTCGCGGGTGCGGCCGTGCACGGCGAGGGCGGCGATGCCGGCCTGTTCGGCCATTTTGGCGATGGTGCGGATGTTTTTGTTGTTTTCGCAAAAGCCGAGGCGGGTTTTGAGGGTGACGGGTACGCCCGCCGCCGCGACGACGGCGGTCAGAATGTCGCCGACCAGTTTTTCGTTTTGCAGCAGGGCGCTGCCGGCCAGCACGTTGCAGACTTTTTTCGCCGGGCAGCCCATGTTGATGTCGATAATCTGCGCGCCCTGCTCGGCATTGTAGCGGGCGGCTTCGGCCATGCGCTGCGGGTCGCTGCCGACTATCTGCACGGCGCGGATGCCCTCTTCGCCGGCAAAATCGCTGCGGTGCAGGCTTTTTTGGGTGTGGCGCAGCGAGGGGTCGCTGTTGAGCATTTCGCTGACGGCGTAGCCCGCGCCGAAACGCCGTGCCAGTTGTCGGAAGGGTTTGTCGGTGATGCCCGCCATCGGCGCGAGGGCGGCGGGGGTTTCGATAAGGTATGAACCGATGGAGAACATGGGATGCGGGTGGAAAAAAGGGCGCGATTATATAGCGGAAGGGCGCTGCGGGGTTTGCAGGCCGTTCCCGCCTTCGCGGGAATGACGTTTCTGAAACGCCGTTTCAGACGGCCTTGACAGCGCCGCGCCGCGCGTTATCCTTGCGCGTTTTGGCAAACGGGAGGCGGCTGTGGTGCGGATGGTGTGTGCGGGAGTGGACGAGGCGGGGCGCGGGCCGCTGGCGGGCAGCGTGTTTGCCGCCGCTGTGGTGTTGCCGGAAACATACAATTTGCCGGGGCTGGCCGACTCGAAAAAACTCAGCGAGAAAAAGCGCGGCGATCTGGCGGCGCGGATTAAGGAACAGGCGCTTGCGTGGAGCGTGGCTTCGGCGGGCACGGAAGAAATCGCCGAACTGAACATTCTGCACGCGGCGATGCTGGCGATGCGCCGCGCGGTGGCGGGACTGGCGCTGGTGCCCGACAAAATCCTCATCGACGGCAACCGCGTGCCGCCCGATCTTCCCGCGCCTGCCGAGGCAGTGGTGAAGGGCGACAGCAAAATCATCGAGATTTCCGCCGCTTCGGTGCTGGCGAAAACGGCGCGCGACGCGGAAATGTACGCGCTGGCAAAACGTTTCCCGCAATACGGCTTTGAGCGGCACAAGGGCTACGGCACGGCGGAGCACCTTGCCGCGCTCAAACGTTTCGGCGTGCTGCCCGAACACCGCCGCGACTTCGCGCCCGTGCGCGAAATACTGGCGCAGGGGCGGCTGTTTGAATAAGGATCGGAGGCCGTCTGAAAAACGCGTTTTCCCGTTTTTCAGACGGCCTGCGGCACAAACAGGCTTTGAGGCCGTCTGAAAACAGAAAAAAGGACAGGATAAAGATGAATATTACGGTGTTGGCCGTCGGCACGAAGATGCCGCGCTGGGTGGACGAGGCGGTGAACGAATACGCCAAGCGCTTCGGCCGCGATGTGGATTATGTGTTGAAGGAAATCAAACCCGAAAAGCGCGGCGCGGGCGTGAACGCGGCGCAGGGCATGGCGGCGGAGGAAAAACGCATCCTCGACGCGCTGCCTGCGGGGGCGCTGGTTGTGGCGCTGGACGAGCGCGGCAAAGCGCCGACCTCGGTGGAGCTGGCGGCTTATCTGCAAAGCTGGCGGCAGAACGGCGAACATGTCTGCTTTCTGATCGGCGGCGCCGACGGCATGACCGACGCGCTCAAAAGCCGCGCCGCGCTGCTGCTGCGCCTGTCGAGCCTGACGCTGCCGCACGGCATGGTGCGCGTGCTGCTGACCGAGCAGCTCTACCGCGCGGTGTCGATTCTGAACAATCATCCCTACCATCGGGAGTAGGGTACGGAGAGGCCGTCTGAAAAAGGGTTTCAGACGGCCTCCGAATGTTTTTCCGTACGTTTTTCCGTTCCGCTGCAAGTCTGCGTGGCAATGTGAAGCAAAAGGCCGTCTGAAACCGCAATCGGGTTTCAGACGGCCTTTTTACGGCTGCCCGTTTATTTGGCGGCGGCGAGCGCCTGTGCCAAATCGGCGAGCAAGTCGTCGATGTGTTCGATGCCGACCGACAGACGCACCATGTCTTCGCCGACGCCTGCGGCTTGCAGCTCTTCGGGCGATAGCTGGCGGTGGGTGGTGCTCGCGGGATGGGTGGCCAGCGATTTGGCGTCGCCGATGTTCACCAGACGCAGGAAGAGTTGCAGCGCGTCGATGAATTTTGCCCCTGCTTCGCGTCCGCCCTTGATGCCGAAGCTGAGCAGGCCGGAGGCTTTGCCGCCGTAGTCGCGGTCGGTCAGTGCTTTGTAGGGGCTGTTGTCCAAAGCGGGGTAGTTGACCCAGGCGACTTGCGGGTGGTTTTGCAGGTAGCGGGCGACGGCGAGGGCGTTTTCGCAATGGCGCTCCATACGCAGGGCAAGCGTTTCCAGTCCTTGCAGCAGCAAAAAGGCGCTCATCGGGCTGAGTGCGGCGCCGGTGTTGCGCAGCGGTACGACGCGGGCGCGGGCGATGTAGGCGGCGGCGCCGAAGTGTTCGCTGTAATTGACACCGTGGTAGGAGGGGTCGGGCTGGTTCAGGATGGCATCGAAGCGCGGGTTGCCCGCCCAGGCGAATTTGCCGCTGTCGATAATCGCGCCGCCGATGGTGGTGCCGTGGCCGCCGATGTATTTGGTCAGCGACTGGATGACGATGTCGGCGCCGTGTTCGATGGGGCGGTAGAGGGCGGGCGAGGGGACGGTGTTGTCGACCATCAGCGGCAGACCCTGCGCGTGTGCGGCAGCGGCAAAGGCGGGGATGTCGATAACGTTGATGGCGGGGTTGCCGATGGATTCGGTGTAAACGAGGCGGGTGCGGGCGTCGGCAAGCGCGGCGATTTGTTCGGGTTTGTCGGGATCGACAAAGCGCACTTTGATGCCCTGCTGCGGCAGGGTGTGGGCGAAGTAGTTGTAGGTGCCGCCGTAGAGGGTTTTGGTGGCGATGATGTTGTCGCCCGCCTGCGCGATGGTTTGCACGGCGTAGGTGATGGCGGCCATGCCGCTTGCCACCGCCAGCGCGGCGATGCCGCCTTCAAGCTGCGCGAGTCGCTCTTCGAGCACGGCGGTGGTGGGGTTCATGATGCGGGTGTAGATGTTGCCCGCGACGTTGAGGTTGAAGAGGTCGGCGCCGTGTTGGGTATCGTCGAAGGTGTAGGAGGTGGTTTGGTAGACGGGCACGGCGGCGGCGCGGGTGGAGGGGTCGGAACGGTAGCCGGCGTGCAGGGCGATGGTTTCGCGTTTCATGGCGGTTTCCTTCTAGGAAAAACAGCAGGTTTATGGATAGGGATGAGTAAAGTAGACAAAAGGCCGTCTGAAAACCCGGTTTCGGGTTTTCAGACGGCCTTTTGTCAGCGGCGGAGCTGTTTGGCAGCTTCAATGGCGTAGTAAGTCAAGATGCCGTCGGCGCCGGCGCGTTTGAATGCGAGCAGGCTTTCTAAGATAACTTTGTCGCCGTCGAGCCAGCCGTTTTGGATGGCGGCCTGCAGCATGGCGTATTCGCCGGAGACTTGGTAGGCGTAGGTTGGTACGCCGAACTCGTCTTTGATACGGCGCACGATGTCGAGATACGGCAGGCCGGGTTTCACCATCACCATGTCTGCGCCCTCTTGGATGTCGAGGGCGATTTCGTGCAGGGCTTCGTTGCTGTTGGCCGGATCCATCTGGTAGGTTTTTTTGTCGGCTTTGCCGAGGTTGCCGCTGCTGCCGACGGCATCGCGGAACGGGCCGTAAAAGGCGGAGGCGTATTTGGCGGAGTAAGCCATGATGCGGGTGTGGATGTGGCCTGCGTCTTCGAGGGCTTCGCGGATGGCGAGGATGCGGCCGTCCATCATGTCGGACGGGGCGACAACCTGCGCGCCTGCGTCGGCGTGGCACAGGGCTTGGCGCACCAATACTTCGATGGTTTCGTCGTTAAGCACATAGCCGTCTGAATCGGTGAGGCCGTCTTGGCCGTGCACGGTATAGGGGTCGAGCGCGATGTCGGTCATGATGCCCAGTTCGGGAAACCGCTCGCGCAGGGCGCGGACAACGGTGGGCACGAGGCCTTCGGGGTTGTAGGCTTCTTCGGCGGCGGCGGTTTTGTTGCGGGTAACGACGGGAAACAGCGCGAGCATGGGAATGCCGAGTTTGACGGCTTCTTCGGCGGTAAAAAGCAGTTTGTCGAGGCTTTGGCGTTTCACGCCGGGCATGGACGGGATGTTTTCTTCCTGTCCGCTGCCTTCGAGTACGAACACAGGGTAAATCAAGTCGTCGGCGGTAAGCGTGTGTTCGCGCATGAGGCGGCGGGAGAAGTCGTCTTTGCGCATGCGGCGCATGCGGGTGGCGGAAACGTAACGCGGCGGAAAATTCATCGGTCTTCCTTTTGTATGGTCGGTAGTCAAAATAAAAGGGCGGATTATACGCCCGCCAATCCGCATGGGCAGAATCTGATTGAACGGTGTAAGAAAATTTCTTTACGAAACATTGGTGTTTTTGAAACGCTCGAAATATTTCCGCACAAAAGCTTGCAAAGGGTTTCGGGGTTCTGTATAGTTCACATCTTCGCTGCTTCGGCGGCGCTGTTCTTTAACAAAACGATTACCGATAAGTGTGAGTGCGCGAGCCTCACACTGCGACAAAAACAGACAGAAGATGTTTTCATTGGCTGTCGGTTTCTTTGAAGCAGACCAGAAGTTATAAGTTAGAGATTGAACATAAGAATTAATCACAGCAAGCTGTTTGCCGACAGACAGAACCATATCAACGGCATTGAAAATTTCTGGAATCAGGCAAAGCGCGTACTGCGCAAATACAATGGAATCGACCGTAAATCTTTCCCGCTTTTCTTGAAAGAATGCGAGTTCCGTTTTAACTTTGGCACACCCTCCGAGCAGCTTAAAGTGCTGCGTCGGTGGTGTGAAATTTAGGGCTTATCTAGTACAGCCCCTTCCGTTTTCCCAACCCGACGCAAAAAAGGAACTCCCATGAGTTTTCAAGACCATCTCGCCGCCATGCCCGACATCGCCCATCTTTCGGGCTTGAACGTCCTCGACGCGGCAGGCAATACCGTCCACCACATCCCCGCCGCCCCCGGCAAGCTCGGTTCGCTCAAACTCTACAACGCGCTGGCACAGGAATTTTCCGGCCGTCTGAACGCCGCAGCCGCCGCACGCGGACTGGAGCTGTTTGCCGAACACACCGCCGACGCCCGAGCCAACCCCGGCAAGCACCCGAATATCGACCTGCTGTTTAAAGTGCGCGCGGAAAACTTGGATTTGCGCTTCGAACCGCTGGCGCAGTAAACGCGGTTTGCCGAAGCGGAAAGGCCGTCTGAAAGCCCCGGGTTTGGGTTTTCAGACGGCCTTTTGCCGTGTGTTTTAGCGGTATTTTTTCTGGCAGTCGAAGCAGTAGATGCGGTTTTGGAAAAGGGCTTTGCGACTCCAACAGTAGCGGGCGGCGTTTTCGCTGACGCTTTTGCGGCAGTCGGCGCAAAAGTAGCGTTTCTGCGCGGCAGCGGCTTGCTGCGTGTCCGGCGCGGCCTGTGCCGGTACGGTTTGCACAGGCGGCTCAGTCTGTGCGGGCGGGCTTGGCGGCGCGGCCTGCGGAGCGGAATTTTGCGGCTGTGGCTGTGGCGCGGCCTGCACGGGCGGGACATGAAGCGCGGCGGGTTCGCTGATGCCGAAACGGGCTTTCCAGTTGTATTTGGACGGGCGGTGGAAAGAGGCGAGGTATTCGGCAAATTCGTATAGCGTTTCGCGGGAAATGGTTTTCATAACAGCAAGACTGCCCGCAATGCTCACCTCATCGATGTCCTTCTCGACTCTTTTGCGGACTTGTTCGCTTTTGATGATTCTGTCTAAATACTTCACGTTTTTGCCGTTTTGCGGACGGTGGATTTGCGCCGAGTTGCCGATCAGGATTAAGTGGTAAAAGGCGGGCTTCATACGCAAGCCCAAACGGGTCGGTACGGCAATTTCGCCGTCGTCGAACATCTTTTTCAACAGCAGGCGGTGGCGCTCGTTTTGCTCGATAGGCGAAGGCATTCCGTATGTTTTGCCTTCATACAGATAGGAAAATTCGCCGTTTTCGTTGATGGCGAAGCCTTCGTTGAAATTTTTGCTTTCGCAGATGTAGATTTCCATCGTGCGGTTGAGCAGCAGATGGTCTATCTGTGCCACTCTGCCTTCGTATTCCACGCGGAAATCGTGGATAACCGCCCAGTTTTTGGAAGGATTGCCAAAATGAAAGTCGATATGGTAAGCGGCCTCTTTCTCCCCCGCCATGCCCGCGCGGATTTTACGGATTTCCGTTTTGATTTTCCGCTTGGTCGGCTCATCGACGTAGGGCAGTGCCAGCAGGGCGGTGAGTTCTTCTATATCTTGGTTCCGGTTTTCCGCGTGTTTGATGATCATGGTTTTTGGCTTGCAAACAAAGGTTGACGGCTGCGGCCGCCTTTTCAGACGGCCTGAAAAAGCCGCGATTATACCGTTTTGCGTAAAGACGGGTTGCCGTGCGTTAAGCGCAGGCAGGCGGGCTGCTATAATCGCGGCCTTTTTAGGCCGTCTGAAACAACATGGATTTTCCCAAAGCCTTCGCCCTGCTCGGGCCTACCGCTTCCGGCAAAACCTGCCTTGCGCTGCGGCTGGCAGAGCGTTTTCCCGTTGAAATCGTCAGCCTCGATTCCGCGCTGGTATACAAAGGAATGGACATCGGCACGGCCAAGCCGTCTGCCGCCGAGCTGGCCGCCGTGCCGCACCATCTGATCGACATTGTCACGCCGCTGCAAACGTACAGCGCGGCGGAGTTTGCGGCGGACTGCCTGCGCCTGTGCCGCGAGATTGCCGCGCGCGGGCGGCTGCCGCTGATTGTCGGCGGCACGATAATGTATTTCCACGCGCTGACGGGCGGGCTGAACGATCTGCCCGCTGCCGATCCCGCCGTGCGCGCGCAGTTGCAGGCGGAGAAGGCGGCGCACGGTCTGGCCGCGCTCTACCGCCGTTTGCAGGCGGCCGACCCCGCCACCGCCGCCCGTTTGCAGCCGTCCGACAGCCAACGCATCGAGCGCGCGTTGGAAGTGCTGATGCTGACGGGCAGGCCGCTGGGCGAACATCTGGCCGTTCAGACGGCCTACCGCCTGCCGCTGGATTTGCACACCTTCGCCCTGGTTCCGCACGAGCGCGCCCGTCTGCACGAGGCCATTGCTGCGCGTTTCCAAGCGATGCTGGACGCGGGTTTGGTTGACGAAGTGCGCCGCCTGCAAAGCGGATATCCCGCGCTGACGGCGGAACACAATTCCATGCGCTGCGTCGGCTACCGTCAGGCCTGGGACTATCTGGCGGGCGCGTGCGGCTACGCGGAATTTGCCGAACGCGGCACGGCGGCGACGCGCCAGCTTGCCAAACGCCAGCTCACCTGGCTGCGCAAAATCCCCGCCGACACCGCCGCCGACCCCTACGGCGCGGCCGATGTTTTTCAGACGGCCTATGAGGCGGCGGCGCGGCATTTTGGCTGTTGAGCATTTGAGGCCGTTCCCGCCTGTACCCCTTCGGGGCATCAACGCGGGAATGGCGTTTCTGAAAACCCGCCGTGCAAACAAACCCCCGAGGCCGTCTGAAAGCCTCAAAACGATTTTCAGAAACGTCATTCCCGCGTAGGCGGGAACGGCCTCCCGCTTTATTTGACGGAGAAAAAACCATGTCCCCAACCCCTCTGCCCGCCGCGCCGCTCAAACGCCGTTTTGCCGCGCTGGTGTATGAAAGCCTGCTTATCGGCGCGGTGACCTGCGCCGCCTTTGTGCCCGCAGGCATCATCGCCCTGTTTCTCAACCGCGTCTCGCCGCCGCTCTCCGCGCTTGCCGTGTCGCTGGTGCTGGTTTATGCGTGGTGGCTGTATTTCAAAACCAACTGGCACAAAAAAGGGCAGACGCTGGCGATGCGCGTGTGGCGCATCGGTTTGGCCGACGGCGCGGGCAATCCGCCGCCGCTCGCCCTGCTGCGCCTGCGCTTTATCTGGGCGTGCGTGTTTCTGGTTTTCGTGCCGCTGCTGGCTTATGCCGCGCTGCGTCAGGGCATGGGCGTGCCGCCGAAGGCAGCGTTGGGCGCGGCGCTCTGTTGGTGGATACTGCCGTGGGGTTTTGCCCTGTTTAACGCCGAGCGCCGCTTTCTCTACGATTATCTGGCGGGCACGCGGCTGACGGATGTGAAGGCCGTCTGAAAGCGCGGCTTCAACGAAGTTAAAACAGGCCGTCTGAATGTTTCAGACGGCCTCAAACGCAGATTTGGAAAGGAAACGTCATGGCGCAACCGCAATCGCGTTGGCTGCCAATTTTGCTGGCGGTGTGCATTTTCATGCAGATGCTCGATGCTACGGTGCTGAACACGGCGCTGCCGCAGATGGCGGCCGATTTGCACCAGAGCGCGCTGAATATGCAGTCGGCGGTGATTTCCTACGCGCTGACGCTGGCGCTGTTTATGCCGTTGAGCGGTTATCTGACCGACCGCTACGGCACGAAAAAAGTGTTTTCCGTGTCGATGGCGCTGTTTGTGTTCGGTTCGCTGCTGTGCGCCGCCGCGCCGAATCTGCCGCTTTTGGTGTTCGCGCGGGTGGTGCAGGGTTTGGGCGGGGCGATGATGGTGCCCGTGCCGCGTCTGATTGTGCTGCGGGCGTATGACAAGGCCGAGTTGTTGGAGCGGCTGAACTTTATCGTGATGCCCGCGCTGTTGGGGCCGATAGTCGGGCCGCTGGTGGGCGGCTATCTGGTGGAATATGCCAGCTGGCATTGGGTGTTTCTGATTAACGTGCCCATCGGTTTGGCGGGCATTGCGCTGGCCGCGAAAATCATGCCCGATTTTTACGCGGCCGACGGCGGCAAACCGCATTTCGATTTGATCGGTTTTCTGCTTTTCGGCGCGGCGGCGGTAGGCTTGAGCCTGGCGGTGGAAATGCTGACGCACCCGGGCGCGCGGCTGTTTTCCGCCGTGTGCGCCTCGGGCGGCTTGGCGGCGGGCGCGCTTTATTGGCAGCACGCGCGGCACGACGGCGACGCTGCCCTCTATCCGCCGCGCCTGCGCCTGGTACGCACTTTCCGCTTGGGCATTTTGGGCAATCTGGTGAGCAGGCTGGGCATGGGCGCGATGCCGTTTCTGATGCCGCTTTTGTTGCAGGTGGTGTTTGCCCGCAGTGCCAGCACCGCAGGCTGGACGCTTGCCCCCGTCGCCCTGGCCGCGCTGCTGACCAAGCCGCTGGTCAAGCCCGTGGTGGGGCGTTTCGGCTACCGCACCGTGCTGGTGTGGAATACGCGCATCATCGGCCTGCTGATTATGGCGATGGCGCTGGTGACCGCCTCCACGCCGTTGTGGCTGCTCGTGCCCGCGCTGTTTTGTCTGGGCATGTGCAATTCGCTGCAATATTCGGCAATGAACACGCTGACGCTGGCCGATTTGCGCCCGCAGATGGAAGGCAGCGGCAACAGCCTGATGGCCGTGAACCAGCAGCTTGCCATCGGCTTCGGCATCGCCCTGGGCGCGCTGCTGCTCAATTTTTACGGCGGCGAACTGCGGGGCGATATGCACCGCGCCTTCCGCCTCACTTTCGTGTCCATCGGCGCGGTGACCTTCTGCGCGGGCTGGGTGTTCGCCTTCCTGCACCCGAACGACGGCGGCAATCTGGTGCACGGCGCGGAAAAGGCCGTCTGAAAGCGGGGTTTGAGAAGCCGATCGGGGCGCGAAATGCGGGCAATCGCGCCGTGTCGCAGATGGCGGACGGGTTCTTGTGCTAGTATGCGCCCCGTTTCACACAGAAAGGATAAACGGATGAACCGTCTCACCGCACTCTTGACCGGCATTTGGCTGGGTATGCAGATTATGGCCGGCTATGTTGCCGGCCCGATACTGTTCGAGCAGATCGAACGCCAAACCGCCGGCAATATTGCAGGCACGCTGTTTGCCGTGAACAACTGGTTCGGCATGGCCGCATGGCTCTTGGCCTGGTTTGCCGCAGGCGGCCGGCGCGAACGCGGCTTCGGCCACGGCGGCCGCAGCATCGCGCCGAAATTCATCATCCTGCTGCTGGTGCTGCTGGCGGCCAACCAGTTCCTGTTCGCCCCCGTTATCGCCGCCCATAAAACCGGTGCATCGCATTGGCTGCTGTCGCTGGCGGGCGGCTCGTTCGGTATGTGGCACGGCGTTTCCAGCATCATCTATCTGGTCTGCACCCTGATCGGCGCAGGGCTGCTGCTGCGCTATCTGAGCTTTGCCAAACATTAAGGCTCTTGTCGAAAGGACGTTCCCGCATTGATGCCCAAAGGAGTACGGGCGGGAACGGCTTTTGTATGTTTGAGGCCGTCTGAAAAACCGGTTTTCGGCTTTTCAGACGGCCTCTTTGTTTATGGCCTAGGGGTTGTTGACATTCAGCTTGCGAAGCGGTTTTTTGAGGAAAAATTCGCGGATGCAAGGAAAAAAGCACAGCAAGATTGGACATCTTGCGAGCATTTTTGACGCGGCAGGCGCGGATTTTTACCAGAAACACCGCCGCAAGGCTGATTGTCAACAGCCCCTAGTTAAAGGGGATAATTTTTGGGTGCGAGGTGGCTGCGTTTGCCGCTGTTGTAGGGCATGGCGTATTTTTGATTGGTGTAGCGTTTTTTGCCTGCGCGGCCGCTTAACACGGCTTGGATTTCCCACACGCCGTTTTGTTCGGCAGCGCGGTTGAAGGTGATTTTGGCTTCCAGACTGGTGTGGCTGTTTTGGCAGTGGCGCTTTTCCGCTCCTGTGTATTCGTTGCAGTCGCCATACATGCCGCCGTTGTCGCTGCCCTCATGAATATCGCTGTGGGCAACGCCGTTGTTGTCGGTAAAGATAAAGAACCGTACGGTGTCGGTGACGCCTTGGTTGGTGTAGCCGCTTTGGGCTTGGTAGCCCCAGTTTTGCCTGCCCACCTGTACAAACCGCCATTCCTGCGGGGGTTTGCCCTATGCGCCGATTTCGTTTCTGCCGTGTTGTTTGAGCGCCCATGTGCCGCCTGTTTTTTCCAATACAAAGAGTTCGGCAAGCCCCGGTGCGGCGTGGCCGTCGTCTTTACGTTTTTTGCGGGTGTCGTAGGCGGAGCCTGTGTAGAGCACGTAGCGGGTGGTTTTGCCGTTGCGGTTGACGGTATGCGCGGCGGCGGGCTTCATGCAGTAGGCGAAGTTTTCGGGCTGCTCGTAGCTGCCTTGGGCGGGGCGGTGAGTTGGCACTTTTGCGCGGGCAGGGGGCGGTTGTAGTGCCGCTCGATAAGCTTGCGGACAGTTTCGCCGTCTGTGTCGGGAGCAGCGGCGGCGAAGGCGGGGAGCAGGACGATGGCGAGGAGGGTGTGTTTCATGGTTTTCCTTTGTAACGAGTGGGATGAATCGGTGGCGCAGCCTCGTGGTTTTCCGTTTGTGCCGTTTTTGTGTTTTCACTTCGTTGAAGCTGCGTTTTCAGACGGCCTCACGCGGGATTTTGGCAAACAGGCGGAAGAAGTTTTCTGTGGTGGCTCGGGCGATGTTTTCGAGGGTGTCGCCGCGCAGTTCGGCGACGAATCCGGCGGTGTGGCGCACATAGGCCGGTTCGTTGGGTTTGCCGCGTTTGGGCACGGGGGCGAGGAAGGGGGAGTCGGTTTCCACCAGCATTCTGTCGAGGGGGACGTAGCGGGCGGCTTCTTGGATGGCGGCGGCGTTTTTGAAGGTGACGATGCCGGAGAAGGAGATGTAGAAGCCCAAATCGAGAGCGAGGCGGGCGACGCGCACGTCTTCGGTAAAACAGTGGATAACGCCGGCGTGTGCCTGGTGTTCGCGCAGCAGGCGCATGGTGTCGTCGGCGGCGTCGCGGGTGTGGATGATGAGGGGTAGGCGGCTTTGGTTGGCGGCTTCGATGTGGGTAATGAAGCGGCGGTGCTGCCATTGCAAATCGCCTTTGCACCAGTGGTAGTCGAGGCCGGTTTCGCCGATGGCGGCGACTTTGGGCAGGGCGGCGCGCTCGACGAGTTCTTCAAATGTGAATTCTTCGGCTGCGGGGTCGTCGGGGTGGATGCCGACGCTGGCGTAGATGTTGGCGTGCTCTTGTGCGATGGCGTGCACTTCTTCAAAGCTTTGGCGGCTGACGCTGACGGCCAGGGCGAGGGCGACTTGGTTTTCGGCCATGTTGGCAAGCACTTCGGGCAGGCGGTTGGCGAGGCCGTCGAAATTGAGGTGGCAGTGGGAGTCGATAAGCTGCATGGGAATGTGGGCGTGAAAAGGCCGTCTGAAAGGGTTTCAGACGGCCTGTGTGTTACAGGGTGAAGGTGACGCGGTCGCTTTTGAGGGCGGTGCCGAGCTGTTTTTCAATCAGGTTTTTGGTGGCGATGGAGATTTCGTCTTTGCCGAAGGCAACACCGATGCCGCGCGGGCGAACGGGGGTGGAGCGGGCGAAGTTGATCCAGGCGACGTTGGTGCGCAGGAATTTTTTTTCCTGGCTGTTGCCCAGCGACAGGGCGAGCAGCACTTCGTCGCCGAGGGAGAATTTGTCTTCGGTGGTGACGAACAGGCCGCCGTGCTCCAAGAAGGGGATGTAGCAGTTGTAGAGCGACTGGCGGTCGGGGATGTGCAGGTTGATCATTTTGCCCGGAATAGGGATGTCGGTGGGCTTGCTGAAATCGAAATTGGGGTTGGCTGCCATGATGTTTTCCTATCGGTTATTTGTTCTGCCAGAAATGCAGGTATTCGGTGAGTAAAAATTCGAGCTGCATTTTAACACTTAATGTGTGGCGGCCGTAAGGGACGAGGCTGTTCAGACGGCCTGTGAGGGCGAAGAGGGCGTGCGGCGCGGTGCGTGCGGCAATGGCGGCGGATTGGGCGGCGAAGGCGGGGTAGTAGAGCGGCGGCATGTTCTGCTGCGCCAGTCCGACGTCGAGCAGCCATTTTTGCAGCCAGTCGAGGAACACGGCCAGCGGCAGCTTGTGTTTGTCGAAGGCGGCGGCGTAGTCGAGGGCGGCGATCAGGCGCGGGGCGGACAAGAGTTGCAGCAGTTCGCCGCGCAGGGCGGTTTGTTCTGCGTCGTCGTCGAACAGGGGGGCGCCGCTGTGGAAGGCGAGCAGTTCTTCGGCGTGCTGCGGATGGCGTTCGCGCACATAGGCCAGCGCGGCGGCACGCTCGGGCGAGTGCAGGATGATTTGGCGGCAGCGGCTTTTGACGGTGGGCAGCAGGCGGTCGCGCTCGTGGGAAACCAGCAGGAAAACGACGCCCTCGGGCGGCTCTTCGAGAATTTTCAGCAGGGCGTTGGCCGATTGCGCGTTCATGCTTTCGGCGGGATGAACCAGTACCACGCGCCGCCCGCCGCGTACGGAGGTGAGGCGGACGTGTTCGATTACATCGCGCACGGCGTCGATTTTGATTTGCAGCAGTTTGCGCCCGACGGCTTCGCCTTCGGGGATTTCGGGGGTGAGTTCGTAGAAGTCGGGATGGCTGTTTTGCGCGAACAGGTGGCAGGAGGGGCATTGCCCGCAGGCTTCGTATGCCGCGCCGCTGTTTTCGCACAGCAGGCTTTGGGCGAGGTGGCGGGCGAAGGCTGTTTTGCCGGTGTTTTCCTTGCCGGAGAAGAGCAGGGCGTGCGGCAGCTGCTGCCGGTGTTCTGCGAGGCTGCGCCAGTCGGATTCGTGCCAGGGATAAATCATGTGCGCTCGGGCGGGCGGAAAAAGGAGGCGCATTATAACGGGTTTGCCTGCCTTGTGTCGGGCGCATGGGAAAGGCCGCCTGAACGGTTTCAGACGGCCTCAAAATAAGAAAATTCAGTTGGAAACGTTGATGGCGGCGTTTACTGTGCCGCTTTGCTGGGTGTTGTTGGCGGTGAGGAAGGACGATGCCAGGTCGGTGCAGCAGCCGCAGCAGGTGGCGACCCCCAGCTGGGCTTGCAAATCGCCGAGGGTGCTGGCGCCGGCGGCGACGGTTTCTTTGATTTGGTGGTCGGTAACCGCATTGCAGATGCAGACGAACATGATGGTTTTCCTGTGGTAAGCGTGTCGTTGTTAAATAGGATTAAATTGTGTTCGCGAATATAAATGGAAACGCTTTGTGTTGCAAGCTGTCGGAATGTAAAGGCAGGCGGCTTGAGGCGGAGTGTTTGGCGGGAAACGGTTTTTACTCAACGGCAGCCGCTGCGGCATATGCGGTTTGAAGGCCGTCTGAAACGGCAGGTTTCTGACGGCCTTTTGCGCGGCTGAGGCCGTCTGAAAAGACAGGCGGCCTGCGTTTTTGGCTTTTTTGGCGTTTCGTTTTCGGAAACGTCATTTAACGGGCGGCGAGTTTGACCAGCCACAAGCCCGCCGCTGTGAGCAGGAGCGAGCCTGCGAGGTGGAGGAGGGCGGTGGCGAGGGCGGGGAGGTAGCGCTGCTGTTGCAGCATGGCGACGATTTCGAGGGAGAAGCCGGAGAAGGTGGTGAGGCTGCCGAGCAGGCCGGTGACAAACCACAGCTTCCAGTAGGGCGGCAGGGCGGGGACGAGTTCGGACACGCCCGCCGCGATACCGATCAGCAGTGCACCGATCCAGTTGGCAGCGAGAGTGGCATAGGAGAGGGGTTGGGGCAGGGCGGCGAGCCACAGGCCGAGCAGCCAGCGTGCCGACGCGCCGAGTGCCGCGCCGCAGCAGACAGCCAGAAGTTGGGGCAGGAAAGATGCGTTCACGGTTGGTTTTCAGACGGCCAGATGCTGTTGCTGCGGCGCAGGTAGCGGTTATCGTCGAAGGTAGCCAGAAGATGCGGTTTGAAGGCGACGAACACGGCGGCGAAGAGGCCGGTGAGGAAGGCTTCGCCCCAGCCGAGCAGGAAGAAGACGGGGAAAGACTGCGTGCGCAGGTCGGCATCGGCAAAGGCGGGCGACTGCGACACGAGGGCGAGCACGGCGGCACCCGTTGCCAGCATGCCCAGCGCGGCGGCGAAAAAGCCGTTGACGAAGATATAAAGGAAGAGGTTGGGCGGCAGGAAGCGGCGTTCGGCGAAACGCAAACCGGCCGACACCGCCGCCGCAGGCAGCGTCAGCGCCAGCGCGTTCAGCGGCAGCACCGCCAGATCGGCCGCGCCCGCGTTCAGCAGCATATGCGGCAGCAAAAACAGCGAAACCAGCCACAACACCGCCGGCGCCCCGATCATCAGGCAGCCGAGCGTCACGCCGAGCAGATGGTAGTGCAGGCCGCTGCCCGTGCCCGCGTCCAGCGACCAGAACACGGCGAAAAAACACAAAAGCACGCCGAAAGCCTGCGGCCGGCCGCGCAGCACGCGCAACGCGGGGCGGGCGGCGGCGCACAGGCAGCAAAAGAGGATGAAACAGGCGGCGGCCGCGGGGGCGGCGGCGAACCATTCGGCGTGAAAATCCATGACGGTTTCGGCAGTTGCGGCAAAAAGGGCGCGCATTATAGCCCAAACGCCGCAAAGTTTCTGTCTGCGGCGAAACGCGTTAAAATGCCGCCGTTTACCCAATCTTTACGGAAAGCCGCCAGCCTATGTTTTGGATTGCCGCCAGCCTGTTTCTGCTCGCCGCCCTCGCCGCCCTGCTCGGCTGGCGCTTCTACCTCGACCGCGAATGGCAGCGCGAACTGCGCTACTACAACCGCCACGAAGGGGAGAGGCCGTCTGAAAACGGCAGCGGCGGCCGCACGGCCAAAGCGCTTTACGGCGCCGCCCCCAATCTGAACAACAGCCGCAGCCGCAGCCGCGCCGCCGACGAAAGCCGCGCCGTGTACGAGCGCACGGTGGAGAAGCTGCGCGAAGTTTCGCCCAAACGCTACCGCCGCCTCAACGCCGCCGCGCAGTCCGAAGAAGAAGGCGGGCGCCGTTTTGACGATTTGCCGATTTTCTCCGCCGCCCGCGAAGAGTCGGACGACACTGTTTTTCAGACGGCCTCCGTGTCCGAGGAGCAGCCCCCTCGGCAAAGCGAACCGACGGGGAGAACGGCAGCACAGCGGCCGTCTGAAAACCCTGTTGCCTCGTCGGATACGGACGCAGCGGAGCAGGCGGAACAGGCTGCGGCAGACGCTCAGGCCGAATCCGCAGAGCGCGAGCGCCTCGTTTCCCCGCCCGAAGATGAAGACCCGCCCCCGCACGCGCCCGCGCCTGACGCGGAAGTGATTACCGACGCCGAAATCGGCCGTTTCAAACGCAAAACCGTGCAGGAAATCATTGACGAAACCTTCGCCCACACCCACAGCGGCGGCCTGCCCGAAGACGAAGACGGCGCGGCCGCAGACGGCCTGATTGCCCCGCCCGAAGACGAAGACCCGCCGCCGCACGCGCCCGCACCCGACGCGCCCGTCATCACCGAGGCCGAAGTGGAACGCTTCAAACGCGAGCCCGCCGAAGCCATCATCGAAAAAATCAGCCCCGAACCCGAAGCCGAAACCGTGCGGCGGCCGCCACCCGACGCCGAAGTCATTACCCTCGACGACATCCGCCGCATTCAGTCCGCCGCGCAAAACCGCCGCCGCAGCCAAGCGATGCAGTCCGCCGCCGTGCGGCACGACGAAGCCTCGCTGCGCGGCACGCAGGAGCGCGCCCTGCTGCGCCGCATCGAGCGCGACAACCAAGTGTTCGCGCAGGGCATCGCCACGCCGCCCGTGCACAGGCCGTCTGAAAACACGGAATACGAAGCCGCCCGCCGCACGGGGCGCGAAGTGCAGACCATAGGCGAGGGCGACATCCGCAGCAACCTGCTGCGCGGGCAGTCGGCACGCCGCCGCCCCACGGCCGATATGCTGCAAACCATGCGCCCGCACACCATCGCCGACGACGAAGTGCTGGCCAACCTGTCGCGCCGCGAAGGCAGCCCGCGCCGCCTGCGCCGCGTCAGCACGATAGAAAACGCCAGCATCCTGCCCGTTGCCGCCCGCGTGTCGGCCTACGGCGGCGAAGTGGTGAAACTGCAGGCCTCGCGGCCGAAAGCGGGCAGCGCTTTGGACAACCGTTTCGCACCCTATCCGCCGCGCAAGCGCGCCGAAGTGCCGCCGCCCGACGCCACCGTGGTCGAGCCGCCCGCCGTACCCGACACGCCGCCCTTCGGCATCGACGTGCCGCCGCCCGCGTCGGTGGCCTTTTCCGCCGAAATGCTGCCGCAGCGCGAACTCGAAGAAGAGAGGCCGTCTGAAAACCCGTATGCCGCGTTTGCCGATGCCTTTGCCGAGCCGCAGGACGCACAGGAAGGCGCTTGGGCAAACGAAGTGGATTGGGACGAGCCGCAATGGGACGAAGCGCCGCAGAGGCCGTCTGAAAACGCGCAAGACGCCTACGGAAACGGTGAAACGCACGAACAGGACGCCTACACGCACGAACCCGCGCCGCACGGGGACGAAACGCCTTTTTTCCCCGATGAGGGCGGCGCCTACCCGCTGCCCGGCCTGAACCTGCTGCACGCGCCCAGCTACAATCCCGCTGCCGCGCAAAGCGAAGAGGCGCTGCTGGAAAACAGCATTACCATCGAAGAAAAGCTGGCCGAGTTCAAAGTAAAAGTGAAAGTGCTCGACGCCTACGCCGGGCCGGTGATTACCCGTTACGAAATCGAGCCCGACGTGGGCGTGCGCGGCAACGCGGTGATGAATCTGGAAAAAGACCTCGCCCGCTCGCTGGGCGTGGCCTCCATCCGCGTGGTCGAAACCATCCCCGGCAAAACCTGCATGGGCTTGGAACTGCCCAATCCGAAACGCCAGATGATACGCCTGAGCGAAATTTTCGATTCGCCCGCGTTCGCCGAATCGCCCTCCAAGCTCACGCTCGCGCTGGGGCAGGACATCACCGGCCAGCCCGTCGTCACCGACCTTGCCCGCGCGCCGCACCTCCTGGTGGCCGGTACGACCGGTTCGGGCAAATCCGTGGGCGTGAACGCCATGATTCTGTCGATGCTGTTCAAGGCCACACCCGACGACGTGCGCATGATTATGATCGACCCGAAAATGCTGGAGCTGAGCATTTACGAAGGCATCCCGCACCTGCTCGCGCCGGTGGTAACCGACATGCGCCTGGCCGCCAACGCGCTGACCTGGTGTGTGAACGAAATGGAAAAACGCTACCGCCTGATGAGCCATTTGGGCGTACGCAACCTCGCGGGCTACAACCAGAAAATACGCGAAGAGGCCGCATACGGCCGCAAAATCGGCAACCCCTTCAGCCTCACGCCCGACAATCCCGAACCGTTGGAAAAACTGCCGTTTATCGTCGTGGTGGTGGACGAATTTGCCGACCTCATGATGACGGCGGGCAAGAAAATCGAAGAATTGATCGCCCGCATCACACAGAAGGCGCGCGCGGCGGGCATCCACCTGATTTTGGCCACCCAGCGGCCGAGCGTGGACGTGATTACCGGCCTGATTAAAGCCAATATTCCGACCCGCATCGCCTTTCAAGTGTCGAGCAAAATCGACAGCCGCACCATTCTCGACCAAATGGGTGCGGAAAACCTGCTCGGTCAGGGCGACATGCTGTTCCTGCCGCCCGGCACGGGCTACCCGCAGCGCGTGCACGGCGCGTTTGCCTCCGACGAAGAAGTGCACGGCGTGGTGGAATACCTCAAACAGTTCGGCGATCCCGCCTACGTCGAAGACATCCTCACCGGCGGCGTCGGCAGCGACGACCTCTTCTCCAACGCCAACGAAGGCCGCAGCAACGAAGGCGGCAGCGATCCGCTCTACGACGAAGCCGTGTCCTGCGTGATCAAAACCGGCAAGGCCACCATCTCCTCCGTGCAGCGTTATTTGAAAATCGGCTACAACCGCGCCGCCAACCTGATCGAACAAATGGAAGCCGACGGCATCATCTCTGCCGCCGATGCCTCGGGCAAACGCACCGTCCTCGCCCGCGACAGCAGCCATTTGGACGGATAAACCAGCTCCCGCTGGCACCGCTTCGGGGTGTAAATGCGGTAACAAGGTTTTTGAAAACGCAGCTTCAACGAAGGCAAAAGGCCGTCTGAAACAGAGTTTCAGACGGCCTTTAAAGTTGGGAAACCGCGTGCGTCGCGGGGCGGAAAAAACCTATTGCATACAGGCCGCGCCTGCCCGTTTTCGCTGTCGTCAGTATACCGTCGGGTTTTGCCGTTTGACGGTTTTCCAAGCTGATTCGCCGCGGGCATACCGTTTCAGACGGCCTTTTCCCCGCCCGCCGCTATATAATCGCCGCTTTCGTCCAATCCTTCCCGACTGCCATGTCCGACAACGAATTCCGCAACGCCGCCGCCGATGCTGCGCTCGACGTGCTGCAACGCCTGTTTCCCGAAGCCGCCGCCGTGTGCGCGCCTTTTCTGCCGCGCCTGTTTTCCGCCCTCGACGACGGTCACAGTTTTATTTGGCTGAACGACGCGGAGGCCGAAGCGCTTGATAGCGCCGCGCCGCTGGCCGACGGCACGGGCAGGGGGCCGCTGGTGTTGCGCGGGCGGCGGCTGTTTCTCGGACGCCTGTGGCAGCTGGAAAACGATTTGGCGGGCGAAATCCGCCGCCTCGCCGCCGCGCCCGCCGCGCCTGCCGATATGCGGGCGGCGGCGGAAAACCTCGGCCTGTGGTTTGACGGTGCGGGCAGCGAAGGGCAGCAGGCCGCCGCCGCGCTGGCGCTGCTGCAAAACTTTATGCTGATTACCGGCGGGCCGGGCACGGGCAAAACCACCACCGTCGCCAAGCTGCTCGCCCTTTTGTGTTCGGGCGCCGACTCTCTGCCGCGCATCGCGCTGGCCGCGCCGACGGGCAAGGCGGCGGCGCATATGGGCAACGCGCTGCACGCGGCGCTCGGCCGTTTCCCGCTTTCAGACGGCCTCAAAGAGCGGTTGTCTGCCCTCGAAGGGCAAACCGTCCACCGCCTGCTGAAACTGCGTCCGCCGCAGATGCGGCCGCAGTTTGACGCCGCCCGCCCGCTGCCGCTGGATATTTTGGTGGTGGACGAAGCCTCGATGCTCGATCTGGCGCTGATGCTCGATCTGCTGCGCGCCGTGCCCGACGGTTGCCGCGTGATTCTGTTGGGCGACGAAAACCAGCTTCCTTCCGTCGGCGCGGGTGCGGTGCTGGCGGCGCTGGCGCGGCCGACCGTGCTCGATGCCGACACCGCAGGCCGTCTGAAAACCCTGCTGCCCGATGCCGCAGAGCGTTTTCAGACGGCCTCAAACGCGCCGCCCCTGTCGGCCAATACCGCCCGCCTCACCGTCAGCCACCGCTTCGGCGAACACAGCGGTTTGGGCGCGCTGGCGCGGGCGGTGTGCGCGGGCGATGCGGCGGGAGCGGAAGACGCCTTCGCCCGTTTCCCCGAAGAATTGTCGTTTGCCGATGGCGGCGCCGAACGTTTGGCGGAGCGTTTCTGCCGCACGCAGGCGGCGTTTTGGCAGGCGGCCGATGCCGCCGATCCTGCCGCCGCTTTTGCCTGCCAGAGCCGCCTCACCGTGCTGGCCGCGCGGCGCGGCGACGCCGAACGTTTTAACGAAGCCTGCCGCCGCATTCTGCTGCGCGAAGGGCGCGCGCGCGAAGACAGGGCGTGGTTTGCCGGACAAATCCTGATGGTGGAGCGCAACGATTACGCGATGGGGCTGTTTAACGGCGACATCGGCATTGTGATGCCCGACCCGCACGGCTCGGACGGCCTGTCGGTGCGGTTTCCCGCAGGCGGCGGTTTCCGCAGCGTGCCGCTCAGCCGCCTGCCCGCGCACAGCAGCGCGTTTGCCGTGACCGTGCACAAAAGCCAGGGCTCGGAATACGGCGAAGTGTGGCTGCTCGCGCCCGAAGGCGGCGGAGAGGGTTTCAACCGTTCCCTGCTGTACACCGCCGTCACCCGCGCGCGCGAACGCTTTGTATACGCAGGCAGCCGCGAATCCTTCGCCGCCGCCTGCGCCAACGCCGAAACCCGCCGCACCGCCCTGCGCGAATTTTTGGCGGCAGGGTAGGGTCTGTTGACTGTTTTTCTGTATTAAAGGCCGTCTGAAAAGTCTTTTGCCGTTGAAGCTGCGCTTTCAGAAACGTCATTCCCGTGTAGGCAGGAACGGCCTCCGTCCACCCCAAACTAGGAAAATTCCATGAACGAAGAATACAGATACGCCGACCGTTTCAACACCGTCCACCTTTGGTTGGGCATGTTTGTCGGCACACAGGAAGAGTACGAACGCTATTTCGGGCAGGACGACCTGAACGAAGGCGAAATCTGCCCTTTCTGCCGCGACATCGGCCTGAATGCCGAATATGACGAAGACTACATAGGCATCATTCCCCTGTCCGCCCGCACCGTCCCGCTTGACGAGCTGCTGTCCGAAGCCGCCGTAGACGCAGACGCCCTGGACGCCGTGCGGCAGAAATGCCGCGCACTCGGCCTGTGCGAAGGCAACGCCGTCTTGTGGTATTCTGACCCCGAGCTGAATATCGACGCCGGCAAAAGCTACAACGGCCTGCACTACATCGGCGAATTTCCCGGCGACTGACCTCCCTTTTCTCCAATCTGCGACACCATGCCCACCGCCACCTTCTACACCCACGTTTCCGACCCCGCCGCCTTCGCCTGCCGCCTTGCCCGCCGCGCCGCGCAAAACCCCGAGCCGCTGCTGGTGTGGACGCAGGAGCTCGGCGAACTCGAAAGCCTGAACCAAGCCCTGTGGCGCGACCCGCCCGAGGGTTTTCTGCCGCACGAAATCTGGCAGACCGACGCGGCCTTTCCGCAGGGCGTTCCCGTTGTCCTTGCCTGCGGCGCGCAACTGCCGCCGCTGCCTGCGGGCACCGTCGTCCTCAATCTCAGCCAAGACTTTTGGACGCAGGCCGCCGCGCCGCCCCTGCGCGTGTTGGAAATCGTCGGCGGCAGCCTGGAAGAGCTGGCCGCCGCCCGCGACCGTTTCCGCGCCTACAAACAGGCGGGCTTTACGCTCGAACACCACAATATGCAGGGAAAGGCCGTCTGAAAACATGGACCAGCCCGACTTCTTCGGCATCCCCAGCCCCTGCATCGGCGTCTGCCGCGCCAACAACAAAGGCTACTGCGTCGGCTGCCTGCGCAGCCGCGAAGAGCGTCACAACTGGCTGAAAATGACCGACGGCGAACGCCACCAAACCATGCGCCTGCTCGCCCTGCGCCGCAAAAAAGTCGAACAGGCCAAATGGGAAAAAAGCCGCGATTTCGGCGCGGCACCCGAACAGGAAGACCTGGATTTCGATTTCGATTGAGGCCGTCTGAAAAAGGCCGCTCCCGCCTACGCGGGAATGATGTTTCTGAAAACGCAGCTTCAACGAAAACGAAGCCAAAACCGTGAAAGGAGCAAAACATGAAAACCGTCCGTACCGCGATTCTGCTGCTGCCGCTCTTGGCCTGCGCCTGCGTGTACAGCGAAACCCCCTACGGCCGCTACGCCGCCATCGACCTGCCCGTCGAAAACCGCACCGTTATCAACAAAACCGTCACCGTCAACGCCCCGCCGGGCACCACCGTTATCTACGGCGACACCACGCCCGCTTCGGCCTACTACGGCCAAGACTGCTACTACGACCGTTACAACCGCCGCCGCTGCTACCCGCGCAACCTGCCGCCCGAGCGCGACGTCTACCGCATCCAAGGGCAGGGCGGCAGCATCAGCCAAAGCTACCAAGGCAGCGGCTATTCCGTCGGCGGCTACATCCGCCACCTGCGCTGACGAGCCCGAGGCCGTTCCCGCCTACACGGGAATGACGTTTCTGAAAGTGCGGCGGCCGTTTGAAAAAGACGCGGAATTTTGCCTTTTCACGTCATTGTCTTATCGTTTGCATACGGCAAAACTGTCTGAGCCGCGTTGACATCGCGCCGCCGCCTGCGTATAGTGCCCACTTTCTGCACGGAGTAATGGCTGAGAGGCTGAAGGCACTTCCCTGCTAAGGAAGCATGTGGGGTCAACCTGCATCGAGGGTTCGAATCCCTCTTACTCCGCCAAGCAATCCGCGAAGCCCCTGATTCTTTCAGGGGCTTCGCTTTTACCGTTTGTGCAAACGAATAAAAGAACACCATGTCATCCGTCCGCATCCTCTTTTCCCTTCTCGCCGCCTGCCTGCTTTTGGCCGCCTGCAACCGCAGCGAAACCCCCGCGCCGCCCACCGTGACCCTGCGCGGCGAAACCATGGGCACGACCTACACCGTCAAATACGTTTCAGACGGCCTCAAGCAAACCCCCGCGCCGCAGGAAGTGCAAAAACAGCTCGACGGCCTGCTGGAAGAAGTGAACCGGCAGATGTCCACCTACCGCGAAGATTCCGAAATCAGCCGCTTCAACCGTATGCGCGACACCGGCCGCCCCATGCCCGTGTCCGCCGATTTCGGTTTTGTCACCGCCGAAGCCGTGCGCCTCAACGGGCTGACCGGCGGCGCGCTGGACGTCACCGTCGGCCCGCTGGTCAACCTGTGGGGCTTCGGGCCCGACAAAAGCGTCACCCGCGAGCCGTCGCCCGAACAGATTGCCGCCGCCTCGCGCGTCACCGGCATAGACAAAATTGCCGTCGGCGGCACGAGTAATGCCCCCACGCTGGCCAAAGCGCAGCCCGAAGTCTATTTGGATCTGTCGTCCATCGCCAAAGGCTACGGCGTCGACAAACTCGCCCTGCATCTCGAAAGCCTCGGCATCGGCAACTATCTGGTGGAAATCGGCGGCGAGCTGCGCGGCAAAGGCAAAAACGCGCAGGGCGAAAGCTGGCGCATCGGCATCGAGCAGCCGCAGATTGTTCAGGGCGGCGGCACGCAGATTATCGTTCCGCTCGACAACCGCGCCATCGCCACCTCGGGCGACTACCGCAACTTCCACACCGATGCGCACGGACGCCGCCTGTCGCACATCATCGACCCGCAGCGGCACGAGCCCATCAGCCACAATCTCGCCTCCGTCAGCGTGATTGCCGACACGGCCGCCACCGCCGACGGCCTCTCCACCGCCCTGTTCGTCCTCGGCGAAGAGCGCGGCTTCGCGCTTGCCGAAAAACAGGGTTTGGCAGTATTCTTCATCGTCCGCGAAGGCGGCGGCTACCGCACACGGACCAGCTCCGCCCTCAAAAAAATGCTCGCGCAGGAACAACCATGAACACCATCCTCCTCACCTTCGGCCTGTTTTTAATCGTTATCCTCGCCATGTCCGTCGGCTATATTTTTTCCAAACGCAGCATCAAAGGCAGCTGCGGCGGCATCAGCGCGCTGGGCATGAAAAAAATGTGCGACTGCGACACCCCGTGCGACACATTGCAGAAAAAACTGGACGAAGCGCAGACGCAGGGCGGCGGGATCCGCGTCGATTCCTGAGCGGCAGCCCGCCCGAAACAGCCCGTCCCCGCTTTGGCGGGGATGATATTTTTACAAACGGCCGCACAGAAAACCGCCCGCATGCACACAGCAGAACACACACAGTCCGCCCCCGATTCCTCATACCAAGGCACGCGCCGCCTGTCCGTCGCGCCCATGCTCGACTGGACCGACCGCCACTACCGCTACATGGCGCGGCAGATCAGCCGCCACACCTGGCTTTACACCGAAATGATCAACGCCGGCGCGGTGGTGTACGGCGATCCCGAACGCTTTTTGCTGAAAGACGACTGCGAAAACCCCGTCGCCCTGCAACTGGGCGGCAGCGAGCCCGCCGCTTTGGCGCAGGCAGCGGCAAAGGCGGCGGCATACGGCTACGACGAAATCAACCTCAACTGCGGCTGCCCCAGCCCGCGCGTGCAGAAAGGCGCGTTCGGCGCGTGCCTGATGAACGAGGTTGCGCTGGTGGCCGACTGCCTCAACGCCATGCAGGATGCCGCACCCGACTGCGCCGTTACCGTCAAACACCGCATCGGTGTCGACCGGCAGACCGAATACCAAATCGTCGCCGATTTCGTCGGCACGCTGGCGGAAAAAACCGCCTGCAAAACCTTTGTCGTCCACGCCCGCAACGCCTGGCTTAACGGCCTCTCGCCCAAGGAAAACCGCGAAGTGCCGCCCTTGAAATACGAATATGTCTACCGCCTCAAACGCGAATTTCCCGAGCTGGAAATCATCATCAACGGCGGTATCAAAACCAACGGGGAAATCGCCGCCCACCTGCAACACGTCGACGGCGTGATGGTCGGGCGCGAGTGCTACCACAACCCGATGATTATGCGCGACTGGGACAGGCTGTTTTACGGCGACAAACGCCAAGCAGTAGGCTACGCCGAACTGGCAGGCCGTCTGAAAGACTACGCCGCCGCCCAGCTTGCCGCCGGACGCGGCAGCATCCTGCGCCACATGGCGCGCCACTACCTCGGCCTGATGCACGGCCTCAACGGCGCGCGCCGGTGGCGGCGCATGCTCTCCGATGCCGCCCTGCTCAAAGACAACGACCCCGGTTTGATTCTGCGGGCATGGGCGGAAGTGGAAAAAGCCAATGTCCGGTAGCAAAGTCCCGCAGGCCGTCTGAAACGGCAAATTCCGCCCGCTTGTGGCACAATCCGCCTGCCGACAGGCCGTCTGAAAACCGTTCAAATACCATCCCCGCATTGATGCCCGAAAGGAAACCCGATGGACGCACTCGACCTTCTCACCACCCGCCGCTCCGTGCGCGAACTCACCGCCCCCGCCCCCGACGAACTCGAACTGGAAACCGTCTTCCAGGCCGCCACGCAGGTGCCCGACCACGGCGGCCTCACCCCGTGGCGTTTCGTCGTGATACAGGGCGACAAAGCCAAAGCCCGCTTCCGCCGCGCGCTGGAAGAAACCGTCGTGCAAATGAAGCTCGGCGACGACACCATGAAAAAAGCGGAAAAAGTCGCCAACTTCGCGCCGATGATTATCGCCGTGATCTCCAAACCCGCCGTCGGCGCGGAAAAACCCAAGCCCGAATGGGAGCAGTTTCTCAGCGCGGGCGCAGCCGCCTACGCCGTGCAGCTCGCTACCAACGCCCTGGGCTACGACAACGTCTGGATTACCGGCCTGTGGTGCGGCAGCCCCGTGTTGCGCGAAGCAATGGGCTGCGGCGAAAAAGACAAAATCATCGGCTTCATCATGGTCGGCACCGCACAGCACGACTTCCCGAAAGAAGAGAAAAACACCGATTTGGAACAATTCGTTACCTATTGGTAAACCCCGCAAAAGGCCGTCTGAAACCTTTCAGACGGCCTCAATACGCAACACAGACAGGAAACAGGAAAACCATGCGCCAATATCTCGACCTGATGCGCCATGTTCTCAAACACGGCAGCGACAAATCCGACCGCACCGGCACCGGCACCCGCTCCGTTTTCGGCTACCAGATGCGCTTCAACCTGCAACAGGGCTTCCCGCTCTTAACCACCAAAAAACTGCACCTGCGCTCCATCATCCACGAGCTGTTGTGGTTTTTGCGCGGCGACACCAACATCAAATACCTGCACGACAACAACGTCACCATCTGGGACGAATGGGCCGACGAAAACGGCGAACTCGGCCCCGTTTACGGCTACCAGTGGCGCAGCTGGCCGACGCCCAACGGCGGCAGCATCGACCAAATCGCCAATTTGGTTGACCAAATCAAACACAACCCCGACAGCCGCCGCCTGATCGTTTCCGCCTGGAATCCCGCGCTGGTCGACGAAATGGCGCTGCCGCCCTGCCACGCCATGTTCCAGTTTTACGTGGCCGACGGCAAACTCTCCTGCCAGCTCTACCAGCGCAGCGCCGACATCTTCCTCGGCGTGCCCTTCAACATCGCCAGCTACGCCCTGCTCACCATGATGATCGCCCAAGTCTGCGGCCTGCAAGCGGGCGAGTTCGTCCACACCCTCGGCGACGCCCACCTTTACAGCAACCACTTCGAGCAGGCCAAGCTGCAACTGACCCGCGAACCGCGTCCGCTGCCGACCATGACCCTGAATCCTGCGGTGGACAATCTGTTTGACTTCAAATACGAAGATTTTGAATTAAGCGGCTACGACCCGCACCCGCACATTAAAGCGGCGGTGGCCGTATGAAAAAAGGGAAGGCCGTCTGAAACCCTGTTTCAGACGGCCTTTTGCATTCGGGCGGAAAGCTTTGCAAACTACATCAGGCCGTCTGAAAGACAAGCAGGCTGCCGTAGCCGCGTTTGTGCCCCTCAGGGCTGCGTTCGGGTTTTGCGCCGATTGCCGCCCGATCCTTCGGCAGACGCAGACAAAGGCAGAGTAGGGCGGATTTTGGCTTTGCCAAGGTTTCAGACGGCCTTTTGCATCCGCAAGGCCGTCTGAAAACACGGAGGGTTCGGGTAGCATAAAGCACCGTTTGTGCACCGCCGCCCTTTTTCAGACGGCCTCTGCCCCGCAGCACCGTGCGCGGCGGTGTTATAGTGAAACAAAATAGAAAATCTACGGCGTTGCTGCGCCTTGCCGTACTATTTGTACTGTCTGCGGCTTGCTGTCTTGTATCTTTCCTATTTTGTTTCACTATATAATCGCGCCGTTTTTTGTTTGGCCGCCGGCGGGCGGCCGTTTTGTATGGCACACGGATAGGGATATGGAAAAGAAAATACCTTTGGGCAACCGGCAGACGGCCTTTCTGCTGGCGACGCTGACGGCGATTATGCCGTTTTCGGTCGACGCCTATCTGCCGGCGGTGCTGTCGCTGGCCGACGATTTGCACGTCAATGTGCATCTGATCGAAAAAAGCATGAGCAGCTTTATGTTCGGCGTGGCTTTCGGCCAGCTGCTCGGCGGCGCGGTGTCCGACGTGAAAGGACGCAAAACCGTGGCTCTGGCCGGTTTGGCGCTGTATGCCGCTGCCTCGGTCGCGCTGACGCTGCTGCAAAGCATCGACCAACTGATCGGGTTGCGCCTGATACAGGCTTTCGGCGGCGGCATGGCGGCGGTGATGGCGGGGGCGGTGGTGCGCGATTTCTACGAAGGACGCGAGGCGGCGCAGATGTTCGCGCTGATCGGCATCGTGATGATGTCCGCGCCGCTGGTGGCGCCCATGCTCGGCTCGGCCTTGCAGCAGCTCGGCGGCTGGCGGCTGATTTTCGCCTTTCTCGCCGCCTATTCGATAACCGTGTTTCTGCTGGTGGCGCGTTTTCTGCCGAAAACGGCGGCCAAAGGGCGGATAGACAGGGCGTTTTTCGGCGGCATGATCCGCCGCTACATCCAAGTGCTGAAAACCAAAAGCGCGCTGGGTTTTCTCTTTTTCCAAGCGTTCAGCTTCGGCTCGATGTTTGTATTCCTTACCGAATCGCCCTTTGTCTATATGAAGCTCTACGGCCTGACGCCGCACGCCTACGCCTGGGCGTTCGGCTGCAACATCATCACGATGGGCACGTTCAACCGCATCACCGCCTGGCGGCTGAAAAACGGCAGCAACGCCGAAGACATTCTGCTGTGGGGCTTGGGCATCCAGCTGGCGGCCAATGCGGCGCTGCTGGGCGCGGTGGCGGCCTTCGGCGGCATGCCGCCTTTCGCGCTGGCGGCGGCCTGCGCCATGTTGTCGGTTGGCACGCAGGGCTTGGTAACGGCCAACACGCAGGCCTGTTTTATGAGCCGCTTCCGTGAAATCGGCGGCAGCGCCAACGCCCTGCTGATGGCGTCCACCTCGATGATCGGCGCGGGCATGGGCTGGCTGGCAACCGAGCTGCACAACGGCACGGCCTATGTGATGTCCGCGCTGATGCTGTGCGCCACTTTGGCAGGCTGCGTGCTGCTCTACGCCTTTTCGCGCAACGCCTGGCAAAAAGGTTGAGCGTCCGAGCGCTTGGCAGCTTTGAGGCCGTCTGAAAAACGGAACAAACGTTTTTCAGACGGCCTTTTTGTACCGCCCGCACCGCTTCCGAGTCCGGTTACAGATGCGGAAAGGCCGTCTGAACAATACGGCCTGCGCTGCGGCAGTTCTTTCAGACGGCCTTTCGGGTTTCGGGCAGCCTTTGATGCCGTCTGAAACCTGTCGGAGCAACAAAGTTCCCTCTCCCGCTCGCGGGGGGCTAGGGTGGGGGCTCGTGCCGCTACGGCGACTTTTGCAGGACACCCGCAAAATGCAGTTCTGCAAACTGCCACCCCCGCCCCAGCCCTCCCCACGCTTGGCGCAGAGGAGGGAGTCAGGTGTGCGGTGGGATTTTCGATTTCAGACGGCCTCTTCCAGCCACACGGCGCTGACCATGCGTCCCGTCTGTCCGTCGCGGCGGTAGGAGAAGAAAGTGTCGCGTTCGAGAACGGTGCAGTGCGTGCCGCCGTAGATTTGCGTCACGCCTTCGCGGTGCAGGGCGGGGGTGGCGAGGGCGTAGATGTCGGCGAGGTATTTTCCGCCGCCGATGTCGGTGAAAGCCGCTTCGGCGGCGGGATCGCGCAGGCAGAACGTGTCGAAAACGTCCTGCCCGACTTCAAAGGCATCCGGGCCGATGGCGGGGGCGAGGTAGGCGAGGATGTCGGTGGGGTCGGCCTGCATGGCGGCGACGGTGTTTTGCAGGATGCCGCCTGCCAGCCCGCGCCAGCCCGCGTGGGCGGCGGCGACGCAGCGGCCGTCGGCGGTGCAGAAGAGGACGGGCAGACAGTCGGCAGTCATTACCGCGCAGGCCGCCTTGCCGCTGCGGTCGACAGAGGCGTCGGCATCTTTTAAGACGGCCACAGCATCGGCGGCGGCAACGACATGGGTGCCGTGCGTCTGGTTGAGGTAGGCGAGGGGAACGGGCACGGCGGCTTGGACAATGGCGCGGTTGTGTGCGACGCGTTCCGGGTTGTCGCCGACGTGTGCGCCGATGTTGAGCGAGGCATAGGGCGCGATGCTGACGCCGCCTTGGCGTGTGGAAACCAGCGTTTTCACATTGGCGGGGGCAGGCCAGTCGGCATGGAGGAAGAGGCCGTCTGAAACGGGCAGGCCGATGGCGGCGGAGAGGTTTTTCGGTGTGGGATACGGCATGGCGTGTGGCGGAAAAAGTAACAAAGGGAGCGCTTTTATCATGCCGTTTCGCACGCGGCAAGCGGCAGCAGGCAGCCGCGCCGCGCTTTCAGACGGCCTTTGGGCTATAATGCGCGCCTTTTACCCTGATTCGGAACATTTTATGCAGAACAGTCGTTTCAACCAAACCGGCCCGAAAATCGGCCTCAGCGTCCGACTGGCCGAAACCCGCGAAGAAATCGAAGCCGCGCAGCGCCTGCGCTATCGGGTTTTCGCCGAAGAATTGGGCGCCGACATCAAAGGTGTCGACGGCCGCGACACCGACCCCTACGACGAATACTGCCACCACCTGCTCGCCTTCGACGACGCCACCGGCGAAGTTATCGGCTGCTACCGCCTCATCACCGAAGACACCGCCAAAAAAGTCGGCGGCTGGTACAGCGAACACGAATTCGATTTGAGCCCGCTCAAAGACATTCTGCCGCAAACCGTCGAACTCGGCCGCGCCTGCACCCACCCCGACTACCGCAACGGCGGCCTCGTCATGCTGTTGTGGACGGGACTCGTCAAATTCATGAAAGACGAAAACCTGCGCTTTATGATCGGCTGCGGCAGCATCGAAATGCGCGACGGCGGCAGCGACGCGGCAGGGCTCTACCACATCCTCAAAGAAAAATACCTCGCTCCCGAACCGTGGCGCGTGCGCCCGCTCAACCCGCTCAAATGGGACAAAATCACTCCGTCCGCCCACCCCGACACCCCTGCCCTGATTAAAGGCTACCTCAAAGCGGGTGCCTGGTTCTGCGGCGAACCCTGCGTCGACGAAGCCTTCAACTGCGCCGACGTCCTCATCATGATGGACATCTCGCAACTGAGCGACCGCTACCTGCAAAAATTCGCCCCCAAACCTTAATAAAGATAAAAGGCCGTCTGAATACCGCTTTCAGACGGCCTCAACACGTCTGCCCGAACAAAAAAACACAACACAGCCATGACCGCCCTCCGCTTTGCCTTCCGCCTTTCCTGCATCGGCCTGTGCCTTATCTACGGCGCCGCCGAAATGTTCTTCCTCTTCCCCTTCTACACCCCCCGCCGCAAACTGCGCGCCATCCAAATCTGGTCGCACCGCGTCCTCGCCTCCTGCGGCATGACGCTGCACACCTACGGCACGCTCCCCGCCGAAAACCGCGGCCAAATGCTCGTCTGCAACCACATCTCCTGGCTCGACATCATGGCCGTCAACGCCGCCCACCCCGGCCGCTTCGTCGCCAAAGACGACGTCGCAAAATGGCCCGTTGTCGGCTACCTTGCCACACAGGCGCGCACCGTCTACGTCGCCCGCAACAAAGGCGCCGGCGGCGGCAACAGCGAAAAACTGCGCAACGTCACCCAAGCCCTCAAAGACGGCGACACCGTCACCCTCTTTCCCGAAGGCACCAGCAGCGAAGGCCGCACCATCCTCCCCTTCAAAACCGGCTTCTTCCCCGCCGCCGCCGAAGCGCAAGTCCCCATCGTTCCCGTCCTCTGCCGCTACCCCAATCCCGACGGCAGCAGCCCCAACCCCCACACCGCCTACTACGGCGACATCAGCCTCTGGCAGTCCATCTGCATGGTGATCCGCCAGCCGCGCAGCACCGCCGAACTCCACTTCCTCACCCCCGTTGCCGCAGGCGATCGCCAGCAAACCGCCGCCCTGATCCGCGACCGGCTTACCGCCAAACAGCAGGAATTGGGCTAGGCACGGCGCAAACAAACAGGCCGTCTGAAACAGCGTTTCAGACGGCCTTTCCGCATCCGCCCCAAAAAATCCGTACAAACCTTAACCGTAAAACTACACTTTCCGCCCGCAATGTAAAGAAAAGTTGCACTTTACAAAACATTAACAGATAATCTGCGCCCTCAAATAAGAACAAGAAAAGTTCTGATTATTCGATGCAGGACAAAGCCATATTTATCAAATAGCTGCGAACGCTATCGCATATTTTAAGATGCCTCGCAGGTTTTTATTTTTCATCTGTTTGAAGGAAACCCCCATGAAACACAGCAAAATCACCCCGATCGCCCTGCTGGTCGGACTGATGTTCTGCAACGCCGCCCTAGCCGCCGAGGCCGAAGCGCAGGCAGCCGCCGAACAGAGCGGCACGCTCGAACAGGTTAAAGTCAAAGCGCGGCGCAATCGTCCGGCTTCGGTCGAAAAAGTAAATGCCGAAACCATTCAGGAACAAATGATCCGCGACAACAAAGACCTGGTGCGCTATTCGCCCGATGTGGGTGTGGCCGACCAAGGCCGCCACCAAAAAGGCTTTGCCATACGCGGCGTGGAAGACAACCGTGTCGGCATCAGCATTGACGGTGTGGCTCTGCCCGATTCGGAAGAAAACTCACTCTACAAACGCTATGGCAACCTGAATACTTCGCGCCAAAGCATTGACCCCGAACTTGCCCGCACTATTGAAATCGTCAAAGGTGCAGATTCGTTCAATCAAGGCAGCGGAAATTTAGGGGGGGGGGTTAATTACCGCACACTTACCGCCGCCGACATCGTGCAGCCCGATAACAAGTTGGGTTTTCTGCTTCGCAGCGGCTTTGCCAGCAAAAACCGCGAATGGGTCAATACCGTCGGTACGGGTTATCAGGGAGAGAAAGCCGAAGCGGTATTGCTGTATTCCCACCGGCACGGCCATGAAATGAAAAGCCGGGGCGGCTACACCATTCCCGAAGACAGCCTGAAAACCCGTGATTACCGCAGCAGCCGCCAAATCCCCGATGCGGCCAAACACAAAAGCCACAGCTTTTTGGCCAAATGGGCATGGCGTTTTAACGACAGCCACCGCGCAGGCATCTCGTTGAGCGGACAGCAGGGCAACAACTACATCATTGAAGATTCGGGTGTTTGGTTTTATACCAAATACCGCGAATCAGACGACCGTGCCAAACGCCGTACTTGGAACGCTTTTTATGAATTTACGCCCGATTCCGACTGGTTGGCGTTAGTCAAAGCGGATTTGGATTATCAAAAAGCCGTTTCCTCCGCCTACAACTACGAAGGTACGCGCGAAGAATACGATTCATCAGGCAACTATAAACCGCGCGAACCGAGCGACGACAACATCCGTATCTTTACCACCCGTTTCAAACGGCTGTCTCTGCGTGCCGATACCCAGCCTTTAAGCCTGGGAAGCACAAGGCATACACTGTCGTTTAAAGCCGCTGTTGCCCGCAGGGAATTTGACATTCTGCACCGCGACCGTTATTTCTTAAGCGGTGCATATTCGCCCTACGAAGAAAAAACCATGATGTATCCGGTGAAAACCACGCAATACAATTTGTCTTTGCACAACCGCATTGCGTTTAACAATACCTTCTCCGGCTACGCAGGTATCCGCTACGACCACAACAAAGTCCAGCCGCAGGATTTGAATGGGCTTTATTGCAAAAACTGTCTGGTTCCCAAACCCGCCGACAGCACTTTCAAAGGATGGAGCTGGGTAGTGGGTGCGGATGCCAAACTGAATGACGCATGGCAACTGGGTTACAGCATCGGAACGGGCTTCCGCGTACCAAATGCTTCGGAAATGTATTTTGACTATCGTGACAATCCGGCGGGCGCATGGTTGTCCAATCCGAATCTGAAAGCCGAACGCAGCCTGACGCAAAATATCAGTCTCAACGGCAACAGCAAAGCAGGGAATTTGGCTGTTAATCTGCACCATACCCGTTACAAAGATTTTCTCTATGAACAGGAAACTTTGGTGAGTGAAGCCAATCCGTTCTATCCGTGGTGGTCGCCTAACCCATACAGCTACAAGCCTTTCCAGCAAATGCAGAATATGGACAATGCCAAAATCTACGGCATAGAAATGACCGGCCGTCTGAACCTCAACAGCATTACCCCGCTGCCCGAAGGCTGGAAGCTCTTCGGTGCACTCGGTTACAGCCGGGGCAATTTGTCTGGCGATGCCGACCTGCTGTCCATCCAGCCGTTTAAAACCATCATCGGTTTGGACTACGAGCAGCCCGACGGCAAATGGGGCGTATTCTCCCGCCTGACCCATACCGGTGCGAAACACGCGGGCGATGCCAAATACAAAAACTGTAACCACCCCGACTATCGTGACGAGGGTAAATGTGTTTACAGCGTGTGGCCGCATCTGAACAAATCGGCTTGGATATTCGATATGTTCGGCTATTACAAACCGACCAAAACCCTGACTTTCCGTGCCGGTGTGTACAACCTGTTCGACCGCAAATACCACACATGGGACAGTCTGCGCGGTCTGAATATCACCGGCGGCTTGGTCAACTCCGTCGGTGTGCGCCCGAACCGTACCTACGGCGGCTATCCCGGCCTCGAACGCTTCTACGCCCCCGGCCGCAACTACGCCGTATCGCTGGAATGGAAGTTCTGACCCGAAAGCAAGCCTTTCAGACGGCCTCTTATCTTCATAGGCCGTCTGAAACGGCAAAAAGGACGGCAATTGCCGTCCTTTTTTATTTGCCCTGCCCGCCTGCGCGAATCTGCATGGCGCGGCTCGCGCCATGCCGTCCTGATAATAAAAAAACGTGAAATTTGAGTAAGTTGATGTAAAGAAAAATTTGCAGAGAAGGCCGTAGTCAGGGATAATCCTCACCATATCCGCAGCGAAATATTCCTATTAGTCCGAAATTTTGCCGCAATACATCTTTTTCAAACCGTTTCAGACGGCCTTTGCCCGCAGAGGCCGTCTGAAAACACCATCACAAGGAAACGCCATGAGCAACGAAATGACTTTTGCCAAAAAGCTGAAAGAGCAGACCACCACCACCCACGACAGCGTCGATAATCTGGTGATGTCAGTAGAGCCTTTTGTCAGCAACGAAAACTACATCAAATTCCTGAAACTGCAATCCGTGTTCCATAAAGCGGTCGACCATATCTACAAAGACCCCGAGCTGAACAAGCTGATCCCCGAACTCGAATATATGGCGCGTTACGACGCGGTGGTGAAAGATTTGGCCGATTTGGGCGAAAAGCCCTACGAATACGGCAAGCCGCTGCCGCACGAGACGGGCAACAAGGCCATCGGCTGGCTCTACTGCGCCGAAGGCTCGAACTTGGGCGCGGCGTTTTTGTTCAAACACGCCAAACAGTTGGCATTCGACGGCGAAAAAGGCGCGCGCCACCTTGCGCCGCATCCCGCAGGCCGCGGCAAACGCTGGCGCGCTTTTGTCGAGCTGCTGAACGCGCTGCCGCTGGACGAGGCGGCGCAGGCTGAAGCCATCCAAGGCGCGCGCGAGGCGTTTGCGTTTTATAAAGTGGTGCTGCGCGAAACCTTCGGCCTGCCCGAAGGCGCGGAAGCGCCCGAAGGCATGCAGGCGCACCGCCACTAAGCGGCTCCGCATCTTTTGGCAAACAAGGCAAAAGGCCGTCTGAAAACGTTTCAGACGGCCTTTTTGCGGATGGAAATCATAAAGGCATTTCAAAATACTCTTAAAACATTGAAAAACGGATAGAATGTCGGCAGCCTTAATCACACAACGAGGAGTAAACCATGCACACTATATTTGCCGAACATGCCGTCAGCGTTACCGAACTCAAACGTAATTTCAGCGCGATCGTGCAGGAGGCCGAAGGTGTCGTGATCGTACTCAACCACAACCGTCCGGAAGCCTATCTTGTCCCTGCCCGTTTTTACGAAAAGCTGATTTCTTATATGGAAGATTTCGAAGACGCCAAAATCGTGTTGGAGCGCCAGGATTCCCCGATCATAGAGGTATCTATCGATGATTTATAAAGTTTATAAGCCGGAATATAAACTGGCATTTTGCATTGAGGCGAAAGACGAATGGAACAAACTGGATGACGACGTCAGGCAGCAGTTGGGCAAGAAACTCAAAAAGCGTTTGGAAAACCTGCATGCGCCTTCGGAAGCCCTGCGTAATCTGTCGGGCTTCTACAAAATCAAACTCCGCCACGCGGGATGCCGCCTTATTTATCAGATGCACGGCGAAACACTCACAGTTGTCTTGGTCGGTATCGTCGGCAGGCAGGATAGGGACGCAGCCCGCAAGAAAGCGGAAAACAGGCCGGACAGTTGAACCGTCGGAAATATTCGATACATAAAGGCCGTCTGAAACTTTGTTTTCAGACGGCCTTTTCCTACCCGCGCGGCTCAGTAGCCCAAGCGCTGGCAGATGGTGGACGACAGCCCCGCCTGGTTCATTGTGTAGAAGTGCAGGCCGGGCGCGCCCTGTTCGAGCAGGCGGCCGCACATTTCGGTGACGACGTCGAGGGCGAGGGCTTTGATGGCGGCGGTGTCGTCGGCGTAGGACTGGAGTTTCAGCCGCAGCCAGCGCGGGATTTCCGCGCCGCAGGTGTCGGAAAAGCGGGTCAGCTTGGAGAAGCTGGTAATGGGCATGATGCCGGGAATGACGGGAATGGCCACGCCGCGACCCTGTACTTCGTCGACGAAACGGAAATAAGCGTCGGCGTTGTAGAAATACTGGGTGATGGCCGAGTCTGCGCCCGCTTTGGCCTTGCGCACGAAGTTTTCGATGTCTTCGTCGGCGCTGCGCGCCTGCGGGTGGTATTCGGGATAGGCGGCGATTTCGATGTGGAAGTGGCTGCCGTATTCGTTTTTGATGAGTTCGACCAGTTCGTTGGCATAGCGCAGGCCGCTGCCGCCCGCGCCCATACCCGAAGGGATGTCGCCGCGCAGGGCGACGATGTGGCGCACGCCCATTTCTTTATAGATGTCGAGCAGGCTTTTCACTTCTTCGACGGTCATGCCGATGCAGGGCAGGTGCGGCGCGGCGGGCGTACCTTCGGCGAGAATGTCGGCGATGGTTTGCAGCGTGCCCTCGCGGGTCGAGCCGCCCGCGCCGGATGTGCAGGAGAAAAATTCGGGGGCGAACTGGCGCAGCTGCTTGCGGGTGACGATTTGTTTTTCGCGTCCTTCGGGGGTGCGGGTGGGGAAAAATTCGAAGCTGAGGGTTTTTTCGGCGGCACTCATGGCGCGGTTTCCTGTGGCAGTGTTTTTCAGACGGCCGAGTGTATGGCTTCAACTGGTTGATAACAAGATAAAAAATGCGCTTTGGCGTGAAAAATACTGCGCTGCGGCATGAACGGGATTTTTGACTTTTGATTTGTCTGGGGATTTTTGCCGACGCGCAACGAGGCCGTCTGAAACCGCCCGCGCTTTTCAGACGGCCTGCAAAGTATTAAGATGCGCCCCATTACATTTTCTTAACAGAAGGAACCACCATGAAAGTATTGTTACTCGGCGCACCCGGCGCAGGCAAAGGCACGCAGGCGCAATTTATCACCGCCGCCTTCGGCATTCCGCAAATCTCCACCGGCGACATGCTGCGCGCCGCCATCAAAGCGGGCACGCCTTTGGGTTTGGAAGCGAAAAAAATCATGGACGAGGGCGGCTTGGTGCGCGACGACATCATCATCGGCATGGTGAAAGAACGCATCGCCCAGCCCGATTGCGCCAAGGGTTTTCTGTTTGACGGCTTTCCGCGCACGCTGGCGCAGGCCGAAGCCATGCAGCAGGCGGGCGTATTGCTTGATGCCGTGGTGGAAATCGACGTGCCCGACAGCGTGATTATCGAACGCATGAGCGGCCGCCGCGTGCACCCCGCATCCGGCCGCACCTACCATGTGGTGTACAACCCGCCCAAAGCCGAAGGCAAAGACGACCTCACCGGCGAGGATTTGGTACAGCGCGACGACGACAAAGAAGAAACCGTTAAAAAACGCCTGGCCGTGTACCACGAGCAAACCGAAGTGCTGGTAGGCTATTACAGCAAACTCGAAGGCGAGGGCGCGCCCAAATACATCAAGGTTGACGGCACGCAGGCGGTAGAAGCCGTCAAAGCCGAAGTCTTGGCCGCGTTGGGCAAATAAGGCCGTCTGAAAGCAAAGAGGCCGTCTGAAAACCCAAAAAAAGGTTTTCAGACGGCCTTATTCTTTGTTTGCCGTGCTTTCAGACGGCTTGTTCACACCGCCAGCCAATAGCGCAGCAGCGCCAGCAGCGATACGCCCGCGCACCACCAAGCGGCGAACATAAAAACGCGCCGCGCCGCCCGCTTGTGGCGAACAGGCAGAAAACGGGCGGCCAGCAGCAGCGCGGCGGCGGCAAACAAAAGGATTTTGACGGCAAAAACGGCGGAAGACATAGTAAAAGGCCGTCTGAAACGGCCATGCAGAAACAGGGTCGGGGCGTTATAATACGGCGTTTTTTATCCCGCCGCGCCTCTTTCATGACCGCCTCCGACAGCATCGGGCTGGTAACGCCCGAAAAAATCCCCTTCGACCAAGAGCTTGCCCTGCAAAACGGCCAAACCCTGCCGCGCTTCGATTTGATGGTGGAAACCTACGGCACACTGAACGCCGACAAATCCAACGCCGTCCTCGTCTGCCACGCCTTATCGGGCGACCACCACGTCGCCGGACGCCACCATCCCGACGACAAACACCCCGGCTGGTGGGACACCATGGTCGGGCCGGGCAAACCCGTCGACACCCGCCGCTTCTTCGTTATCGGCCTCAACAACCTCGGCGGCTGCGCCGGCAGCACCGGCCCCCTCAGCACCAATCCCGAAAACGGCCTCGAATACGGCGCCGACTTCCCCGTCGTCACCGTCAAAGACTGGGTCAACAGCCAAGCCCTGCTGGCCGACCGTTTCGGCATACGAAAATGGGCGGCCGTCATCGGCGGCAGCCTCGGCGGCATGCAGGCGCTACAATGGGCGATCGACTTTCCCGAACGCGTGCGCCACGCCCTCGTCATCGCCTCCGCCACCCGCCTGTCAGCGCAAAACATCGCCTTCAACGACGTCGCCCGCCAGGCCATCATCACCGACCCCGACTTCCACGACGGCCACTACCGCCGCCACAACACCATCCCCCGCCGCGGCCTGCGCATCGCCCGCATGATGGGACACATCACCTACCTCGCCGAAGAAGGGCTGGGCAGAAAATTCGGCCGCAGCCTGCACGACGGCATACAGTACGGCTACGGCGTCGAATTCGAAGTCGAATCCTACCTGCGCTACCAGGGCGACAAATTCGCCGAACGCTTCGACGCCAACACCTACCTGCGCATGACCAAAGCCCTCGATTATTTCAGCCCCGCCGCCGACTTCGGCAACGACCTTACCGCCGCCCTGCGCCGGACACAGGCCGGATTCTTCGTCGCTTCCTTCACCACCGACTGGCGCTTCGCCCCGCAACGCTCGCGCGCCCTCGTCAAACACCTCGTCCGCGCCGGGCGCCCCGTCCAATACATCGAAGTCGAATCCAACCACGGCCACGACGCCTTTCTGATGGACGACGCCCCCTACCTCGCCGCCGTTTCCTCCTATATGGACAACGTTTACAAGGAATTGCAGCCATGAATGCCCTGCGCGACGACCTTCGCCTGATTTACGACTGGATACCCGCGGGCAGCCGCGTGCTCGATTTGGGCTGCGGACGGGGCGAACTGCTCTCCGCCCTCGTGCGCGACAAACAATGCAGCGGCTACGGCGTCGAAATCGACACCGAAGGCGTACTCGCCTCCGTCGCCGCCGGCATCAACGTCATCCAGGCCGACCTGGAACAGGGCTTGCAGGACTTCGACGACAACAGCTTCGACGTCATCGTGTTGAGCCAAACCATCCAGGCCATGCAGAACACCGAAACCATCCTGCGCGACCTCACACGCGTCGCCCGAGAAGCCGTCGTCTCCTTCCCCAACTTCGGTTACTGGCGCAACCGCCTGCAAATCACCCTCGGCGGCCACATGCCCGTGTCCGAACGCATGCCCTACCAGTGGTACAACACCCCCAACATCCACTGGTGCACCCTGCACGACTTCGACAAACTCTGCGCCCAAAACAACATCCGCATCCTCGAACGCGCCGTCATGACCGGCGGCAGGCGCGTGGACATCCTGCCCAACCTCCTCGGCAGCCTGGCTTTTTACCGCGTCGGCTGAGGCCGTTCCCGCCTTCGCGGTAATGACGTTTCCGAAAGCGCAGCGTCAACGAAATGAAAAGCAGAAAGGCCGTCTGAAAAATGTTTTTCAGACGGCCTTGTGCCGTTTTGCAAACAACCGTCGGATTTGGAAAACCGGCCTGCGAAACCGAAAGGCCGTCTGAAAACGTCATTCCCACCGCGCGCCTAACTCCCTCTCCTGCGCCAAAGCGCGGGGGAGGGGACGGCAGGTTTCAGACGGCCTGTTTGGAGAAACAGGCCGTCTGAATGTCTGTGTTGCTGCGTTTACCTGCCCTGCGGCACGGGGTCTTTGGCGTTTTGTTTGAAAATCAGAGAATTGGGTTTCTCTTTCAGCGTGTTGAGCAGCGGGCGCACGTCGCGCAGGGTGTTGTCGATGTTGTGCAGGGTGTCTTGGACGTCGCGGTAGACGGGCGATTCGGGGGACACGCCGTTAAGGGTTTGACGCAATTCGGCCAGGGTTTTGTTCAGTTCGGCAGGTATGGCCTGTGTCTGCGGTTTGGCCAGCAGGCTGTTGGCGGATTTGAGGGTGGCTTTGAGTTCGGCCAGGCTGCCGTTGAGTCCGTCTACGGTTTTGTCCAGCGGCAGTTTGTTGAATTTGTCGAGCAGGGCGGAGAGCTGTGCCTGCAAATCGTCCAGTCCGCCGCCGCTGCGGCTGGCGATAACGGGCGCGCCGCCGTATTCGGCGAAGGGTTTGAGTGTGCCGCCGGTGGCGGGGGTGTCGGAGAGTTCGACCATTTTGCTGCCGAGTATCAGGTTGTCGGAGGCGAGGGCGGCGCTCAGGCCTTTGTTTAAGGCCGTCTGAAAGGTGTTCTGCCAGTAGCTGCGGCTTTCGTGGTCGGCATTTTGTTCGATAAGGTGCGGTTCGATGCGCAGGCGCACGGGTATCCAGCCGTTGGCGAACAGTTTGAGGCTGTCGCCGGCGGCGAAGTAGGGCACGTCGGCGACGCTGCCGACGCGCAGGCCTTTGTATTCGACGGGCGATCCTTTGCCCAGCCCGCGCACGGACTGTTTGAAAAAGGCGGTGTAGTAGAGGGCGCGTTCGCCCGGCAGGCTGTCGACGGCGGCGCGGTTGTCGTAGAGTTCGAAAGGTGTGCCGCCTTCTGCTGGGCGGGCGGTTTTGTCGGGGGTGTCGAAGGTGATGGCGCCGGAAATGAGGGCACCCAGCGGGGCGCTGTCGAGCTGGAAGCCGCCGCCTTCGGATTGGATGCGGATGCCGCTGTCGAGCCAGAAGCGGCTGCTGCTGTTGATGAGGCTGTCGTTGGGGTGGCCGATGAAGACGGTGTAGTCGCTGCGGCGGCGCTGCGGGTCGAAGCGCACGCTTTCCACTTGGCCGATGGGCAGGCTGCCGTAGACGACGGGCGCGCCGATGTCGAGCATTTTGCTGTTGCTGCCGGAGAGTTTCAGGCGCAGGCCGTCCTGGCCGAGGGCGGCAACGGGCGGGATGTCGGATACGTCGAAAGTGTCGCGGTTTTCCTGCGCTTTGCCGGGGATGAAGGCGATATAGGCGCCGGAGACGAGGGTGTTGAGGCCGGAGATGCCGCTGCTGTCGATGCGCGGTTTGACCACCCAAAACTGGGTGTCGCTTTTCATCATGTCTTTTACGTCGGCGTTAAGCTGCGCGGTCAGCTCCACACCTTTGCCGCCTTCGCGCAGGCGGATGTTGGTGATTTTGCCGACGTTGACGCTGAGCACGCGCACGACGGTGTTGTTGACTTCGATGCCTTCGGCGCTGTCGAGGTAGAGGGTGATTTTCGGGCCGGTGTTGCGGATGTGGTCGAACAGCAGCCAGCCGCCCACGAGAAATGCGGCTAGCGGCACAATCCAGATCAGGGAGGCGGCGGCGTTGGTTTTGCGCACGCGCGAGGGGACGGGGGTGGGGCGGTCTTGGGACATGGGGCTGCTGTGTGTGTAAAAAGGCGGCAATTATGCCGTTTCGCTGTGGGCATGGCAACGGAAAAGGCCGTCTGAAAGCGCTTTGGCGTTTCAGGCGGCCTTTTTAACTTTGTTGAAGCTGTGCTTTCAGACGGCCTCTGTGCCTTTGCCGTTTTCTCCGTCGCCAAGCAGGGCGGCAATCAGCCGTTCGGATTGGCGCAGGCGTTCGATTTCGTCCAGCGCGGCCGCGCGGGCGGCGTGCAGTCTGCCGCGCAGTTCGGTGCAGAAATCCTGCGGCTCGTCGTGCAGGCAGTCGCGCAGCAGGGCGATGTCTTTCAAGGCCAGTCCGGCGCGGTTGAGCATGGCCGCTTTGCGCACGAAGGAGATGTCACGCTCGGTGTATTCGCGGTAGCCGCCTGCCGTGCGCGCGGGGGTGATGATGCCTGCTGTTTCGTAAAAACGCAGCATCCGTATGCTGACGCCGCTGGTGCGGGAGAATGCTCCGATTTTCATCCGTTTCCTTTCTGTTTGTCTGCTTGACCCTGACACGGTGGCAGCCTGTAAGCTCTGCCGTTTCAATATTGCCGCAGGGAGTATTTTATATGAACCGCCGCACATTCTGCGCCGCCGCAGGCATCGGGCTGTTTGCCGCCTGCGCGCGTCTGAGCGCCCCGTCTTCCGCACGGGTCTTTATTATTCACGGCTACGGCGCGACGGTTAGCGACCATTGGTTTGCCTGGCTGGAAGCGGCGCTCGTCCACGCGGGTATTTCTGCCCGCAGAGTGGCGTTGCCCGACAGCGGCATGCCCGATTTCGACCGCTGGCAGCAGGCTTTGGCCGATGCTGTCGGCAGGCCGTCTGAAAACGATATTTTCGTCGCCCACAGCTTGGGCACGGTTTCCGTGCTGCATTATTTGAGCGCGTTGCGGCCGAAGCGCATCGGCGGGCTGGTGCTGGTGTCCGCTTTCGGTGCGCCGATTCCGACGCTGCCGCGCATCGGAGGTTTCGATGTCGATGCCTATGTGCGCCGCTGCACCTTGGACTTTCCCGCACTGCGGGCGATGACGGGCAATATCGAACTTTTTGCCGCTGCCGACGATACCATTGTGCCGCCCGAGAACACGCGGCTTTTGGCGCAGCAGCTTGACGCGCGTATGACCGTTGTGCCGCACGGCGGGCATTTCCTCGCATCCGACGGCTTCACCGAATTGCCGCCGGTGTTGCAGGCCGTGCGGCGGATGGCGTCCCGGGCGGGATAAGGCGTGCGGCAAAAGGCCGTCTGAAAAGCCTTTTGGCGTTTCAGACGGCCTTTTTTCACTTCGTTGAAGCTGCGCTTTCAGACGGCCTTTGTGTGCTTTGAGGCCGTCTGAACAGTCCCTAGGGCGTGTTGACATTCAACTTTTGAAGCGGATTTTTCGGCATAAAATGGCGGATGCAAGGCGAAAATGCGAGCCTATGCCGTCCATAGGCGAGTATTTTCAACGCGGCAGATGCCGTTTTAGGACGGAAAAGACGCCAAAATGTTGATTGTCAACACGCCCTAGAATTTGTAGGTGTACTGCAAGCCCAGAATGTCGGCGTGGTTTTTGAAGGAGGCGGAGGCGCGGCCTTTGCTGTCGACGTCGCGGCCGGATGCGGCCGCCGCTTGGAAGCGGGTGTCGTTGATGTGGATGTGGCTGTAGGCGATGTCAAAGACGTGGCGCTTTTTGTGGGTGTATTTGACGCCGACGGAGTACCAGATGCGGTTGCCGTCGGGCAGGGTGTTGAGGCGGCTTTGTGCGTCGCGCACGGGGCTTTGGTCGAAGGCGAGGCCGGCACGCAGTTGTAGGGGTTCGCTGTATTGGTAGGCGCCGCCGAGGGCGAGTTTGTAGGTGTTGCGCCAGTTGGGGGTGATGACGGTGCGGTCGGAGCGGCCGCTGACGACGGCTTTGCTGTTTTCAAAGATAAGTTCGGCGCGGTTGAAGCGGCTGTGGCGCGTCCAGGTCAGGTCGGCGAAGAGTTTGGTTTTCGCTGTGGCTTGGTACATGCCGTGCACGGACAGGGATTCGGGGGTGACGATTTTGACGTGCGCTTTTTCGTGCGGTTTGTAGCCGGAAACGGTGCTGATGAGGGCGTCGTAGGCGTTTTTGCCGCCGAGCAGGGGGCTGGGGGTGGTGACGGCGGCGCCGTCGGGCGTCCAGTCGGCCGTGCCTTTGATGTCGTGGCTGATTTTGGAGCGGTAGTTGAGGCCGACGCGGGTGCGGTCGTCGATGTTCCACAGCCAGCCGAGCTGGTAACCGAAGCCCCAGTCTTTGCCTTTGACTTCGGCGTGGCCGTCTGAAAGGCCGTTGTGCGCGCCGAGGCGGCCGGAGGCGTTCCAGTCGGCGTATTTGCGCAGCTCGGCGGTGGAATATTGGGCGATCAGGCCGACGGCGGCGGCGTGGCGGTCGTTGATTTTGTAGGCGGCGACGGGTTCAATGGCAACGGTGGTGAGGCCGAGTTGGTTGAGGTTGTGGCGCAGGACGGAGTTTTTCTGATATTCGGTGGAGGAGGCGAAGGGGATGTAGATGCCGAGGCCGAGTGTCAGGTTGTCGTTTGCCCTGTATGCGCCGTAGAGGTGGGGCGCGGGCACGATGTCTTTGGTAATTTTGCCGGAGGTTTCGCCGCGCACGCTGCCGCCGCGGAAATATTCGGCTTCGGCGTCGCCGTAGGCGATGTGCGGGGCGACGATGTTGAGGGCGGTGGTGACCTCGCTGCCGTCGAGTTTGGCGAGGCCGGCGGGGTTGTAGAAAATGGTGGCGGCGTCGGCGGCTTCGGCTGCGGCGGCGTTGGCCGTGCTTTGGGCGGTGACGGACTGGGTGCCGAAGTGGTAGCCGGAGGCTTGGGCTTGGGCGGAGAGGGCGGCGGCGGTGAGGAGGGCGGTAATGCGGAGGCGGTTGGCGGTTTGGTTCATGTGTTGTTTTAACGCAGTTTAAAGTAAAGGCTCGAATTTTAACAAAATAACGTGTGGTGTAAACTTTTTTCTGTGTTTTGCGGTTTAATGCGGATTTCAGATGGCCTGAAAGAAGGCCGTCTGAAAGGGTTTATAACCAAAGGCCATAATGCTGCGGCAAACGGTTCTTTCCTTTTTCAGACGGCCTCTGGCATAAATCCGCCTTATGAAAAAAACATCAAAGGAAACCCCATGCCGAAAAAATCATTTGCCGCCTTGATTGCCGCCGCCGCGCTCTCCGCCTGTGCGCCCGACAATGCGGCGCAAAACGCCGCTTCCGCAGGCGGCGCGGCGCAGGAGACGAAGCTGTTGAACGTTTCTTACGACGTTGCCCGCGATTTTTACAAGGATTTCAATCCGCTGTTTGTCGAAGAATACAAAAAACAGCACGACGGTGCGGCGCTTGCCGTGCAGCAGTCGCACGGCGGCTCGAGTAAGCAGGCGCTGGCCGTTGCCAACGGTTTGCAGGCCGATGTGGTGACGATGAACCAGGCTTCCGACATCGATCTGCTGGTGAAAAAAGGTTTGGTGAAGGCCGACTGGCAGAATGCGTTTCCCAATAACGCCGTGCCCTTCACCAGCACCACCGTGTTTCTCGTACGCAAAGGCAACCCCAAGCAGATTAAGGATTGGGGCGACTTGGCAGGGGAGGGCGTGAAACTGGTGATCGCCAATCCGAAGGTAACGGGCAACGGCCGCTACACCTTTCTCGGCGCATACGGCTACGGCCTGAAAGCCAACGGCGGCGACGATGCGAAGGCGCGCGGTTATGTGAAAAAAATGCTCGCCAATGTGGAGGTGTTTGAAAACGGCGGCCGCGCGGCCACCACCACGTTTATGCAGCGCAATATCGGCGACGTGTTGGTGACGTTTGAAAACGAGGCCAATCTGTCGGCCAAGCAGTTTGGCAGGGGCGAAGTGGAAATCGTCTATCCGAAATACTCGATACGCATGGACAGCCCGGTGGCCGTGGTGGACAGCGTGGCCGACAAACGCGGCACGCGCGCCGCAGCAACGGAATATCTGAATTATCTGTGGAGCAAACCGGCGCAGGAGTTGGGTGCGAAACTCTATCTGCGCCCCGCCGACCCGCAGGTGCTCGCCGCCCATGCCACCGAGCTGCCGCCGCTGGAAACCTTTAATCCCAACGAGGTGTTCGGCTCGTGGGACGAAATCATGCCGAAATACTTTGCCGACGGCGGCGTGTTCGACCAGCTCGGTACGCGCAAATAGGCAGGAAAAAATCAAAAAAGGCCGTCTGAACGTTTCAGACGGCCTGATGTTTTACTGGGACTTCAATCCGTGCCGCCGATGCGCGGAGCAGGGATGGGTACGGGCTTTGTGAAAACAAAAAACGCCGCAGCGGCAGGGCGCGGCGGCGTTTTTGTTTTTCAGACGGCCTTAATTAACCGTGCAGGGCGCGTTTGTCGGCGGCCAGGCAGGCTTCGTGCACCACTTCCGACAGGGTCGGGTGGGCATGGATGATGCGGGCAAGGTCTTCGCTGCTGGCGGAGAACTCGAGTCCGACCACGCCTTCGGCGATCAGTTCGCTCACCATCGGGCCGACCATGTGCACGCCGAGGATGCGGTCGGTTTCGGCATCGGCCAGCACTTTGACCGTGCCTTTGGCTTTGCCCAGACCGAGCGCGCGGCCGTTGGCACCAAAGCCGGACGTGCCTTTTTTGTATTTGACGCCTTCAGTTTTAAGTTGCTCTTCGGTTTTACCGACCCAGGCGATTTCGGGGTCGGTGTAAATCACGAAGGGCACGCTGTTAAAGTCGATATGCGGTTTCTGGCCGGCGATGCGCTCGGCCACGGCCACGCCTTCGTCGCTGGCTTTGTGCGCCAGCATCGGGCCGCGCACCACGTCGCCGATCGCCCAGACGTTGGGCAGGTTGGTGCGGCAGTCGCCGTCCACCTTGATAAAGCCGCGCTCGTCTTTTTCCAGGCCGACAGCCTCACCGTTCAGGCCGTTGGTGTTGGGGATGCGGCCGATGGAAACGATGAGCTTGTCGAACACTTCGGTTTTGGCTTCGCCTGCGGCGGTTTCATAGGCAACGGAAACGCCCGCGCCGGTGTTTTGGATGTCGCCGATTTTGACGCCCAGCTCGATGTTCAAGCCTTGTTCTTTGGTGAAGTATTTAAAGGCTTCTTTGGCGATTTGCTGGTCGGCGGCGGCGAGGAAGGTGGGCATGGCTTCGAGGATGGTGACCTGCGAGCCGACGCGGTTCCACACCGAGCCCATTTCAAGGCCGATTACGCCCGAGCCGATGATGCCGAGTTTTTTCGGTACTTCGGTCAGGTTCAGCGCGCCTTCGTTGTCCAAAACATTAACGTTGTCGATGGCAATCTGCGGCAGCTGACGCGGCACGGAGCCGGTGGCGACAATGACGTTTTTGGCTTCGATAAGGGTTTTCTCGCCCTTGTTGTCCACTTCGATTTGGTAGAGATCGCTGTTTTTGCCGACGAAAGAGCCTTTGCCGTGCAGACTGGCGACTTTGTTTTTTTGGAACAGGAAGGCGATGCCGCCGGTGAGCTTGGTGACGATGGCGTCTTTGCGTTCGATCATTTTGGAGGCATTGAATTTCACGTCGCCGACGGTGATGCCGTGTTCGGCGAAATCGTGCTGCGCGGCGTGGAAGTGTTCGCTCGATTGCAGCAGGGCTTTGGAGGGGATGCAGCCTACGTTGAGGCAGGTGCCGCCCAGTGCGGGGGCATCGCCTGCTTTATTGACGCCTGCGTCGATGCAGACGGTGTTGAATCCGAGTTGGGCGGCGCGGATGGCGGCAACATAGCCGCCGGGGCCGGCGCCGATAACGGCAACGTCGTATGGTTGTTGGGACATTTTTCTATCCTTTTATATCGGTTTCAGACGGCCTGTGCTTTGGATGGGGCCGTCTGAAAATATGGACGGGAATATGATTTTCAGACGGCCTGTTGTGCGAACAGGCCGTCTGAAAGGGGCTTACAGATCCAGCAGCAGGCGTGCCGGGTCTTCCAGCAGGTCTTTGATGGTGACCAATGTCAGCACGGCTTCGCGGCCGTCGATGATGCGGTGGTCGTAAGAGAGTGCCAGATACATCATCGGGCGCACGACAACCTGGCCGTTTTCCACTACGGCGCGCTCTTTGGTGGCGTGCATACCGAGAATGGCCGATTGCGGCGGGTTGATGATGGGGGTGGACATCATCGAGCCGAAGGTGCCGCCGTTGGTGATGCTGAATGTGCCGCCGGTCAAATCTTCGATGGCGATTTTGCCGTCTTTGGCTTTCACGGCGTAATCGACGATGGCTTTTTCGATTTCGGCGATGCTCATCTGGTCGGCATCGCGCAGAATCGGCACGACCAGGCCGCGCGGGCTGCCGATGGCGATGCCGATGTCGAAGTAGCCGTGGTACACGATGTCTTTGCCGTCAACCGAAGCGTTCACAACGGGGAATTTTTTCAGCGCGGCAACGGCGGCTTTGACGAAGAAGGACATGAAGCCGAGTTTGACACCGTGTTCTTTTTCGAATTTTTCTTTGTATTTGGCGCGCAGATCCATCACCGGCTTCATATTGACTTCGTTGAAGGTGGTGAGGATGGCGTTTTCCTGTTGCGAAGAGAGCAGGCGTTCGGCAACGCGGGCGCGCAGGCGGCTCATCGGTACGCGCTCTTCGGGGCGGACGCCGGCGGGAATCGGAGCGGCGGGAGCAGCGGCTCTGGAGGCGGCCGGGGCGTTTTGCACGTCTTCTTTCAGCACGCGACCGTCGCGGCCGGAACCTTGTACCGATGCCACGTCCACACCTTTTTCGGCGGCCAGTTTGGCGGCGGCGGGCATGGCGACGCCGGCTTGGGCGTTGGAAGCGGGCGCGGCGGGAGCGGCTTCGGTAGCGGGTGCCTGTGCGGCAGGGGCTGCGGCAGCTGCGGTGGCTTCGGTGTCGATTTTCGCCAAAACCTGTTGCGATTCGACGGTGTCGCCTTCGTTGACGATGATTTCCACCAAAACGCCGGCCTGCGGCGCGGGCACTTCGAGTACGACTTTGTCGGTTTCGATTTCGACCAAAACTTCGTCGCGGGCGACTGCTTCGCCGGCTTTTTTGTGCCAGGTCAGTAGGGTGCCTTCGGTGATGCTTTCGGCGAATACGGGAACGTTTACTTCTACGATCATTTTTTGCTCCTAGGTGTGGTTTTTATGCGGCCCGCTTTGCGGCGGGCCGCGTCTGTTGACGGGTTAAAAGGCGAAAGCGTCTTCCACCAGCTGTTTGAGCTGGGCGGTGTGTTTGCTGGCATAGCCGACGGCCGGAGAGGCGCTGGCGGGGCGGCCTGCGTACACGACTTTTTGGCCGTTTTGCGCCAGATATTCCAAGCGGTGGCGGGTCTGATACCAGGCGCCTTGGTTTTTCGGCTCTTCCTGCACCCACATGATTTCAGCAGCGTTGGGGTATTTCGCCAGCTCGGCCTCGGCCTCGGCGTAGGGGAAGGGATAGAGCTGCTCGACGCGGATGATGGCGACTTCTTCTTCCAAGCCGCGCTCGGCACGGCCTGCGGCGACGTCGTAATACACTTGGCCGGAGCACAGGATGACGCGTTTGACTTTGCCGTTGTCGGCGCGTTCTGCGGTATCGCCGATAACGGGGCGGAAAGTCGTGCCTTCGAGGAAGTTTTCCAGCGGGCTGGTGGCGTCTTTGAAGCGCAGCAGGCGTTTGGACATAAAGATAACCAGCGGTTTGCGCACGGAGCGCAGAGCCTGACGGCGCAGGATGTGGAACATCTGCGAGGCTTCAGACGGCATAACAATCTGCATATTGTGTTCGGCACACAGTTGCAGCCAACGCTCCAAACGGCCTGAGGAGTGTTCCGGGCCTTGGCCGTCGTAGCCGTGCGGCAGGATGACGGTCAGGCCGCACAGGCGTCCCCATTTGGTTTCGCCGGAAGAGATGAACTGGTCGATGGCAACCTGCGCGCCGTTGGCAAAATCGCCGAACTGTGCTTCCCAAATGGTCAGCATATCGGGCGCGGAGCAGGCATAGCCGTATTCGTAGGCCATGACGGCTTCTTCGTTCAGGATGGAGTCTATAACGGTGAACGGTGCTTGGCTGTCGCTGATGTGTTGCAGGGAAATGTAGGTTCCCGAATCCCATTTTTCGCGGTTTTGGTCGTGCAAAACTGCTTGGCGGTGTGAGAAAGTGCCGCGTCCGGAGTCTTCGCCGGAAATGCGAACGCCCGTGCCGTGGCTGACCAGGCTGGCGTAGGCGATGGTCTCGGCCATGCCCCAGTCGACGTTCTGCTCGCCGGCTGCCATGGCTTTGCGGTTGGCAATCAGGCGTTTGGAGGTGTTGTGCAAGCCGAATCCTTCGGGAACGGCGGTGAATTTGTCGGCCAGACGTTTGATGTCTTCGGCAGACAGGCCGCTTTCCACGGCTTCGCGCCAGTCTTGGCCTTGGTATTTCGTCCAATCGACGCTGTGTTTGCTGGTGTAGTTGGTCAGACGGGTTTGCTCGACGTGTTCGCCCCGATCCAAGGCGTCGCGGTAGGCCTGAACGTAGGAATCGGCCTGCTCTTTGCTGACGATGCCTTCCTGCGCGAGCTTGTCGGCGTAAATGGCTCGTGTGCCCGGATGTTTGGCAACGGCTTTATACATCATTGGCTGGGTCAGTGTCGGATCGTCGCTTTCATTGTGGCCGTTTTTGCGGTAGCAGACCACATCAATGACGACGTCTTTGTGGAAGGTTTTGCGGTAGTCCATCGCGGCCTGCATCACCAAGCAGACGGCTTCGGGATCGTCGCCGTTGACGTGGAAAATAGGGGCGTCGACCATTTTGGCGATGTCGGTGCAGTAGACGGTGGAACGGGTGTCGCGGGTGTCGGATGTGGTGAAACCGATTTGGTTGTTGACGACGATGTGGATGGAACCGCCTGTGGTGTAGCCGCGGGTTAGTGACATATTGAACACGGCCTGATTGACGCCCAAGCCGATGAAGGCGGAGTCGCCGTGGATGAGGACGGGCAGAACCTGTTTTTGGCCGTCTGAACCGCGTCTGTCTTGTTTGGCGCGGCTCGATCCTTCGACTACGGGATTGACGATTTCCAAATGGGAGGGATTGAAGGCCAGCGTGACGTGCATGGGGCCGGTGGGCGTGGCGATGTCGGAGCTGAAACCGGTGTGGTACTTCACGTCGCCGCTGGGCAGTTTGATTTCAGCGCGGCCTTCAAATTCCGCGAACAGATCGCTCGGCTGTTTGCCCAAAGTGTTGACCAGTACGTTCAGACGGCCTCGGTGCGCCATGCCGACAATAACTTCTTCTACGCCGTCTTTACCCGCATTCTGAACCAGATAGTTCAGAGCCAGGATGGAACTTTCGCCTCCTTCTACACCGAAGCGTTTTTGGCCGACGTATTTGTTCTGCAGGTAGCGTTCCAGTGTTTCTGCCGCTGTAAGCTGTTTCAGGATATACAGTTTTTCATCGGCATTGAATTTGGGCGTGGAGGATGTTTTTTCAAAATACTCGCGTATCCAGCGGCGTTCTGCACGGTTGGTGATGTGCATGTACTCGATGCCGATAGTGCCGCAGTAGGTTTGTTTCAGTTTGCTAAGAATTTCGGATAGGGTCAGTTTTTCATGTCCGCCGCCGAAGTCGCCGCTGCCGACATTGAATTTAACCGCCATATCCGAATCGGAAAGGCCGTGGAATTTGGGATCCAAGCCTTCGATGTGGATGGGCGGTTTGCGTTTCAGGGGATCAAGTTGTGCGGCGCCGACGCCTTGGATGCGGTAAGCCGAAATCAGGCGCAGTACACCAACCTGTTTTTTCAACAGGGTCTCGTCAACCGTTCCAGCAGCAACGGGACGGGATTTTGCCAGCTTGACAAAAGATTCCTGAATGGGGCGGTGTGCTACGTCGCGTTCGGCTGCGCCGGGTTGGACGGCCAGTTCGGAAAAATATTTCCGCCAATATTCCTCTACGGAATTCGGGTCGTTTAAAAACTCTTCGTACAGCTCCTCGATATAGGGAGCATTGGAGCCGAAGAGGTAGGAAAAGTTCTGTTTTTCATCCATCATGGCATTAGCCTCTTTACTTGGGAACAAACACAAACGAGCCGGCAGACTGCCGGGCAGCTGCCCGCTCAAATATTGAGCCTTATTTTACTCTTTATAATTTTTCATTACTACCGTGCGGCAAAAAAGAAAGCAGGAAAATCCTGCTTTCTTTTTCGATTCCAGATTACACCGGCATTTTCATGTCAGCGTTTGTCCAGCGGAGTGTAGTCGCGACGTGGAGCACCGGTATACAGTTGGCGCGGGCGGCCGATTTTTTGCCCCGGGTCGGAGATCATTTCGTGCCAGTGGGAAATCCAGCCTACGGTACGTGCCAAGGCGAAGATGACGGTGAACATGGAAACGGGAATACCCAAAGCGGATAAAACGATACCGGAATAGAAGTCTACGTTCGGGTACAGTTTTTTCTCGATGAAATACGGATCGCTCAGTGCGATTTTTTCCAATTCCATCGCCAGCTTGAATTTGGGGTCGTTTTCCAAACCCAGTTCGCGCAAGACTTCGTCGCAGGTGCGCTTCATAATGGCGGCACGGGGATCCATGTTTTTGTATACGCGGTGGCCGAAGCCCATCAGGCGGTATTTCTTCGCTTTAACGCCTTCCATGAATGCGGCAACATTGGAGACATCACCGATTTCGTCCAGCATGTTCAGCACGGCTTCGTTGGCGCCGCCGTGCGAGGGGCCCCACAGGCTGGCAATGCCCGCTGCGATACAGGCGAAGGGGTTTGCGCCGGAAGAGCCTGCCAGGCGTACGGTGGAAGTAGAGGCGTTTTGCTCGTGATCCGCGTGCAGGATGAAGATGCGGTCAAGTGCGCGCGCCAAAACAGGGTTTGGTTTATACTCTTCGCACGGTGTGGCAAACATCATGTGCATGAAGTTTTCGGCGTAAGAGAGGTTGTTCTTCGGATAGTTGAACGGGAGGCCGTTTGAATAGCGGTAGCACATCGCGGCAATCGTCGGGATTTTGGAAACCAAACGATAAATGGCAACTTTGCGATGCTCGGGATCGGCGATTTCCAAGCTGTCCTGATAAAAGGCGGATAGTGCACCGACCACGCCGACCATCATGGCCATTGGGTGCGCGTCGCGACGGAAGCCGCGGAAGAACCATGTCAGCTGTTCGTGAACCATGGTGTGGTGCATCACGGTATCGACGAACTGTTTTTTCTGTTCGGCGTTGGGCAGTTCACCATAGATCAGCAGGTAACAGGTTTCCAAGTAGTCGCCGTGCTCGGCAAGCTGCTCGATCGGGTAGCCGCGGTAGTACAGATAGCCTTTGTCGCCGTCGATGAAGGTAATCTTCGACTCGCAGCTGGCGGTTGAAACAAAGCCGGGATCGAATGTGAACATACCGCTGCCTTTGGTGAAGGTGCGGATGTCGACAACGTCGTTGCCCAGTGTGCCTTTCAATACCGGCAGCTCCATGGGCTCTTTGCCTGCGATTTCCACTTTAATTGACTGAGACATCTCTTACTCCTTTATTCTTCTAAGATTTACCAAGGGGTGTTTTCAGACGGCCTCCAACCTCTCAGCTCTGCCTGATTTTATCCAGCAAATTTGCGAATTCGGGATTTTCGGTTGTTTCTTTCCGGTTTACCAAAGCCAAAAATTCTTGGTCGGGCAGATCCAGAATTTCTACAAATACCGCCAATTCTTCATCGCTCAAATGCGGGAATTCTTTTTCCATAAACCGCTTGAGCACAATATCGAGCTCAAGCAGTCCACGGCGTGTCAGGAAACGGATTCGCCGCTTCGCTGCTTCGTCGAAAGTTATCATATTTAAACGGCTCGTTTCAACATGATTTCTTTAATTTTCCCGATGGCACGAGTCGGGTTCAGGTGTTTCGGACAAGCATCTACGCAGTTCATGATGGTGTGGCAGCGGAACAGACGGTAAGGATCGTTCAGGTTGTCCAACCGTTCGTTGGTGATAGTGTCGCGGCTGTCTGCAATAAAGCGGTAGGCGTTGAGCAGGCCGGAAGGGCCGACGAATTTGTCCGGATTCCACCAGAAAGAAGGACATGAGGTCGAGCAGCATGCGCAGAGAATGCATTCGTAGAGGCCGTCGAGTTCTTTGCGCTCTTCTTGGGTTTGCAGGCGCTCTTTGTCGGGATCGACCGGGGTGTCGTTGACAACGTAGGGTTTGATGGAGTGGTATTGTTTGAAGAACTGGGTCATGTCGACGATCAGATCGCGTACCACAGGCAAGCCGGGTAGGGGGCGCAATACGATAGGTTGTTTCAGGCTGCGGATGTCGGTCAGGCAGGCAAGACCGTTTTTGCCGTTGATATTCATGCCGTCCGATCCGCAGATGCCTTCGCGGCAGGAACGGCGGAACGATAATGTGTCGTCCTGCGCCTTGAGCTTCATGATTGCGTCAAGCAGTTTGACGTCTGTCGGTTCGATTTCCAGTTCGTAGTCTTTCATGTACGGCTTGGCATCCACATCGGGATTGTAGCGGTACACTTTTAATTGAATTTTTTCCATGGTGGTGTATTCCTCAGTAAACACGTTTGGCTGGTTCGATATAGTCGACGGTCAGCGGTTTGGTGTGAACCGGTTTGTAGGCTAAACGGTTGTCGGCGGAGTAGAACAAGGAGTGTTTCATCCAGTTTTCGTCGTCACGGTCGGGATGGTCGTCTGAAGCATGTGCGCCGCGGGATTCTTTGCGTGCTTCGGCTGCAACCAAGGTTGCCTTGGCTACTTCCATCAAATTGTCCAACTCCAATGCTTCGATGCGCGCGGTATTCCAAACCATACTTTTGTCACCGATTTCGGTATTCTTGGCGCGCTCGTACAGTTTCAGGACTTTTTCCACGCCGTCTTTTAGGATGGCGTCGGTACGGAATACGCCGGCGTGGAGCTGGACGGTACGCTGTAATTCGTTGCGTAGGGCATCTACTTTTTCGCCGCCTGTTTGGTTGTTCAGTCGATCTAGGCGCTGTTTTGTCAGTTCTCCTGCATCAGCAGGAAGGGGTTTCCAGTCGGTCTGTTCTTTAACAAAAGCGATCATGCTGTCGCCGGCGGATTTGCCGAATACAACCAAGTCTAATAGGGAGTTGGTGCCCAAGCGGTTGGCACCGTGTACGGAGGCACAGGCGCATTCGCCTGCGGCATACAGCCCTTTTACGGGTACTTCCGGATTGTCTCCCTGAGGAATAACGACTTCGCCCAAATAGTTGGTAGGGATGCCGCCCATCATATAGTGTGTGGTCGGAACAACGGGGATCGGATCCTTAATCGGGTCGATGCCTGCAAATTGGATGGAGATCTCGCGGATACCGGGCAGTTTTTCCATAATTTTTTCTGCACCGATATGGTCGATTTTCAGCAAGACGTGGTCTTTGTTTTTGCCGCAGCCGCGTCCTTCGTAAATTTCCATCGCCATGGCGCGGGAAACGACGTCGCGCGAAGCCAAGTCTTTCACAGTCGGTGCATAGCGTTCCATGAAACGCTCACCGTCGGCGTTGAGCAGAATGCCGCCTTCGCCGCGTACGCCTTCGGTAATCAGTACGCCCGCGCCTGCTACGCCGGTCGGATGGAACTGCCAAAACTCCATATCTTCCAACGGAATGCCTGAACGCGCACAGATGCCCAAGCCGTCACCGGTATTCATAAACGCATTGGTCGAGGAAGCATAAATACGGCCTGCTCCGCCGGTGGCAAACAGAATGGCTTTCGCATGGAAGATATAAACATCGCCTGTTTCCATCTCCATAACGGTAACGCCGACAACGTCGCCGTTTTCGTCACGAATCAAATCCAATGCCGTCCATTCGACGAAAAATTGGGTGTTGGCGCGGACATTTTGCTGATACAGGGTATGCAGCATGGCATGGCCGGTACGGTCGGCAACGGCGCATGCACGTTCCACCGCACGTTTTCCGCGCTCGGCGGTATGTCCGCCGAACGGGCGCTGGTAGATTTTGCCGCTTTCGACACGGTCGAAAGGCATGCCCATGTGTTCGAGCTCGATGACGGCTTCAGGAGCGGCGCGGCACATAAATTCGATGGCGTCTTGGTCGCCCAGCCAGTCCGATCCTTTTACGGTGTCGTACATATGCCAGTCCCACCGGTCTTCCTGAACGTTGCCCAGTGAGGCGGAAATACCGCCTTGCGCGGCAACGGTATGCGAACGAGTGGGGAAAACTTTGGATAATACGGCAGTGTTCAATCCTGCTTTGGAAAGCTGCAATGCGGCACGCAGACCAGCGCCGCCGCCGCCGACGATAACGGCATCAAATTTGCGAATGGGAAAACTCATTTGTTCGTTCCTTTACCAGATTACTTTAAACGAATACACCGCGCACATAACCAGCCAGACGATGGTGGCGCAGTGCAGGGTCAGTCTCAAACCGAAGGGCTTGATATAGTCCATCCAAAGATCGCGGATGCCGACCCATGCGTGAAGAAGCAAAGCGATAAAGGTTGTTTGGGTAAATACCTTGACCCAAGTCTTATCGAAAAACGCCTGCCACTGTGAATAGTCTTCTGCTCCGGACATTCCGAGCAAAAACAGAAAAAATACAGTCAGATAGATAATCATAAGAACAGCGGTAACACGCTGTGCCGCCCAGTCTCGCAGGCCGTAATGGGCGCCGGCCAGTTTGCGGTCTACCATAATGCCACTCCCAATACCAATGTCAGAGTCAGTGAAACGGCCAAAACCAATTTGGCTGTTTTGCGGCAGGTTTGCAGTTCCAAACCTTTATGGGCGTCCAAGAACAGGAAACGGATGCCTGCGCACAAATGGTGCAGCAGCGCCCAAAGAACGCCGATTAGAATCAGTTTGACCAGCGGATTGCCTACAACCGCTTTATACGATTCAAAAGTCTCCCCGCTGCTGAGCGAGCCTTCGAGCAGCATCAGCAACACGGGGAGCATGATGAACAAAATCACGCCGCTGGCGCGATGGAGAATGGAGACTATCCCGGGAACGGGCAGGGCACGGATTAAAACCGGCATCTCCAAAAATACAGGCCGCTTTTTCGTCTGCATCTTTGATTCCTCTTTCAAACAGTAATTTTTCTCGAACTCAAAATCCAAGCTGCCAATAATGGTCGTAATATCGGCTACATTGGGCTACTTCAGCCCGTAATTTACCCTGTTTGTTGTGGATTGAATAGTCTTCCGTGTATTTTTTTTAATCTGTTTTTACAATTTTATTACAAATAAAAACAACTTTCAGTTAATTTAATGGATTATTCATTAAAAGCAAAGTGTTACCTTGTTGCTGTGTATCCGTTTTGTTCCGTTGCAATATGCTTGGGATTCTTACGGCGGCTTGAAACCGCATTTGGAAATAATCTTGTTATTTCAATATTTCAGAGAGTTGTTTTTATTTTCTTCTGCTCTATACAAATGTTTCCCGTTTTCTGTTTTTATCCTGTTTGGGTGTTGCCGCTACATCGGATTACAAACGGAGTTTTTCTTCTTTACACATCTTGATTAAATATTGTCCCATCAAGTAAACTCAATGAAAGCTTGGTCGGGGCAGACTGCAAAACAATGTGCCGACGCGGCTTTCCGTATCGAACCGTTAATTTATTTTATGCAATAGGAGTCTTCGAGTATGAAATCACCTGTCCGTGTCGCAGTAACCGGTGCTGCCGGTCAAATCGGTTACGCTTTGCTGTTCCGCATTGCCAGCGGCGAAATGTTGGGCAAAGACCAACCCGTTATTTTGCAGCTTTTGGATCTGCCGCAGGCGCAAAACGCCGTTAAAGGTGTGATGATGGAATTGCAGGACTGCGCCTTCCCGCTCTTGGCAGGCATGTTTACTACCGACGATCCCGAAGTGGCGTTCAAAGACGCGCAAATCGCCATTCTTGTCGGCTCGCGTCCGCGCAGCAAAGGCATGGAGCGCGCCGACCTTTTGCAGGCCAATGCCGAAATCTTCACCGTTCAGGGCGCGGCGTTGAACAAAGTGGCCGACCGCAACGTGAAAGTGCTGGTTGTCGGCAATCCCGCCAACACCAACGCCTATATCGCCATGAAGTCCGCCCCCGATCTGCCCGCGAAAAACTTCACCGCTATGCTGCGTCTCGACCACAACCGCGCACTGAGCCAGATTGCCGAGAAAACCGGCAAAGCCGTGGCCGACATCGAAAAACTGTGCGTATGGGGCAACCATTCGCCCACCATGTATGCCGACTACCGTTTCGCCACCATCAACGGCGAAAGCGTGAAAGACATGATTAACGATCAGGCTTGGAACGCCGACGTCTTCCTGCCTACCGTCGGCAAACGTGGTGCAGCCATCATCGAAGCGCGCGGCCTGTCTTCCGCCGCATCCGCCGCCAATGCCGCCATCGACCATATCCGCGACTGGGTGCTGGGTACCAACGGCAAATGGGTGACTATGGGCATCCCGTCCGACGGCTCCTACGGCATCCCCGAAGGCACGGTTTTCGGTTTTCCCGTTACCTGCGAAAACGGCGAATACAAACTGGTGCGCGATTTGGCTATCGACGATTTCAGCCGCGAGCGCATCAATATCACATTGAAAGAATTGGAAGACGAGAAAGCCGGTGTTGCCCACCTGCTGTAAGCGCCAAACAAAACTGCCGGCATTGTCCGGCAGTTTTTCATTGTCTTTGCCGTCTTGTCTGCCGATGCCGCCGGCGGGTGGGAAATACGCCGCTGCCGCTATATAATCCCGTCATGGCGAACAGACGGAGGCGGGAAATGCCGACAGAAAAAATCTACTACGCAGCAGTGATCCTGCTCTCTGCCGTTTCGATTCTGCTTTCGCCCTTTTTCTATGTCCGCCGCAGCCGTACCGCGCTGACCGTCCGTCCTCCGACCAGGCGGCAGTGGTATTGGGTGCTGGCCGTGAATACCGTCTTGTGTGCCGTTCTTTTGGCGGCTTGGTATCTCTGGTTTTAATTAGCATCAAAAAAGGAATTTTTATGAAAAACATCTTGTTGGCCTCCGTGTTGCTGGCGGCGTCCGTATCCGCCCATTCCGCCGTCTATACCTGCAAAGACGCCTCCGGTCACACCGTTTATACGCAGGATCCGCGCGGCAGCAACTGCCATAAGAGCGATCTCGGCACTCCCTCCGTCTACTCGGCGCTGCCTGCGCCCGCCGTTTCCGTATCTTCTGCGGCTGCAACACAAAACAATGCTCCCGCCACCGACAGCCGGCCTGCAGACAACGGGCAGGCAGAAGCCCGCCAGCGTGTCGCGGCGGCAAAAAAAGCATTGGAAGAGGGTAAAAAAGTCCGTTACGGCAACGAGCGCAACTATGCCAAATATCTCGAACGCATCGCCAAACTGGAATCCGATGTCAAACAGGCCGAAGCGGCGCTGCAAAAACAGTAATCCGGCAACTGATCTTTAAAGAGGCCGTCTGAAAACCCGGGCTGCGTTTTACCGTACGCAGCTTTGTTTTCAGACGGCCTTTTTGCGGATGGCGGTTTTATCTGTTTGGACGGCGGCATTTCTTGCTTTTTGGCTTTGTCAGGCCGTCTGAAACGGTTTTCAGACGGCCTGAACCGTGTTCGGAATATTCCTGCCGATACGAAAATCTGCCGACTTGCTTTGTTGCGGTTTGGTGGAAACGGTTGGCTCGGGTAAGGTTGCACCGTATCGCCTGCATGGTCTGCGGTTTCTTGCCCGTGTTTTGTTCGGAGGCCGTCTGAAAAAAAAGGCCGTCTGAAAACCCCTTTTCGGGTTTTCAGACGGCCTTGATGCGGTAGGACGGCTGTTACAGCGAACGCGCCACTTCGACGATGTCGAAGCATTCGAGCTGGTCGCCTTCCATGATTTCGTTGTAGCCCTTAATCATCAGGCCGCACTCGAAGCCCATGCGCACTTCTTTCACGTCGTCTTTGAAGCGTTTGAGCGAGGAGAGTTCGCCGGTGTGGATGACCACGTTGTTGCGGATGAGGCGGATGTGCGAATCGCGTTTGACGAGGCCGTCCGTCACCATACAGCCGGCGATGTTGCCGACTTTCGACACGCTGATGACCTGTCGGATTTCCACCGTGCCGGTAATCTGCTCTTTCTCTTCCGGCGCCAGCATGCCGCTCATGGCGGCTTTTACGTCGTCGATGGCGTCGTAGATGATGTTGTAGTAGCGGATTTCCACGTCTTCGTTTTCGGCCAGCTTGCGGGCGGAGGCGTCGGCGCGTACGTTAAAGCCAATGATGAAGGCGCCGGAGGCAATCGCCAGATTGACGTCGGATTCGGTGATGCCGCCGACGCCGCTGTGCAGTACGTTGACTCTCACTTCGTCGGTGGACAGTTTTTTCAGGCTGCCTGAAAGCGCTTCGTAAGAGCCCTGAACGTCGGCCTTGATGATAACCGACAGCGACTGCGCCTGGTTCTCGCCCATATTGCTGAACATGTTTTCCAGCTTGGCGGCCTGCTGTTTGGCCAGACGCACGTCGCGGTATTTGCCTTGGCGGAACAGGGCGATTTCACGCGCTTTTTTCTCGTCGGCCAATACCATGGCGTCTTCTCCGGCGTTGGGTACGTCGGACAAACCGAGGATTTCAACGGGAATCGACGGGCCGGCTTCGCTGATGGCTTTGCCGTTTTCGTCGGTCATGGCGCGGATTTTGCCGAAAGCGGTACCGGCCAAGAGCATGTCGCCTTTTTTCAGCGTGCCGCTCTGCACCAGCAGGGTGGCGACGGCACCGCGTCCTTTGTCCAGACGGGCTTCGACGATGATGCCTTTGGCGGGCGCGGCGACGGGGGCTTTCAGTTCCAGCACTTCGGCTTCGAGCAGCACGGCTTCGAGCAGGGCGTCGATATTGGTGCCTTTTTTGGCGGACACGTCGACAAACTGCACGTCGCCGCCCCAAACCTGGTCGATCACTTCGTGCGCGGTCAGCTCTTGGCGGATGCGCTCGGGATTGGCGGCTTCCTTATCGATTTTGTTGACGGCCACGACGATCGGCACGCCCGCCGCTTTGGCGTGGGCGATGGCTTCGATGGTCTGCGGCATCACGCCGTCGTCGGCGGCCACCACCAGAATCACGATGTCGGTGGCTTTCGCGCCGCGCGCGCGCATGGCGGTAAAGGCTTCGTGTCCCGGCGTATCAAGGAAGGTTACGACGCCGCGCGGGGTGTTCACGTGGTAGGCGCCGATGTGCTGGGTGATGCCGCCCGCTTCGCCCTGCACCACTTTGGCGCGGCGGATGTAGTCGAGCAGCGAGGTTTTGCCGTGGTCGACGTGACCCATCACGGTAACGACGGGCGGACGCGGCAGGGCTTCGGCATCGCTCTGCGCGGCGCCGTCTTCCAAGAAGGCTTCGGGGTCGTCGGCGGCGGCGGGTTTGCCGATGTGGCCGAGTTCTTCCACCACAATCAGCGCGGTGTCCTGGTCGAGCGATTGGTTGATGGTGACCATCATGCCCATCTTCATCAGGGCCTTGACCACTTCCACGCCTTTCACCGCCATTTTGTGCGCCAAATCGGCTACGGTGATGGTTTCAGGCACAAGAACTTCGTGCACGACGGGTTCGGTGGGTGCCTGGAAGCTGTGCTGGTTGGGCTCGAGTTTGAGTTTCTTGCCTTTTTTGCCGCCGCGCACGCGCTCGTCGTCGCGTCCGGCGTTGCGGTCTCGGCCGCCCTTGCCGCCTTTGCCTTTGGCGTTGCGGCCTTGGCCTTCGTCGTCGCGGCTGTTGCGACGCTCGTCTTTTTTACGGCCGCTGCCTGTGCCGTTGTCGGCAGGTGCGGCGGCGGATTTGGCTGGTTGGGCGGATGCGGCTGACAGGGGTTTCTGCTCACTGGGTTTGGCGCTGCGCTGGCCGCCCGCTTTGGCGGCGCGGGCTTCTTCCTGCGCCTGTTTTTTCGCGGCTTCGCGGCGCTCCTGCCGCTCTGCGCGTTCTTGTTTTTCACGCAGCAGTTTTTCCTGATGCTCGCGGAAGGCTTGGGCGCGGCGCTCTTCTTCGGCGCGGCGTTCTGCCTCTTGGGCGTTGACGACTTCCACAGGTGTCGGCAGCGGCTTGGGTTCTTTCGCTTTTTTCTCGCGGGCTTTTTTCGCCGGTTTGCCGTCTTTGGCGGCAGCTTCGGTTTTGGCGGTTTCTTTTGCTGCGGGTTCTGCGGCCGCAGGCTCGGAGGCCGTCTGAACGGCGGACGTTTCAGCTGCGGCTTCTGCTGCTGCCTGTTTGACCGGTTCGGCTTTGGCGCTCTGCGCTTTCTGCTGGGCGGCGGCACGCACTTTGGCCGCTTCCGCCTCGGCCGCGGCGCGTGCGGCGGCGCGGGTGTCGTCTTGTGCGGCGGCGGGTGCGTTGTCAGGTTCGGAGGCCGTCTGAATGGCAGGCTGCGGTGCGGGTTCTGCGGCTGCGGGCTCGGAGGCCGTCTGAACGGCGGCCGCTTCGGCTGCCGACGGAATCACGACTTTGCGGCTGCGGCGGCGCTCCACGGCCACTCCCGCCACAGTGCTTTTTTCCACTTTGGTGCGGTTGATGCTGATGGTGCTGCCCACGGTTTGGGCGCGCAGGTGCGCTTTGTCGGCTTCGGTCAGGGTGTCGCTGCCGCTGCTTTTGGCGATGCCGTGTTTTTTCAGGTGTTCGAGCATGCGCTCGACGGACATTTTCGATTCGGCGGCAAATTGTTCTACTGTGCTGGTGCTCATACGGGTGCCTCCTTATTGTTCGTTGGTTTCAAACCAGTGGGCGCGGGCGGCGAGAATGATTTTCTCGGCTTCGCCGGTTTCCACACCGGTGATTTCTATCAGTTCGTCGACGGCCAGTTCGGCCAGATCGTCGCGGGTGGTGACGCCTGCCTGCGCCAGATCGCGCAGCATGTCTTCGTCCATGCCCTCGAGGGTGCGCAGGTCTTCGTCGATTTCTTCCAGTTTTTCTTCCTGTGCCATGGCCAGCGACAGGATGGCGTCGCGGGCACGGCCGCGCAGGGTATCGACGGTAGCGTCGTCGAAGCCGATTTCCACCAGCTCTTCAGACGGCACATAGGCGATTTCTTCCAGCGTGGCGAAGCCTTCCTGCACCAGTACGTCGGCGGTTTCTTCGTCGACGTTGAGGTGTTCGGTGAACAGGCTGCGGATGGCTGCGTCTTCGGCGGCGTGGCGCTCTTCGGCTTCTTCCACGGTCATAATGTTGAGCTGCCAGCCGGTGAGGTCGGCGGCCAGGCGCACGTTTTGGCCGCCGCGGCCGATGGCCGGCGCAAGCTGGTCTTCGGTAACGATGACGTCGACGGCGTGGTTGTCTTCGTCAATCACGATGCGGCTCACTTCGGCGGGCGAGAGGGCGTTGATGACGAATTGGGCGGTGTCGGGCGACCACAGCACCACATCGATGCGCTCGCCGCCGATTTCGTTGGTAACGGCGTTGACGCGGCTGCCGCGCACGCCGATGCAGGTGCCCTGCGGGTCGATGCGCTGGTCGTTGGCTTTGACGGCGATTTTGGCACGGTGGCCGGGATCGCGGGCGGCTTCGCGGATTTCCAGCAGGCCGTCGGCGATTTCGGGCACTTCCTGCTCGAAGAGTTTGGCGAGGAATTCGCGCGAGGAGCGGCTGAGGATGACCTGTTTGCGGCCGGACTGGCCGATTTCTTCGACGCGCACGAAGAGGGCGCGGATGCGGTCGCCGCTGCGGAAGTTTTCGCGCGGGATGCACTGGTCGCGCGGAATCAGGGCGTCAAGTTTGCCGGGGATGAGTTCGACGATGATGCCGTGGCGTTCGACGCGTTTGACCGAGCCGATAACGATGTCTTCGCGGTTGGCGAGAAAGTCGCCCAGGACTTTTTCGCGTTCGGCGTCGCGGATGCGTTGCAGGATGATTTGCTTGGCGGTCATGGCCGCCTGGCGGCCGAAGCCTTCGTTTTCAATCTGTTCTTCGTAGTATTCGCCGATTTGGATGGCGGTGTCGGGGATTTCCTCTTGGATTTCCTCGATGGTTTTTTCCACGTCGGGGTAGGTGTAGTCTTCGTCGGCGACAATCAGCCAGCGGCGGAAGGTACGGTATTCGCCGGTGTCGCGGTCGATTTCGACGCGCACATCCATGTGTTCGCGGCCGGCCTTTTTCTTGGCGGCGGTGGACAGGGCGAATTCGAGGGCGTCGAAAACGACTTCTGTGTCTACGTTTTTCTCGCTGGCGAGGGCTTCGGCCAGCTGGAGCATTTCGCGGCTCATAATCGGTCTCCTAAATATGAATTGGGGAATGGCGGATGGTTAAAATTTGAATTCGGGTTTCAGACGGGCTTTGTCGATGTTGTCGAGCGCGATGGCGGCGGTTTTGCCGTCGGACGACAAGGTGACGGTTTCGCCGTCGCAGCTTTCGATGCGGCCGATGAAGTTTTTTTGTCCTTCGATGGGCAGGCGGGTTTTGATTTTGGCTTCCTGTCCGGCAAAGCGTACGAAGTCGGCGGCTTTTTTCAGCGGACGGTCGAGGCCGGGGCTGGAAATTTCGAGGTTTTTGTAGTCCACGTCTTCGACGATAAACAGGCGGCTGAGGTGGTTGCTGACGGTGACGCAGTCTTCCACGGTGATGCCGCCTTCTTTGTCGATGAAGACGCGCAGCGTGCCCTGCGGCGTCATTTCGAAATCGACCGGTTCGTAGCCCAGCCCGGGCAGGGTTTTGTCCAACAGGTTTTGAATGTCCATTTTGTTTCCGTTGAAAATAAAAAAATGGCCGGGCGGCCATTTCTCAGTGTGACTTGAAAAATTTTGCGCATTATAGCGGGTTTGCGCACAAAAGAAAACCATAGCTTTCAGCGGTTTCAGACGGCCTGCTAATCCGGGCGGCGTTGATGAAACGTTTTCGGCGGCATAGAATGCGCCTCCCGCGTGCGGACACGCTCCGTGAGGCCGTCTGAAAACCGCAAAAAGGCCGTCTGAAAAGCATTTGCCGCGTCCGCCGCGCAACAATATATATATAAAGAACAGGAGAACCGAACCATGAGCACCGTTTACAATTTTTCCGCCGGCCCTGCCGTGCTGCCCGAAGCCGTGCTGCGTACCGCGCAACACGAGATGCTCGACTACAACGGCACGGGCGTTTCCGTGATGGCGATGAGCCACCGTTCGCCCGAATTTCAAAGCATCCTTCATCATGCCGAACAGGATTTGCGCCAGCTGCTCGGCGTGCCGTCGAACTATGCCGTTTTGTTTCTGCAAGGCGGCGCGAGCGCGCAGTTCAGCCAGGTGGCGATGAATCTGGCACACGGTTTTGCCAGCATCGATTCGGTGGTGACGGGCAACTGGTCGCGGATTGCGCACGAGCAGATGGGCAAACTCACTGCGGCGCAAATCCGCCTTGCCGCGCAGGGCGGGGAGCGCGACGGCCTGAAAACGCTGCCGTCCGTTGGCGATTGGGACATTTGTACCGAGTCGGCTTTCGTCCATTTTGCCGCCAACGAAACGGTAGACGGCCTGCAATACGGCGAAATGCCGCGTCTTTCAGACGGCCTGCCGCCCCTGGTGTGCGATATGTCGAGCGAAATCCTGTCGCGGCGCATCAATGTGGCCGATTTCGGCCTGATTTACGCGGGAGCGCAGAAAAACCTGGGGCCGGCGGGCGTGACCATCGTCATTGTCCGCGAGGATTTGCTGGCACGCTGTCCCGACAGCATTCCCGCCGTGTGGAATTACAAGGCGCACGCGGACAGGCAGGGGATGTACAACACGCCCGCCACTTATCCCATCTATATCGCAGGGCTGGTGCTGCGCTGGCTGCAAACGCAGGGCGGTGTCGGCGCAATCGAGGAGGCCAACCGCGTCAAGGCCGAACTGCTTTACCGCGCCGTCGACGGCAGCGGCGGTTTCTACCGCAACCATGTCGCTCCCGAAGCACGCTCGAAAATGAATGTGGTTTTTACCACCGGCGATGCCGGTTTGGACGATCGCTTCGTGCGCGAAGCCGCGCTGTGCGGCCTGCGCCAGCTCAAAGGCTATAAAACGGTTGGCGGTATGCGCGCCAGTATTTACAACGCCATGCCCTTGGCGGGCGTGGCGGCGCTGGCGGAGTTTATGGCGGAGTTTGTGCGGAAAAACGGTTGAGCACCGCCGTTCGGTTGGCAAAAGGCCGTCTGAAAAGTATTTTTCAGACGGCCTTTTGCCTTTCAGACGGCCTTTCGTATTAGGGTGTGTTGGCAATCAATATTTTGGCGGCTTTCCCGTCCTAAAAAATCTGCCACACGAAGAAGATAAGGGTGTGCAGGATAAAGAGGGGGACGAGGATGCCGAACGACCAGGCCATGTAGCCGAAGAACGCGGGCATGGGGACTTTGCGCTGTTCGGCGATGGATTTGACCATGAAGTTGGGGGCGTTGCCGATGTAACTGAGCGCGCCCATGAAGACCGAGCCCATGGAAACGGCGAGCAGGGTGTGGAAGAGGTGTCCGTTCATCAGGGTGTGCGGGTCGCCGCCTGCCAGGTTGAAGAAGACGAGGTAGGTGGGGGCGTTGTCGAGGAAGGCGGACAAGAGGCCGGACATCCAGAAATACATGGTGTTGACGGGGTTGCCCGCACTGTCGTGAACGAGGGAAACGACGCCCGCAAGCGCGCCTTGTCCGCCCGCTTTGAGGATGGCGAGGACGGGGGCGATGGTGATGAAGATGCCGAGGAAGAGTTTGCCGACTTCGGCGATGGGCTCCCAGTTGAATTCGTTACCGGCGCGCACCTGTTTGGGGGTGATGGCGAGGGAGATGACGGTGAAGGCGAGCAGCAGGCCGTCGCGGACGAGGTTTTGCAGCTCATAGTGGCTGCCGAGGATGTCGAGGGAAACGCCGGGTTTCCAGATGCCGGAGAGCAATACCGCGCCGACGATGCCGGCAAGCAGGAAGAAGTTGCGTTTGCCGTGGATTTTCAGTTTGTCGTCGAAGCCGTGGTTGCAGGGGACGATTTCGTCTTCGCGGGCGTAGTAGTGGCGGTCGAGGAAGTAATAGAGGGTGAGCAGAACCGCGCTGCTGATGAGGACGGGCGGCAGCATGTGTTTGACCGTCCACATAAAGTCGACGCCTTTCAAGAAGCCGAGGAAGAGGGGCGGATCGCCTAGCGGGGTGAGGCCGCCGCCGATGTTGGCAACAAGGAAGATGAAGAAGATGATGCTGTGGACGCGGTGTTTGCGCTCGTCGTTGGCTTTGAGCAGCGGACGTATCATCAGCATGGCCGCGCCCGTTGTGCCCATCACGGAAGCCAGCAGCGTGCCGATAGCGAGGATGGCGGTGTTGGTTTTCGGCGAGCCGTGCAGGTTGCCCCAAACGAGAATGCCGCCGGAGACGGTGTAGAGGGCGAGCAGCAGGAGGATGAAGGGGATGTATTCTTCGACCAGGGCGTGGACGACGGTGCCGACGCCCGCGCCGATGCCGTAAACAAAGGTGAAGGGGACGAGGAAAAGCAGCGTCAGCAGGGCAGTGATTTTGCCGAAATGATGGTGCCAGGTGTGGGCAAAGAAGAGCGGGCCGGTGGCGATGGAGAGGAGGATAAGGGCGAAGGGGATGCCCCAGGCGAGACCCAGTTGCGTGCCGTCGGGTGTGGCGGCAAGGGCGGCGGCGGGGACGAAGAGGAGGGCGGGAAGCAGGATTTTGGTCGGCATGGTGTTCCTTGTGTTTTATTCTGATGTGGGAGTTCTGCGGGCGGATTGGGCGTTTTCAGACGGCCTTTGAGGCCGTCTGAAAAGGGTGTCCGTCGGTAAAACGACGTTTGATTGTATAGTGAAACAAAATAAAAAATCTACGGCGTTGCTGCGCCTTAGCTCAAAGAGGGCGGTTTTCTACGGCATTAAAAATGCCAAGAAAACCTGCCCCGTACTACTTGTATTGTCTGCGGTTTGCTGCCTTGTATCTTTTCTATTTTGTTTCACTATAACGGAAAAGCAAAAAGCGCGAAACGCGGGGCGGCACAAAAGCGGCGGCGCACAGACAGGAGGGCTGTGCTGTGCGCCGTGGGGCGGGGATGCGTTCGGGGTGTTATTCCGCCGTTTCGCTGGCGAAGAAGATTGCCTGCTGCGCGAAGGGGTTGCCTGCGGCATCGGCCAGCGGGGCGGCGGCCGCGCTGTGTTTGATAACGGCGAGGCTGAGACTGCCCTCGGCATCGGCAGCGCTGTTGATGACGATGCCCGCTTCCGCCGCGTCCTGCAACACGGCCGCGCCTTCGGCCTGCGGCGCGGGCGAGGCGAGTACGGCGAGGCCGCGTTTGACCTGGCCGCGGTATTGGGCGCGGGCGATGATTTCCTGGCCGGGGTAGCAGCCTTTGCGGAAATGCACGCCGCCGATGGTGTGCTGGTTGAGCATCTGCGCGACGCAGCTTTCTTTGGTGGCGGCGCTGATCCACGGATAGCCGCTGCGGATTTCGTGCAGCTTCCAGGCGTTTTCGGCGGCTGCGTCATAGGCGGGCAGAGCGGCGGTTTCTCCGATGAGGAACACGCCGCCGTGCGGCAGGGGAATCTCGATAAGGCCGTCTGAAACGGTGAAAGCGAAGGCCAGATGCGGCTCGGTGGCGGGCTGCGGCGCGAGGCCGTCGGCGAGGCGGCAGGCCGCGCCGTGGGTTTCCAGAATTTCAAACGCGGCTTTTGCACGCAGCACAAACATACGCAGGCGTTTGGCGACGGCTTCGGCAAGGTCTTTTGCCAGCACCAGCAGGATGTCGCCACCGCGGTTGGCAACAATCATATTGGCGATGACGCGGCCTTTGGGCGTGTTGTAGGTGGCGTAGCAGGCTTGGCCTTCGGCGAGGTCTTCGATGTGGTTGGAGAGCTGGCCGTGGAGGAAGGCGGCGCGGTCGTCGCCTGTGACGCGGATAACGCCGAAAAAGGGCAGAAGCGAGGTTTGCATGATGATTCCTTGTGCGGTGGCAAAACGGCGGGCATTGTACCCCTTTCGCCGCAGGGAAGACAGGCCGTCTGAAAGCGGCGGGCGGCTATACCAGCCCGCGCGCGGCAAAGGACACGGCCTGTTTTGCGGTGATGACGAAATGGTCGAGCAGGCGCACGTCCACCAGTTCCAAAGCCTGTTTCAGACGGCCTGTGAAGGCGATGTCGGCGGCGGAGGGTTCGGGCGAGCCGCCGGGGTGGTTGTGGGCGAGGATGACGGCGGCGGCGTGGCGCTCGAGGGCGAGTTTGACCACTTCGCGCACGTATACCGCGTTTTCCGCCAGCGTGCCGCGCGCGAGTTCCACGCAGTCGATCAGGCGGTTGCGGCTGTTGAGCAGCAGGGCGAGGCTGACTTCGACGCGCTCGTGTCCCAGTTGCAGGCGCAGGAAATCGGCGGCGGCCTGCGGGTCGGCGATCAGGTCGCCTTCGCGCAGCTCTTCGGCCAGCACGCGGCGGCCGATTTCGCGCACGACGGCAAACTGGGTGAAGCTGGCCTGCCCCATGCCCTTGTGCCGCACCAGCTCGCGCTCGGGCGCGCTCATCAGGCGGCCGAGGCTGCCGAACTCTTTTAACAGGTAACGCGCCAAATCCACCGCGCTCATGCCTTTGATGCCGGTGCGCAGCAGCACGGCCAGCAGCTCCGCGTCGCTCAGCGCACCCGCGCCGAGGACGGACAGCTTCTCGCGCGGCCGCTCGCCTTCCGGCCAGTCTTTGATGCTCATGTCTGCTACTCCTTATAGATAGGTATGGATTATTTGGAGGCCGTCCCCGCCTACGCGGGGACGGCCTCTGTCAGCGGAAAAACCGTCCGCAGCAGCTTTTGAATTTCCTGCCCGAGCCGCAGAAACACGGCGTTTGCGGCGCGGGCAGGGAAACGGTGGGATCGATGAAATACCAGCGGCCGCCGCTGCGTACGAAGGCGGACAGCTCGCGGTGCGTCTGCTCTTTTCCATCGGCATCGACGAAACGGGCGGCGAAGTCCACCAGTGCGTGCCGTCCGCCCGGCAGGGTTTGGAAATCGAAAACTTCGAGGCCGAGCCACTGCGATTCGCGGCTCCATGCGGCGATGGCGGCGGCATCGAGCAGCCGCTGCTGCGCGGGCACGGTGGTGGCGACGATGTAATCGGTCAGCTGCAAAACATAGGCGGCGTAGCGCGAGCGCATCAGTGCGGGGGCGTCGGCGGCGGGCCGGCCGAGGTGCGGCGGCAGGCAGCAGTCGCGGTAGGGCAGGGCGGAGCAGCAGGGGCAGGCTTGGTTTTCCATGTTTTCAGACGGCCTTGTTTCAGACGGCCTTGTTTCAGACGGCCGCAGTATAGCAGCCGCGCTGACGGGTGCAGGCGTTTCTTGCTATCATGGCGGCCGTTTGCAACCGGAGGAATGCCGATGAAAATCCTGTTTATTGCCGACCCGATGGCGGGTTTCAAAACCTATAAGGACACCACTTACTCGATGATGCGCGAAGCGGCGCGGCGCGGCCATGCGCTGTTTCACACGCTTGCGGGCGAACTTTCCGTGCAGGGCGGCCGCGTGCTGGCACAGGCCGCGCCCTTTGAATTTCTCGGCGCGAAAAACAACAGCGACTATGCCTGGTTCCGCGCCGAAAGTCCCGTTCAGACGGCCTTAAACGAATTTGATGCCGTGATTATGCGCACCGACCCGCCCTTCGATATGCAGTATCTCTACGCCACCCAGCTTCTGACGCTGGCCGAAGGGCAGGGCGCGAAAGTGTTCAATAGCGGCCAGGCGATGCGCGATTTCAACGAAAAACTGGCGGTTTTGAACTTCCCGCAGTTCGCTCCCACCACCATCGTCACCACCCGTGCCGCCGACGTGCGCGCCTTTCTCGCCGAACATGGCGACATCATCGTCAAACCGCTCGACGGCATGGGCGGTATGGGCATTTTCCGCCTCACCAAACAAGATCCCAACATCGGCAGCATTCTGGAAACCCTGATGCGGCTCGAAACGCGCACCATCATGGCGCAGCGTTACCTGCCCGATATCGTCAAGGGCGACAAACGCGTGCTGGTAATCGGCGGCGAAGTCGTCCCCTACGCGCTGGCGCGCATCCCGCAGCAGGGCGAAACGCGCGGCAATCTGGCGGCGGGCGGGCGCGGCGTGGCGCAGGACTTGTCGGCACGCGACCGCGAAATCGCCGAAACCCTCGCCCCCGAACTCAAACGGCGCGGCATCCTCCTGGCCGGTTTGGACATCATCGGCGAAAACCTCACCGAAGTGAACGTCACCAGTCCGACGGGCTTTCAGGAAATCACGCAGCAAAAAGGCTACGATGTGCCCGCCCGCTTTGTCGATGCGGTGGAAGAGGCCGTCTGAAAAAGGCTTTAAGGCCGTCTGAAACCTTTCAGACGGCCTTCGTATGATTAACCGACGCCGCCCAACGGAGGTACGCCGTGCCTGATGCTTCTTATCTGGTAACGGTTTATCTGATTGTTCTGACGGTGTTTCCCCTGTGGGTTAACAGCCGCTCGCAAACCGTTTGGGATGCTTTGCGCGCCGACGGCACACTTTACGAAGCGGCGGGCAGGCCGTCGGATATGTATTTTGTGTTCGACATTTATCGGTTGCGCTATCGCTACGCTTTCTTTTTAAAGAGCCATCCCGCCAGACCGCCGCAGCTTGCCTGCTCCGACGGCGATTACCGCACGGTGCGCAGGCTGGCGGTATTTCTGCTGTACCTCAACTTCGCCCACGGCGCGGTAATCATAGGCATATTTTTGTATTTTCAGGTTTTCCGTTAAACGGAGGCCGTCTGAAAGCACGGCTTGGATACAGCCGAATCCCGTTTCCCGTTTTTCAGACGGCCTGTTATTTTCATTTAATTTAAGGAAGCAAAATGGAGCTGATCGAACTTATCCGCCACTTTTTCGCCGAAAACGATATGGGCGAAACCGCAGGCACGCCGAATACGCCGCAGGACATCGCCGAAATCGAACAGACGCTGAACCTGCGTCTCAACTCTCTGTATCAAGAAATTATTTCCGAATTCGGTTCGTGCTATCTCGGTTTGGAATTTTACGACCGCCGCAATCCGGACGGCGGCCTCATCACCCAAACCCAATGGTTCCGCCAAGCCGCGCAAGATGCGGGTTTGACCGGTTATGAGCACTTCATCGCCATCGCCGACAACGGCAGTGGCGACAAAATCCTGCTGGGTGCGGACAGCAACGAATTGTTCCTCTTTGCCCACGACAGCGGCGAAATCCTGCCCCTCGCGCAAGAATACGGCGGAGCGGGCACGTTGGACGACCTGATTAGAGAATATATCGGGGAAGAGGAAGAAGATTGGGACGACGAAGAGGACGAATAGGCCGCCTGAAAAGCAAAAAACGGTTTTAACTCCGTTGAAACTTTGCTTTCAGACGGCCTGAATCCCGTTTTGCATCATGTTTTAAAAGGGAATTTATGGAAAAAAACAACCACGACAGCTACGCCGCACAAATCAAAGGCAAAACCGGCCTGCGCCGCATCATTAACGCCTGGGGCTATTCGCTCGACGGTTTCAAAGCCGCCTGCGAAGAGCAGGGCTTCCGCCAGCTTTTGTGGCTCAATGTGCCGCTGGTGGTGCTGGCCTTCGTACTGCGCTTCGGGCCGACGACGCAGATGGTGCTGCTGGCGGCTTCTTTTTTGTGCCTGATTGTCGAATTGTTCAATACGGGTGTGGAAGCGGCGGTAGACCATACTTCGCTGGAAAAACACCCGCTGGCCAAGCGGGCGAAAGACGTCTGCTCGGCGGCGCAGTTTCTCGCACTGCTGCTTTTGGCGCTGCTGTGGTTTATTGCGTTGTGGCGCGAATACGGTTTCAATGTTTTTTGAGGCGGGTCAAACTTTTCCCTTGATTGATACCATATAACAGACTTATAGTCTGCCTGTCGTCCGCACGAGCTTTCGGTTTCGGCGACTTCTTTTGACAACCGTTTTTTGAAAGGAAAGCAGTATGAAAAAATTACTTATAGCCGCAGCGGCAACTCTGTTCTGCCAGGCCGCCTTTGCAGAAGGCGTGGTTATCCAAAACTCTTGGGCGCGCGAAACCGTGGGCGGCATGAAAAACGGCGGCGTTTTCATGGATATGGAAAACGACACGCCCAAAGAAATCGCTCTGATCGGCGGCAGCAGCCCCGTGGCGAAAAGCGTGGAAATCCATGAGCACATCCACGCGATGCTCACCGACCCGAAAACCGGTCAGAAAGCCATGGGTATGCGTATGCAGGAAGTGAAGGGCGGCATCAAAATCGCCAAAGGCGAAATCGCTTCGCTCAAACCGGGCGGCTACCACGTTATGCTGATGGGTTTGAAAAAACCGTTGAAACCGGGCGACAAATTCCCGCTGACGCTGAAATTCAAAGGCGCGAAAGAGCAGACCGTGCAGGTTGAAGTCCGCGCCAACGCGGGCAGCCCCGGCGCGCACGGCGACCATGACCACGGCCATGCCCACTAAACATCCGCATTGAAAGCCGCAAAGGCCGTCTGAAACGCCGTTTTCAGACGGCCTTTTGTGATGGCGGGAGCGGGTTGTCCTTACTTGCCCGACATGGAAAAGCAAGGTAGTATCCCGCCTTTCATTTTTCAGCCGTAAAGTTAAAGAGAACAAGATGATTAGCGATATTCAGAAGACAGCCGAAAGCAAAATGCAGCGCTCGCTGGAAGTATTGAAGGAAAACCTCGCCAAAGTGCGTACCGGCCGCGCCCATACCGGCCTGCTTGAACAAGTGGAAGTGGAATACTGGGGCAGCATGGTGCCCGTGAGCCAGGTCGGCAACGTCACCCTTCTGGATGCGCGCACCATCGGCGTGAAGCCTTTTGAAAGCAATATGGCCGCCAAAATCGAAAAGGCCATCCGCGATTCCAATCTGGGCTTGAATCCCGCCTCTGTGGGCGACCTTATCCGCGTGCCCATGCCCATGCTCACCGAAGAGCGCCGCAAGGATTTGATTAAAGTCGTGCGCGGCGAAGCCGAAGAAGGCCGCGTTTCCATCCGCAACGTGCGCCGCGATGCCAACGACCACATCAAAAAGCTACTGAAAGACAAAGAAATCTCCGAAGACGAAGCACGTCGCGGCGAAGAGGCGGTGCAAAAGCTCACCGACAAATACATCGCCGAGGCCGACAAAATCCTTGCCGCCAAAGAAGAAGACCTGATGGCCGTGTAAAGGCCGTCTGAAAGCCGCCCATCCCGCGTACGACAAGGATTTCCCGTGAAAAGCAGCACACAGGCCATACCGGAACACCGCAGCGTTCCCCGCCACATCGCCGTGATTATGGACGGCAACGGCCGCTGGGCGAAGAAACGTTTCCTGCCCCGCGTGATGGGGCACAAAAAAGGTTTGGACGCCCTGGAAAATCTGTGTGCCGAATGCTCGACGGCGGGTGTGGAATACCTGACCGTTTTCGCCTTTTCCACCGAAAACTGGCGCCGTCCGCAAGAGGAAGTCGGCTTTCTGATGGGGCTGTTTTTACAGGCGCTGCAAAAGCAGGTTCGGCGTATGCACGAACACAATATGCGCCTCAAAGTGATCGGCGACCGCAGCCGCTTTAATGCCGAAATCATCGTCGGCATCGAGGCCGCCGAAAACCTCACAAAGGACAATACCGGCCTTACGCTCACCATCGCCGCCGACTACGGCGGCCGCTGGGACATCCTCCAAGCCGCCAACCGCCTGCTGGCCGCAGGCAAACAGGAAATTGCGGAGGCCGACCTCAATGCCGAGCTGATGCTGGGCGATGCGCCCGAGCCCGATCTGTTCATCCGCACCGGCGGTGAAATGCGCATCAGCAATTTCCTTTTGTGGCAGATGGCCTATGCCGAACTTTATTTCACCGACACGCTGTGGCCCGATTTTGACAAACAGGCTTTTCAGACGGCTATAGCCTCCTTCCAAAGCCGCGAGCGCCGCTTCGGACGCACGTCCGAGCAGCTGCCGCAGGATCAGCAGAGAAATTAACCCGATATGTTGAAACAACGCATCATCACCGCCCTGATTCTGCTGCCCATCATGTTGGGCATGCTGTTTTGGGCTTCGGATATCCTGTGGGCGGCGTTTTCCGCGCTGATCGCCCTGCTTGCCCTGTGGGAATACGCCCGCATGGCGGGTATAAACGGCAAAGACCGCGCGCCCTATCTGCTGGCAAGCGCGGTGTTTATGTTGTTAGCGGTTGCAGGCGGCTGGGCGCTGCCCGCCGTGGGCTGGTTTGCCGTGCTGGTGTTCTGGCTGGCCGTGATGCCCCTGTGGCTGAAACACAAATGGAAACTCGCGGGCGGCTGGCGTGCCTATGCGGCAGGCTGGATGCTGATGATGCCGTTTTGGTTCGCTCTCGTGACCCTGCGCCCAGACGGCGCAAGCGTGCTGCCGCTGCTGTCGGTGATGGGTTTGGTGTGGGTGGCCGACATCGGCGCTTATTTTTCCGGCAAGGCTTTCGGCAGACGCAAGCTCGCGCCCGCCATCAGCCCTGGAAAAAGCTGGGAAGGTGTGGCTGGCGGTCTGCTGGCGGTGCTGCTTTACCTGAGCGCCGTCCGCGCGGCGGGCTGGCTCGGCTTTGACGCCTCGTGGCCTGCCACCATGGCGGCAGGTGCGGTGCTGGCCGCTGTCAGCGTATGCGGCGACCTGCTCGAAAGCCTGCTCAAACGCGCGGCGGGCATTAAAGACAGCAGCAATCTGCTGCCCGGCCACGGCGGCGTATTCGATCGCACCGACAGCCTGATTGCCGTATTGAGCGTATATGCCGCCTTTGTTTCGCTGTATTGAGGCCGTCTGAAAGGAGTGTTTTATGACGGATACCCACCGCCAATCTTCGCTACCCCTGTTGGGCGCACTGCTTGCCGCCGGCCTGATGGCCGCTGCCTTCATACTCGGCATCCAGTTTAAAAACTTCCGCCAGCCCGGCACGATTACCGTCAAAGGCCTGGCCGAAAAAAACTTCCAATCCGACAGCGCCACCTGGCGCAGCGGCGTTGCGCTGCACGGCGACAGCTATCAGGACGTGTTGGACGCTCTGGCATCGGAGCGCAAAAAGCTGGAAGATTTTTTGAGAAAACAGGGTTTTGAAGAATCCGAAATGCAAATCGGCCTGCCCTTGGTCGAACGCGTCTATCAGGAAATCCGCAACAGCGACGGTGAAGTGGTCGAGCGCAAACCCAACGGCTACGACGGCAGCCTCTCCATTACCGTCAACACCAAAAAACTCGACAAAATCCAAGCCGCGCAAACCGCCATCCGCAACCTGCGGGCGAAAAACGAATTCATCGAATTCGACAACCCGCAATACCTGCTCGGCAACCTCGAAACCATCAAACGCGACTTGATTACCCAAGCCACTGAAGACGCGCAAAAACGTGCCGTAGAGTTTGCCAAAACCGGCGGCGGCAAAGTCGGTGCCATGCGCTCGGCTTCGCAGGGCTCGTTCAACATTTATTCCGACAGCGGCAGCAGCAGCGACGACGACTATGGCGGCACTTACGACAAATCCACCGTCGGCAAACAAGTCCGCCTTGTTGTCACCATCGAATACGCAATCGACTGACGGCAAACCTTTCAGACGGCCTTTATCCGCAAAGGCCGTCTGAAAATTTCCGCAGCAACAATAAAACGACAATGCCGCTTCGCACGGCCTAATTGGAAACACACAAATCCATGTCCATCCAAAATCTCACCATTCTCGGCAGCACCGGCAGCATCGGCGAGAGCACGCTCGATGTGGTTGCGCGCCATCCCGATCGTTTTTCCGTTTTTGCGCTGGCCGGACATACGCAGGTGGAAAAGCTGGCCGCGCAATGCCGCCGCTTCCAACCCGAATACGCCGTTGCCGCCGATGCGGAACACGCCGCGCGTCTGGCAAACCTGTTGCGCGAAGCCGGTGTCAAAACCCAAGTGTTACACGGCACGCAAGCCCTGATTGACATTGCATCCGCCAACCAAGTACACGGCGTGATGTGTGCCATCGTCGGCGCGGCCGGACTACCTTCCGCTCTGGCCGCTGCCCGCGCGGGTAAAACCATTTATCTGGCCAACAAAGAAACGCTGGTCGTAGCCGGCGCATTGTTTATGGACACCGCCAAAGCAGGCGGCGCAACCGTGCTGCCCGTCGACAGCGAACACAACGCCGTGTTCCAAGTTTTGCCGCGCGACTACACAGGCCGTCTGAACGAACACGGCATCGCCTCCATCGTGCTCACCGCTTCGGGCGGCCCCTTTCTTGATACTGATTTGGCCGCGCTCGAGCGTATCACGCCCGCAGAGGCCGTGAAGCATCCCAATTGGAGCATGGGGCGCAAAATTTCTGTCGATTCAGCCACCATGATGAACAAAGGCCTGGAGCTGATTGAGGCGCACTGGCTGTTTGCCTGCCCGCCCGAAAAACTCGAAGTCGTCATCCACCCGCAATCCGTGATTCACAGCATGGTGCGCTACCGCGACGGCTCGGTGCTGGCGCAGCTGGGCAATCCAGATATGCGGACGCCGATTGCCTACTGCCTCGGCCTGCCCGAACGCATCGAATCGGGCGTGGGCACACTCGATTTCGACAGCCTGTCCGCGCTCACGTTCAGACGGCCTGACTTCCAACGCTTCCCCTGCCTGAAACTCGCCTACGAGGCTATGCACGCGGGCGGCAGTGCGCCGTGCGTACTCAACGCCGCCAACGAAGCCGCCGTCGCCGCCTTTTTAGACGGCAAAATCCGTTTCACCGACATCGCCCGCACCGTCGCGCATTGTTTGGACAAAGGTTTTTCAGACGGCCTTTCAAGTGTGGAAGACCTGCTCGCGCTCGACGGAGAAACACGTCGCCGCGCCCAAGCTTTTTCAGACGGCCTCTGCGGCGTCGAAACCGCAATGGCTGTCTGAAAAACAAAAACACGGCGGTACAACGGACATATTAAAAGGAAAAAAGATTGCTCACCCTGGTTTCATTCATCGTTGCCATTCTGATATTGGTCAGCCTGCACGAACTCGGCCATCTGCTGGTGGCACGCTGGTGCGGCATCAAAGTGCTGCGTTTCTCCGTCGGCTTCGGCAAACCGTTTTTTACCAAACGCTGGCGCAATATCGAATGGTGTTTCGCGCCGATACCGCTGGGCGGCTATGTGAAAATGGTCGACACCCGCGAGGGCAACGTGGCCGAGGCCGATCTGCCCTATGCTTTCGACAAACAGCATCCCGCCAAGAAAATCGCCGTCGTGGCCGCCGGCCCGCTCACCAACCTGGCTTTGGCCGTGCTGCTTTACGGTTTGAGTTTTTCTTTCGGCATCAGCGAGCTGAAACCTTTTGTCGGCACGGTCGAACCGTACAGCATCGCCGCCAAAGCGGGTTTTGCCGCAGGCGATAAAATCACCGCCGTCAACGGCGTGCCCGTTGCCAACTGGGGTGACGCACAAACCGGCATTGTTTTGGATTTGGAGGCGGGAAAAGTCGATGTGGCCGTGACGACGGAGCAGGGGCGCAACATCGTGCGCACCATCGATGCCGCAGGCACGCAGGAAGCGGCCGACGTGGCCAAACGCGGCGGCTATATCGGTCTGATGCCTTACAAACTGACGAAAACCGTCAGCGTGGTTGTGCCGGGTAGTGCGGCGGAGAAGGCCGGTTTGAAGGCGGGCGATACGCTGTTGGCGGCCGACGGCAAGGCGCTGGGCGACTGGCAGGAGTGGGTCGATCTGGTGCGCCGCAGCGCGGGGCAGAAGTTACAACTGACCTATCTGCGCGACGGAAAAACGCTGCAAACCTTCATCCGCCCCGACTCGGAAATGCAGGGCGGCGTCTTGTCCGGCAGGGTCGGATTGGGTGCGGCCACCGATAAAGTATGGGACAAAGCAGTCCGCTTCCGCTATTATCCGTCCGTTGCCGAAGCCTTCGGCATGGCCTGGCGCAAAACCACGGGCTACGTTACGCTGACTTTGAAGTTTTTCGGCCGCCTTTTGGGCGGGCAGGCTTCGCTGCAACACGTTTCCGGCCCGCTGACCATCGCCGATGTGGCGGGCAAGTCCGCCTCGATGGGCTGGCAGCCCTATGTCGAATTTCTCGCCTTGGTGAGCGTCAGCCTCGGCGTGATGAATCTGCTGCCCGTTCCCGTGTTGGACGGCGGGCATCTGGTTTTTTACAGCATCGAATGGCTGCGCGGCAAACCGCTTTCCGAAAGCATTCAGACGGCCGGACTGCGCGTCGGTCTGGCGCTGATGATGATGCTGATGATTTTGGCTTTTTTTAATGATATTACCCGTTTGTTTGGATAACGTATGAAACTGAAAAAACTGACCCTGACCCTGATGATGCTGGGACTTTCCCCGTTTGCCCTGGCCGACTTTACCATTCAGGACATCCGCGTGGAGGGCCTGCAGCACGCCGAGCCGTCCGCCGTGTTCACCTATCTGCCGGTTAAAGTGGGCGACACCTTCCGCGACGGGCAGGGCGAGCAGATTATCAGCAGCCTCTATGCCACCGGCCTCTTTGACGACGTGCGCGTGGAAAGTATGGGCAACCAGCTTTTGCTGACCGTGGTCGAGCGCCCGATTATCGGCAGCTTCGAAGTCAGCGGCGGCAAGCTGATCCAAAACGACGCCATCAAGAAAAACCTCGACGCCTTCGGCTTGGGGCAGTCCAAACCGTTTAACCAAGGCCGTCTGAACGAAGCCGTGGCCGGTTTGAAAGATGAGTATAAGAAACAGGGCAAATATTCGGTGGAAATCACCCCCACGGTTACCCGCCTGGCACGCAACCGCGTGGCGGTGGAGCTGAAAATCGACGAGGGCAAAACCACCACCATCAGCGACATTGAATTTGAAGGCAACGAGCGCTATTCCGACCGACGCCTGCGCCGCCAGATGTCCCTGAGCGAAGGCGGTCTGTTTACCTGGCTGACCAAAAGCAACCGCTTCAATTCCGACAAATTCTCGCAGGACATGGAGCGCGTTACCGATTTCTATCAAAACAACGGCTATTTCGATTTCCGCATCGTCGATACCGACGTACAGATGTCGCCCGACCAGAAACACCAAACGATGAAAATCACCGTGTCCGAAGGACAGCGCTACCGCTGGGGCAAAGTGACTATCGAAGGCGACACCCGCGAAGTGCCGAAAGAAGAGCTGTACGGCCATCTGAAAATGAAGGAAGGCCGCTGGTACGAGCGTTCGCAGATGTTGGAAAGCCTGGAAAAAATCCAGCAGTCAATGGGAACGGCCGGTTATGCGTTCAGCGAAGTCAACGTCGTGCCGCAGCCGAACCGCGAAACAGGCGTCGTCGATTTTGTGTTGCAGATTGAGCCGAACCGCAAAGTCTATGTGAACAAAATCAACATTTCGGGCAACAACAAAACCCGCGACGAAGTGGTGCGCCGCGAATTGCGCCAGATGGAAGCCGCTCCGTATGACGTCTCCAAGCTGCAACGCTCGAAAGAACGCGTCGAGCTTTTGGGCTACTTCGACGATGTGAAATTCGAAGCCAAACCCGTGGAGGGCACACCCGACCAGGTGGATGTGGACATGAGCGTCAACGAACGCGCCACCGGCTCGCTCGATTTGAGCGCGGGCTGGGTGCAGGACACCGGTCTTGTGATGGCCTTCGGCGTGGCGCAGGACAACCTGTTCGGCACGGGCAAATCCGTTTCCGCCCGCGTTTCGCGCAGCAAAACCACCAACAACGCCTCTTTGTCGTTCACCGACCCCTACTTCACCCCCGACGGCGTGAGTCTGGGCTACGACCTCTACGGCAAAACCTACGACCCGCGCAAATCCTCTTCCTCCACCACCAGCAACAGCCGCTACAAAACCTCCACAATCGGCGCGGGCATCCGCATGGGCGTGCCGGTAACCGAATACGACCGCGTCAACTTCGGCCTCGGCGCGGAACACATGCAGGTGGAAACCTTTGCCGGCGCACCGAAACGCTACCGCGAATTCATTGAAAAATACGCCAAAAACCAAACCGGCGGCATCGGCAAATACAAAGGCTGGACGGTTAAAGGCAGCGTCGGTTGGGGACGCAACAAAACCGACAGCGCCCTGTGGCCGACACGCGGCTACATGATCGATGCCAATTTGGAAGGCGGCCTGCCGGGCGGCGATTTGCAGTATTACAGCTTAACGCACAACCAAAAATGGTTCTTCCCGCTAAGCAAAAACTTCACCCTGATGCTCGGCGGATCGCTGGGCACGGCCGACGGCTACGGCAAAACCAAAGACCTCCCCTTCTTCCAAAACTTCTACGGCGGCGGCCTCGGCTCGGTGCGCGGCTACGAAAGCGGCACGCTCGGCCCGAAAGTCTACGACGTAGACGGCGACAAAATCAGCTACGGCGGCAACAAAATGCTCTCCGGCACGGCCGAGCTGCTGTTCCCCTTCCCCGGTATCAAAGACAGCCGCAGCGTCCGCCTGAGCCTGTTTGCCGACGCCGGTAGCGTGTGGGACGGCAAAACCTACACCGATTCGAGCAGCGATCTTTTGGGCGGAAGAAAGCTGCAGAATGTTTACGGCATAGGCAGCAGCCACAAATCCAGCTTCAAAGAAGAGCTGCGCTACTCTGCCGGTGCGGCAGTAACGTGGATTTCGCCGCTCGGCCCGATGAAGTTCAGCTATGCCTACCCGATCAAGAAAAAACCGACCGACGAAATCCAGCGCTTCCAATTCCAGCTGGGCACCACGTTCTAAGGCCGGTACAGGAAACAGCATGACCAGCGGAAAAACACGGATCAGAATGTGGGCGGCCGCCTTTGCCGCGGCAGCGGCTTTGGCCGCACCGGTTGCGGCAGGCGGCGTGCAGAAACTTGGTTTCATCGACGTCGAGCGCGTCTACCGTGAGTCGAAACAGGCGCAAAACATCCAGCAGAAACTGGAAGCCGAATTTGCGCCGCGCCAGCAGCAGTTGGAAAAAATGCAGCAGGAAACCGCAGAATGGCTGCGCAAAAACGCCGCCTCCGGCAAAAACGCCGAAAGCGAGCGCCGCAGCCGCGACCTGCGTACCGCACAGCAGCAGCTGGCCGAAGACTACGACCTGCGCCGCAACGAAGAGTTTGCCGCCCTGCAACGCAATGCCGACCGCGTGATGATCGATTTGGCGAAAAAAGAAGGTTACGACCTGATACTGCACGACGTTATCTTCATCGATGCCAAATTCGACATCACCGACAAAGTCATCCGCGAGATGAACCGTTAAAGCAGCTAAACCCGTGCTGCGGGTTTTTCAGACGGCCTGCCGTATCGAGGCCGTCTGAAACGTTTTCCCGCTGTACCCGAACCGGATTTATATATGATGAAAAAAGCATCGGCAGCATTGGCCTGCCTTTTTTCCTCTGCCGCGCACAAGCGGTCACATCCGCCCCGCGTCCGAACCTGTCCGACACACATTCCGTCAGCTACGAAATCGGCGGCAGGCAATACACCTTCACCGCCGATTATGATGCCGCAAACGGGCGCTGGCAGAGCGCATACGAAGGCGGCAGCCTCGAAGTGTATTACCGCAGCCGCACCTTCAAACCCTTGAAGCAGGATGGCCGCCGCGCCCGCTACACCTGTTTCCGCGCGCAAGACGTGCATTTCTGCACACCCAAACGCCCCGCGCCGTTTTGGTAAATTCCACGAAAAGGCCGTCTGAAAACGAAACTTCAACGAAGTGAAAACGCATCCGATTGTTTGCGGTTTCCCGTTTCAGACGGCCTGCCGTGCAACCTGTTCCGATAAGGCCATGACAGAAAAAACCTATACCCTTTCCCAAATCGCCGCCGAACTCGGCGGCGAATGGCGCGGCAGCGACATCGCCGTGTCCGCCGTGCGCCCGCTCGCCGAAGCAGGCGCGGCGCACATCAGCTTTCTCGCCAACCCCAAATACAAGGCCGACGTACACGCCAGCGGCGCGGGCGCGGTCATCGTTTCGCCCAAAGCCGCCGACGAATTTACCGGCCGCAACCTGATTGTCGCCGCCGATCCCTATCTCTATTTCGCCAAAGTGGCACGGCTGTTTTCGCCGATCGTCAAAGCACAGAGCGGCGTGCACCCCACCGCCGTGATTGAGCCGACCGCCACCGTACCCGCAAGCTGCGAAATCGGCGCGCACGCCTACATCGGTGCAAACACCGTACTCGGCGAAGGCTGCCGCATTCTCGCCGGCGCGGTAGTCGAACAAGGTTGCACGCTGGGCGACGAAACCGTTATCCACCCCAACGCCGTGGTTTACCACGGCTGCACGTTAGGCAAGCGCGTGGAAATCCACAGCGGCGCAGTCATTGGCGCAGACGGCTTCGGCCTCGCCTTTGCAGGCGATTCGTGGTTCAAAATCCCGCAAACCGGCGCGGTTACGCTCGGCGACGATGTCGAAATCGGCTCAAACACCAATATCGACCGCGGCGCGATGAGCGACACTACCGTCGGACGCGGTTCCAAAATCGACAACCAAGTGCAAATCGGCCACAACTGCCGCATCGGCAGCCACACCGTTATCGCCGCCAAAACCGGTATTTCCGGCAGTGTAACCGTCGGCGATTTCTGCATCATCGGCGGCGGTGTCGGCACGGTCGGCCACATCGAAATCGCCGACAAAACCACCATCGGCGGCGGCACGTCGGTTACCCACAGCATCAGCGAAAGCGGCACCCACGTTGCGGGCATCTTCCCCATGTCTTCTTATAAAGAATGGGCGCGCAACGCCGTGCACGTGCGCCGTTTGAGCGAAACGGACAAACGGATCAGACAGCTTGAAAAAGAACTGGCCGAACTGAAAAACGGCAGATAAGCAGATAACAAAAGGCCGTCTGAAAACGAAGTTTCAAGGAAGTGAAAAACCGTTTTCAGACGGCATGACCCAACCACAAGGACAATCACGCAATGGACATCAAATTCCCCATCGAAGCCCGCGAAATCCAGGAAATCCTACCGCACCGCTTCCCCTTCATGCTGCTCGACCGCGTTACCGCCGCCGAGCCCGGCAAAACCCTGAGTGCGTTTAAAAACGTCACCTTCAACGAGCAGTTTTTCCAAGGCCACTTCCCCGAATCGCCCGTAATGCCGGGCGTGCTGATCGTCGAAGCCATGGCGCAGGCCTGCGGCGTGCTGGCCGTGTTGAGCCAGGGCAGCACCAAACGCCGCGAAAACGAAATCACCCTGTTTGCCGGACTCGACAACGTGCGCTTCAAACGCCAGGTCATCCCGGGCGACCGCCTCGACTTCGAAGTCGAACTGCTCGCCCACCGCCGCGGCATCGGCAAATTCAACGCCACCGCCAAAGTAAACGGCGAACTGGCCTGCGAGGCCACCATCATGTGCGCCCAGCGCGTCGTCGAAAAAGGTTGATGCGGCGTTTTCAGACGGCCTGGGGCTGATTGCCAACAGCCCCTAGGGCGTGTTGACAATCAACATTTTGGCGGCTTTTCCGTCCTAAAGCGGCATCTGCCGCGTTGAAAATACTCGCCTATGGGCGGCATAGGCTCGCATTTTCGCCTTGCATCTGCCGTTTTATGCCGCAAAATCCGCTTCAAAAGTTGATTGTCAACACGCCCTAGGAGGCCGTCTGAAAACCGTCGGACAGGCCGCCAGCGAACAAACGGGCACGAAAGGAAAACCATGACCCTCATCCACCCCACCGCCGTTATCGACCCCAAAGCCGAACTGGATTCCAGCGTCAAAGTCGGTGCATACACCGTTATCGGCCCCGACGTGCAAATCGGCGCCAACACCGAAATCGGCCCGCACGCCGTGATTAACGGCCACACCACCATCGGCGAAAACAACCGCATCTTCCAATTTGCCAGCCTCGGCGAAATCCCGCAGGACAAAAAATACGCCGGCGAGCCCACCCGCCTGATTATCGGCAACGGCAACACCATCCGCGAATTCACTACCTTCAACCTCGGCACCGTCACCGGCATCGGCGAAACCCGCATCGGCGACGACAACTGGATTATGGCCTACTGCCACCTCGCCCACGACTGCGTCATCGGCAACCACACCATCTTCGCCAACAACGCCAGCCTGGCCGGACACGTTACCATCGGCGACTACGTCATCCTCGGCGGCTACACACTGGTTTTCCAGTTCTGCCACATCGGCGACTACGCCATGACCGCCTTCGCCGCAGGCGTGCACAAAGACGTACCGCCCTACTTCATGGCCGCAGGCTACCGTGCCGAACCGGCGGGCATCAACAGCGAAGGAATGCGCCGCAACGGCTTTAGTGCCGAGCAGATTGCCACCGTCAAAGACGTGTACAAAACCATCTACCACCGCGGCATCCCGTTTGAAGAGGCCAAAGCCGACATCCTCAAACGCGCCGAAACGCAGCCCGAACTGGCCGTATTCAAAGACTTTTTCGCCGCCTCCACACGCGGCATCATCCGCTGATGTTATGAACAGGTTTTAAGAGGCCGTCTGAAAACGCCGCGCGCTTTTCAGACGGCCTCTTGGCAGGGCGGGTCAAACGTCCTATCCTTCACGCGGGCGGCAGCCGCCGCCCGTTTCCACGCAACCGAAAGAAAGGATTTACCATGTCCCAAGTCACCTTCCACGGCAACCCCGTACAAGTCAACGGCACGCTGCCCGCCGTCGGCCAAACCGCACCCGCGTTTTCATTGGCCGCCGCCGATTTGTCCGACAAAACGCCCGCCGATTTTGCCGGCAAGCGCAAAGTGCTGAACATTTTTCCCAGCGTCGACACCGGCGTGTGCGCCCAATCGGTACGCAAGTTCAACCAACGCGCTTCCTCGCTGGATAACGCCGTCGTGCTGTGCATCTCCGCCGATTTGCCTTTTGCCCAAGCCCGCTTCTGCGGCGCGGAAGGTTTGGACAAAGTTGTTACGCTCTCAAGCTTCCGCAGCAGCTTCGCGCAAGACTACGGTGTTGCCCTCGTCGACAGCCCGCTGCGCGGCCTCACTGCCCGCACCGTTGTGGTGCTCGACGAAGCCGACAAAGTGCTGCACGTCCAACTGGTCGGCGAAATCGGCGACGAACCCGATTACGACGCTGCGCTGGCCGTGCTGTAAAGCGCTTGTTTAGGCAGCTGGCAGTTTTCAAACCGAAAGGCCGTCTGAAAACCTGTTTTGGGTTTTCAGACGGCCTTTGTGTCGGGTAGGGCAGGGCGCTTACTCTTTCAACATCCTGCGTTCGTACACGGCCTGCGCCAGCGTGCCCGCGTCGATGTATTCCAGCTCCGCGCCCAGCGGCATGCCGCGCGAGAGGCGGCTGATTTTGTAGGGCAGGTTTTTCAGCAGCTCGGCCAGAACATAGGCTGTGGCGTCGCCTTCGGCGGTGAAGTTGGTGGCGATGATGATTTCCTCCACATCGCTCTCTTGCAGCCGCGTCACCAGTTTGTCGATGGCGATATGGCTCAAATCCATGCCCTGCGCCGGGCTGACCTGTCCCATCAGCACGAAATAGAGGCCGTCGTGGCAGCGGGCGGCTTCCATGCCGGAGACGTCGGCGGGCATGTGGACGATCATCAGCCGCCGCCCGTCGCGCGCGGGGTCGGCGCAGATGTCGCAGGTTTCGCCTTCGCAGAAGGTGTTGCAGCGGGCGCAGTGGCGGACTTGCAGCAGGGCGTTGTCGAGGGTGCGGGCGAGTTCCGCCGCGCCTTTGCGGTCGTGTTGCAAGAGGTGGTAGGCGATGCGCTGGGCGGATTTTGGGCCGACGTTGGGCAGCACTTTCAGGGCGTTTATCAGGCGGGAAAAGGCGTCTTGCTGTTTGGCCATGGGTTTTCTTCAATAGGGATGCGGGACAAGGTTTGAGGCCGTCTGAAAAAGGGTTTCAGACGGCCTTTCGCGCTTATCCGCTGCGGTAGGTTTAGTTGGGAAAACGGATTTCTGCATCGTCGCTGCTGACATCGAAAAAGCCCACGCCGTGTTTGGCGGCCAATGTACACACGGTTTCATAGGCTTCGTCGGCCACCGACCAGGCAAAGGCGGTATAAATCACCGATTTTCCGATACAGTAGTCGCTGACGTGGGGATTGTCGAAATAGTCGTCATCGTCTTCGTCGCCGCCATAAAGGCCGTTCATGGCGGGGAAGGTTTCGATCATTTCCAAAAACCAGGCGCGCAAGGCGGGCGTGGTAACGGCGGGATCGTCGTACTCGTGATCTTCCGCCCATTCTGTTTGCGCGTCATACCATTGCATAAACTCCTCGCGTTCGCGCGGGGCGGCGGCGGGGTCGAATACCATCAAGTCGTAACTCATTGTTGTTTCCTTAGCCGAATAACAATCCGAAGATGCGCGGCGGTTTACGCGCCGTACACCGGATTTTTATCGCACAGCGCTTTGACCTGTTCGGCCACGTGCGCGAGATTGGATTCGTCGTTGGGATTATCCAGCACGTCGGCCACCAGATTGGCGAGTTTGCGGGCATCGGCTTCATCGAAGCCGCGCGTGGTAATCGCCGAAGTGCCGACGCGGATGCCGCTGGTTACAAACGGTTTTTCCGGGTCGTTGGGGATGGCGTTTTTGTTAATCGTAATGTGCGCTTTGCCCAAGGCTTCTTCGGCGGCTTTGCCGGTGATGTTTTTCGGGCGCAAATCAACGAGGAACAAATGGCTTTCGGTGCGGCCGGTAACGATACGCAGGCCGCGTTTGACCAGCTCTTCGGCCATTGCCTGCGCGTTGGCTTTCACCTGTTTGGCGTAGGTTTTGAACTCGGGTTGCAGCGCTTCTTTAAAGGCCACGGCTTTGGCGGCAATCACATGCATCAGCGGGCCGCCTTGCAGGCTGGGGAAAATTGCCGAGTTGAGGGCTTTTTCGTGGGTGGTGTCGCGGCAGAGAATCACGCCGCCGCGCGGGCCGCGCAGGGTTTTGTGGGTGGTGGTGGTAACAAAATCGGCATAGGGCACGGGGCTGGGATACTCGCCGGCGGCAATCAGGCCGGCGTAGTGCGCCATATCGACAAACAGATATGCGCCCACTTTGTCGGCAATCTGGCGGAAGCGCGCCCAGTCGATTTCCAGCGCGTAGGCCGATGCGCCGGCGACTATCATTTTCGGCTTGTGCTCAAGCGCGAGGCGTTCGACTTCGTCGTAATCCAAAATCTCGTCTTTGTTCAAACCGTAGGCAACCACGTTATAGAGCTTGCCGGAGATATTGACGCTCGCGCCGTGGGTCAGGTGGCCGCCGTGCGCCAGGCTCATGCCCAAGATGGTGTCGCCCGGTTTGAGCACGGAAGTGTACACGGCCTGGTTTGCCTGCGAGCCGGAATGCGGCTGCACGTTGGCATAGGCCGCGCCGAAGAGTTTTTTTACGCGGTCGATGGCCAGCTGCTCGGCCACGTCCACATGTTCGCAGCCGCCGTAATAGCGTTTGCCGGGATAGCCTTCGGCGTATTTGTTGGTGAGCTGGCTGCCCTGCGCTTCCATCACGGCGGGGCTGACGTAGTTTTCCGAGGCAATCAGCTCGACATGGTCTTGCTGGCGTTGGTTTTCGGCGGCGATGGCAGCGGCCAGTTCGGGGTCGTATTTTTCGATGGTGAGGCTTTTCGAGAACATGGTATCTCCTTTGAAGTGCGTTGGGGTGGGGCGCCCGTGCGGGGGCGTCGGGCATTGTATAGTGAAGCAAAATGGAAAATCTACGGCGTTTTCGGCCGTGGGCGTTTTCAGACGGCCTCAGGCGTCGCAGATGCAGGTTTGAGGCCGTCTGAAAACAATCAAGGCCGTCTGAAAACGGTTTTTAACTTCGTTGAAGCTTTGCTTTCAGACGGCCTTATCCTACTGTTTTTCCTGCGCCAGACGCTCTTTGCGCTCTTCCAGCCAGCGTTCCAGATAGTGGATGCTGACGCCGCCTTCGGCAAAGCCGGGGTCGGTAAAGAGGTCGCGGTGCAGCGGGGTGTTGGTTTTGATGCCGGTAACGGCCAGCTCGGCCAGCGCGACGCGCATTTTCGCCATCGCCTGTTCGCGGGTTTTGCCGTGCACGCAGATTTTTCCGATCAGGCTGTCGTAGTTCGGCGGGATGCGGTAGCCCTGGTAGATGTGGCTGTCGACGCGGATGCCGAAGCCGCCGGGCAGGTGGCAGCTTTCGATCAGACCCGGGCTGGGGATGAAGTTGTACGGGTCTTCGGCGTTTATGCGGCACTCGAAGGCGTGGCCGTCGAGGACGATGTCTTTCTGCTTGTATTGCAGTTTTTCGCCTGCGGCCACGCGCAGCTGCTCCTGCACGATGTCCACGCCGGAGATGAGTTCGGTTACGGGGTGTTCGACTTGGACGCGGGTGTTCATTTCGATGAAGAAAAACTCGCCGTCTTCGTAGAGGAATTCGAATGTGCCCGCGCCGCGATAGCCGATGCGTTTACAGGCTTCGACGCAGGCTTTGCCGATTTTTTCGCGCTCTTTGGCGGTGATGCCGGGGGCGGGGGCTTCTTCGATGACTTTCTGGTGTCTGCGCTGCATGGAGCAGTCGCGCTCGCCCAGATAGATGGCGTTGCCGTGTTCGTCGGCGAGAACTTGGATTTCGACGTGGCGCGGGCGTTGCAGGTAGCGTTCCATGTAGACCATGGGGTTGCCGAAGGCGGCGCCCGCTTCGGCTTTGGTCATTTCCACAGATTTGATGAGGTCTTCTTTTTTCTCGACCACGCGCATGCCGCGTCCGCCGCCGCCGCCGGAGGCTTTGATAATCACGGGGTAGCCGACTTTGTCGGCAATTTTCAGGATTTCGTCGGGATTGTCGGGCAGGGCGCCGTCGGAACCGGGCACGCAGGGCACGCCTGCTTCGAGCATGGCCTGTTTGGCGGACACTTTGTCGCCCATCAGGCGGATGGTGTCGGGACGAGGGCCGATGAAGACGAAGCCGGACTCTTCGACTTGTTGGGCGAAGCTGGCGTTTTCGGCGAGAAAGCCGTAGCCGGGGTGGATGGCGTCGGCGCCGGTGACTTCGGCAGCGGCGATGATGGCGGGGATGTGCAGGTAGCTTTGCGGCGAGGGGGCGGGGCCGATGCAGACGGATTCGTCGGCCAGCTTGACGTGCAGGCTGTCGCGGTCGGCTTCGGAGTGGACGGCGACGGTGGCAATGCCCATTTCGCGGCAGGCGCGCAAAACGCGCAGGGCGATTTCGCCCCGGTTGGCGATTAAGACTTTTTTCAGCATGATGACTTTTCCTGTGTGGCGCGGCGGCGTGCCGCTTGCGGTTTGGCCGGCGCTGCGTGTTCAGACGGCCTCAGCGGCCGAGTGTTTCGCGGATTTTTTGGTCGGTTTTGTACTGGCTCAGTGCGTACACAGACCACAGGGCGGCGGGCACCCAGCCGATGACGGTCAGTTGCAGGATCAGGCAGACGATGCCCGCAATCGGGCGGCCGATGGTGAAAAACTGTAGCCAGGGCAGGAAGATGGCGAGGAGCAGGCGCATGGTTTTCCTTGCGTTCGGAGGGTGGGGAAAAGGTTTTCAGACGGCCTCCGTATGTTCGGAGGCCGTCTGAAAGCGGCTTATTCGATGATGAAGAGCGGTTCGCCGTATTCGACGGGTGTGCCGTTTTCGACGAGGATTTCTTTGATTGTGCCGGATTTTTCGGCTTCGATTTCGTTCATCAGCTTCATGGCTTCGATGATGCAGAGGGTGTCGCCCGCTTTGACGCTTTGGCCGACTTCGACGAAGGGGGCGCTGGTGGGGCTGGCGGCGCGGTAGAAGGTACCGACCATCGGCGATTTCTGCGCGGCGGACAAGTCGCGCGCGGCAGGGGCTGCGGGTGCGGCAGGCACTGCTGCTGCCGCGGGGGCTGGTGCGGCGGGTGCTGCTTGGACGGGGGCGGGTGCGTAAACGGTTTGCGCCACGGTGGAACGGGTGATGCGTACTTTTTCTTCGCCTTCGGTAACTTCGATTTCGGCGATGCCGGATTCTTCCACCAGATCAATCAGCTTTTTGAGTTTGCGTAAGTCCATTCGTGTTTTCCTTGCGAAAATGTTGTGCCGCCGCGAAGTGCGGTTGCAGAGTGGGTGTTTTGCGGCGCGGGCGGGGCGGGAAAATGCGCCCCGCAAGGCGGAAATAGGCGCGCATTTTTACCAAAATGCGGCGGAAAGTCCAGCGAAATGTTGGGAAACGGCGGGTTTTGCGGCGTTTGTCTGCCGTGTTGAGCGGAGGCTTGGGAAGGACTGTTTCCGGTGTGCGGCAAAGATGTTTTCAGACGGCCTGCAACAGGATGCAGGCCGTCTGAAAGGGGCGGTGTCAGCCTGCCAGTTCGGCGTATTGCTCTGCAGTGAGCAGGGCGTTGTAGTCGGCGGGGTTGTCGGGTTGGATTTTGAAGAACCAGCCTGCGCCGTAGGGATCGCTGTTGGCGGTTTCGGGAGCGGAGGCGAGGGCTTCGTTCACTTCGATGATTTCGCCGGCAATCGGGACGTATACGTCGGAGGCGGCTTTGACGGATTCGACGACGCCGGCCTGGTCGCCGGCGGCGAGTTTCGCGCCGGTTTCGGGCAGCTCGACGAACACGATGTCGCCCAAAAGTTCCTGCGCGTGGAAGGTAATGCCGACGGTGACGGTGCCGTCTTCTTCGCGGCGCAGCCATTCGTGGCTGTCGACATATCTGAGTTCGGCGGGAATGTTGCTCATGGTTTGTCCTCCGGTTAAGGGTTAAGAATTGTTTGGGTGTGTAAGGATAGCAGGCTTGCCGTGCTTTGGGAATATCGGCATTTAACGCGGGACGGGTGCATAATGCGGCAGGCATCCGCCGTTTTACGCAGGAGAAAAGCGATGAAAAAAATGTTGGTTTTGACCGCCGCGCTGTTTGTGTCTTCGGGTGCGGGGGCGGTCGATTATCTGATCAGCGGCGAGAAGAGCGAGCCGCCGGTTATCATCATCCACGAGCCCTACGGGCGCGGGCGCTATATGCCTTATCCGCCGCCTCCGCCGCCGCGTCCGTATTTCCGCGACGACAGCGGCAGCGGGCAGTCGATCAGGTTCGGCCAAAACACCATCCGTTTCAGCAACAGCCCGCCGGATACTGTCGAGAGCCGCAGTATTGGCGGCTACGGTTATTATGAAGACGCTTATCCGCCGCCGCGCCGCTACCGTCCCGCGCCGCCGCCGCGCGCTTATTATTGGCGGCGTTAGAAGCGCTTTTGTGCCGTATGAAGGCCGTCTGAAAAGTTTCAGACGGCCTTTTGCTTTACGGGTTTACAGCTGTCGGAAGTGCGGCAGGAAGGCGGGAATGCCGGGCAGCATGCCGACCGCGCCCATGGCGGCGCAGAGAATGACGAAGCCTGCGGCGGGCACGATAACGCGGCCGACGAAGCCCAATCCGGCGCTGCGTTCTTTGCAGCCGATCAGGCCGAGGTTGTCGAGCAACATGGTGAGCGACCAGCCGAACACGGGGTTGACCAGCGCCGAGGAGAAAACGACGATGGCGGCGGACTGGGTGGTTTTGCCTTTGCGCGTCATTTCCATGCCCGCTTCAAGCAGGGGAACATACACGCCGACCACGAGCGCCACGCTCAATACGGGCTGCCACACGGCCAAGTCCATCGGGTAGCCCCAAATGCCTGCCGTGATGCAGAAGAGGGCGGTGAGAATGGCGCCGGCGGGAATCGGGCGCTTGGCGATGGAGGCGGGAACGATGTATGTGCCCCACGATGAAGTGAAGTTCGCGCCGCCGAGGAACGAGCCTGCGGCCTGGCGCACGGCGCAGCTGACCATGGTGTCGTCGATGTTCATGTGCGCTTTTTCCGCTTTTTCGGGATAGCTCAGTTTTTGGAAGACCTGGTGGCCGAGGAAATCGGGCGACCACATGGCGACGGCGAGCACGGCGAAGGGGAAAACGACGAGGAAGCTGTCGGCCGTCGGCCAGCCGAGCATCCAGCCCGTGTTTTCACCCCACCAGTAGGACGGGCTCATCGGCGGCAGGCCGGGTGCGGTTTTAAACGAAAAAGGTGCGCCGAGGACGAAGGCGGTGACGCCTGCCAAAAGGCAGCCCAGCGGCACGGCCAGCCAGCGTTTCTGCCAGTGTTCGAGCAGGGCGTAGAGCACGATGGTGCCCAGTATCACGACGAAGGCGATGTGCGGCATGCCGAAGCCGCCTGCCCAGTCGAACAGTTTTTTCACCTGCCCCGTCGTGCCGATAAAGCCCAGATAGAGCAGCAGGCCGCCGCAGACGCCGTTGCCCGTCAGCTTCGCCATCAGGCTGCCGCCTTTGGTAATGCCGAGGATGAAGCCGAACAGGGCAATCAGGATGCCGAAGGCCAGCGGGTGTCCGCCTGCGGCGACTATAACGGGAATCAGCGGAATCAGCGGGCCGTGCGTGCCGGGCAGGTTGGCGGTGGGCAGGAAAAAGCCCGACAAGAGCAGGATGAACAGCGAGGCGATGAGCAGCTCGTAGCGCACGTTTTCCAAAATAAAGCCTTCGGGCAGCCCCAAGGGGCCGGCGAAGGCGGCGGCCACCGCGCCCACCATCACCACTTTGCCGATGGTGCCGGCAAACGCGGGAATCAGGTCTTCCCATTCGAAGCGGAAATCGCGCAGCGGCAGGTTGGCGCGCCAGCGCTTCGGTTGCAGGATTTCCAGTTCGTGATCGAGATAGGCTTCGCGGGTGGCGAAGTCGGAGGCGGGTTTGTGTAATTGCGAATAGCTTTTTTCGATGGTCTCACTCATATTTTTCTTCTCCGTTTGTCTGTTTCAGACGGCCTGCCGCGTTTGCATGGAGGCCGTCTGAAAAGCAGTATAGTTAATTTGTGTAATCGCGTGTAATCCAAAATGGTGATGGCAGCCATCAGTTAAACGGAAGGAGACGGATTTTTCCGATGGAAAAGAATGATATAAAAAACAGGCCGTCTGAAAACGAATGCATGGATTGGTTAAGAATCCATACATTCGTTTTCAGACGGCCTTTTCGCGGCGGAGGTTTACAGCGGGCGCAGGCGGTAGAGGGTGGTGGTTTCGCGGCTGCGGGCGAAGGCGAGCGGGTCGGACGGGTCGGCGGCTTTGGCGTGGGCGGGGCGGGTGTGCAGGGTTTCGACTAGGGCGAGGGAGGCCGTCTGAAAGAGGGCGGACAGAAGGTCGGGGCTGCGCAGGCCGAGGTGTTCGGCCAGGTCGGACATGACAAGCCAGATTTCGCCGCCTTCGTTCAGGTGCTGCCGTGCGCCGCCGAGAAAGCCGCGCAGCATGGCGTGTCCGGGGTCGTAGAGGGCGGTTTCGACGGCGGAGGTGGGTTTGGCGGGCAGCCAGGGCGGGTTGCAGACGATGAGGTCGGCGCGTCCGGCGGGGAAGAGGTCGGCGGCTTCGACGGCGATTTGCCGCGCGAGGCCGAGGCGGGCGGCGTTGGTAGCGGCGCAGGCGAGGGCGCGGGGGTTGTTGTCGGTGGCGGTGATGCGGGCGATGCCGCGTTTGGCGAGTAGGGCGGCGATTACGCCCGAGCCTGTGCCGATGTCGAAGGCCGTCTGAAAGTGCGGGGGGAGTTCGGCCTGCATGACGAGGTCGAGATATTCGCCGCGCAGGGGGGAGAAAACGCCGAAGGGAACGTGGATGCGGCCGCCGAGGGCGGGGATGTCGACGCCTTTTTTGTGCCATTCGTGCGCGCCGATAAAGCCGAGCAGGAGATTTAGGGGCAGCAGGAAGGGGGCGTTGTTGGCGCTGTCATAGACGTCTGCGAGGGCGGCGCGGATGTCGGGGGCGCGGGACAGGCCGAGGGTGAAATCCGTGCCGATTTCGACGGCGAGCATATTGGTGAGGCGGCTTTGCTGCGCTTGTCGCAGGCGGTGGCGGTGGAAGGCGGCGGCGGGGTCGGCGTTTGGCGTGTCGGCCTTTGGTTTGCGTTTTTCAGACGGCCTGCCGCCGCGCAGGCGTTTTTTCAGGGCGGCGAGGATTTGTTTGCCGTTGTGGAAGTCGCCGGTAAAGACGGTGGCGGTGTCGGCACGGGCGTTTTGCAGGACGGCGGCGGCGTTGGTTTCACGCAGGAAAACGGCGTTTTTCGGCGGTTTCTGCGTGCTTTCGCTGCGCCATTCGCAGGCGGTATTGCGGTCGGTGGGGATTAGGGGGTTCATGGCAAAGGCCGTCTGAAAAGGGTTGGGAGTGTTTAAGGCCGTCTGAAAACGGGGTTTCAGACGGCCTCTGTGCAGCAATTTTTATTGTGAAGTGTTTTTCAAACCGAGTACGTCCTGCATATCGAAGAGGCCGGTTTTTCCTTGTGCCCAGACGGCGGCGCGTACTGCTCCGGAGGCGAAGGTCATGCGGCTGGAGGCTTTGTGGGTGACCTCGACGCGCTCGCCGTCGGCGGCGAAGAGGGCGGTATGGTCGCCGACAATGTCGCCGCCGCGCACGGTGGCAAAGCCGATGGTTTGCGCGTCGCGCTCGCCGGTGTGGCCTTCGCGGCCGTAAACGGCGCATTCTTTGAGATCGCGGCCGAGCGCGTGGGCAATCACTTCGCCCATACGCAGGGCGGTGCCGCTGGGGGCATCGACTTTGTGGCGGTGGTGTGCTTCGATGATTTCGATGTCGTAGCCTTCGTTTAACACGCGGGCGACAGTGTCGAGAATGTGGAATGTGAGGTTGACGCCTACGCTGAAGTTGGCGGCAAAGACGATGCCGATTTTTTCGGCGGCCGTCTGAATGGCGGCTTTGCCCGCGTCGTCAAAACCGGTTGTGCCGATAACGATGTTGGTGCCGTGGGCGACGCATTTTTGCAGGTGGGCGAGGGTGGACTCCGGGCGGGTGAAGTCGATGAGTACGTCGCTTCGGGCAATCACGGCTTCGGCATCATCAGTAATGGTAATGCCGGTGTTGAGGCCGAGTGCGTAGCCTGCGTCGCGGCCGAGCGCGGGTGAGGCGGCGTGTTCGAGTGCGCCGCTCAATACGGTATCGGGGTGTTTGTTTACGGCTTCGATTAAGACGCGCCCCATGCGGCCGTCTGCGCCGGCAATGGCGATTTTCAGGGGATTCATGGCGCTCGCTCCTTATTGTTGCGGCTGTTGTGCGGCGGCTTGGAGCTGCTCGCGGGCGTAGTCGACGGCGTTGCCTTCGGCTTTGACGAGGCGGTCGTTTTCAAACCAGACAGTGAGGTTGCGCGTTTCGGCCTGGTTGATGATGCCGTTGCGGCTGATTTCGTAGGTGTAGTCCCAGCGGTTTTGGTGGAAAGCGGAGCGTAAGAGCGGCGTGCCCAGCAGAAGCTGCACTTGGTCGCGGCTCATACCGGGGCGCAGGGAGGAGACGGCGCGTGCGTCGAGCTGGTTGCCCTGAATGACTTTCAGTTTGTAGGAGGGAAAATGGGAAACCCGCTCGGACGAGCAGGCGGAGAGGCTGAAAAGTGCCGTTGCGGCCAGCAAAACTGCAAATTTGTTCACGGATTGAACCTTTCCGAATGGGTGGGAGGGGCAGTATGACACAACAAAATTCTCATTTGAAAATTTTTATCATTCTGCTAGTGGGCAAAGCCGTTAAAAGTGCGTATTATAGCGGCAATTACGTCACTAAGGTATGAACGGTATGGAAAAGACTATAGACAGCAATGTAGCTCAACTCAGGGACAACGGCCTGAAAGTCACCGGCCCCCGCTTGAAAATCCTCGATTTGTTCGAGAAACACCCCGACGACCACATGAGCGCGGAAGATGTGTACCGCGTGCTGCTGGAAAACGGTATCGAAATCGGCGTTGCCACGATTTACCGCGTGCTGACCCAGTTCGAACAGGCCGGCATCCTGCTGCGTCACCATTTCGAAACCGGCAAGGCGGTGTACGAACTCAACACCGGCGGCCACCACGACCACATCGTCTGCGTCAAATGCGGCGCCGTGGCCGAGTTCCACAGCGAGGAAATCGAAGAGTTGCAGGACAGAATGGCCGAAGAACACGGCTACCGCATCGTCGACCACGCGCTTTATATGTACGGCGTGTGCGGCAACTGCCAAAAGAAGGAAAAACGCTGATTTGATTCGGCGCGGCGGCTCGGATTGCTCGACTGAGGCCGTCTGAAAATATTTGTTTTGGTTAACTATACAAAAAGGCCGTCTGAAATCCGAATTTGGTTTTCAGACGGCCTTTCGTGTCGTATGTAGGGTGTGTCGCCCGCAGGCGACGCACGCGGTTTGCGGATTGGGCAGAAGCCTTCCGACGAAATCTGCCGAAACATCGGGAAACGCGTGCGTTGCGGAGCGACACACCCTACGCATCGGCGGAAAAGTATAAGGCCGTCTGAAACCATGTCTTATGGGCTTTCAGACGGCCTTTTTGCGTTTTTTATCGGATACGTCCGTGCGCTTTTCAATCCACCACTTTTTTCCCCAGCAGCACAACATCGGCGCTGATGCCGTCGAGGTCGCACACTTGCGGCAGCCTACCCCATTCTTGGAAGCCGAAGGAATGGAACAGGCGGATGCTGGCGTGGTTGTGGCCGAAAATAAGGGCGATGATGTTGCGGATGCCGAGCGCGGGAGCCTGTTCCAGCATATGGCGCAGCAGGATTTTGCCGACGCCGACGCCGCGCATGTCGTGGCGGACGTAGATGCTGATTTCGGCGGTGATGCGGTAGGCTGCGCGCGGGTAGTAGTCGGAAAACGCGCCCCAGGCAAGGAGGGTGTCTGTTTCGTCTTTCAGGACATACAGCGGGCGGTTGCCGCCGTGCGCGTCGAGCCAGCTTTGGCGGCTTTCGGAGGTGGCGGGGCTGAGGTCGGCGGTGGATTGGCGGCTGTCTATAGTGCTGTTGTAGATGTCGACGATGGCGGCCAGGTCGTCCTGTTGCGCTTGGCTGATGCGGTAGCGGTGCATTTCAGACGGCCTAGCGCACAAGTTGCGAAACGGTTTTGAAGGCGGGGTGTTTGGCGTCGCGCATCAGGGCGAAGAGCAGGCTTTCGCTGTTGCCGACGGTAACGCCGGCCGCGCGCATTTGTTCGAGGCCGTTGGCTTTGTTGGCGGGGTTGCGCGAGGCGGCGCACTCAAAGGGCAGGTAGACGTTCAGCCCCTGCGCGCGCCAGTCGAGGGCGGTTTGCAGGATGCAGATGTGGGTTTCCGCACCGATAAGGATGACGTTTTGCGCCTGTTTTTCGCGGATGAAGTCTGCCGTGGCGGGGGCGGCGGAAAACAGGGTTTTTTCGGCGACGGGTGCGTCGGGCAGCAGCAGGCGGACAGCAGGCAGGGTGCCGCCGAGGCCTTTGGGGTATTGTTCGGTAATCATCATCGGCACGTTTAAGGCCTGCAAGCCCTGTATCAGCAGGCGGCAGGCGGCGGTGAAGGCTTCGCTTTCGTGCAGGGCGGGGGCGAGGCGTTCTTGGATGTCGACGACAATGCAGACGGTGTTTTTGGGGGTCATTTTGCTTCTCCTTTGTTTGCGGGTTTTTCAGACGGCCTTTTGCTTTGAGGCCGTCTGAAAACACAGTTTACAGGCCGTCTGAAAGCTTTTCAGACGGCCTTAAAACAGTTTATGAGCGGTATTCCGCATTAATGCGGACGTATTCGTGCGTCAGATCGCAGGTGTAGACGGTGGCGGATTCGCGGCCGCGCTGCAGGTCGATGCGTACGCTGATTTCGGCTTCGTCCATCACGCGCTGCGCGGCTTCTTCGCTGTAGCTTTCGGCGCGGCCGCCGTTTTCGGCAACGAGCACGTCGCCCAGCCACATTTTCAGTTTGTCCTCGTCGAAGGGCACGCCGGCGTAACCGGCGGCGGCGAGCAGGCGGCCGAGATTGGGGTCGGAGGCGGCGAAGGCGGTTTTCACCAGCGGCGAGCGGGCAACGGCGTAGGCAATTTGCTTGGCTTCTTCGCGGCTTTCGGCGTTGTCCACGCGGATGGTGACGAATTTGCCCGCGCCTTCGCCGTCGCGGACGATGGCCTGCGCCAGTTCGAGGGCAAGGCTGCCGAGCAGTTCTTTCAGCTGGCTGTAGCGCGGGTCGGCGATGTTGTCGATTTCGCTCTGGCCGCATTTGCCGGTGGCGATGATAACGAAGCTGTCATTGGTGCTGGTATCGCCGTCTACCGTGATGCAGTTGAAGCTTTCGTCGGCGATTTCCTGCGTCAGCAGCTGCAAAACGGGCTGGGAGACTTTGGCATCGGTGGCGATAAAGCCAAGCATGGTGGCCATGTTGGGATGGATCATGCCCGAGCCTTTGGCGATGCCGGTGGCGCGGACGGTGTGGTTTTCGCCGACGCGGCCTTCGCGCGAGGCGGCTTTGGGCATGGTGTCGGTGGTCATGATGGCGCGGGCGGCGTCGAGCCAGCCTGCGGGGGCAACTTTGGGCAGGGCGGCGATGATGCGGTCGGAAGGCAGGGTTTCGAGAATGACGCCGGTGGAGAAGGGCAGCACCTGGCCGACGGCGCAGCCGACCTGTTCGGCCGCCGCTTCGCACACGGCCAGCGCGCGGTCGATGCCGTCGGCGCCCGTGCCCGCGTTGGCGTTGCCGGTGTTGACAACGAGGGCGCGCACGCCGTCGGCGTCGAAAAGGTGGCGTTTGCAGATGCGCACGGGCGCGGCGCAGAAGCGGTTTTGCGTGAACACCGCGCCGACGGTGCAGCCGCCCGCCAGCACCATCAGGGTGAGGTCGTCGTGATGCGGCTTTTTGATGCCGGCCCGGCCGGTGAACACGCGGATGCCGTCGATGGGCAGCAGGCTGTCGGCGGCGGGCGTTTGGTAGTTGACGGGCATTTTGTCCTCCTTTGTTAAACGGTTATAAATCAGGTAAGCGATTATGAACGTTTTTGTGGTGACAGGAAACCGAAACGGCAAGAGGCCGTCTGAACGCGCCAAAACGGCTTTCAGACGGCCTCAAAACCTTTCGTCCGCGTTTTTTCAGACGGCCTCCGTGCATATCGCGCCGCGCGGCACGTTTTGCAGATTCCAGTTTGCCGCCGCCCAGTCGAGCAGGTCGCGCGGCTTGTCCACGGGCGGCGCGGGCGGCAGATTGAGATAGGCCGACACCTGCCGCAGCCATTCTTCGCGCCGCGCCAAATCCAGCGCGGGGGCGAGGGTCTGTTTCGACCACTTCTGCCCCCGCGCGTTCACCAGAAGCGGCAGGTGCGCGTATTGCGGCGTCGGCACGCCCAGGCAGCGTTGCAGCCAAATCTGGCGCGGTGCCGACACCAGCAGATCCTGGCCGCGCACCACGTGCGTTACCCCCTGCGCCGCATCGTCGGCCACCACCGCCAGCTGGTAGGCCCAAAAGCCGTCGGCGCGCAGCAGCACGAAATCGCCGATGTCGCGCGCCAAATTCTGCGCGTAATGGCCGACAATGCCGTCGTCAAAACCGATTTCCCCATCCGGCACGCGCAGCCGCCAGGCGGGCGTTTTGCCGTTTCCAGACGGCCTCTGCACCGCATCGCGGCAGCGGCCGCCGTAGACAAAGCCGTCTACCCCCGGCCGCGCCTCCGCCTGCCATTGGCGGCGGCTGCAATAGCAGGGATACACCGCCCCCGCCGCTTTGAGTCCGGCCAAAGCCGCTTCGTAAACGGCATAGCGGCGGCTCTGGTATTCGACCGCTCCGTCCCACTCGAAACCGAAGGCTTCCAGCGTGCGCAAAATATCGTCGGCCGCGCCCGCCACCTCGCGCGGCGGATCCAAATCCTCCATCCGCAGCAGCCAGCGGCCGCCGTTTGCACGCGCATCGGCATAAGACGCCAGCGCCGTCAGCAGCGAACCGATGTGTAAAAGCCCCGTCGGACTGGGGGCGAAACGGCCGGTGTAAGCCATCTGAAAACTCCGAAGCCGCCCGCAGGCGGCAAAACAGCGAAAACCGTTACATCCGCGCAACGTTATGGCGGCGGAATGCGCTTGTGTCAAAAAAAATCAAAATGATAACGGATTGCGACGCGTATAATCCGCCCGCTATTTTAACCCGTGTTTACACATTAACATCAGGACAATCATGCTTCACAAACATTTCAAACTCAGCACCATCGCCGCCATGATTATTGCGGCAAATGCCGTTTACGCGCAATAAAACACTACCATCCCCCAATCCGAAGCAGATAATGCTAATGCCGTATCTTCTTCCGCCATCGAAACCGTTACCGTCACCGCGCAAAACCGCTCCACCCGCACCGAAAACCGCAATTCCTACACCACCTCCGCCATGCGCACCACCACCGGCCTGGCGCTATCGCCCAAAGAAACGCCGCAGTCGGTGAGCGTGATTACCAAGAAGCAGATTGATGAGCAAGGTATTTCCCGTATGGAAGATGCGCTGCGCAAAACCACAGGCATCAATGTTGTAGCCGACGGCGGCCGTTACCGCTACCAGTCGCGCGGTTTTTATATCGACCAGATTGAAGAAGACGGCATTTCCTCCACCGTACCCGGTGCGTCCACCAATATGTATCAAGACGCGCAAAGCATGTCCGATCTGGCGCTTTACGACCATATCGAAGTGGTACGCGGTGCTACCGGTCTGACCCAGGCCAACGGTGCGCCCGGCGGCACGATCAACGCCACGCGCAAGCGCCCGACCGCGAAAACACAAATCCAAGCCGAAGCATCGGTCGACCGCTTCGGTACGGTGCGCACGATGGGCGACGTATCCGGCAGCCTGAACGAAGCGCACACCCTGCGCGGCCGTGCCGTCGCCCTGCTGGAAAAAGACAACAACTTCAAAGACGATGTCGACGGTAAAAAAGGCCTGATTTACGGCATTCTTGAAGCCGACGCGGGCGACAATACAAAAATTACCTTCGGCCTTTCCCATCAGAAAAAACACGAAACATTAGATCCTTCCGGTCTTTTGCTGTCCAAAACAGGCCAAGACCTGCATCTGCCGCGCGATACTTTCCTTGCTGCCGGATGGAATAAAGGCAAATTCGACAAAACCAACGTATTCGGCGAAGTCGAGCACCAATTTAACGACAATTGGAAGCTGACCGGCAAACTAGCCTATACCCACAACAAAAGCCATCAGGAATTGGGCACGCTGGCCAGCCGCCAAAGCACCGACAGCGACTACCAAGCCCGTATCGGCATCCTCAGCAAATACTTCGGCAGCAGCAACCTGTATGACTTCAGCACCAACCTGACCGGCAAATTCCATGCTCTCGGCCGCAGCCACGATGTATTCGTAACCTATTCCTACTCCAAGGAAAAAGGTGATATGCGCAATATCGATGCCAAAAAAGACAGCACGCTGGTTTATGATTTACGCACCTTCCGTCCGAGCGACATCGCCTATCCCGACTGGAACAACAAAAGCTGGGACGGCATAAGCGACACCCTGTTCGTTACCCATATGCTCTCGGCCGGCGTACGCTTCAATCCGCTGGAGCAGCTGCACATTCTTGCAGGCGGCAGCTATGCCAAATTCAAGAGCCATTATGTGGAAAACGCCACCCGCGCCAACGGTTCGCTCTACAACGAAGACACGCTGACCGAGCAAAAACATTTCACCCCTTATCTCGGCATCACGTTCGACGTTACACCCAACCAAAGCCTGTACGCCAGCTACACCAGCATCTTCAAACCCAGCTACGGTAAAAAAGACAAGCAGGGCAACCAGATCAAGCCCAAAACAGGCAACAACCTCGAAATCGGCTGGAAAGGCGCATGGTATGCCAACCGTCTGAATGCCTCCGTCGCCCTGTTCCAAATCGACGAGAAAAACCGCCCGCTGAACATCAGCAAAGCGCAGGCGCAGGCCGAAGACCCCAGCGCGACACGCGGCTATTCCATCCCCTTCGGCAAAGTGCGCAGCCACGGCTGGGAAGCCGAAATTTCCGGCAAGCTGACCGACAACTGGCAACTGTTTGCAGGCTATACCTTCAACACCAGCAAATACAAAAAAACCGAATCCGCATCACTGCCTGAAGGTTTGAATTTCAGCACTCACACGCCCAAACATATTTTCCGTCTCTACACCAGTTACAAACTGCCTGTAGACAGCGGCAAATGGCAGATTGCCGGCGGCTTGGAAAGCCAGAGCAAAACCCAAAGCTCGCGCGGCATTAAGCAAGGCGGCTACACCCTGTGGAACGCCAACCTGCAATACAGGCCGTCTGAAAACGCCACCGTCAGCCTGATCGGCAGCAACCTGACCAACAAACGCTACTATCAGAACCAGGCCAACCGCAACGTTCTGGCAGGCAACTACTTGGGCGAGCCGCGCAATATCACGCTCAAATTCAACTACAAGTTCTAAACCCGCAGCAAAAGGCCGTCTGAAACCCGTTTTCAGACGGCCTTTCCCCATAAAACAGCAAACAAATCCGCCCGCCGCATCTTTTCAGACGGCCTCAACGCCGCCGCAAACACAATCAAACATGAAAACCCTCCGCCGCTTCCTTGCCCTTGCCGCCCCCTTCTGGCTGCGGCAAAACCCCTGGTACAACTGGCTGCTCTTGGCCGCCGTGGTCGGCTTCTCGCTGGTCATCGTCCGCGTCGGCGTGCTGATTACCGACTGGAACAAAACCTTCTACGACGCCCTGGCCGCCTTCGACGGCCGCGCCATGCCCGCGCTGATACTCGAATACCTCGTTTACATCACCCTCGTAACCGCCTTCGTCGCCTGCGGCAACTGGCTGCGCAAAGTCCTGCTTTTCCGCTGGCGCGAACACCTCACCGGCCAATTCCAAACCGACTGGCTCGGCGGCCACAAACACTACCGCCTGCAACTCACCGGCGAGCCCGACAACCCCGACCAGCGCATCGCCGAAGACATCGCCCTGCTGTCGGAAAAAAGCATAGACCTTTTCAAATACTTCATTATGAACGCCGCCAAACTCGGCGCCTTTATCGAAATCCTGTGGCAGCTCTCCGGCGTGCAAACCTTCGTGCTGTTCGGCCACAGCATCACCGTCAAAGGCTATCTCGTCTGGATTGCGCTCGCCTACTCCGCCGCCTGTACCCTCATCACCCACCTGATCGGCCGCAAACTGCAACCGCTGAACATCGAGCGCCAGCACCGCGAAGCCGACTACCGCGCCACCCTGCTGCGCGTGCGCGACCATGCCGAACAAATCGCCCTCTACCACGGCGAAAACGCCGAACAAAGCCGTCTGAACGCCCGTTTTGCCGCCGTTAAAAACAACTGGCTCAGCCTGATACGGCGCGAGTTCTACCTTGAAAGCTTCTCCGCCGCCTACCTGCGCCTGTCGATGTTCATCCCCATCATCGCCACCCTGCCCATGTACCTCGCCCACAGCATGAGCTTCGGCGACATGATGAAAGCCCGCAGCGCCTTATCCAACGTCCAAGACGGCTTCGGCTGGTTTATGGACTACTACAAACGCATCATCGAATGGGCGGCCGTTGTCGAGCGTCTCGCCCACTTTCAGGCTGCCCTCGAACAAGTCCCCGCCGACAGCAGGCAGCCTGAAACCCTTGCAGACGGCCTGAACAGCGTAGGTCGGATTCCCGAATCCGACACCGCGCCCAATGCAGGCGAAACGTCGGATACAAGTATCCGACCTACTCAGCTTTCAGACGGACTTTCGGGATGTGTGCCCGCAGACACGCACGCGCTTACAGAAACCGCCAATCCCGCCAGCCAATCCGTCCCCTCCCCCGCCCGCGGGGGAGGGTTAGGGGAAAATCGCCGACACACCCGCAAACCCTGTTTCTGCCGAAACCACACCCCCACCCCAACCCTCCCCCGCGCAAGCGCAGGGGAGGGGGCAGGTTTCAGACGGCATCACCAGCAGCCTGAATACCCAAAAGCAGCCTGAAAACTCCAACAGCGCCCCGCCGCTGCTCGCCATCCGCGCCTTAAACCTGCACACCGCCGAAGGCCGTCCGCTGCTCTCCGGCCTCAATCTCCAAGCCGCCGCGTGCCAATGGCTGCTGCTCGACGGCCCCAGCGGCATCGGCAAAACCACCCTGATGCGCACCCTTGCCGGCCTGTGGCCCTACTATTGCGGCAGCTTCATGCTCGGCAGCCGCCGCAGCCTGTTTCTGCCACAACGCCCCTACCTGCCGCAGGACACGCTCTACAAACTTATCTGCTACCCCGACGCACCGCAAGATAGCAGCCGCGAAAGCACCGTTGCCGACGCGCTGGAAAAAGTCAGCTTAGGCCGTCTGAAAGAACATCTGCACCGCGACGACGCCTGGTACAAAACCCTCTCCGGCGGCGAACAGCAGCGCGTCAGCATCGCCCGCGCCCTAATCGCCCGCCCCGACATCCTGTTTCTCGACGAAGCCACCAACCAGCTCGATGACGCCTCCGCCACCGCCCTGCTGTCCGTACTCAAAACCGAGCTGCCCGACACTCTCGTTATCGGCATCAGCCACCAACCGCCGGTAAAAGCCCTGTTCGACCGCCGCGAAGACTTGGCCACGTTTGCGGAAAACTGAAAGCAGCCTGAAAGCCGTTTTGCGGCTTTCAGGCTGCTTGTGATTGTGATGCTTATACGGGCGGCCGTCTGAAAATTTTTTAGGCTGCTTTTGGGCGTTCAGGCTGCCTGTGAGGCCGTCTGAAACCTGCTCCCTCCCCGCTAGCGGGGGAGGGAACCGGATTCGTGGTGGGATTGGCGGTTGCAGCGGTTTTATCGGATTCGAGAATCCGACTTGCGTCGTTTAGGCCGTCTGAAAGCCCAAATCGGAATTTTCAGATGGCCTCCGCTTTTTATCCGCAAAGGCCGTCTGAAAATAAGCACCTTTCCTGTAACCTTCAAAAAAGCTTCCCTTTTGCGCGGAAATGACGCCGTTTGGGCGGATTTGAGGCTTTGCCAAGACAGGAGGCCGTCTGAAAATTTTTCAGGCTGCCTTTGGATTTTCAGGCCGCTTTGGAGGTTGTCTGAAACCCGCTCCCTCTCCTGCGCTCGCGCGGGGGAGGGTTGGGGTGTTGTTTCGGCAGAAACAGTGTTCGCGGACAGGTATGCGCTTTGTACCCGCCCCGGCCTTCCCCCGCAGGCGGAGGAAACGGATTGAAGGCCGTCTGAAAAAACACAGGCCGTCTGAAACCCCGAATCAGGGTTTTCAGACGGCCTGTTGCGTGTTGCCGGGCAGGTCAGACTACGGCGTTGAGATAGCTCAGGGCGATAAAGCGTTTTTCCGTATCGAGGCCGGTGATTTTCAGTCTGACGGTGGTGCGCGGCGGCAGTTCGAGCGGGATGCCGGTGGCACGGGTGACGAGGGGCAGGCCGTTGATGCGCACGAGGTCTTCTTTTAATACGACGGCTTCGAGTTCGGCGGCCTGCTGCTGTTGCAGCCAGACGAGGCTCCAATAGTGTTCCATCTCGCGCTGGAAGTCCTGATAGGCGGTGTAGGCGGTGTCGAAGTCGCGCAGTTCGGCGAAGAGGGCGGCGTCGTTGCCGGTGTAGCGCGGTGCGGCGGCGGGGTCGATGAGCGACAGGAGCTGTTTTTGGTTGACGTAGTCGGCGGCGCGGCGCAGGGGCGAGGTGAACCAGCCGTAGTGTTGCACGCCCATGCCGACGTGCGGCTCGGAGCGGGTGCTCATGCGCACTTTGCCCAAGGCGGGCTGGACGCGGAAGAGGCCGCCCAAATCGGCTTCGTCGAGCATCTGCGCCCAGGTGCTGTTGGCGAGTATCATCATTTCGCTCACCAGTGTGTCGATGGGCGAGTTGCGCTCGCGCACGGTTACGGCAACCCGGCCGTCGGCAAGGATGTCGATGCCGTAGTCGTATTGTGCGGGGCGGTCGGGCTCGTATTTGCCGCGCTGTTTCTGCAATTCGACGGCCAGGCGGTAGAACCAGGCCATGTCGTCGTGGTGCGGGAAGGCTTGGCCGCCTTCTGTGCCGGTGTTGCGGTTGAAATGCGGCTCTATGGTTTGGATACGCAGGTTGTCGGCGATGAAGACGCGCTCGGTTTTGCAGACGGGATTGGATACCCGGAAGTGTTCGTCTACGTCGAAATAGATGCTGACGGCGGGTTGGGTTTTGCCTTCGTCGAGGCTGAATGCGGCAATCCAGTTGTCGGGCAGCATGGTGATTTTGCCGCCGGGGAAGTAGGCGGTGCTCTGGCGCTTGAAGATGATGCGCTCGATTTCGCTGTCGGGCGCAACGGCGAGGGCGGGGACGGCGATGTGGATACCGATGCGGCGGCGGCCGTCGGGCAGGGTCTGCACGGAGAGGGCGTCGTCCACTTCGGTGGTGGATTCGTCGTCGACAGAGAAGGCGGCAACACCTTCGGCTGCCGGCAGTTCGGGCAGCGGCGGCAATTCGGCGGCGGGCGCCTGCGTGCCTTCGGGGAAGTGTTGCAGCTCGAAGCCGTCGAGCAGGTATTGCGGCAGGGAGGTGACGGCGCCGGTTTGGCGGGCAAGCTCGTAGGGGCTGAGTTTGAGGGCGTCGGCGGCTTTGGCGAAGGCTTTGTAGGTGAGCGCCTGTTTGTCGGGCGCGTGCAGGATGGTTTTCAGGTCGGCGGCGATTTCAGACGGCATTTCTTTGTTTTTCAGCCTCGCTATCCAGCCTTCCATCATTTCGTCCTGCTGTTTTTTGCGTTCGACGGCCGCCAGTGCCTGTTTCAGGGTTTCGGCGGGCGCGGCTTTGAACACGCCTTTGGCTCTTTTGTAGAAATACATCGGCGCGGCGTAGAGGGCGACGAGGGTGGCGGCCAGCTCGTGTTTGGTCGGGGCGTGGCCGAAATATTCGGCGGCAATGTCGGCGGCGGAAAATTCTTCTTCGCCGCAGGTTTCCCATAAAAGATCGGTGTCGATTTGCGCCGCTTCGGCCTGCGCGCGTTCGAGGAAGGCGGCGGCGTCGCCGTCGAACTCGGCGAACACGTTGGCGGCTTTGACTTTGGTGCGCTTGCCGTGCAGGGTGTCGGCCTGGTAGGTGGCGTCGTTTTTCTGCACGACGGCGGCCACTTTGAACTGGCCTGATTCTTCGTAAAAGATGTTCATGGGTTGTGTCTGCGGACGGAAAAGGGGCGGATTATATAGTGGAATGAATTTGCACGCCTACGCCCGATCTTGCGGCAAGCGGATGCGCGAAGGCCGTCTGAAAAGCGGGCGCGGCGGCAAACCCGGCTTTTCAGACGGCCTTTATCGGAGGGAATCAGTCGGCGAACTGTTTTTTCATGCGTTCGCGCCGCTCCTGCGCTTCGACGGACAGGGTGGCGGTGGGGCGGGCAAGCAGGCGTTTGAGGCCGATGGGTTCGCCCGTGTCCTGACAGTAGCCGTATTCGCCTTCGTCGATCAGGCGCAGCGAGGCTTGGATTTTGTTCAGGAGCTTGCGTTCGCGGTCGCGGGTGCGCAATTCGAGGGCGTATTCCTCTTCCTGCGTGGCGCGGTCGGCGGGATCGGGGGCGGTTTCGTGCTTTTTCAGTTCGGCGGCGGTGTCGCTTGCGTTGTCGATCAGTTCGTCCTGCTGTTTGACGAGCAGTTCGCGGAAAAACGCGAGCTGGTCTTCGTTCATATAGTCATCTTCCGGGCCGTTCCAGTTGATGATGTCTTGTTCGGTCAGTTTGGCCATTTTGCTTCTCGTGCTGATTGTTCTTCGGAAAGTGCCGTGTTTTCAGTGTGCTGCGGCACGTCGTGCTGAAAAAAAAAGCAACCCGTCGAAAACGGGTTGCACATCATAGCATGAAACAAACGGCGCTCCGCCGTTTTTCGTTTCGCTTACATTTTTACGGAACAGGTTTGCAGCCGTTTTCAGATTTCAGACGGCCTCAAACTGCCGCGCCAGTTCGCGCGAACGTTCGACACAGGCTTCGACGCCTGCGGCAATGGATTCGGCGACATGGCGCTCTTTGAAGGTTTCGACGGCTTCGTGGGTGGTGCCGCCTTTGGAGGTGACGTTTTGCCGCAATAGCGAAAAATCTTCGCCCGTCTGCGCCGCCAGCGCCACTGCGCCCCGGAAGGTGGCAAGGCTGAGTTTTTTTGCGTCTTCGCGGCTGAAACCCTGCTGTTCGGCGGCGGTTTGCAGGGCTTCGAGCAGATAGAAGACATAGGCCGGGCCGCTGCCGCTGATGCCGGTGATGCGGTGCATGCCGTCTTCGCTCTCGAGCCATACGGTTTGGCCGACGCTGTTCATGATGCGTTCGGCGGTGTCCCTGTCTGCCTGCGGCAGGCCGTCTGAAAACAGGCCGGAGATGCCCATGCCGATTTTGGCCGGCGTGTTGGGCATCACGCGCACGATGCGCCGCGTGCCGCCGAGCCAGGCCGACAGGGTGTCGATGCCCAAGCCCGCAGCCACCGACAACACCAGCGCGCCGCCCGTGTTCACGCCCGCGCAGGCGGCCTGCATATCCTGAGGTTTGACAGCCAGCACCAAAACGTCGTCCGCGCCCAAGTCGGGCAGGCTCTCAGACACGCTTGCGCCGAGCTCTGCCGCCAAACGCTCGCGCGTCTCTTGGCTGCGGTCGGCAAGGTGGACGCGGTATCCGCCCTGTTTCACCAGCCCGCCGGCGATGGCGGAAGCCATATTGCCGCCGCCGAGAAAATAGATGTTCATGTTTTACTCCTTTATGGTTAAGCGTATCTGCTTAGGTGCCGTTGAGGCCGTCTGAAAAGGGTTTCAGACGGCCTGCGGATATTCCCGCCGCCCGAATATCGCGCTGCCGATGCGGACATGGGTTGCGCCGCAGGCAACGGCGGTTTCCATATCGCCCGACATCCCCATCGACAACACGTCCGCCGCCACGCCCGCCGCGTTCAAATCGGCCAGCAGCCCGCGCATGGTGTCAAACTGTTTTTTCAAAACCTCTTCGTCCGCGCCCGCCTCGGCCACACACATCAAGCCGCGCACTTTGATATTGGGCAGCTTGGCCACCTCAACAGCCAGCGCAACCGCCTCTTCGGGCGGCACGCCGTGTTTGGCCGCTTCGCCTGCAATATTCACTTCGATGCACACCTGCAAAGGCGGCATTTCAGACGGCCTCTGTCCGCTCAAACGGCGCGCGGTTTTCAGACGGCCTATGGTGTGCACCCAGTGGGCGCGCTCGGCCACCTGCCGCGTTTTGTTCGACTGCACGTCGCCGATAAGGTGCCAGACAATATCGGGCAAACCGGCCAGCTCTTCGGTTTTGCCAAACCATTCCTGTATGTAGTTTTCGCCGAAATCGCGCTGGCCTGCGGCATACACTTCGCGGATGTCGGCGGCGGGAAAGGTTTTGGACACGGCCACCAGATGCACGCTTTCAGACGGCCTCTGCGCGCGCTGCGCCGCTTCGGCAAGCCGCCGCACGGTCTTTACATAGTTCTGTTGCAGGGTTGACATGATTAGATGGTTGATTTGGAAGTTTTTTTGAAATTTCCGCAGATTTGCATGGAATAAAGCGGCGTTCTTATTTAAAATGCAGCGTTATTTTTTGCAAGAAATTGTAACTGAAAAAGACAAAGGCCACATTATGCAGATTACCGACCTACTCGCGTTCGGCGTGAAAAACAAAGCATCCGACTTACACCTCTCCGCCGGCCTGCCGCCGATGATCCGCGTGCACGGCGACGTGCGCCGCATCAACCTGCCGGAAATGAATGCCGAGGAAGTCGGCCACATGATCACTTCCGTGATGAACGATTTGCAGCGCAAAAACTACCAGCAAAACCTGGAAACCGACTTTTCCTTCGAGCTGCCCAACGTCGCCCGCTTCCGTGTCAACGCGTTCAACACCAACCGCGGCCCGGCCGCCGTGTTCCGTACCATTCCCAGCAAAGTGCTGACACTGGAAGATTTAAAAGCGCCGCGCATTTTCCAAAAAATCTCGGAAAACCCGCGCGGCCTCGTGCTGGTAACCGGCCCGACCGGTTCGGGCAAATCCACCACGCTGGCGGCGATGATCAACTATATCAACGAAACCCACTCCTCGCACATCCTCACCATCGAAGACCCGATCGAGTTTGTGCACGAGAGCAAAAAATGTCTGATCAACCAGCGCGAGCTGCACGAACACACCCACAGCTTCGCCAACGCCCTACGCTCCGCCCTGCGTGAAGACCCGGACGTGATTCTTGTGGGCGAGATGCGCGACCCCGAAACCATCGGCCTCGCGCTCACCGCCGCCGAAACCGGCCACTTGGTATTCGGCACCCTGCACACCACCGGCGCGGCCAAAACCGTCGACCGTATCGTCGACGTATTCCCCGCAGGCGAAAAAGAAATGGTGCGCTCCATGCTGTCCGAATCGCTGCGCGCCGTGATTTCGCAAACCCTGCTCAAAACCCGCGACGGCCAGGGACGCGTCGCCGCGCACGAAATCCTGATTTCCACCGCCGCCGTGCGCAACCTGATCCGCGAAAACAAAATCGCCCAAATCGGCTCGGCGCTGCAAACCGGCCAGCAATACGGCATGCAGACGCTCGACCAGTCATTGCAGGCTCTGGTGCGCACCGGCGTCATTTCCCAAGAAACCGCCCGCGCCAAAGCGCAAAACGCCGACTTTATGTAAACGGATAACGGAGAAAAAACATGAGCGACATCCCGCAAAACCTCGACGGCCTGCTGAGCGAAATCGTGTCCGACTATTCGGGCAGCGACAACCCGCACATCGATCAGGAAAGCCCTGCCGCCATCGGCCAGCACCTGCATCCTATTCTGGCGCGCATGTGCGAAGAAGCCGAAAAACGCGGCGCATCCGATATTTTCATCAGCTCGGGCTTCCCGCCTTCGGTAAAAATCGACGGCAACCTCATTCCTGTGCCGCTGCCCGCGCTGACTGCGGCCGACACCGAAAAAATCGTCGCCTCCACCATGAACACCGCCCAGCGCGAGGAATACCTGCGCAACCACGAAATCAACTATTCCGTGCAATCCAAGGGCAACGTGCGCTACCGTGTCAATTCCTACCACGAACAAGGCCGCTGCGGCCTCGTCATGCGCCGCATCAACACCGAAATCCCCTCCGTGGAAGACCTCGCCCTGCCGCTCAAACTCAAAGAACTCGTCATGCAGAAACGCGGCCTGCTCATCCTGGCGGGTGCGACCGGCTCCGGTAAATCCACCTCCATGGCCGCCATGCTCGACCACCGCAACCGCAACCTGCCCGGCCACATCATCACCATCGAAGACCCCATCGAGTATCTGCACGTCCCCCGCCGCTCCATCATCACCCAGCGCGAAGTCGGCATCGACACATCCAGCTGGGAAGTGGCCGTACAAAGCGCCATGCGTCAGGCGCCCGACGTCGTCTGCGTCGGCGAGGTGCGCGGCATCGAAAGTATGGAATACGCCCTGCAACTGGCGCAAACCGGCCACCTCTGCATCTTCACCATCCACGCCACCACCGCCAACCAAACCATCGAGCGTATCATGAACCTGTACCCCGAAGAGCGGCACAAACAGGTGCTCATCGACTTGGCGATGAACCTCGTCGGCATCATCGGCCAACGTCTCGTCGTCAAAAAAGGCGGCAAAGGCCGCACCGCCATCGTCGATTTGATGATCAACACCCCCGCCGTGCAGGATTTGGTATTCAAAGGCGATTTGATGGGCATCAAAGAACTGATGACGCGCGGCCAAGGCGACGGCATGCAAACCTTCGACCAGCACTTGTTCGACCTCTATGTCGCCGGCACCATCGACTACGACGAAGCCATCCGCCAGGCCGACTCCGCCAACGACCTGCGCCTGCGCATCCAGCTCTACGAAGAAGGCAACAAGCCCGACCACATCTTCGACCGCGTCAGCGACCTCAACCTCATCTGACACGGATGCTTTTCAGACGGCCTGCCCCGCGCAGGCCGTCTTTTTTGTGTAAACAGAGGCCGTCTGAAAACCTGCTTTCAGACGGCCTCTTAACCGATACAGGCGGGAAAACAACAAACTCACCACCGTTAGTAACATTGTTACGCTTTTTTATCGGAAAAGGTTGCAAAAGGTTTGGAATATGCATATAAGCTCGGCCAGCCCGTTTGCTGTATCCGTGAAACACAGGCGGGAACAAATCCGAAAATCTGCGAAATCCGGCCGGAAAACGTCATATCGTGCCAAACCTCCGCAAACGGGGCGCAACAAGAAAAAAGGCCGTCTGAAAAGCCTTTGGGCATGAGCCGAAAGAAATTTTCAAACGGAGGTGGGCAGGAAAAGTGCAATGGCACGAAATTTGCAGCAAAGTTTGGTTGCGATGCAGCCGCTGCCGCCGTGGCAAAACACGGCAGGTATCGGCGGCAGAAAAGTTTTAACAAAAAGGAAGTCAAAATGAACAAGATCTATCGTACCGTTTACAACGAAACGACCAACACTTGGGTGGCTGTGCAAGAAACAGCCAAGGCGCATGGCAAGTCCGGGCGCAGCAGCATGGTTGCTGCTGTGGTGGACGGCATTTCTCTGAATAAGAAAGTATTGACGATTTCTGCTTCTGTTGCAGCTGCCTTTATGTCGCAGACCGCAATGGCAGATAATGCTCGCATTGAAAATGGATCTGCTCAATGGACTATTGCCGTTAGCCCAAGTGGTAGTAATGTCGGCGGAAATGGCAGCGCTAAAGCTACAGGCAAAACTTCTATCGCAGCTGGTTGGGACGCTAAGGCCGACGGAGAAAATTCAATTGCGGTGGGTTACGGTGCATCAACAGAGACTAACTCGGCAACTTACTACCGAATACAAAATGTTCCTGATAAGACAATGAATAATATCGCGATTGGTAAGCAAGCCAGATCGGGCGGGTTGCAGACAATTGCATTTGGTCCTGAGTCAGTAGCTTCTAAATCACAGTCCATTGCTTTTGGTTTTGATGCCCAGGCAACAGGCGATCAGTCTGTGGCACTGGGTGCGAATACCCGTTCGACCGGAGATTCTTCGGTTGCCATTGGTGGTGATGATTTGGATTCGGTAGCATCCACAGTGTATCGAGTGACTTCTCAATCTGCTGATAATGATGCGTATAACGATACGGCACTGGCAAAAAAATATCGGGAGTTAACGGGTCAGAACTTAGTTAATTTCACGCCTAATAATCGCTATATCGGCACATCTACTGGCCAGGCTGGGGTTGCTGTGGGCGTCTCTGCCAAGGCGGCAGATTTGGCAACGGCAGTAGGTACGAAATCCCATGCCACGGGTGATTATTCGGCTGCATTCGGTGTAGGGGCAAATGCTACATTGGCCAATGCTGTTGCCTTGGGTGCGGGTAGTACAACTGCAACAAACGCTACTGATGTGCCGTCTGCCACAATTGGTGCAATCACCTACGGTGGTGGGACTAGCCCGTTTGCTGGCAGCGGCAAAGTGGTTCCCGGTGACCAAGTTTCAGTTGGTGCGGCCGGTTTCGAACGCCAAATCAAACACGTTGCGCCAGGTGCTATTACTGCAGCTAGCACTGATGCCATTAACGGTAGCCAGTTGTTCTATGTGGCTAAAGGTTTACAAGAACAAATTACAGCTGCCGGTGGTAATGGTATTCACTTCTACCATGTAAACGGTGCAAATACTGACAATAACTATAATAATGACGGTGCAACTGGCAGCAAAGCCTTGGCAGCAGGGATTAACGCTAAAGCGGCTGGCGCTAGCTCTGTTGCGGTTGGTAGCGCTGAAGTTGCGGAAAAATCTGTTGTTGGTCAGTCGAATTCCGAGGGTGCAGTTGCAATTGGTGATTCCGCTTATGCAGCGGGTCGTCAGGCAGTTACTCTTGGTGCTAGCCGTGCGGAAGAGGAGCAGGCAGTTGCCATCGGCTCTAATGCCCGCTCTAGTGGCAAGGCTTCTACGGCTATTGGTGCGGCTGCAGTAGCGTCTAAAGAAAATAGTATCTCTATTGGTTCTAGTGCTAATGCTGCTGGTAATAATAGCGTAGCAATTGGTGCAGATAGTTCTACTGTCGCAGCTGGTTCAGTTGCCTTGGGTTATGGCTCTCAGGCTACTCGTGCCGCTATCGATGCGACTAAAGTTCAGGCTAATGCAGCACCTACCGTGGCGAATAATCAGGTTTACGCACTGGCGTCAGCTTCTAATACTGATCAAAACAATATTAGGGCGACAGTAAAAGGCGAGCTGGGTGCGGTATCAGTTGGTACGCAGAATGGTACCCGCCAAATCATTAATGTGGCCGCAGGTACGGAAGACTCTGATGCAGTAAACGTTGCTCAGCTGAAAGCTGTAGCAAACCAAGTAACATCGTCTATTTCCACCACTCCGTTGACCGTAGCCAACGACGGCAAAGTTACTCCACCGGCTGCTGCCGACGCAGGCAAACTGGCCACAGCGGGTGATATTGCCAACGCCATCAACAATAGCGGCTTCCAAGCCACTGCCGGCGGCAGACTGGCTAGCGGTACTACGGCTACTGCCACTACCGTTAAACCCGGTCAAAAAGTTACCTTTGCTGCCGGTAACGGTTTGACTGTTAAACAGGATGTGGACGCTACCAACGGTGACCAGACTTACACTTACGCATTGGATGCCCAAACCGTAGTGCAGAATGCCCAAACTCCGGTGGTATACACCGATGCCAACGGCAACAAAGTGTACAAACACACGGATGGCAACTTCTACGATGCACCTAACGGCGCAGGTAACCAAGTAGCCACCGGCGACGTGATTGCCAGCATGCAGAATGCAGCAGGCAATACCACTGCACCGACCACATTGGCTAACGTGAAGGGCAATCTTGCCGATACGAGCAATGCCACCGGCAATCCGAACGGTAACGATCGTGCTACCTTGGCAGCAGGTAACAAAGGCAACAACGCCGCCACCGTCAACGACGTACTCAACGCAGGCTTCACCGTCCAAGGCAACGGCGTAGCGAAAGACTTCGTAACCCACGGCGACACCGTCAACTTCGCCAACGGCCAAGGCACAGTCGCCAAAGTCGAAAGCAAAGACGGCGTAACCAAAGTCAGCTTCGACACCCCGATGCAGTACCTGGCTCGCGGGCATTCCGTGCCGTGAGGCCGTCTGAAAGCACAGCTTCGGCACAGCCAAAACGGTGAGGCCGTCTGAAAACACAGCTTCGGAGCAGCCAAAACGGTTAGGCCGTCTGAAAACGCCGCCCGACATTGTCGGGCGGCGTTTTCAGACGGCCTTTGCGTATGCGGCGGACGCGCTTTATTTCACGCCGAAGTTGGGCAGTACCAGGGCGCATTTGACGCGCTCGCCGCGCCGGTTGCGCCTGCTGCGTCCGGCGATTCTGCCGCAGGAGTCGCCGGCGTCCCTGCCTTTGTCGGCTTCGCGGCGCGGCCGGCGCTCTTCGCTGCGGGCGCTGTCGCTGCGGCGGCGGTTTTCAGACGGCCTCTGCGCGGCACTCTCCTGTGTGCCTTTGTCCCACCATTGCGGTTCGAAGCCTTCGATGCGTTCGACGGCGATGTCGCTGCCGGTCAGCTCTTTGATGGCTTCGAACATTTTCTGTTCGTTTTCGTCCATCAGCGAGATGGCGACGCCGTCGGCGCCGGCGCGGCCGGTGCGGCCGATGCGGTGGACGTAGTCTTCGGGCTGGGCGGGCAGCTCGTAGTTGATAACAAAGGGCAGCTCGGCGATGTCGAGGCCGCGGGCGGCGACGTCGGTGGCGACGAGGACGCGCAGGCTGCCTTCTTTGAAGGCGGCGAGGGTTTCGAGGCGGCTTTGCTGGGATTTGTCGCCGTGGATGGCTTGGGCGGCAATTTCGCGCCGCTGCAAATCGCGGGTGACTTGGTCGACGCTTTGTTTGGTTTTGCAGAAGACGATAACCTGCTTAATGTCCAAATCGACGATGAGGCGTTCGAGCAGGTGGCGTTTTTTGAAGGTGTCGACGGCGATGATGTGCTGTTCGACGTTGGCATTGGCGGTATTCTGCGCGGCGACTTCGACGAGTTCGGGCGCGTTCATAAAGTCTTGCGCGAGCTTGCGGATGGGGTCGGAGAAGGTGGCGGAAAAGAGCAGGGTTTGGCGCTCGCGCGGCAGCATCTGCATGATGGCGCGGATATCGTCGATGAAACCCATGTCGAGCATGCGGTCAGCTTCATCGAGGACAACGATTTCGACTTTGTTGAAGTGAATGTTTTTCTGTTTGACGTGGTCGAGCAGGCGGCCGACGGTGGCGACGACGATTTCGCAGCCGGCACGCAAATCGGCGGTCTGCTTGTCCATATTCACGCCGCCGAAAAGGACGGTGTGGCGCAGGGGCAGGTTTTTGATGTAGCCCTGCACGTTTTGGTCGATTTGGTCGGCCAATTCGCGCGTGGGCGTGAGCACGAGCATGCGCACGGGGTGCATGGCTGGCGAGGTGGAGGGGGTGGCGTAGCGTTTGAGCCGCTCGAGGCTGGGCAGCATGAAGGCGGCGGTTTTGCCGGTGCCGGTTTGCGCGGCAGCCAGCAGATCGTGTCCGGCCAGGGCTTTGGGAATGGCGGCGGCCTGGATGGGCGTGGGGTTTTCGTAGCCCTGATCGGTGAGGGCAGAGACGATTTCCTGACCCAAACCCAATGAGGAAAAGGGATTCATGGCGGTTCTTTCTGTTTTCAGACGGCCTCTTCGCCGCCTGCGTGATTCGGGGATAGTTTTGAAATAAATGACGGTTCCAAACGGCAAAGGCCGTCTGAAAAAATACAGCGTCCGACGTGCGGGCAAGGGCGCGCATTATGCCACAAAAGCCCGCCGCCGTTGCGCCCGCGCCTGTGCCGCAGGGCGGGGGGGAAACGCAAGTTTTCCGCACAAACGGTTTGACTTAAATCAAAATAAACCATGTGTTACATTATTACAATGCGCGCATTTTTGCGGCGACGCAGCCGCGAAAGGCCGTCTGAAAACAGTTTGCTTGCGCCGTTTTTCCCTACCGATTCCCCTTCCCACACACATCAGGAGCCGATTCATGTCCGCCTTCAAACTTTCCGCCCTCGCCCTCGCCCTTATCGCCGGCCATGCCGCCGCCGACACCGCCGCACAGGCAGACAACATAGAAGAAAGCGAAGGCGTGGCGCAAGTGACCGTTACCGCCAAAAACCGCAGCCTGCGCACGGAAAACCGCAACAGCTACGCCGCCTCCGCCCTGCGCTCCACCACCGGCCTGATTCTCGCGCCTAAAGACATTCCCCAGTCCGTTACCGTCATCACCAAAAAACAGCTCGAAGACCAAGGCATCACCACGCTGGAAGACGCGCTCAAAACCGCCACCGGCGTCAACGTTTTCCAATCCGGCGGCCGCACCCACTTCATGTCGCGCGGCTACTTTATCGAGCAGTTTGAAGAAGACGGCATGGCAAGCCAAATCGGCTCGCCCGGCGGCTTCGGCCTCGGCGGCCCCTACGGCGACCCGGCCAACGCCACCGATCTGGCGCTTTACGACCGCATCGAAGTGGTGCGCGGCGCGGCCGGTCTGACCCAAGCCAACAGCGAACCGGGCGGCACGATTAACGCCGCACGCAAAAAACCCACCGCGCAGCGCCAAATCAGCGCCGACCTTTTGGCCGACCGCTTCGGCAAAATCAACAGCACTTTCGACGCCTCCGGCACACTCAGCGGCGAACACGGCCTGCGCGGCCGCTTTGTCGGCTCGGCCGCCCGCAACAAAAACTTCCGCGAACGCTCCGGCGGCCGCGACATCCTGCTCTACGGCGTGATGGAAAAAGACATCGGCGACAACGGCAAACTCACTTGGGGCGCAAGCCGCATCGACAAGAGCGAAACCCCCGACCTTGTCGGCCTGCCGCTGTATTCAGACGGCCGCGGCCTGCCGCGCAAACGCTATCTGGGCGCGGATTGGAACGAAAGCCGTCTGAAAAAAACCAACCTCTTCGCCGAATACGAACACTTCTTCAACGACAACTGGAAACTCTCCAGCAAACTTGACTGGCGCAAAACCGCCTCGGAAAAAGAATACTACTTCCTCGGCGGCATCAACGGCGAGGGCATCGGCACCGACGGCCTGGGCGCAACCTACAGCCACGACCGCTACGACAACGACTCGCGCCAATTTACCTGGCAGAACAACCTCACCGGCCGCTTCCAAGCGCTCGGCCGCAGCCACGACGTGTTTTTCATGCACAGCTTCTCCAAAGAAAAACACCACACCGTCAACCGCTGGCCCGACGACAGCCGCCGCTTCGACGCCGACAGCTTCAACGGCAGCGAAATCGCCAAACCCGACTGGGACGGCGCCGACATCAAAGCGCGCGGCGGCGACGGCCGCTACAAAACCCACGCCTTCGGCGCGGGTGTGCGCCTCAACCCCACCGAACGCCTGCACATCATGGCCGGCGGCCGCTACACCCGCTGGTACCGCTACCTGATTTGGGACAGAAACCTCAAAGACAACACCCCGGGCACGGTTAACGAACTCAAACGCAACCGCTTCATCCCCTACGCCGGCGTCACCTACGACCTCACCACGAGCCAAAGCCTCTACGCCAGCTACACCGCCATCTTCAAGCAAACCATGAACCGCGACGAAAACGACAACCTGCTGCCGCCGATTATGGGGCGCAACTACGAAATCGGCTGGAAAGGCCAATGGCTTTCAGGCCGTCTGAACACCGCGCTGGCCGCCTATTTCACCGACAAAGACAACGAAAACTTCCGCGTCAACGCCCCCAAACCCTACTGGATCGCTCTCGACCGCCGCAGCAGGGGCGTGGAAGCCGAAATCTCCGGCGACCTGAGCGAGCGTTGGAAAATCTTCGCCGGCTACACCTTCAACCGCAGCGTCAACCGCAACACCATTCCCGGCGGCGTTGCCAGCCGCGAAAAAGGCTACGATTTCAGTACCCACACGCCCAAACACATGTTCCGCCTCTACACCAGCTACACCCTGCCGACAGCGGGCAATAAATGGAGCATCGGCCTCGGCATCAACAGCAGCAGCAAAACCTCCAACAGCAGCCGCACCCTCACCCAAGGCGGCTACACCGTCTGGAACGCCAACCTGCAATACCGCCCCAACGCGCACATGCAGCTCGGCCTCGCCGTCAACAACCTCACCGACAAACGCTACTACACCAACCAATACGGCCGCAGCTTCGACAGCGGCAACTTTTACGGCGAACCGCGCAACGTCCTGCTCAGCTTCAAATGGAAAATGTAAAGACTGTCTGAAAAGATGCCTTTCAGACGGCCTGAAACGGCTGCGGCATACACAGGCCGTCTGAAACCCGTTTGGCGGTTTTCAGACGGCCTTTTGCCGTTTTGCAAACAGATATCGGCTTCGGTGATCCGATCGGCGAACCCGAAAGGCCGTTCCCGCCTTCGCGGGAATGACGTTTCTGAAACCGAAAATCCCGCCGCGCATCTGACTCCCTCCCCTGCACCCCAAGCGCGGGGGAAGGTTAGGGTGGGAGCGGCGTTTTGCGGAAACGCTTTTCTCCCGCCGCATCCCGCTGGATATTTCCGTGCGGCAAAAGGCCGTCTGAAAATCCGTTTGCGGTTTTAACGTAGTTGAAACAACGCAAATTCCGTTTTCAGACGGCCTCTTGCCCCATATAATCCGTCGCTTTTCCTCACCCTTCCCCATCCTGCCATGCCCGGACACCTGCTCCCCACCCTTCTCCTTGCCGCCCTCCTCGCCTCCTGCGCCTCCTTCACCGAACACACCCCCGCGCCTGTTGAAACCGCCGCTTCGCTCGGCTTGCCCGATTCTCCCCAGCCGCCGGTTTCGCCCGAGTGGTGGAGCGCGTTAAACGATGCGAAGCTCGACGCGCTGATCGACACCGCTTTGGCAAAATCGCCCGATTTGGCGGCGGTGGCGGCGCGTTTGCGTCAGGCGGAAGCGGGGGCGCGGCTGGCGGATTCGCAGGGCGGCGTGAAAATCGGTTTGAACGCAGGCGGCGCGTTTCTCCACCGCGACGGCTTGGGCGGCGGCGACAAATCGCGGCTGGTTACGGAGTTGGAACACCGCCTGTTTGGCGAACACGGCGTGAACATCGGCTACGAATCGCTGCAACTGCAAGGCCAGTGGTCGCCCGATATTTTCGGCAAATACCGCCACCAGCTCGAAGCCGCGCTGGGGCAGCAACGCGCCGTCGAATACGAACGCGCGCAAACGCGGCTGCTGATTGCGCAGGGCGTGGCGGGGTATTACCGCCAATGGCAGATGCTGCTCGAACAGCGGCAAATCGTGGAAAAACGTTTTCAAACCAACCGCGAACGCGAGCGCGTGGTGCGCGAACTGATCCGCGCGGGACAACTTGCGCCGAGCAGGCTGTATGCCGTGCGGCAGGGCAACAGCCGTTTTCAGACGGCCTTGGCTGAAATCGACGCCAACACCGCCCAAGTGCGCCACGCCCTTGCCGCGCTCACGGGGCAGCAGGCGCAGGCTTTGGACAATTTTTCCCCCAACGCCGCCGCTGCCGTGCCGCAGCCGCCCGTCTCGCAGCTGAGCGCCGATTTGCTCGGCAAACGCCCCGATTTGGCGGCGCAGCGCGAAGGACTGATGGCGCGGCGGCATTTGGTGCAGAGCGCGAAAACCGAGTTTTATCCGAACATTACGATTAAAGGCTTGGCAGGCTTGGCGAATCTGGAAATCGGCCATCTGCCCGCGTCCAAATCGTTTACCGCCGCCGTGTTGCCGAGCGTGAGCCTGCCGATTTTCACATCGGGCGCACTGCGGGCGAACCTGTCGAAAAAAGAAGCCGAGTTTGACGAACAGGCGGCGCGTTACAACAAAAACGTGTACACCGCCCTGCGCGAAGCCGCCGACGCGCTCACGCAATACGAAGCCGCCGCCCTGTCGGTGCGCGAACAAAGCGAAATGACCGCCCTCGCCCGCAAAAACGCCGCCGCCGCCAAAAGCCGCTGGCAATCGGGCTTGGACAACAAACTCGACTACCTCGCCGCGCAGGACGAAACCCTGCAAAACGAAAGCCAGCTCTCGCAGGCGCAAACGAAGCTGTTTAGCGCGTGGCTGGCGTTGAATACCGCGTTTGGCGGCGGGTTTGAAGCGGATGGCGGACAATAAGGCAGCCCGAAGGCAGCCTGAAAACGGTTTTTCCCTTGTGGGGAAACGTCGGATTCCAGAATCCGAACGACAGTTATCCCGCTTCGTTTTTGAACCATTCTGTTTTTTCACGATGATTACGCTCAATCAAAAAATTGTCTCGGTAAAAGGACTGTTCCATGTGTTCCCCACGGAAGACAGCCCTTTTGATTTTCAAAACCTGATTGAAATCTACTTTGGTTTGGAGCGCGGTTCGCTTTTAATCAAATGCAACGGCAGCAAAGAGAATTTAGCCTGCGAATTCAACCGCGAGCTTGAAAGCGTTTCTTTGGGAGAATACGGGGCGTTCAAAATATTTGATGTGGGCGGGCTTGATCTGTTCCGTCCGCTGCAAGGCGAGACTTTGCGGGACATGAAAAAACTGTACGACATCCACGGCGAAATCGGTTTCCGCCTGCTGTTCCGACACACTTTGCTTGATTTGATCAATTGGGGCGACGAATTGCTGGTTTTGCAGCAACCCAATGCTTTATCGGGCGAATATTTTTGTAAACAGGAGTAGACAAGTTTCCCCCGTTTTCAGGCTGCCTTTCAGACGGCATCAAAGGCAGCCTGAAACCCCAAACGCCGTCTGAAAAACAGCCCCCAAAGGATTCTCAACAACCATGACCCTCAAACACGGCAACTACACTTTCAAGCCGCACGAGATGCCGATGATGGCGGGAACGCCCGCTTCGCCCGACCATCCGAAAAAACGCCGTCTCGCCTATCTCGCCATCGGCGTTCTGCTCTCTCTGGCGGCGGGTTTTCAAAACGGTTTTCTCTCTGCCGTGCTGCCGCAGCTGCGCGGCGATTTGGCGTTGGATTTGCAGCAGGGCGGCTGGATACAGGCGGCGTATTTTATGTCTTACGCCTGCATGAGCATTTTGTTTTTCAAAATCCGCAAGGCGTTCGGCGTGCAGCGTTTTGTGCGCATCACGCTGTTTGCGCTGCTCGCCGCCAACCTGTCGCAGCAGCTTTGGCACCATTACGAAGTGGAGTTGTTTGCCCGCGCCTCGGCAGGCATTGCCGCCAGCGGTTTGCTGGTGTTGTCGATGTATTATTTTATGCAGGCGTTTGCCGGCGAGAAAAAGCTGGCGGGGCTGGTGTTCGGCATCGGGCTGATGCAGGTGGGCACGCCGCTGGCGCAGGCGTTTGTGCCTTTTCTTTACGCCGACGGCCTGCTCGGCTCGGTATTCGCCTTTCAGACGGCCTTGTCGCTCGCCTGCATCGCCGGAGTGTCCGCGCTGCCGCTGCCGCCCGGTTTTCACGAACGCGGCTCGTTCACGCTTATGGATGCCGTCAGCTTTACCCTGTTTGCCGTCGGCATCGCGCTGTTGTGCGCCTTTCTCGTGCAGGGGCGCACGGTGTGGTGGACAACCCATTGGCTGGGCTGGCTGCTCGCGGGCGGCGTGGGGCTGGCCGGGCTGGCGCTGTTTTTGGAAGCGCGCCGCCGCAAGCCGATGCTCGACTGGCATTGGATGACCGTGCCGCAAATCATCATCTTCGCCGTAATGGGCGCGATGGCGCGGCTTTTGACCTCCGAGCAGACCGTCGGCGCGGCGGGGCTGATGGCAACTTTGGGTATCGGCGGCACGCAGATGGGCGGCTTTTACCTGATGATGGCGGCCGCCTCGCTGGCAGGTGTGATTGCCAGCCTGATTTTGTTGGACATCAACAACATCCGCAAACCCGTAACCATCGCGCTGGCCTGTTTCGCGCTCGGCGCATGGCTGGAAATCGGTGTGGGCATGAACACCCGCCCCGCGCAGCTTTATTTCAGCCAAAGCATCGTCGCCTTTGCCACGCTCCTGTTTATGGGGCCGATGATGCTCGAAGGCATTGTGCGCGCGCTCGCCAAAAGCCCCGACCACATCATGAGCTTCTCCGCCGTATTCGGCCTGTCGCAAACCCTCGGCGGGCTGGCGGGCGCAGGCATTTTCAGCGCCTTTCTCACCTACCGCACGCGCGACCGTCTCACCGACATCGCGCAAAACCTCACCTTGGACAACCCCGCGCTCGCCGCCGACATCCAACGCAACGCTGCCGTGCTCGCCGTTACCCTTTCCGACAAAGCCCTGCTGCAAGGCAAAGCCGTTTCGCAAATCACCGCCCAAGCCGCCCGCGAAGCCGCCGTCGCCGCATACAGCGACCTATTCGCCCTGCTCGCCGTGATGGCTGGCATATCCGCGCTGGTGTCGTTTGCGCTGTGGGCATACCGCAGGCGTTACAAAATTGATATTTTGGCGAATGAGAAAAAGGCGGTGTTTGCGATGCTGGGGAGATAGAGGCCGTCTGAAAACCGACCGTAGCTCCGTAGGTCGGATACTTGTATCCGACAGGCAAACGCAAATCCTGCCGCAACAGATTTTTCCTTGCGGGAAAACGTCGGATTCAAGAATCCGACCTACGCAGCCTGAAAACACCCAAACGCACAGACGATTTATATTTTCAGACGGCCTCCACGCAGTCTGAAACCCAAACTTTGAAACGGAAATCCGACAATGACCGAACAAACTCCCAACCCCGAACAAACCCCCGAGCCGCAAACCCAAACGCCGTCTGAAACGTCCGAGCCCGCCCAATGGCAGCCTGAAAAACGCCGTTTCGGCGGCATCGCCATTCTTACCGCCACCGCCGCAGGCGTATTGCTCTCGCTGTATGCATGGCGGCTGCCGCCGTTCGGTTTGGGCGAAATCCATACCAACAACGCCTATGTGCGCGGCAGCGTGACCGTGGTCAGCCCGCGCGTGGGCGGCTATGTGCAGAAGGTTTTGGTGAACGATTTTGCCGAAGTGAAAAAGGGCGACCCTCTGGTAGAGATTGACCCCGCGCCCTATCAGGCGAAAGTGGCGCAGGCAAAGGCAGGCTTGGCGGCTCAGCAGGCGGCGTTAAGCAAAACCACGCAGGACAAGGCTTCCGCGCTGGCGGCATCCAAAGCCAATCAGGCGGTGATTGACAACGCCCAAGCCCAGCTTGACCGCGCCCGTCGCGAGTGGCAGCGCATTCAGACGGCCTCGCCCGATGCCGTGTCGCAAAGCAGCCGCGATGCCGCGCAAACCGCCGTCAAACAGGCCGAAGCAGGCTTGCAGCAGGCGCGCCAGCAATACGCCGTGGCGCAGCAAAACATTATCAACACAGGCGTCGGCCGCGAAGGCGCACAAGCGGGCATTGCCAACGCGCAGGCGCTGCTGGATTTGGCGGAACAAGAGCTCGGCCACACCGTGATTTACGCCCCCGCCAGCGGCAAACTCGGCGAAGTGGCGGTGAAACAAGGCCAGCTCGTCAGCGCGGGCACGCAACTGATGTCGGTAGTGCCGCCCGAGCGTTGGGTCATCGCCAATATCAAAGAAACCGATATGGCCAACGTGAAAATCGGGCAGAGTGCCAGCGTGAGTATCGACGCACTCGGCGGCAAGGCGTTCAGCGGCAAAGTTGCCGAAATCTCGCCCGCCACCTCCTCCGAATTCAGCCTGATTAAAGCCGACAGCGGCACGGGCAACTTCGTGAAAATCGCCCAGCGCATCGCGGTGAAAATCACGCTGGATGCGGGGCAGAAAGATTGGGAACGTTTGTCGCCCGGGATGTCGGCGGAAGTAACCGTGTCCACACGACAATAAACATACAGGCCGTCTGAAACCTGATTCAGACGGCCTTTTGCAGCGCGAAAGCAAGCATATGGCAAAACTCATCCGACAATTTCTCCGCCTTGCCCGTCCGTTTTGGGCGGGCGCGTCGCAATGGCGCGAGTGGCTGCTGCTGGCCGCCATCATCGCTTTTACCCTGTTTTCCACCACCGTCAGCGTGTGGATTGCCGCGTGGGACAAGCGTTTTTACGATGCGCTGGCGGCGTTTGACGGCAAGGCGATGCCTGCCTTAATCGTTGAATATCTGGGCTATATGGCGATGATTATCGCCTGTATCGTCTGCGCCGAATGGTTGCAGAAGCGGCTGGTGTTCCGCTGGCGCACGCATCTGACGGCGCAGTTTGAGCGCGAATGGCTCGGCGGCCACAAGCACTACCGCATCCAACTCACCGGCGAGCCGGACAACCCCGACCAGCGTATCGCCGAAGACGTGTCGCTTCTGGCGGCGCAAAGCATCAGCCTGCTGCTGTCGTTTATCAACAATATCGCCAAATTCAGCGCCTTTGTCGGCGTGTTGTGGGGCTTGTCGGGCGTGCAGACCTTCGAGCTGGGCGGGCGCACGTTTACCGTGTACGGCTATCTGGTGTGGGTGGCGCTGGCGTATTCCGCGCTCAGCACGCTGGGGGCGCATTTTGTCGGCCGCAAGCTCAAAGACCTCAACATCGAGCGCCAGCACCGCGAAGCCGACTACCGCGCCGCCCTGTTGCGCGTGCGCGACCATGCCGAACAGGTGGCGTTTTACCACGGCGCCGATGCCGAGCAAGGCCGTCTGAAACACCGTTTCCAGCGCATCCGCGACAACTGGTTCCGCCTGACCAACTGCGAATTCCGTTTCGGCACGTTTTGGGCGACTTATGTGCGCATCAGCATTTTCATTCCCATCCTCGCCACGCTGCCGATGTATCTGGCCAAAACGCTCACTTTCGGCGACATGATGCAGACGCGCACCTCGTTTGCCCGCATCCAAGACAGCTTCGGCTGGTTTACCGATGCCTACCGCCGCCTGGTCGAATGGGCGGCGGTTATCGAACGCTTGGGCAACTTTCAGGCTGCTTTGGACGATGCCGAACGGCACACCGGGCAGCCTGAAAGCCCGCTTTGTCTGCCTGATAACGCGGATGGCGCAAACGGCTTTTTGCAGCTGGATGCCACCGCCGTCCACACCCCGCAGGGGCGGGCGATGCTGCGCCCCGTAAGCCTGAGTACCCGCGCGCCCGAATGGCTGCTGTTTGAAGGGAAAAGCGGCATCGGCAAATCCACCCTGCTGCGCGTGCTGGCCGGATTATGGCCCTACCATCACGGACAGTTCGCCATCGAAGGCAGCCGCCTGTTTCTGCCGCAGCGCCCCTACCTGCCCTACGACAGCCTGCGCGCCGCCGTCTGCTACCCCCACGCCAACGGCGCCGATGATGCCGCCATTCAAGCGGCCTTAGAACAAGTCGGCTTAGGCCGTCTGAAACATCGTCTCGATGAAAAACAGGAATGGCACAGCCATCTCTCCGGCGGCGAACAACAACGCCTCAGCCTCGCCCGCGCCCTGGTTTTCCGCCCGCAAATCCTGTTTCTCGACGAAGCCACCAACCAGCTCGACGACGCTTCCTCGCTCGAGTTGATGCAAACGCTCAAACGCGAACTGCCCGATACTTTGATTATCGGCATCAGCCACCAAAGCCAAGTGCAGGCGCTGTTTACGCAGCGCATCAGGCTGGAAGCGGCGGAGTAAAGCCGCCCAAGCCGCGAAGCCGAAAGGCCGTCTGAAAACCCGCAAACGAGATTTCAGACGGCCTTTTGCCTAATTGGGCAAGGTGTTTTATTTCGACAGTTCCAACACTTTTTTTACCGCCGCGTCTTCGCTCATCTTCTGCATAAACGCCGCCAGATGCGGATATTCCTTATAGCTTTTCGGCGTTTTCACCGACCAGCGCGCCATCACGAAAGCGTAGGCATCGGCAACGCTGCGTTTGTCGCGGAACACATGGCCGCTTTCGCCGATTAAGTTGTTCAAAAACGTCATCACACGGTCGATGCGCGCATAGGCCGCTTCGCGCACCGCGTCGTGGGCGGCGGCGGTTTTTTCGGTGGTGTAGCGGTTGGGCGAGAACATCGGCCAGAAGGCGGGGTGGAAATCGCCGGTTAAGAAGGCCATGGTTTCGTTGAACTCGAACTGGTCTTCCAAGCCGCCGCCCGCGGCCAAATCGGCTGCGGGATGGGTGTCGGCGATGATTTATGCCGCCGTCCAGTCGTAAAACGCGGCGGCGAATTTGTTTAAAAATGCGGCGGTGCGCTCGTTGGCGATGTTGCCTTGTTCGTCCAGCGCTTCATGGGCGCGGCCGAGGAAAACTTCGGGGGCAATCAGCACATCCGCGCCCAGCGACTGCAGGCTTTGGCGCAGGTGCAGGCCGCTGTTGATGCCGCCGTAGCCGCCGGGCGAGGCGGTAACGACGGCCACTTTTTTTGCCGTTCCACACGCTTTGGCCAAACGGGCGCGAGGCTGCGTCAATCACGTTTTTGACTGCGGCGGGGATGCTGCGGTTGTGCTCGGGGCTGACGATGAGCACCGCGTCGGCGGCTTTGAGCCGGGTCGTAGGCGGGTACGCTTTGTTTGTCCAAATCCTGGGTGTAGAGCGGCAAATCGGCGATGGCGATTTCTTCGATTTCTACGCCGTCCGGAGCCTGCGCGGCGATGTATTCGGCGACGCTGCGGTTGAGCGGGGGGCGGCTGAGGCTGCCGATAATCAGGGCGATGCGGGTCTTGGGTTGTCCTTGTGTGTGTGTTGCGGAAGGGGCGCAGTGTAACCCAATCGGGTAAAGCGCGGAACGGAAGGCCGTCTGAAAGCGAAGTTTCAACCAAGTGAAAACACGGCACGGGGCTTTTCAGACGGCCTCTTAGGCCGTCCCCGCCTGCGCGGGGATAGCGTTTCTGAAAGGGCGGCCAAAGCGTGTACAATCCGCCGCCATGAAAAACGAAGCCAACTGTTTCCATTGCGGCGAGCCCGTGCCCGAGAATCTGCATCTGAACATTGCCTACGAAGGGCAGGAACATCCCGCCTGCTGCGCGGGCTGTCAGGCCGTGGCGCAAAGCATTATCGACGCGGGTTTGGGCAATTATTACCGTCAGCGCACCGCCGACGCGGAGCGTGCCGCGCTGCCACCGCCCGAGCTGCTCGCGCAGCTGAAACTCTACGATCTGCCCGACGTGCAGCGCGATTTTGTCGAAACGCTGCCGGAAAACGGCCGCGAGGCGGTGCTGATGCTCGAAGGCGTGACCTGCGCCGCCTGCGTGTGGCTGATCGAGCAGCGGCTGATGCGGCTGGAAGGCGTGCAGTCGGCGGAACTCAATTACAGCTCGCTCAAAGCGCGGGTGCGGTGGGACGAGGGGCGTACGAAGCTGTCGGACATCCTGCTGGCGGTGCGGCAGACGGGTTACGCCGCCCTGCCCTACGACGCGCGCAAGGCCGAAGAGGCGGCGCAGAAGTCGCGCAAAAAAGCCATCGTGCGGCTGGCGGTGGCGGGCATGTGCATGATGCAGACGATGATGTTCGCCCTGCCGACCTATCTTTACGACGACATCGAGCCGCAGTTTCTCACCATCCTGCACTGGGGCGGCTTCCTGATGGTGCTGCCCGTGATTTTCTATGCCGCCGTGCCGTTTTACCGAGGCTGCCTGCGCGACATCAAAAACCGCCGCGCGGGCATGGACACGCCGATTGCGCTGTCTGTCTGGCTGGCCTTCGGCGCGGGCGTGTACGCGCTGCTCACCAATGCGGGACAGGGCATGTATTTCGAAGGGCTGGCGATGCTGGTGTTTCTGCTGTCGCTGGGGCGGTTTATGGAACAGAGCGCGCGGCAAAAAGCGGGCGACGCGGCCGAGCGGCTGGTGAAACTCGTGCCCGCCTTCTGCCATCTGCTGCCCGACTATCCGCGCAGCGAGCGCAGCGAAGAAGCGGCGGTGGCGCGGCTGGCGGCGGGCGACGTGCTGCTGGTGAAGGCGGGCGAAGTCATTCCCGCCGACGGCACGGTGCTCTCGGGCGAGAGCGAGGCCGACGAAGCCATGCTCACCGGCGAGAACCTGCCCGTTGCCAAACGCGCGGGCGACAAGGTCACGGCGGGCACGCTCAACGCCGTAAGCCCGCTCATCATCCGCGCCGACAGCGTCGGCGGCGACACCCGCCTGTCGCACATCGCCCGCCTGCTCGACAAAACCCTGTCGCAAAAACCGCGCCTCGCCCTGCTGGCCGACCGCTACGCCTCGCGCTTTGTCGGCGGCATGATTGTGTTCGCCCTGCCCGTGTTCCTTTTCTGGTGGTGGCACGCGGACATCCATCAGGCGCTGTGGATTACCGTGTCGCTGCTGGTTATCACCTGCCCGTGCGCCCTGTCGCTGGCCACGCCCACCGCGCTGGCCGCCAGCACCGGCAAACTCGCCGCACAAGGCGTTTTGGTGGCGGGCGGCAGCGCATTGGAAACGCTGGCCGCCGCCACCGACGCCGTGTTCGACAAAACGGGCACGCTCACCGCAGGCCGTCTGAAAATCGAAAAAACCGTCTTGACCGGCAGCCTGAGCGAAACCCAAGCCCTGCACATCGCCCAAGTGCTCGAAGCGCAGTCGGAACACCCGATCGCCCGCGCCTTCAACGACCTGCCGCTTCCGCAAGACCTCCCCGACCTCGCGCCGCAGGAGCGTGCCAACCGCGTCGGCCACGGCGTCAGCGCCCGCCTCACCGTCAACGGCGAACGCGGCCTGTGGGCGCTAGGCAAACCCGAGTTTGTCGGCGAAATTGCCGGACAGAGGCCGTCTGAAACCGACGACCCCGCCCTGCAAGGCACGCTTATCGCGCTGGGCAGCCGCCACGGCGTCCAAGCCCTATTCCTGCTGGCCGACCAAACCAAAGAGCGTGTGCCGCAAACCGCTGCCGAATTACGCGGCCTCGGCCTGAAACTGCACATCCTCAGCGGCGACCGCCGCACCGCCGTCGCCGCGCTCGCCGACAGCCTGTCCGCCGACACCTTTTGCGCCGAAGCCGCGCCCGAAGACAAACCCGCCTACATCGCAGAGCTGCAAAAACAAGGGCGCGTGGTGCTGATGGTGGGTGACGGCATCAACGACGCCCCCGCCCTGGCCGCCGCCGACGTTTCCGCCGCCGTGGCGGGCGGCGCCGACATCACCCGCGCGGGCGCGGACATCGTGCTGCTGAACGACGATATGTCCGTCATTCCCGCCGCCGTGCGCCAGGCTAGGCGCACCGCCGCCGTTATCCGGCAAAACCTGTGGTGGGCGAGTGTGTACAACCTCATCGCCGTGCCGCTGGCCGCCGCCGGCTTCGTCACCCCCTGGCTCGCCGCGCTGGGCATGAGCCTCAGCTCGCTTCTGGTGCTCGCCAACGCCCTGCGGCTGCGTAAGGCCGTCTGAAAGCGGGACAACGGCCTTTTCAGACGGCCTCTGCCAAGCAGCACAGAGGCCGTTCCCGCCTACACCGCGCGGGAATGACGTTTCCGAAAACCGAAAACACAAGCGCAAACCCGAAAGGAAAAACATGAACGACTTCGAACGCATCTACCGCGACTGGCACGAACACGCCAAAAACCGCGACACGGAAAAACTCATCGCCCTCTACGCCGACAACGCCGTCTTCGAAAGCCCGCTCGTCCCCGCCATCATGAACCGCCAAAGCGGCATCCTGCGCGGCAAAAGTGAAATCCTCGCCTTTCTCGAAGAAGGCACGCGCCGCCGCCCGAACGAACTGGTGCGCTGGTACCGCGAAGACGGCCGCTTCTTCACCGGCGGCGACACCCTGATTTGGGAATACCCGCACCAAACACCCGACGGCGGCCAGGTCGACATTCTCGAACTGATGCAGCTTTCAGACGGCCTCATCGCCCGCCACCGCATCTACTGGGGCTGGTTCGGCACACAAATGCTGATCGGCTCGGCCTTGGCAAAACGCTGAACGAAAGGCCGTCTGAAAGCGAAGCTTCAACGAAGTTAAAACCTTTCGGAAACCTTATCCCCGCGAAGAAGGGACGGCTTCCCTTATCCGAACCAGGAACGCAACATGAAAAAAATCCCCACCACCCTCATCATGTCGGCCGCCGCAGGCAGCGCCTTTGCCCTGCCGCCGCCGGCAAGCGAAATCGCCTGCCCCGTCGGCAGCGAAAAATTTTGGGCGCAAATGCACGACAGCGCGCCCGAATACCAAATCTGCCCCGGCAACAAACTGGTGTTCCCAACCGCCCGATACGGCAAATTCACCGCTGAAGAACTGGCGCGCTACAAAAAAAACCGTCAACAGCAAAGCCTACCGCAGCCTGCCCGCGCACACCGAAAACGCCCACCGCATCGCCGCCTTTGCCGAGCTGTCGGGCGGATACAGCCCTGCCGCCGTCGGCTGGCTCTATTTCCGTGCCGCCAACGGCAAATATCCCGGCGAACCCTACTCCCGCGCCGAACTCAAACGGCTCTACCGCAAAGCCCTGTCCCACCTGAACAAAGCCCTGCGCGAACCGGGCAGCCCCCGAGACAAACAGTCCGCCCGCTACGCCCTGGCCGGCATCTACCGCATCAGCGGCGATTTCGCCCGCGCCGAATCGGTATTGCGCACACTCCTGCAGGAAAACCTAGAGCCGAACGACCGCAAAGATGCCGAATACGTTTTGGAGTCTGTCCGCCTCAAAGACAGCGGCCACATCCTTCCCCGCTTCCACCGCCCGGCCATGCCCTGAAACACAAGGAGAACACCATGAACACAGTCACCCACCAACCCGAACGCCGCCGCTTCGTCCTCACGCTCGAAGGCAGGGAAGCGGGCTTTGCCGCCTATGAGGAGCAAAACGGCGGCTGGAACATCACCCACACCGAAGTCATGCCCGAATTCCAAGGCCGCGGCCTCGCCAAAATACTCGTGCAGGCACTGGTCGGACACGCCCGCACACACGGGATTGCCTTGTACAGCAGCTGCGGATATGCCGCACGGTTTCTCGACACGCCGCCGACAAACGGCGCAAAAACTTGAAATACGGCATCATAAAGGCTTACAATCCCGCCCCTTATCAGACGCCGCTGCCGAAAAAGGCGGCCTGCAGTCCGCAGCCGCCCAAACAACATGAAAACCATCCCGTCCAACCTGGAAAAACTCGCCCGCAAACGGCGTGTTTTGCTTTTGCAGGGGCCTGTCGGCCCCTTCTTCCGCCGCCTCGCCCTCTGGCTCGAAGCGCGCGGCGCACGGGTGTTCAAATTCAATTTCAACGGCGGTGACGAAGCCTGTTATCCCGCCCGCCTTCCCCGCGTCACCTGCTACCGCGGCAGCCCCGAAGACTTCCCCGCCTGTCTCTCGTCCTTTATCAAAGAACACAAAATCGACGCCGTCGCCTGCTTCGGCGACAACCGCCTCTACCACGTAATCGCCAAAGAGATTTGCACCGAGGCGCGCGTTTCCTTCTGGGCGTTTGAGGAAGGCTATTTCCGCCCGCACTTCGTCACCCTCGAAGAAGGCGGCGTCAACGCCCATTCGCCGCTGCCGCGCGAAGGCGCTTTCTTTCTCAACGCGCGGCGCAAACTCGCCGTACAGCAATACAGCCCGCCCGCGCCCGTGCCCGACGGCTTCTGGCCGCGTGCCAAAAGCGCCATGTACTACTACGCCGCCGCCAATTTCTGCGGCCGCCGCTACCCCGCCTACCGCCATCACCGCGCCATCGACCTACCGCACTACATCGCCCTGTGGCTGCGTTCGGGCATCCGCCGCGCGGGCTACGCGCTTGCCGACCGCCGCTTCGCCGCCCGGGTCGGCAGCGGCCGCTTCGGCCACTTCTTCATCGTGCCCCTGCAAGTGTTCAACGACAGCCAGGTGCACATCCACAGCGACTTTGCCTCCGTGCGCGACTTCCTGCTGCACGTACTCGCATCCTTCGCCGCACACGCCCCGTCCGACACCTCGCTCATCATCAAGCACCACCCGATGGACAGAGGCTTCACCGACTACCGCCGCGACATCGGCGGCTTCCTCGCCGCGCATCCCGATCTCGCCGAGCGCGTGCACTACGTCCACGACGTGCCGCTGCCCGTCTTCCTGCGCCACGGCACGGGCATGGTGACGCTCAACAGCACCAGCGGCCTCTCCGCCCTCGTCCACAACATGCCCGTCAAACTGCTCGGCCGCGCCAACTACGACATCCCCGGCCTCACCTCGCGCCAGCCGCTGGCCGAATTCTGGCAAAACCCGCAGCCGCCCGACCGCGAACTCTTCGCCGCCTACCGCATGTACCACGTCAACGTCACGCAGATAAACGGCAGCTTCTACAGCCGCGTCAACCTGCCCGACACCCTGCCCCGCCGCCGCAAAAAATAAGCGCCCGTGTGCTTTGCCCGCAGCGGACACGCGAAACGCCAAACCCGCAGAGGCCGTTCCCGCCTTCGCGGGAATGATGTTTCTGAAAGCGCCGTTTCGACACAAGTAAAACGTCAACCCGCCTTTCAGACGGCCTTGTGCCGTTTGGCGGACGAAAAAGCAAAAGGCCGTCTGAAAACCGCAAAACGGGTTTCAGACGGCCTTTTATAGTGAGTCAAAATAAAAAAGATACAAGGCAGCAAGCCGCAGACAGTACAGGTAGTACGGCAAGGCGCAGCAACGCCGTAGATTTTTTATTTTGGCTCACTATACTGCTAAGCGTAGGGACGGAGGCCGCAGAAATATCCGACAGGTTGCGGCAGCAGGTAACAGGCAAAAAGCGTTTCTGCGAACCGCCACCCCCTCCCCTGCCCTCCCCCGCGCTTGGGCGTAGGAGAGGGAGCAAGAGGTACGGCGGGATTGACGGTTTCAGACGGCCTGCAAATATAGTGAGTCAACACAAAAAGATACAAGGCAGCAAGCCGCAGACAGTACATCCAGTATGGGGCAGGTTTTCTTGGCATTTCCAATGCCGTAGATTTTTGTGTTGGCTCTCCATAGCGGATACAAGCATCCGTCCCGCATGCTGCCTTTAAGGCCGTCTGAAAACATTTCGGTATCTGCATTCCCTCTCCCGCCCGCGGGGGAGGGTCAGGGTGGTGGCTGGTGCCGCTGCGGAAACTTTTGTTCGGTTGCATCAGCAAAAGCAGTTCTGCGGACTCTCCCTCTCCTGCCCTCCCCCACACTTGGGCGCAGGAAAGGAAACGGGATACAGAAGCAGTAAAAAGGCCGTCTGAAAGACACCTTTCAGACGGCCTGAAACGGCTGCGGCATACACAGGCCGTCTGAAACCCGTTTGGCGGTTTTCAGACGGCCTTTTTTGTGTATCCGCAAGTGGGTCGGGCTACAAACCCGAGCTATGTCAAAGGCCGTCTGAAAGCCCTGTTGCGGGTTTTCAGACGGCCTTTGGCGTTCAAACAAACGCTGTATCAGAGCGAGTAATACATTTCAAATTCCAGCGGGTGCGGTGCCATGCGGATGCGGCGCACGTCTTCTTCTTTGAAGGCGATGTAGCTGTCGATCCAGTCTTGGCTGAACACGCCGCCGCGCAACAGGAATTCGTGGTCGGCTTTGAGCGCGGCGAGGGCTTCTTCGAGCGAGGCGCACACGGTGGGCACGAGCGCGTCTTCTTCGGGCGGCAGGTCGTACAGGTTTTTGTCGGCCGGTTCGCCCGGGTGGATTTTGTTTTGGATGCCGTCCAAACCGGCCATCAAAAGCGCGGCAAAGGCCAGATACGGGTTGGCGGTGGGGTCGGGGAAACGGGCTTCGATGCGGCGGGCTTTGCTGCTGCCGACAGACGGGATGCGGATGGAGGCCGAGCGGTTTTTGGCGGAATAGGCCAGTTTGGTCGGTGCTTCAAAATGCGGCACGAGGCGTTTGTAGGAGTTGGTGGACGGATTGGTAATCGCGTTGAGGGCTTTGGCGTGTTTGATGATGCCGCCGATGTAGTAGAGCGCGGTGTCGGAGAGGCCGGCGTAGCCGTCGCCTGCAAACAGGTTTTGGCCGTCTTTCCAAATGGATTGGTGCACGTGCATACCGCTGCCGTTGTCGCCCATGATGGGTTTGGGCATGAAGGTGGCGGTTTTTCCGAAGTTGTGGGCAACGTTCCAGATGACGTATTTCATGTCTTGGGTTTGGTCGGCGCGTTTTACCAAGGTGCTGAATTTGGTGCCGATTTCCATCTGGCTGCCGGTGCCGACTTCGGCGTGGTGCACTTCAACCGGAATGCCGATTTCTTCCAAGAGGTTGACCATCGCCGAGCGCAAATCCTGGCCGCTGTCGGTAGGCGCGACGGGCGCGTAGCCGCCTTTGACTGTGGGGCGGTGGCCGGTGTTTTGGCCGTCGAGGTGCAGGCCGCTGCTCCACGCGCCGCTTTCGGATGTGATTTCAAAACGGGTTTTGTGCATGGCGGTTTCAAATTCCACGCCGTCGAAAACGAAAAATTCGGGTTCGGGGCCGAAATAGGCGGTGTCGCCGATGCCGGTGGATTTGAGGTAGTTTTCGGCGCGGCGGGCGATGGAGCGCGGGTCGCGGCCGTAGCCCTGGCCGTCGGCCGGGTCGATCACATCGCAAGTAAGGACGACGGTTACATCGTCGAAAAACGGGTCGATAAAGGCAGTTGCAGGGTCGGGGCGCAGCTGCATATCGGAAGCCTGAATACCTTTCCAGCCGCCGATAGACGAGCCGTCAAACGGCTGGCCGTTTTCAAACCATTCTTCGGGGTCGTCGAGCACCACGCGGGCGGGTACGGTAAAGTGGTGCTGCTTGCCTTTGGTGTCGGTAAAGCGCAAATCGACAAAGCGCGCTTCGTTTTCTTCAATCAGTTTGACAACGTTTTTGACGGACATAATCTGCTCCTGGGCGGCGGGTTGTGGACGGGCGGGAATATAAACAGGCAGCGTTAAATTATCAACAATTTTACGCAGGAGCGGATGCAGGCCGTCTGAAAGAAACCCGGCAGGCGGCTCAAAGGCCGTCTGAAACCGCTGCCGCAGAATGCAGGAAGGCCGTCTGAAACGGGTTTCAGACGGCCTCAAAGACGGCAAACGGGTTTGGGCTGCGCCGAAGCCGCGTGTTCAGACGGCCTCCGCGTCCGATAACAAAGCGTGCACAAAGGCCGTCTGAAAAACGTTTCAGACGGCCTCTCCGCGCTCGATGCTCTGCCAGCGGCTGCTTTCGGCACGCAGTTCCCTCTCGATAACGAGGCGGGCGGCTTCGGCGGGCATGGCGCCGCAGAGGAAGATGTCGGCGGCGGCGTAGCGGCGTTCGGGCCAGGTGTGGACGGTGAGGTGCGATTCGGCCAAGAGCAGCACGCCGGTGACGCCGCCTTCGCCGCCGAAGGTGTGGAAGCGGCTGTATAACACGGTGGCCTGCGCGGCTTCGGCGGCTTGGTGCAGGACGGTTTTCAGACGGCCTTCGTCGCGCAAAACGTCGGCTTCGCAGCCGTAGAGGTCGAGCAGGCCGTGGCGGCCGGGGAGGTGGCTCATTTGTGGCCTCCCGAAAAGCCGCCGCCGATGTAGCCCGTGCCGCCGCCGTAGCCGGATGTGCCGCTGCTGCTGCCGCTTGCGGCGTAGTGGAAGGCGGTGGCAAACATGATGAGGAAGGAGCCGATAATGACGTAGGCGGTGGTGCTGCCGATCATGGAGGTGCCGTCTTCTTCAGAGGGGCTGCCGAGTTTGTGCAGGCCGTAGCCCGCCAGAATGGGCAGAAAGAGGCCGCCGTCGGAGTCGCCGATAAAGAAGGCGGGCAGGTTGAGGATGGCGAGCAGGCCGATCATCAGCCAAACGACGTAGGCCGGGATGTGTCCGCCGCTGTCGGGTTCGGCGGCTTTTTCGTCGAGACCGAAGGCGCGGGCGATTTCGCGGTGGTCGACGGGTTCGGTGATGCTCCACGACATTTCGGCGGCGGAGAGGTCGGAGGAGATTTTGCCGCGCCCGCGTTTGTAGTCGCTGTAATAGTTGAGATCGCCGGAGCGGACGTGCCAGTAGAACGCGCCTGCGGCGTAGCCGACGCGGCTGCCGTAGTCGTAGAGTTTTTCGCAGCCCTGCGGGTGGCCGTTGCGGTCGAGGCGCGGCCAGTCGTGCAGGGTGTAGGAGGCTTCCCAGCCGCTTTCGCTTTCGATAAGCCAGAGAAAGCCGTTTTCGGGGTGGTAGAGCAGGTATTCGCGCCAGCGGCCGACGGGCACGGGGGCGAAGGGCTTTTTGAAGGCATACATCAAATCGAAGGCGGTTTGCGCTTCGTATTCGTCTTTGTGCAGCGCGCCGATAACGGTGTAGGTTTTGCCTTTGAGCGTGCCGCTGCTGCCGACGGGCAGGGTGAGGGCTTCCTGCTGCGCTTCGCGCATGGCGTTGGCTTCGATGAGTTCGATTTTGCCGTCCACCGCTTCGAGGTCGCTGCCGCAGGAGGGGCAGAGGATGTTGTCGGCCAGGCCGCTCACCCAGTGGACGGTCGAGCCGCAGTTGGGGCAGTTTTCGGATTGGCGGCTGCCTTTCAGACGGCCTGTACTTTCTTTGATTTGGTCGGCGGTGCGGGTGTATTGCAGTTGCAGATCGTCGAGTTTGACGGCGCTGCCGGTGTAGAAGGCGGGCGGGCTGTCGGAGTAGTCGGTGGTGATGAAGACGTTTTCGCAACGCCAGTCGGCCACTTGGCTGACGCTGTCTGCGGAAAATTCAAACGGCAATTCTCCCTGGGCGGCGGCGTGTTTGAGGGTGACGCGGCGCACGTCGGAGGCGATGAAGCGTTTGTTTTCAAAGTCGAAGGTGGTAAAACCGGCGCGGATGTCGTCGAAGGCGGGCAGGCCGTTCGGTGTGGCGTGTGGGCGGGTGAAGGTGTAGATGTCGCCCGCTTCGGCGAGCCAGCCGGTGCCGCCGTCGTCGAAGAGGACGTACCATTCGTTCCATACGCCCGCGTCGTAGTGCATCTGCACGCGGCCGACGAGGGAGAAGGGATGCGTGCCCCAGCGCCCCTGCGTGCCGATTTGCAGCGGGCTGTAGTCTTCCAGAAGGGCGGAGTCGCGGCCTTTGTCTGCCACGCCCGCCGCTTCGCGCACGAGCATGCTGTTGCAGTAGCCGCAGACGAGGGTGACGGAGGTGGCCGAATGCGCTTCGACGCGCGCTCCGCAGCTAGGGCAGTCGGTGTGGAAGATGGGTTCGCGGGTCATGGCTCGGGTATGGGCTGGTTGGTCGGGAGTCTCTGTTTTCAGACGGCCTTTTATACAGAGGCCGTCTGAAAAGAAAGTCGGAGAAAAGCCGTTGTTGCTTGGAGGCCGTCTGAAAGCGGAATTTTACGTTTTCCGTTTTTCAGAAACGTCATTCCCGCACGGTGTAGGCGGGAACGGCCTCTTTGCGCCGTCAGCCGATAAGCTGTTTCAGCACTTCAGACTTGGCCTTCTCAAAGTCTTCGGCGGAAATCAGGCCGTTATCGAGCAGCGATTTGAGTTTCTGCAACTTGGCCTGCGGGTCTTCTGCGGCCGTCTGAACGGGCGCGGCGGGCTGTTCGGCGGCGGGTGTCTGCGCGGCGGGCTGCATCATGCCGCCCATCGCGCCTGCCATTGCCTGGCCGATGCCCGCGCCCACGCCCAGTCCCGCGCCGATGCCGGCAACGCCGCCTTCGTTCTGCGCCGCCAGCGGGATGGCTTCGGCGGTTTGGAATTTGGTGTAGGTGTCGAGGTTGCCGACGATGCCCATGGAGATTTTTTTGTCGAGCGCCTGTTGGATGTTGTCGGGCAGGCTGATGCTTTCGACGGTGGCGTTTTCCAGCGTCAGGCCGAGGCGTGCGAACTCGGGGGCGAGGTTTTCCGCCAGTTTCTGCGACAGCAGGATTTGGTTGGCAGCCATGTCGAGAAAGGGCGTGCCCGAATTGCCGAACACGGCGGCAAGCTGGGTAACGGCAATATTACGAAGCTGCTGTTCAAGCTGGTGGCCGGTGTAGCTTTCGACGACGCCGCTGACCTGTTTGAAGAAGGTTTCGGGGTCGCTGATGCGGTAGCTGTACATGCCGAAGGAGCGCAGCTGCACCGCGCCGAACTCGGGGTCGCGCACGGTTACGGGCTGGGCGGTGCCCCATTTGCGGGCGAGCTGCTGTTTGGTGTTGAAGAAGTAAACGTCGGATTTGAAGGGGGATTCAAACAGTTTGTCCCAGTTTTTCAGGTAGGTGAGGATGGGCAGGGTGCTTGTGTTGAGCTTGTAGGTGCCGGCGGAGAACACGTCGGCGGTTTTGCCTTCGTCCACAAACAGAGCCATTTGCGCTTCGCGCACGGTGAGGCTCGCGCCGTTTTGGATTTCCTGGTCGGCAATGGGAAAACGCCACACCAGCGTTTCGTCGTCGGGATTTTCCCATTGGATGATGTCGATAAACTGCTTTTTAATGAAGTTGAACATGGCGTTTTTCCTTTGCGGTTGAAGATTTTTTTACGACAGACAGGCGGCGTTGAGCAGGCCGACGGCGAGGGAGAAGCTGCCGAACAGCGCGCCGACAGCGACATTGTTGGCGGCCAATTCGTCCGACGCCTGCGGAATCAGGCGCGCGGCGGCGAAATAAACGGCGGTTTGCAGCACGCCCGCCGCACACGCCCACAAGAGAAAGTCGGTAAAACCGACGCTGTGGGAAATGCTGGATGCCAGCGGCAAGCAGAAGCCGACGGTGGTGCCGCCGAAGGAGAGGGCGCAGGCGAGGTTGCCGTTTTTAATCAGATGCAGCTCGCGCACGGGGGTGATTTTGACGTAGAGGGTGCAAAACAAAGCCAGCAGCGCGAGGGCGGCCAGCATGTATTGCAGGTAGAGAAAGTATTGGGCGGGGGAGATGGACATTGTTCGTTCCTAAGTAAACCATGCGGCCGATTATGCCACAACCGTGCCGCCCGTCCGCCTTGCCAAACCGCTTTCAGACGGCCTTTTGCGTTTTTTTTACATCTTCAAAAACGCCCCCGACCCGCCTATAATCCGCAGGCCGTCTGAAAGCCCGTTTCCCGTGCACACGGGCTTTCAGACGGCCTCCCGTTTCCCGTTCCCGCCCACACCGAAGGACAACCGCCATGAGACCTCTGCGCGCCGAAATCCGCCTCGACCGCCTGCGCGAAAACTACCAAACCCTCAAACAAATCCACGGCGGCCGCATGCTGGCGGTGCTCAAAGCCGACGCCTACGGCCACGGCGCGCTGCGCTGCGCCCACGCCCTTGCCGACATCGCCGACGGATTCGCCGTCGCCTTTCTCGAAGAAGCCCGCCTGCTGCGCGAAAACGGCATCGCCAACCCCATCGTCCTGCTCGAAGGCGTGTTCGAACCCGAAGAATACGCCGAAGTGGAACGGCTCAATCTGTGGCCGGTGGTCGGCAGCCAGTGGCAGCTCGAAAGCCTGCTGCGCCGCGACTGGCAGACGCCCGTTACCGTCTGGCTGAAAATGGATACGGGCATGCACCGCGCCGGTTTCTTCCCGCACAACTTCGCCGCCGCCCACACCGCGCTGATGCAGAGCGGCAAAGTAGCCGCCGTTGTCAAAACCAGCCATTTCGCCTGCGCCGACGAAGAAGAACGCGGCATGACCGATATGCAGATCGAAGTCTTCGACCTCGCCTGCGCCGCTTTGGCGGGCGAAGAGAGCCTCGCCAACTCCGCCGCCGCCATCGCCTACCCGCAGGCGCGGCGCGACTGGGGCAGGGCGGGGCTGGCGCTTTACGGCGTCGATCCCTTTCTGGAAAAAGACCCGCGCTTCAAACCCGTGATGCGCCTCGTAACCGAAATCTTCGGCGAACGCGTGTTGCAGCCGCACGAACCGATAGGCTACGGCGCAAGTTTTTATACCAAACGCTCCACCCGCGTCGGCCTCGCCGCCGCAGGCTATGCCGACGGCTACCCGCGCCGCGCCGCCACCGGCACGCCTGTTGCCGTCGACGGCCGCCGCAGCCGAATCCTCGGCCGCGTTTCCATGGACATGCTCACTGTCGAGCTGGCCGACAACGAAGGATTCGGCAGCGAAGTCGAGCTGTGGGGCGACGCGGTGGACATCAACGAAGTTGCCGCCGCCGCAGGCACTATTGCCTACGAGCTGTTGTGCAACGTCAAACGCGCCCGCTTCGTTTACATCCAATAGCACAGAGGCCGTCTGAAAGGCTTTCAGACGGCCTCTGCCCCTTAAAACCTTTTCAGACGGCCTACTGCCGAACCAACATCATGACCCATCCCGCCCTTGCCCTTGCCAAAGAACTTATCGCCCGCCCCTCCGTTACGCCCGACGACCAGGACTGCCAGCGGCTGATTGCCGAACGCCTCGCCCCCCTCGGTTTCACCGTCGAAGAAATGAACTTCGGCGACACCAAAAACCTCTGGCTGCGGCGCGGCACATCTGCCCCACTGGTGTGCTTCGCCGGACACACCGACGTCGTTCCCACAGGCCCGCTGGAAAAATGGACGTCGCCCCCCTTCGAGCCGACCGAGCGCGACGGCAAACTCTACGGGCGCGGCGCGGCCGACATGAAAAGCAGCATCGCCGCCTTTGCCGCCGCCTGCGAAGCCTTTGTCGCCGACAATCCGCAACATAACGGCAGCATCGCCCTGCTGATTACCTCCGACGAAGAAGGCGACGCGCACGACGGCACGGTGCGCGTCGTCGACGCCCTCAAAGCGCGCGGCGAAACCATAGACTACTGCATCGTCGGCGAACCCACTGCCGTTGCCGAGCTCGGCGACACCATCAAAAACGGCCGCCGCGGCTCGCTCTCGGGCACGCTCACCGTCAAAGGCAGACAAGGCCACATCGCCTACCCGCACCTGGCCGACAACCCCGTCCACCGCGCCGCCGCCGCCCTCGCCGAGCTGGCCGCCGAACAATGGGACGAAGGCAACGCCTACTTCCCGCCCACCGGCTTCCAAATCTCCAACATCGCCGCAGGCACGGGCGCGACCAACGTCATTCCGGGCGAGCTCACCGTCAAATTCAACTTCCGCTTCTCCACCGCCTCGAATTCAGACGGCCTCAAACGCCGCGTGCACGCCATACTCGACCGCCACGGCCTGCAATACGATTTGCAATGGAGCCTGTCCGGCCAACCCTTCCTCACCGAAGCCGGACGCCTCACCGAATGCGCGCAAAACGCCGCCGAAAAAATCTGCGGCATCCGCCCCGAACTTTCCACCACCGGCGGCACGTCCGACGGCCGCTTTATCAAAGACATCGCCCGCGAACTCATCGAACTGGGCCCCGTCAACGCCACCATCCACCAAATCGACGAACACATAGACACCGCCGCCGTCGGACAACTCGCCGAAATCTACCGCACCATGCTCGCCGACCTGCTCGGTTAACGCAAAGAGGCCGTCTGAAAACAATAAACTCCGTCATTCCCGCGTAGGCGGGAATCTTGCCTGATCCAAAATAATCTCTGATACGACCATATTTTGCTTGGATTCCGAAAAGATTCCCGCCTACGCGGGAATGACGCCGTTTAGATGAACATTGGCGTTGTACAAAGGTTTCAGGCCGTCTGAAAGCGCGTTTTCAGACGGCCTCCCACCTTAAAAACCGCCGACAAAGGAACAAGCCATGACCGAACACGTTTTGCTGCTGCACGGCATCCATATGCACGCTTGGACGATGTTTCCCTTTGCCCGCCTGCTCAAACAACAGGGGTTGGATGTGGAAACCTTCGGCTATTACAGCGTCTGGCAGACACACGAAGCACACTGCGCCGCGCTGGCCAAAGCCGTCGAAGCCTTTTTCAGACGGCATCCGCAACAGCCGCTGCATTTTGTCGGCCACAGCCTCGGCGGGCTGGTGCTGCGCCGCTTCGCCGCCGCGCGTCCCGACCTCGTGCGCGGCCGCATCGTTACCCTCGGCACGCCGCATCAGGGCAGTCATACCGCCAAAACCATCCGTAACAAAGGCCTGTCCGCGCCCCTGCTGGGCGGCGCATACCGGCAGCTGCTCGACGGCAACCTGCCGCCCCTGCCCGAAGGCGTAATGCTCGGCAGCATCGCGGGCAACGCGCCGATGGGTGTCGGCCGCCTCTTCGGCCTGCACGGCGAAAACGACGGCACGGTTTTGGTGGCGGAAACCCGCTGCGGCGGCATGGCCGACCACATCGTTTTGCCCGTTACCCACACGGGTATGCTGAACGACGGCGAAACGGCGCATCAGGCAGCGGTTTTCCTGCGGCAGGGCAGCTTCGAGCGCGGGCAGAAGGCCGCCTGAAAAAAACACGGCAGATACAGCAAAAAGGCCGTCTGAATCTTTCAGACGGCCTTTTTGCCAAGGCAGCGGTTTACAAACCCAATTCGCGCAAAAAGCGCACGTCGTCCGCCCAGCCGGATTTCACTTTCACCCACACTTTCAAAAACACTTTGCAGCCGAAGAGTTTTTCCATATCGAGCCGCGCTTCGGTGGAGATTTTTTTCAGTTTTTCGCCGCCTTTGCCGATGACGATGGGCTTTTGGTTTTCTTTATCCACCAACACGGCGATATAGATATGGTAAATATCGTCGCCCTCTTCAAACTGTTCTACCTCGACATTCATCGCATAGGGAAGCTCCTCGCCCAGATAGCGGAACAGTTTTTCGCGCACGATTTCGCCGGCGAGAAAGCGGCTGGAGCGGTCGGTAACCATTTCTTCGGGGTACATCGGCACGCTTTCGGGCAGGTAGGGCTTGACCTGCGCCATCAGCGCGGCCAACCCCAGCCCGTGTTTCGCGCTGACGGTTTCGCAGCCGGCAAAATCAAATTCGGCACGCACGCCTTCGATAAACGCGTTCAGCGCGGCGGCATCGGCGTTGCCTTTATCGACTTTGTTGACGACAAGAATCACGGGCATGTGCGTAGGCAGCAGCTTCATCACGGCGCGGTCGGCATCGGTAAAGCGCATCGATTCGATGACAAACAGCACCACATCCACGCCGCCGATGGCTTCGGTAACGTTTTGGTTGAGGCGGTCGTTGAGCGCGTTGCGGTGGTAGGTTTGGAAACCCGGGGTATCGACAAACACAAATTGCGCGGTGTCGTCGGTATAAATGCCGGTAACGCGGTTGCGCGTGGTTTGCGCTTTTTTGCTGGTGATGCTCACTTTTTGGCCGATGAGGTGGTTCATCAGCGTGGATTTGCCCACGTTGGGGCGGCCGACGATGGCGACAAAGCCGCAGCGGTATCCGGCGGCGCGCGCGGATTCTTGGTTTAAAAAGGTTTCGATGTCCATAAGGGCTTTCTTCACAATAAAGAGGCCGTCTGAAACAGGGTTTCAGACGGCCTGTGGGGTTTACAGGCCGGATTCCGTCTGCCACACGGCGGCAATGCATTCTTTGAGCATGTGCAGCGTGGGATTTTGCGCGTATTCGTCGGCATAGATAAAGTGCAGCGGCAGCGTCTGCCGGTATTCCTCCACCAGCGCCACCGGCCTGCCCGCTGCCACGGCGGCGCGGGCTTTGCTTTCGGGCACCATCGCCACGCCCTGCCCGTCGGCCACCAGATCGATGATGGTTTGCGGATAGTCGCACAGAATCTGCCGCTTGGGCGCGAGGCGGTTGGCACGCCAAAACTGCTTCAAATGCTTGTTGCTGCCCGACACGCCCGACATTTCGATCCAAACGTAATCTTCAAGCGCGGCAGGCAGATTGCTGCGGATGGCCGCCAGCTCGTCCTGCGGGCAGATAAGCGCGTAGCGGATGTTTTCGAGAAAACGGCTGTGGATGCCCGGCTGGCGCGTCATGCCGAGGAAAAAACCGCCGTGCAGCCGCTTGTCGCGGATGCGCTCGAGAACCTCGCCGCTCATGCCGTATTGGATGTGCAGGCGGGTGTGCGGCGCCGACTCGCCGATCAGCGCGGTCAGCTGCGAGACTTTGGCCGAGTCCACCGGATGAATCAAGCCGAGGTCGGCCTCCTCGGTGTAGTTGGCGGCGAGTGTTTTGGCAAACTGGTCGAGACGGTGTTTGTGCTGCAACAGCGCCTCGGCCTCGGGCAGAAAGATTTCGCCCGCGCGGGTGAGCGTCATGCCGCTGCTGGCGCGGGTAAACAGCGGCGTGCCCAATTCGGCCTCCACCGCCTTAATCTGCGCCGAAACGGCAGGCTGCGACAAAAACAGCCGCTCGGCGGCCTGGGTGAGATTGCCGTGATGCGCCACGGCAACAAAGGATTTCAGTTGGTTCAGCTCCATTTTTACTTTTTTGCGTGTCGGGAAAGATTGTTTTTCTGCGCGCCGTTTTAACACAAGCCGCACGCAAAGAGAAGCACAGAGGGCAAAGAGGCCGTCTGAAAAGCGCCCTGCCCCGCGCACTGTTGCGGCTCTGTTTTCAGACGGCCTCCCGCGGCTTGCCGCAAAACGGCGCTTTCGGTATTATGCCGCGCTTGTAAAAAATCTTTAAGGACACACCATGTCATACCAGAAAACGCTGTCCGCAGCGCTGGCGGCCGCCCTGCTGCTGGCAGGCTGCTCGCACGAAAACGCGCAGCAAAACGCCGCGTCCGCGCAAACGGGCGCAGCGCAGGAATACATCGTCGCCACCGACGCCGCCTACGCGCCGCTGGAATATATGGAAGGCGAACAGGTCGTCGGCTTCTCGCGCGACATCCTCGCCGCAGCGGGCGAAAAAGAAGGCATCAAATTCAACTTCGTCAACACACCTTTTGAAGGCATCTTCGCCAACGTGCAAAAAGGTGACAGCGACGTCGCCCTCGCCAGCATCACCATCACCGACGAGCGCAAACAAATCGTCGATTTTACCGACCCCTATTTCGAAGCCACACAGATGATCGTCACCGCCGACAAAGGCAGCGACATCAAATCCTTCGCCGACTTGAAAACCCGCAGCGTTTCCGTACAAAACGGCACCACCGCCGATTTGATTCTGCAAGATTTGCAGGGCAAAGACAGCAAACTCATCCGCCGCTTCGAAAACATGCCGCTGGCCTTTAAAGAACTGGCCGCAGGCGGCGTGGACGCCACCGTCGGCGACAACGGCGTCGTCCAGTATTTCGTCGCCAACAACCCCGGCATGAAATACAACATGTTCGTCGATCCCTCCTTCCCGAAAGAGCAATACGGCTTTGCCCTGAAAAAAGGCCGCAACGACGGCCTGCGCGAAAAAATCAACAAAGGCCTCGCCGCTATCAAGGCCGACGGCACCTACGCCAAAATCGAACAGAAATGGTTCGACAAAGGCGCAGCGCAACAGGAAGCGTCCGCCGCCAAATAAAGCCGCCGCAAAAAAGAGGCCGTCTGAAATTTTCAGACGGCCTCTTTGCCACAGAGCAGCCTATTTGCAGCTTACACCGGCGATTTTGCCGTCGTTCAGCTTGATGTTGCAGCGTGTCGCCCCCGCGCCGGAAATCACCACCCCGTCGCCCGATTTCTTAATCACCAAAGGCTCTTTCACACCCATGGACACAGCCGTTCCGGCCAGATTTTCAGTCAGCGCGGCAGAAAGCCCGGCAGAGTTTTCCTGAATCTTGATTTCTTTGGCTGCCGCCTGTTGGCCGAAGGCGGCAACAGCAAACGCAAGCAGCAAAGCGGTTTTCTTGTTCATATCAATGTTTCCTTAAAAGCGCCTGAAAAACACAGGCCGGCGCAGGGTAAAGCAATTCTCCCGCAGGCGCAAGCACCGCCAGTCACACTTACCCGTCAGCCCAACCCTGCCGCCGCCACATGCACCGCATGAAAAAAAGGCCATCTGAACAGGGATTTCCCCTTTCAGACGGCCTCTGCTGCCGTAGTAGGGTGTGTTGCGCAGCAACGCACGCGGTTTGATGTCTTTCGGAAAAGCGTGCGGGTAAACAAAGGCCGTCTGAAACTTTCAGACGGCCTCCTTCCCGCAAAGCGGACATTCAAAACCCGTATTGCAGCTTGAAGGTGATTTCGTTGCGTTTGTAGCGGTTGACCCACGAGGTGCTGCGGTTGTCGGTGCGTTTCAGGCTGAGGACGGGGACGAAGCCGCGCAGGGCGGGGCGGTCGTATTTGAGGTCGAGCTGGTAGGTGTGCTCCTTGTCTTTGCGCCGCGTGTCGAGCCAGGCATGGAAGTCCTGATAGGCGGTTTTGCGCCAAATGGTTTGGAATGTGACTTCGATGCCCGAATCAAAGCGTTTGCTGATACCGCCGCGCAGGCCGTGGCGGCGGTAGGAGTCGACTTTTTCGCGGCTGTTTTTGCGCAGGTAGTCGTAGCCGCCGAACAAGGCGGTGTTTTGCGGCAGGGCGTACACGGCGGTGGCGAACAGCAGGGTTTGCGGGCCGTTGAAATGTTCGTAGCCGCTACGGTAGCGGTCGTATTTGTGCTCTATCTGCACGCCCAGCGAGGCTTTGTCGGCAAAGGTGCGGTTGTAGGACGCGCTGACGCCCGCGTTGCTGTCCTGCATTTTTCCGCCGACCCAGTCGTATTGGATTTGCGGGCCGATTTCAAACGATGTGTCTTTGTTTTGGAAGCTGTATGCCGAACCGAGGCTGACGCTGTGTTCGGTGTATTCGCGGTTTTCGGGATAGATTTTGCCCAGCGCATAGCCGGAAAACCGGATGCCGTGGTGGCCGTTGAGCGAGAGACGGCGACCGGCGGCGGCTTCGTATGCCCACATGCGGCCGCTTAGCGCGTCGGGGGTTTTCATCGGCAGCCATTCGCTGCGGCAGGTGAAATTGCCGTTGGCGTCCAAAATCGGCTGCCCGTTGGAATCGAAGCCGCAGCTTTGCTGTTCGCGCAGCATGGTGGCGGCGGAAGAGCGGTTTAGATTGCTGTCGTGTCCCAAGCCGACGGAGAGCGAGCCGCTCCATGCGTCGCGTTTGGAGAGCGCGTCGGAGAAGCCTTTGATTTTTTCGTTGACGGCGGGGCGTTCGGGAATATCGATGCTGCCGAACAATTCCGCCGACTCCCTGTTCTGCCGGTCGACAAACAGCAGCCGCGCCAAATCGAGCTTGGCGCGGACAAACTGCGGATTGCGCGCATACAGCTCCCGATAGCGTGCCAGCGCGCCCGGCAAATCGTCGCGGAACACGGCCAGATTGGCTTCGGCAAACAGCACCATATCGGCATCGGCATCAGGCTGCGCCTTGTAGATTTCGAGCAGGCGCAGCGTTTCGGCTTCGTTTTGCGCGTTCACCGCCTTCATCAGCGCCGTCGGCAGATCGTCGTCTTCCTGCGGCGCGGCTACACCGAAAGACAAATCGCCCACCTTTTCCCCTTCCTGCCGCTGCTGCCGCTCTTCTATGCCGTATCGCAGTTGCAGGCGCGTGTCTTCGTTGTCGGCGCAGACGGGCAAGGACAACAGCAGCAGCGGAAGGAGAAACAGACAGTATTTCATGGGCTTTCCTGTGGTTTGGCGGGGAAACGGGGTTTTCAGACGGCCTCTGCCGCCGCAGTAGCAACTGCGTTCCCTCTCCCGCTCGCGGGGGAGGGCTAGGGTGGGGGCTTGTGCGGCTACAGAAATTTTTGCGGGCTGCAGCGGCAAAAGCAGTTCTGCGAACTGCCACCCCCTCCCCAACCCTCCCCCGCGCTTGGAGCGCAGGAGAGGGAGTCAGGTGTACAGGCGGGAACGGCCTCAAAGTGCGGCGGGCAGGAAAAACGCATTCCTGCCCGCTTATCACAATCATCCATGGTTAATCTTCAAAGGTATCCAAATTATTTTTTCGCACCGCCGAAAGCCGTGTTGTTCGGATTGTTTTTACCAAAATCGGCGATACCGGCCAAGCCTGCGGCGTTGTTGCCGAAGAAGTTGCCTTTGGTTGCACCGTTTACCGAACCGTTGGCAACGGCTTTGCCGGAGAACGAAGCATCGTTAGTTACGATTTTCGCATCAATTCCCAAGGTTTTTAGATCACCGGTTGTTCTGCTCAAAGTGCCCGCCAGCGTTTTCTTGCCGAAGTCGGCTTTCAAATCACCTTTCAATACGGCAGTGCCCTGCTCGTAATGACCATTGATGCCTTTAACCGCATAAGTGGCCGTACCGCTGGTGGGCATATTGGTGGTTTTGCCCGTGCCGCTGTAGAACACGGTGTAGTTGTTGGTTTTGGTGTCTTTATTGACGTTGGCCGCACCTGACGGGGTGTTGTCCCAGTCGCCAAAATAAACATCCATATTGCCGACCTTGGCATAAGACATGCGGCCTAAGTGGGAGTGATCGGGCATTCTCGGGATCACATTCCACGGAAAGCCTTTCATCTTGAACAGATGGGCAACGGTTACACCGGTATTTTTGTCTTTGCCCAAAACGCTTTTAGCAAAGGTTTTGACAAAGAAATTGCTTGCGGTGCTATCCACTTTGGCAAAGGAAACGTCTTTGTCGTTTGCCAAGCCGTTGGAATTATCGGTTGTGGCATTAATATCATAGATATGGATTGCGGCTTGTCCGGCATAAGTACCCGTTCCCTGCAATACTTCGAGGCGTTTCACGCCTTTTGTTTGGTCAGAGACAGAAGCACCGCCGGCAAAATCGGAAGCGGCGAAAGCGGAGGAGGCGGCCAATACGGCCACGGCGGCAACAGCCAGTTTTACATTTTTCATAGGAGGACTCCTTAAAAAAATCAGGTTGGTAAAATACCGTATTACGGCCGCTTACTAAATTATTAGTAAGCATTCGCGTTACAGGCAGGTGCATTATACATATTTTGAAAAAGAATAATAGCCAAAATCAAAAAAATTTCGTACTGAATACGATTTGTTATAAATCTATTTATGCCGTTATCGTTTGATATGGCAGGGTTAAAATTTTGCCGTCAGCCCGAAACGTATTGTTCTACCCGGGGCTGGCATATAAGACGGGCTGAGAGGGTCGAGGTAGTAACGGTCAGTCAGGTTTGTTCCCACCAACTCGGCGGTGATGTTTTTGCCGATTTTGTAACGCAGATACATATCCCATGTGGCGACAGGTTGCCATTCTTGGCCTCTGATACGTCGTGATGTTGTCCGATTGTAAAACTCTCGATAGCGGTTTCGGTAGTCATTCCAAGCCTCGTCACGGCTTTTTTTGATGCGGCTGTGATAGTGGAAGCGGATGCCTGTTTCCAGTTTTTCACCGAAGAAGCGTGCGCCGAGATCGGCATCTATCGACCAGCGCGGCTGCAAAGCGGAGGCAAGGTAACCCGTGTCGCTAAGGCCGCCGTGATTGCAAGAAGGAGGAAGAAGAATGCCTTTGCCGACTTCGACCCAAGCAATCTTATGCGTATAAGGAAAAGTCGAATCGCACATTTCGTTTTTAATATTACGCAATACGCCGAGACCGCCGAAGAAGCGGCCGCTGTCGAAGCGGGCGGAGAGTTCCACGCCGGTGCGTATCTGTTTGTCGAACTGCTCGAACTCCAAGTTTTCGTCGCGGTCGATGATGTTTTTGGTTTTGTTGTGGAAGTAGTTGATACGGAAATCGGCGCGGCGCATTTTCGGCAGCAGTCCAGTCAGATCGTGGATATAGCCGACTTCCCAGTTTTTGGCGTGTTCGGGCTTCCAGCCATAGCCTGCGCGGCCGAATCCGCCCATGCTGGAAAAGCCGTAGGTGCCTTCAAAAATGCTGGGGTAGCGCAGGGTTTCGGTGTAGCGCAGGTAGGCGCGGGCGTGGTCGGTGAAGTTGACGGTGGCGGAGAAGGCGGGCGCCCAGCCGCCGCCGCTTTGGTGTTGGGCGCGGCGGCGTTCGGCGGCGGTCATATCGGCCATGTACACGCCGTTATGTACGCCCCGCCCGTTTTTCAAATCGTGGGTTGTATCCGTAGAAATGTATTTGTAAACTGTTTTCGGGCTGTTCGGGTCGTTGGGGTCGTAGGCGGGGTTTTCCACTTTTTCATACAGGATATTGCTGTTCAGCAGCGGATGGTCGGCAAGGTTCAGACGGCCGTGTTCGTCTTTCAGCCAGTAGAAGATGGGTGGGTTTTGATAAGGTGCTTTATATCGGCTTGATTGTTCACGAGCAGCTTGCTGGCTGATATGAGGGATTTTTCCATTACTGTGCCCAAAGGTAATGCTTTGCGTCTGCTGAGATAAGAGAATATATTCTTCGTCATTGGCATAGTCATTGTTTGCAAGCCTTTCTTTGGCTCGTTGGTAAATCGCATATTCTTCAGGTGTGGCAACGCGGGTAAAGGTGTAGACCTGTCCACGGTTGACCTGCAAGGGATTGCCGAGCCAGTTTACGCCTTCTTTCAGTACCCTGCCGTCGTCGTTGATGCTGAAATGCGTGTAGCGCGCGCCTGCGGTAAGACTCAGCCATTCGGCCGGCCTGAAATGGAAATTAAAGCCCAAGTTGGCTTCGTGTCTTCTGCCGCTGCGCGGATAACCGAACCTGCTGAGTTCGTAGTTGGCGCGGATGTTGTTTTTATCGATTTCCTCCTTGTATTTGTCTGTACCGTGCCAAAACAGTTCGTCGGAATAGTTGTCGCGCGAGCGCAGCTTTTCATACTGGTAGTCGCCCGTTACGGTTAGATCCAGTTTGGGATGCAGCTTCATGCGGTTGGCGAAGGTGAAGCCGTTGCGCTCGTTTTTGGCGTAATAGGCTTGGCCTTGTACGGTATTGAAGCGGCCGTTGGTGTTGGGAGTGGAAGGCTCGACTTTGGGTTTTTTGTCGGGGCTGTAACCCATATCCGCCCATTCCTTACGCTCCTCCGGAGTCATATGCGGCCATTGCTGTATCAATCCCTGCCAGATACCCATCTCTGTGTCGTATCTGCGCTGAAACTCGCGGTCTTCGTAAAGTGTGTCACCAGGCGAACCGCCTGCGGTATTGGTTTTGGATTTGGTGCGCGTTGTCCATAAGGTTGCGTCGAAGTTTATCCAGCGGCTGTTTTCGGGTTTGAAGGCGTAGTCGATATTGACGGAATTCTGTTTTACCCACGAGCGCGGCCATTCGGCGATTTTGTTGAGGTTGCTGTTGTTGGAGATGGGGCCGATGATGCGCGAGGGCATGACGTCGCCGAAGGTGGTATGGGTGCGGCGCAGGCCGAGTTTGAGGGTTTGGCGGTGCGGCAGGCGGAAGGTGGTTTTGCCTATCCATGATTTGGTTTCCAGCGAGGTGTTGGACACTTCGCCGCCGGGATGGAAGAAGAGGCCGACTCGGGCAACATTGGGAGAGCCAAGCATATTGCTGCTGCCCCAAAAATCTTCACCACGCTTGCGGGCTTCTTCTTCCAATCTTTTGATTTCTTCCAGCTTCTCCGGGGTGAGCGGGCCGATATAGCCGTAGCGTTCCGCCCCTTTTTTGCCGGAGAAATAGTTGCCCTTGCTGCGGTAGGCGTAGGCAATCATGGCATCGAAGTTGTCTTGTTTGGTGGCGGCGGCGATGCGGAAGGCTTTGTCTTTGAAGAATTTGTTACGCCCTTCAAAGCGTTGGTCGACGCGGTCGGTATCGTCGAGCAAGGCGCGCCAGATGCCGCCGGTGGCGACGGATGGTTCGGGCAGGGTGCGGTAGTCGACGGAGTCTTCGTAGACGTTTTTGCGCTGTTTGATGGAGTTGTTTGAGGTTTCGACTTTGACTTCGAGGCCGTATTTTTGGCCTTCGGGGACAATATCGTCGGCGTCGATGGTTTTCATGGCCACCGAGCCGCCGATGCCGCTTTTGATGCCCCGGTTAAACGACGGGCCTTTTTCGACATAGACGTTGTCGGGTCAATCGCGGTATGGCCGTCGTCGTATTGCTTGGCCAGGTAGCCGGCTGCGCGTTCGGCAGTAACAGCAGCGCTGCCGCCGGCAAGCGGGTCGGCGCCGTTGGCGTAGGCTAAGGCGGCGCCGAGCATAAAGTAGGCGATGGTTTGCAAGGGTCTCGCGTGGAGAATCGAGACGGTTCTAAAATATAAAGGGGCTGTACTAGATAAGCAGTCATGTTAGACTGCAAAAATGAAGATAACCCGTTGTAAACTAAAAAAGAGTATTCAAAAGAAACTGCTTCAGTTTTTTGTACTCGAAGTTACTGCCCGTTCAGCAGCTGATTTATTGGGCATCCACCCTAATTCGGCAGTGCTGTTTTACCGCAAGATTCGCGAAGTCATCAGCCATCATCTTTCACTGGAAGCCGATACGGTTTTTGACGGCTCAATTGAGTTGGACGAGAGTTATTTTGGCGGACACCGCAAAGGCAAACGCGGGCGCGGTGCGGCAGGAAAGGTGGCAGTACAGTATTGTCTATACGGATTGTTTGAGCAGCTATGATGTGTTGGATGTAAGCGGATTTACCCACCACCGTATCAACCACAGCAAGCTGTTTGCCGACAGACAAAACCACATCAACGGCATTGAAAACTTTTGGAATCAGGCAAAACGCGTACTGCGCAAATACAATGGAATCGACCGTAAATCTTTCCCGCTTTTCTTGAAAGAATGCGAGTTCCGTTTTAACTTTGGCACACCCTCCGAGCAGCTTAAAGTGCTGCGCCGGTGGTGTGAAATTTAGGGCTTATCTAGTACAGCCCCTAAAATTATACTGCACGCTGCACGCTGCACGCTGCACGCAAATTTTTGCAAAGATTGAAATTATCATGCCCCGCCCCGCATCCGGCGGGCTTTTTTGTCGCCGTGTAGGGTGTGTCGCCCCGCGACGCACGCGGTTTTGGGTTGTTGCGGGAAGTTGTGCGGAAAAATAAAAGGCCGTTTGAAACCATATCTTACTGAGCTTTCAGACGGCCTTTGGCAGGTGACGGGTGTTGTATGGAACGTGTGTGTCGCCTTGGGGCGGTACCTTACGCGGTTTTCAGACGGCCTTTTCGCTGCTGAGGGCTTTGAGGCGGTAGATAAGGTCGAGGGCTTGGCGGGGGGTGAGTTCGTCGGGGCGGATGTCGGCGAGGGTGCGGATGAGGGTTTCGCTGTTTGGGTTTGGCGGTGTGTTTTCAGACGGCCTTTTTGTGCCATCAGGGTTTTCGGTTGCGGGGCTATGGAGGCCGTCTGAAAGGCTGTTTGCCCCGTCGGACAAATCGGTTTGGCCGTGTTCTTTTTCAGACGGCCTCTCTTCGGGCAGGAGGGAGAAGATATCGAGTTGGGGGCGGGCGGCGGCGGCTTGGGTTTCGAGGTGTTCGAGGTGTTTTTGCGCGGCTTTGAGGGCGGCGGCGGGCAGGCCGGCGAGTTTGGCGACGGCGATGCCGTAGCTTTTGCCGGTGGGGCCGGGTTCGACGTGGTGGAGGAAGACGATGTCGCGTCCTTCTTCGAGGGCGGCCAGGTGCATGTTGATGGCGGCGGGATGGGCTTCGGGCAGGGCGGTGAGTTCGAAGTAGTGGGTGGCGAAGAGGCTGAAGGATTTGTTTTTGCGCAGGAGGTGTTCGGCAACGGCGTGGGCGATGGCGAGGCCGTCGAAGGTGGAGGTGCCGCGGCCGACTTCGTCCATGAGGACGAGGGATTGGGGGGTGGCGTGGTGGAGGATGTAGGCGGTTTCGCTCATTTCGACCATGAAGGTGGAGCGGTTGGAGGCGAGGTCGTCGGAGGCGCCGATGCGGGTGAAGATGCGGTCGATGGGGCCGATTTTGGCGGCGGCGGCGGGGACGTAGCTGCCGGTGTGCGCCAGGAGGACAATGAGGGCGGTTTGCCGCATGTAGGTGGATTTGCCGCCCATGTTGGGGCCGGTAAGGAGCATGAGGCGGTGTTTGTCGTCGAGGCGGGTGTGGTTGGCGGTGAAGTGGCGCACTTGTTGTTCGATAACGGGGTGGCGGCCGTCTGAAATGTCGATGGCGGGGTAGTCGGTGAATTCGGGGCGGCTGTAGTTGTGTTCGGCGGCAAGTCCGGCAAAGGCGGTGAGGACGTCGAGGGCGGCGGCGGCTTTGGCGGTTTTTTGCAGCAGGGGGAGTTGGTTTTGCAGGTCTTTGATGAGTTGGTCGTAGAGTTTTTTTTCTAGGGCGAGGGCTTGTTCTTGGGCGGTGAGGACTTTGTCTTCGAAGGTTTTGAGTTCGGGGGTGATGAAGCGTTCGGCGTTTTTAAGGGTTTGGCGGCGTTGGTAGTCGGCGGGGGCTTGTTCGGCTTGGATTTTGGACAGTTCTATATAGAAGCCGTGGACGCGGTTGTATTCGACTTTGAGGGTGGTCAGGCCGGTGCGTTCGCGCTCGCGGGCTTCGAGGGCGAGGAGGAATTCGTCGCCGTGGTTTTGGATGTGGCGCAGTTCGTCGAGTTCGGCGTTGTAGCCGTGGTTGATGACGCCGCCGTCGCGCAGCCAGACGGCGGGTTCGGGCAGGATGGCGGCGCGCAGGGCGGCGGCAATCTGTGTGCCTTCGGGGAAGATGTTTTTCAGGGTGTCCAACAGGGGGGAGGCGGGCAGTTGGGTTTGCGCGAGGGTGTCGAGGCTGTCGCGCAGTCCGGCCAGGTCGCGCGGGCGGGCGGAGCCGACGGCGATGCGGGCGGCGATGCGTTCGATGTCGGACAGGGTTTTCAGACGGCCTTTGAGGGCTTCGGTACCGTTTTCCATCAGGGCGGCGACGGCTTCCTGGCGGGCGAGGATGTGGGCGCGGTTGCGCAGGGGGTGGTGCAGCCAGAGGGCGAGCAGGCGGCTGCCCATGTGGGTGGCGCAGGTGTCGAGGACGGAAAAGAGGGTGGGGGATTTTTTGTTGCCGAGGGGGGCGGTGATTTCGAGGTTGCGCCGGGTGGCGGCGTCCATGTCTATATATTGGCTTTCGCTTTCGAGGGAGAGGCCGTCGAGGTGGCGCGGCAGGCCGGATTGGGTGAGTTTGATGTAGTTGAGCAGGGCGCCGGCCGCGCCGATGGCGGGGGCGTGTTCGTCGGGGTCGAGGCCGAAGCCGCGCAAATCCTGCGCGCCGAAGTAGCGGGTGATGAGGTCGAAACCGCTGTCGGCGGCAAACTGCCAGGCGTTGAGGCGGGTGATGTTGGCGTCTTTCAGGGTGATTTCGGGCGCGGATTTGCCGTCGGGCAGCAGGATTTCCGCCGCCTGCAGGCGGGCGAGTTCGTCGGAAAGGCGGTCGGGTGTGGTGATTTTTGTTTTGAATTCGCCGCTTTGCAGCGACGCCCAGGCCAGCCCCAGCCGTTTTTTGTCGGCGCAGACGGCAACGATGCGGTTGGTTTCTTTGTCTTCCAATAAGGCTGAGTCGGTCAGCGTGCCGGGCGTAACGATGCGCACGACTTTGCGCTCCACCGGCCCTTTGCCCGCGCCGACTTCGCCCACCTGCTCGCACACCGCCACGCTTTTGCCCATCTTCACCAGCCGCGCCAAATACTGCTCCGCCGCGTGAAACGGCACGCCCGCCATCTTAATCGGCACGCCGTCCATCTGCCCGCGCGTGGTCAGCGTGATATCGAGCAGTTTGGCCGCTTCCACCGCGTCGTCGAAAAACAGCTCGTAAAAATCGCCCATGCGGTAAAACACCAATTTGTCTTGGTGGTCGGCTTTAATGCCCAAATACTGCTGCATCATCGGGGAAACGGCGGGTTTGCTCATTTTCAGATGGCCTTTCAAAATCAAAAATCACAAAGCCGCGTATTGTAGCAGCCCTGAAAAGCCCGCGCTTTTTCAGACGGCCTGCAGATTTTGTTTCCCGTGGCTGAACAAAATTCCCTTTCCGCACATTGACATGACAAATTTGCTTTATTTTTTCTGTTTTCCCTGCTTATTAATCACAGCAAGCTGTTTGCCGACAGACAGAACCATATCAACGGCATTGAAAATTTCTGGAATCAGGCAAAGCGCGTACTGCGCAAATACAATGGAATCGACCGTAAATCTTTCCCGCTTTTCTTGAAAGAATGCGAGTTCCGTTTTAACTTTGGCACACCCTCCGAGCAGCTTAAAGTGCTGCGTCGGTGGTGTGAAATTTAGGGCTTATCTAGTACAGCCCCAAATCAAAAGGACTGTCTTCTGTGGGAAAGACATGGAACAGTCCTTTTATTGAGACAATTTTTTGATTGAGCGTAATCATCGTGAAAAAACAGAATGGTTCAAAAACGAAGCGGGATAATTGTCGTTCGGATTCTTGAATCCGACGTTTCTCTGCAAGGAAAACCGTTTTCAGGCTGCCTTTGCTGCCGTCTAAAACTCTGCTTCCAGTTCTTTAATCTGGCGCAACAGCTTGCGGCGTTCGTCCGCGTCCAGCCCGCTGATATTGCGCAGCTCGGCATCAATGGGAACGGGCGCGCCGCCGCCTTGCGGGGCGAAGGCGAGATATTGTCCGTGGCGGCGCACGGGTTGGAAGTTGTGGTCGCTAAATGTGATTTCGCGGATTTTGCCGTTGATGGGCACGGGGTAGAAATAATACGTCCGCCTGAGTTTGCGATTGGTGCCGGCGATGTAAATCGGGATGGCGACGAGTTTCCACGGCTGCGCTTCGGGGCGGTTGATGGCGGCAAGCACGGCGCGACGGCGGCGGTAGCGGGACAGCTGCCACCCACACGCGGCGGCGGTGATGACGGCAAAGGGCAGCAGCGGCAGAAAGCCGCGTATGTCAGTAGGATTGGGGACGTTGCGCACGATGAGAGCGACAATGGCAAGGCTGCCGATAAGCATTAGGGCACACAAAATGTTTGCCAGCGGATAGCCGCCGCCAATGCTGCGGATGCTGACTTGGGCGGGCAGGCAGACGGGGAACTCGCGTGGTTCGGGCGGCGCGACGGGGCGCGAACCAAGGGCTTTGGGGAAAAAGGTTTGGCAAAAACCGTCGAGCATGGCTTGGCGGCGGCTTTTGTCGGACTCGGCCGCCAGCGTGCGGATTAAATCGGGCAGGTGTTTGCCGTGCAGCAGGTACATCACGGGCAGGGTGATGGAGAAGTCGCGCTGGCGGGTCATGCTTTCCGACAGGCGCAGATATTTGGCGACGCGCGCTTCCATTTGCTCGAGCGTGGCGTTATCGGGCAGCGGCTGCTCGGCTTCCAGTTCTTCCAGTTCGGCTTTGAATTTGCGTGCAGGCTCGCTGTTCAGGTACAGGGTGGCGGGAAACGGATACACGAAAACCACGCTGTTAACCAGTTCCCACGGATAAAAAACGTTTTCGCGCTTGGTTTTGCTGCCGCTTTTCGCGCCGACCCCGTCGAGTTCTTTTTCGGCAAATGCTTGGACGATGCGGATACCGTCGGCGTTTAACACCAGTTTGGTGCGGCTGTCAGCGGCACGGTAGAGCAAAAGGACGGCAAACACCAAGCAGAACAAAACAATAAAAGCTCCGCTTAGGACAGATTTTAGGCTGCCAACAAACAGCAGCGGCGATGCGGCAGCGGCGATGGCGAACGAGATGAGCGACATCAGCAGCGATTTTAGACGGGCATTGGTGATGCGGATTTCGGCGGGCATGGGGGCTTTCTGATGTGGATTAGAGTGTGGCACGGATGGGTTGGGTTTTTCAGACGGCATCACATTATAGGCAATAGGCAAGGCAGCCTGAAAAAACCTTGCTTGAATGATTGAACAAAGGCAGCCTGAAAGCGGGAAACTGGTTTTCAGGCTGCCTTTTCAGACGGCATTAGGGCAGCCTGAAAAGTCGCGTAGGTCGTGCATTGATGCCCGACGTTTTAACATTTATCCGTGTTTGTCGGGCATAAATGCACCGACCTACGGCTCTTTCAGACCGGCATTTTATTCTGCTGCTTGTTGCGCCAACCGTAAGTAATCCGTCAAATGCTTATTTTCTACATCTTCAAGCGTATGTAATTTCAAATGGCGGCGGCCTTTACCTTTGCCTTCCAATAAACCGTGCGGGTCTGCCATCTCGGCACCGTGAGCAAATTCCACAGTTACATGCTGCTTGTAAACAAAAATGCCGCAAAACGGTTCGGGTGCGGCAAACAAAATACCGCCATATTTCACTTCTTCGCTCGCCATGTCTGCCAGTTGCCCTATTTTCGTGCGCACGCTATTGGCGATTTCATACAAGGCAGGATTACTCTTTTGCCAATCATCCAGCAGATTTTTTACTTTTTGATCCATGGTCTTCTCCTAATTTGGGCTTGCAGGTTGGGCATTGATGCCCGACGTTTTTTCGTTTCTTATTTTGTCGGACATGAATGCCCGACCTACGGCGCTTGGTTGCGGCTTTCAGGCTGCCTTTGGAAGCAGATTGGAAAAAGAGTAATCATAACAAAAAGAAAAGGCAGCCTGAAACGCATCGGCTGCCGTGTTTACTCTGCTGTTTGCAGGGATAAATGTGGGTTTCAGACGGCATTCCGCATTTTCAGGCTGCCCCAATGTCTCCCAAAGGCAGCCTGAAAACAAAATGGATGCCATCGCAAACAAAGGCAGCCTGAAAGCTGGAAAACAGTTTTTCAGGCTGCCCTTTCCTTGTGCGCATCGCCCCAATCTTTCAACGCCGTCAGCACCGGTGCAAGCGTTTGTCCGTAGGCGCTCAAGCGGTATTCGACGCGCGGTGGCACTTCGGCGTAAACAGTGCGTTCGATGATGCCGTCGGCTTCCAGCGCGCGCAGTTGCGCGGTCAGCGTGCGCTGCGATACCGAGGGCAGGATGCGGCGGATTTCGTTGAAGCGCAGCACGCCGTCGCGGTGCAGGCGGTAGAGAATCGTGCCTTTCCACTTGCCGCCGATAACGGCAAGCGCGGCTTCCACCGAGCAGCCTTCGGCGCAGTCGAATGCGCGGTGTGCGGTTTTGCCCATGATTGTTCCTTGTGTGATGGTTGGATGCCGTCTGAAACGGTTTTCAGGCTGCCTTACAGCTTGTAAAACACTTTCATCGCCGCCCACAGGATTTCAGGCTGCTCTTTGATGACTTCATGCGCGGCAAACGGCACGTTCATCAGGTGCGCTTCAGGTAGGACTTGGCGCAAGCTGTTCAGGGCTTCGGCGGAGAGCAGGAAATCGTCTTCGCCGCGCACCGCCAGCACGGGGGCTTTGATGTTGGTGGTGTTTTCATTCGGGAATCCTGCCGCCGTGTCGTCCGTCCACAGGCGGCGCAGGTCGGCGACCAGCGCGTCCAAATCGGGGCGGGGGTTGTGTTTTTGGTAGGCGGCGACCTGCTCGGACATCTGCCCGCGCACGTCGGCAACGGTGAGGCTTGCCATCATTTCGCGCGGGGTGTCGCGGCTGTGCCATTGCGCGCCGACGGTCAGCACGGACTGCACGCGGGTATCATCGGCGGCAATGCGGTAGGCGGTAACACCGCCGTCGCTGAATCCGAACAGGTGAAACTGGCGCAGCCCGACGGCTTCGATAATCTGCCGCGCGTCGTCGGCGGTTTGGGCGTAAGTCAGCGGCACGTCGCCGCGCGTGGAGCGTCCGTGTCCGCGCGTGTCAATGGCGAGAGTGCGGAAATGCGCTTGCAGGCGGGGCAGCAGCGGGGCGAAATCCTCCGCCGAACCGAGTCCACCATGCAGCAGGACGATGGCGGGCGCGTCGGCTTTGCCGCCGAGTTGGTAGGACAGTTCGGCGTTTTGGTAATGCAGGGTTGCGGTCATGGGTTTGCTCCTGTTTGGATTGAAATGGGATGTTGTGCCGCTGCGTTTCGGTGCGGCAAGGATGGGGGGACACCAATGCGGATAAAGTGGCAGCGGCGGTAATTTTGAGCAGGGTGCGGCGGGTGGGCATGATTGTTCCTTTGCCAGTATCCAATAAGTAACCTACTGAAAAATAAGTGCGTTCTTAACAAGCACGCGCCCGCATTTTAAGATGCACGTCCCTTTTACACAACGGAGAAGCATCAAATGAAAGCCATCGGATTCAACCGCCCGCTGCCCGTCAGCGATGAAAATTGCCTGCTCGACATCGAACTACCCGCGCCGGAATTGCGCGAACGCGATTTATTGGTCGAAGTGCGTGCCGTGTCGGTTAATCCCGCCGACGTCAAAGTCCGCGCCGCGCATACGCCTGCAGCAGGGCAGTACCGTATTTTGGGCTGGGATGCAGCGGGTGTGGTCAGAGCCGTCGGTGGCGGTGTGCAGCATTTTCAGGTCGGCGACGAAGTCTATTACGCCGGCGTGATTAACCGCCCCGGCTCGTATGCGCAGTTGCAGGCGGTGGACGAGCGCATCGTCGCCCGCAAACCGCGCACGCTCGATTTTGCCGAAGCAGCCGCATTGCCGCTGACCGCGCTCACCGCGTGGGAAACGTTGTTTGACCGTCTCGACGTGAACAAACCCGTCGCCGGTGGCAGTCGCGCCCTGCTCCTGGTGGGCGGTGCGGGCGGCGTCGGCTCGATTACCGTGCAGTTGTTGAAAACGCTCACCGACATCCAAACCATCGCCACCGCCTCGCGTCCAGAAAGCGAAGCATGGCTGCGCCGCCTCGGCGCGGATTACGTCATCAACCACCGCCACAGCCTGCCCGAACAAGTGGCCGCGCTCGGCATCGGTGCGCCGTCGTGGGCATTTTCCACCAACCACAGCGCACACTACCTGCCGCAACTGGCAGAGCTGCTCGCGCCGCAAGGCCGCATCGCACTGATTGACGACCCCGACGTCCTCGACGCCAACCCGTTGAAAGGCAAAAGCCTCTCGCTGCATTGGGAATTCATGTTTACCCGCCCCATGCGCGAAACCGCCGACATCGCGCGCCAGGGCGAAATCCTCGCCAAAGTGGCGCAACTGGTGGACGAAGGCCGTCTGAAAACCACCGCTACGCGTATCATCAACGGCATCAACGCCGCCAACCTGCGCCAAGCGCATCAGCTGGTGGAGCGTGGCGACATGATTGGCAAGGTGGTGCTGGCGGGGTGGTAAGGCAGCCTGAAAGCATGGTTTGACTGCCAAGCAGCCTGAAAACCGAAAACGGGGGGTTCAGGCTGCTTTTGATAACAATCAGGCCGTCTGAAAGCCCGAAAACCCGCTTTCAGACGGCCTTTTCCCCATCCGCCGCATGACAGCGGTGATAAAAAGCAGCCTGAAACTCGCTTCGCTTGTTTTCAGGCTGCCTTTGCTTTCGTGCTTACTTGATGTTCAGCGGAATGCGGTACAAGCGCGTGGCATCGGTTTCGCCGTTGGGCAGGCGTTTGGGCACGATGGTGTGGTCGTCTTTGGAATCGATGCCGAAATCGTCATCGTTGATAATCCACAGCGTTTTGCCGCCGTCGGCGACCCACATGCCTTCAAATTTGGACGATTGGAAGTCCACGTCTTTTTTCACGTCGCTCACCAAAACTTTGCTCACAGGCTTGATGCCCGCAGCAGCGAGTTCTTCCCAAGTGTTTTCTTCAATCGCTTTGCCGTTCACTTTGAAGCCGTTTTCGCTGTCGGCGGGGTCGGAAACGTCGGTGGCGCCGCGCAGGTCAATCAGGTAAACGTGTTTCACGTTTTTGCCGTTGTGTTCGTCCACCAAAAAGCGGTGTTCGTCGATGGCGCGGATTTCGGAGTTTTTCCAATAGTTGCCGCCTTGGCGGTACAGGTATTGCTTGGTTTTGCCTGTTGCCAAATCAAACGACAAGATGCGCGTTACCGATTCGTTTTTCACCGCATCTTTGCTCGGGTTGTGCAACGTCGATTGCATGATGCCGACCAATACGCGGTTGCTCGGCGTGGTGGTCAAGCCTTCCATGCCGCGGTTGGGGCGCAGATGGCCGAGTACGGCGGGCAGGCGGCGGCCGTTGGTTTGCACGCCGCGCGGACTCATGCGCTCGAGCTCGAAGCCGTTGCGGTCAAAGTGCACGATGTGCGGGCCGTATTCGTCGGACACCCAGAAAGTGCCGTCTTTCATCACTGCCAGCCCTTCGCTGTCGATGCCGGTGATGTCGCGCTGCAAGAGGTGTTTGTCGGTATCGACCACGGTTTCTTTGGAGGTGCCGTAGCCTTTGGGGTTGGGCAGGCCGGTGAGCGGTTTGCCGTTGGCGTCTTTGAGTGGGATGTCGCGCAGTTTTTTAATTGTGCCGTTGGTTTGGATTTCAAAATGGCCGATGCTCGGCGTGAAGTCCGGCTGCAGGAAGATTTTGATGTTTTCGCCGCCGTCGGCATTGGGGCCGCGGTCGGTTAAGCCGTAGAAGCGGTTGGGGTTTTGCGGGTCGGCGTCGATGGACGAGCCGTAGCCTTTGTAAAACGGCACGCCCTGCACTTCGCCCAGTTTTTCCACGGGCATGGGGAGGGTTTCGGCAAGGGCGGGATGGGCGGCGAACAGGCCGATCAGGGCGGCAAGAAGGGTTGTTTGTTTCATAATTTTCCTTTGTTAACTTAACTCAAAGTTTGTAAAAAGCGAGACATTCTAATTTATTTTGCGTTAAGAGATAAAGCAAAAATTGCGCCCGCATACTGTTGTTTTACTCCAAAGGCAGTGCGGTGTTCCAAGTTTCGCCGCGTGGATGCTTCAATCCGGCAGATGCTTGCACGGTCGGCGGGGAGTGTCGGATACGGGTATCCGGCCTTTCGCCTGTTCGCGGTATGGCAACGGCGATAAAAAGGCAGCCTGAAAGCCTATTTCAGCTTTCAGGCTGCCTTTATCGTGTGCGGATTACTCTGCTACGCCAACGGCTTTGAGCAGCTCGTCTGCCGCCAGAATGCCCAGCGCGTTGCCTGCCAAGGGGCTGTCGCCGGTGAGCAGGCGGCGGTCTTTGTGCACGCTGCCGTCGATGGAAGTTTTGCTGTTTTTCACCACCATGCCCAGCTCTTCAAGGCGTTTGGCAAGCAGCCAGGGCAGTTTGCCGGGCATATAGCCGATGTCCAGATTCGCGCCTTCGTCCAAAGCGTCGGGGAACACGCACAGTTCGTAGCCTTTGAACGGGAACTCACTATCGGCGCGACCTACGGATGCGGCAGCCAGCGCGGCGGGGCCGTGGCACAGGGTGATGATGAATTTGTCGTTCTCCAACGCCCAATCGAGCAGGCGCTGCATGTCGCGGCTTTCAGGCAGCTTGTTGAACGCGCCGTGGCCGCCGGGAATCAGCACGGCGATGTAGGGTGAATCGGGTGCGGTTACTTCGTCCAAAATGTCGGCAAAGCGCGCGGGTTTGTCGAGTTTGGGCAGGTATTCGGCGTAGATTTCGGCGATGGCTTGGTCTTCGCCCGGCATCGCCCACATTTCAAATTTGGCGTGGTTGCCCGACAGGGTGGAGACGTCGATTTCAAAGCCGGCTTTGTGGATGTGCAGCATCGGCAGCAGGGTTTCGACAGGGTGGTTGCCGGTGGAGAAGAATTTGCCGTTTTGCATTTGCAGATAACGCTCGTCGGTGGCGACCATCAGCACTTTGAATTTGCCGCCGGTGTAGGGCTTGGCAAATTTGGTGCCGGCATAGTTGGTTTTGGACGCGGTGTATTGGCTCAACGAGTATTCGGAGGGGAAAAAAGCGTTGTGCTCGGCGCGGTCGGCGACGGGCTGTTTGGACAATTCTGTCATGAGGTTTCCTTTATGTCGTTCAGGTTGAAAGCGGCGGATTATAGTGTTTGTTTATCTGAAACGATAACTTGTTTGCTTGTTTTAAAAGTGTTTGTTAAGCTGTTATTCAGAAAGAAAAAAACAGGCCGTCTGAAAAGCGTTTTAGGGATGGGTTTGACGCTTTCAGACGGCCTTTTGCAGCGATAATCAGACGATGCGTGCCTGTAGGAGATCGTGCATATTGAGTGCGCCGGCAAGCAGGCCGTCGCTGCCGACGGCAAACAGGCCGCTGATGTTGTGCTGCTGCATTTCTTTCAGGGCTTCGGTGGCAAGTTTGTCGGGCGGGATGGTTTTCGGGTTGCGGTGCATCACGTCGTCGACGGTGAGTCCGGAGAAGGATTCGCTTTTTTGGAACAGACGGCGCAGGTCGCCGTCGGTGAGTACGCCTTTCAGACGGCCTTCACGGTCGGTGACGGCGAGCATGCCCAGCCCTTTTTCGCTCATGATGACCACGGCGTCTTTCAGCAGCGTGCCTTCGGTGACGGCGGGGGAATGTGCGCCGCTGTGCATCAGGTCGGCCACACGCAGCAGCAGGCGTTTGCCCAGGCGGCCGGCGGGGTGGCTGAGGGCGAAGTCTTCGCGGGTGAAGGAGCGGGCGCGCAGCAGGGTAACGGCCAGCGCGTCGCCCAAGGCCATGACGGCAGTGGTGCTGGATGTGGGGGCAAGGCCGAGCGGGCAGGCTTCCTGCGACACGGCGGCGGTGAGGTGGATGTCGGCGTGGCGCGCCATGGTCGATTCGGGATGGGCGGTGATGCAGATAAGGCTGATGTTTTTGCGTTTGAGCGCGGGCAGGATGGTGGCGATTTCGTCGCTCTCGCCCGAGTTGGAGATGGCCAGCACCACATCGCCGTCGACTATCATGCCCAAGTCGCCGTGCGCCGCTTCGGCGGGGTGGACGAAGAAGGCAGGCGTACCGGTGGAGGCGAGGGTGGCGGCGATTTTGTGGCCGACGTGGCCTGATTTGCCGATGCCGGTCACGACCAGGCGGCCGGTGCAGTTGAGGATGGTGTCGGCGGCGGCGGCGAAACTGCCGTCGAGGCCGTCTGAAATCTCGCGCAGGGCGGCGGCTTCGGTTTGTAAGACTTCCTGTGCCCAGCGGATGTATTGGGCAGCGTTTTCGGTTTGCATGATTTTGTCCTGTTTTAAAGCAAAGGCGGCGCGTGTTACGATGCGCCCCTTATTTAATGGCAATGGAGAACGAAAAAAATGAGCATTTTAACGGACGTGAAAAACTTAGGCCAACAAATCTGGCTCGACAATCTGTCGCGCTCGCTGGTGCAAAGCGGGGATCTGGCGCGGATGCTGGAAGAGGGCGTGTGCGGCGTCACCTCCAACCCCGCCATTTTCCAAAAGGCTTTTGCCGCCGATTCGTTATACGCAGAAGACGTGGCGGCGCTGAAAACGCAGAATCTCACCGCCAAACAGCGTTATGAAACGCTGGCCGTGGCCGACGTGCGTGCTGCCTGCGATGTCTGCCTGAAAGAATACGAAGCAGACAGCGGGCGCGGCGGATTTGTCAGCCTCGAAGTGTCGCCCGAGCTGGCACACGATGCGGCGGGTACGGTGGTCGAAGCGCGCCGCCTGTTCCGCAAAATCGGCCGCCCGAACTCGATGATCAAAATCCCCGCCACTGACGCAGGGCTGGCGGCCTTGGAAACGCTGGTTTCAGACGGCCTTAACATCAATCTGACCCTGCTGTTTTCCCGCCGCCAAACCGTCAGAGCTTATGAAGCCTATGTGCGCGGCATTCGCGCGCGGCTTGCGCGCGGCGAAGCGGTTGGCGGCATCCGCGTGGTAGCCAGCTTCTTTATCTCGCGTATCGACAACGCGCTGGACGGCAATCTGCCCGCACACCTGCGCGGCAAAACCGCGGTTGCGCTGGCCAAAGCGGCCTATGCTGACTGGCAGGACTTTTTCGGCAGCACGGAATTTGCTGACCTGGCAAGGCAGGGCGCCAACCGCGTGCGGCTGCTGTGGGCGTCCACCGGCGTGAAAAACCCCGCCTATCCGCCGACGCTGTATGTCGACAGCCTGATCGGCGAAGACACCGTCAACACTGTGCCCGATGCCACTTTGCAGGCATTTATTGCAGGCGGCACCGCCCGTGCCGAATTGGCAGAGAATACAGACGGAGCATTGGCTGCGCTGGAAGAGGTTGCCGGTTTGGGTATAGATGTGGAAGCGTTGGCCGAACGTTTGCAGCAAGACGGTTTGGCGCAGTTTGATGATGCGTTTGCCAAACTGTTGGCATTGTTGTCCTGACCGGCTGTTTTGCCGCAAATGCGGACAGGCCGTCTGAAAACATTTATCTGTACGGCGTTTCAGACGGCCTGCTGTCCGCGGCCGGTTGCGACCGTTCAAACTTATCAAACCCGAACGTTCAGACGGCTTTCCTTCCGTTCACGAACAATAAAAAAACCCTGCCGGAAAAGCAGGGTTTTTGCTGAAAACGGATTAACGTTTCGAGAACTGTTTGGCGCGGCGTGCTTTGCGCAGACCCGGTTTTTTACGTTCCACTTCGCGGGCGTCGCGGGTAACGAAACCGGCTTGAGACAGCGCGGATTTCAATGCGGCGTCGTAATCGATCAGGGCGCGGGTAATGCCGTGGCGGATGGCGCCGGACTGGCCGGTTTCGCCGCCGCCGGTGACGTTGACTTTGATGTCGAAGGATTCGGCATTTTCAGTCAGAACCAAGGGCTGGCGCACGACCATGCGGCTGGTTTCGCGGGCGAAGAATTCGTCGACGGGACGGCCGTTTACGATAATCTGGCCGCTGCCTTTTTGCAGGAATACGCGGGCAACCGAACTTTTGCGGCGGCCTGTGCCGTAGTAGTATTTACCGTTCATGTTGCGTCCTTATTTCAATTCCAAAACTTTGGGCTGTTGTGCGGCGTGTGCGTGTTCGGCACCGGCATACACTTTCAGTTTTTTAATCATGGCGTAACCCAGAGGGCCTTTGGGCAGCATGCCTTTGACGGCTTTTTCCAAAGCGCGGCCGGGGAACTGTTCCTGCATTTCGCGGAAAGTGCGCTCGTAGATGCCGCCGGGGAAGCCGGAATGGCGGTAGTATTTTTTGCCTTCGAATTTGGCGCCGGTTACACGCAGTTTGTCGGCATTGATGACGATGATGTAGTCGCCTGTGTCGACGTGCGGAGTGTATTCGGGCTTGTGTTTGCCGCGCAGGCGGCTGGCAACTTCGGCTGCTAAGCGACCCAGAACTTTGTCTTCCGCGTCGATCACAAACCATTCGCGCTTCACCTCGTGCGGTTTGGCTGAAAAGGTTTTCATAAGGATTGATCCAAAGAGATATAGAAAGCCGCGGATTTTAGTGTCTTATCGGATGCCTGTCAATCTGAAGTGACGGGGAGTCGGGCGGATCGGGGTAAAGTGTGGGAAAAGGAAAAGCACCGCTTGAATCGGTGCTTTTTTGGGGATTCCCCGCAGGCGGCGTTTCGGCTCAATCCGCTTGAACCTTGTCAAACAAGGCGGCTGTCTCGGGCAGCTTCGGGTGCGTTTCCCGTAGGAACGCTCGCGCCTGCTGCATCTCCCGACAACCTGAAGCGAACTTATTGGTTCAAAGGAATGTATGCCTTGGCGCTCGCCGCAGGGAAAAGGGGGTGGAGGTTGGTTAGGGCACTTTCGCCAGTGCTTTGTCGCACACCTCTGTCATGTGGGCTATTCTACGCTCAAACTCGCCGATTGCCAAACCGTCTTTCATCGACATTTTAAGCAGGTCGTGGACGACGTTGAGGGCGGCGATGATGATGATTTTGTCGCTTTCGACGATGCGTCCGCCGCTTTCTACGGCTTCGATTTTTTTGTTGAGCATGTCGAGCGCCTGCAAGAGGGTATCTTTTTCGGAGGCGGGGGTGCCGATGCTGAATGTGCGCCCCATGACGGAGACGGGGATTTGTTCGATGCTGCTCATGGTTCTGCTCCCGGGTTGTGTGCGGCGGTTTCAGACGGCCTCTCCTGCGGCAGGCGGCCGGACAGGCGGCGCAGTTCGGAGGCGGTGTCGGCCAGGAGGGCGCGGTAGGTTTGGTTTTCGGCGCTCAGGGCGTCGATTTTGCTTTGCAGGTCTTCTTTCAGTTTGCCGACCTGCACCAACAGGGCTTCGCTCAATTCGTCGACGGCGGCCTGATGCTGGTCGTCTTTGCGTTTTTGTTCGGCTTTGAGGCGGACGTTTTCAAGCTGCTGTTTGCGGCTTTCGCTGAGCAGGGTTTCGAATTTCTGTGACAGCTGGTAGACGCGGGCTTCGAGTTTGTCCAATGGTTTGTTCATGTTCGGCTCCTGAGGCCGTCTGAAAGTTTCAGACGGCCTTTTTCGGTTTACTCGGGTTTGGTTTCGCGCAGCATCAGGCATTCGGCCGCGTCGTGTGCCGTGGTTTCGCCGCGCACGAGTCTGTGCAGGGCTTGGGTGACGGGCATGTCGATGTCGTGGCGGCGGGCGGCGCGCAGGACTTCGTCGATGGCGGGCACGCCTTCGGCGACGTGGCCGATTTCGGCGAGGACTTGGGGCAGGGGTTTGCCCGCGGCAAGGCCGAGTCCGACTTTGCGGTTGCGCGAGAGTGCGCCGGTGCAGGTCAGGATGAGGTCGCCCATGCCGGCCAGCCCCATCATGGTTTTCTGCTGCGCACCCATGGCGACGGCGAGGCGGGTAATTTCTGCCAAGCCGCGCGTGATGAGGGCGGCGCGGGCGTTGAGGCCGTATTCGAGGCCGTCTGAAAGGCCGGTGGCGATGGCCATGACGTTTTTCACTGCGCCGCCGACTGCCACGCCGACGGTGTCGGTGTTGGCGTAGAGGCGCAGGACGGTGGTGTTGAGTTCGCGGGCTAGGCTGCTTATCCAGGCTTCGTTTTCGGCGGCGAGGACGACGGCGCAGGGCAGCTGCTGCGCCAGTTCCTGCGCGAAACTGGGACCGGAGAGCAGGCCGGTTGTGTCGTTTTCGGGCAGCACTTCGCGCAGCACTTGGTGCGGGAGCAGGCCGGTATCGAGTTCGAAACCTTTGCAGGCGGCGAGAACGGGCAGGCTGCCGAATCCTGCCGTTTTGATTTGTTCCGCCGCGCCGCGCAGTCCGGCAACGGGGGTGACGATCAGTACAAGGCCGCTGCCGTTTAGGGCGGCGGCGGGGTCGGCGTGCACGGTCAGTGCGTCGGGGAAGGGGAAACCGGGGAAATAGCGTTTGTTTTCGCGTTCGGCCTGCATGGCGGCGGTTTGTTCGCGGCTGCGCGTCCACAGGGAAACGCGGTTGCCGTGCCGGGCGAAGTGTAAGGCCAGTGCGCTGCCCCACGCGCCTGCGCCGATAACGGTGATGTTCATGGCTGTTGTCCGTCGGCGGACGGTCTGTTGCAAACGGGCGGCATTATGGCATTTTGAGGGGGTTTTCTCAAATAAGGCGGCGCGGTGGGAGGCTGTTTGCGAAAAATCTTTTTTGGCGTCGGAAGGTCGTTTGAAAACGGAGCTTCGGCGAAGTTCAAACTATGTTTAAAGGGTTTTCAGACGGCCTTTGCTTGAAACGGTGAAACTGAGTGTGCCGCAGGGTGACGACCTGACTGCTGCTTTTCAGACGGCCTTTGTGCTGCCGGAAGCCGTTCCCGCCTGTGCGGGAATGCCGTTTCTGAAAACGGTTTGTTCGAGCACGTCGGCGAATGCAGCCAAATCGCGCCGCCATTGCATGGGATTGTTTTTGGAAAAATACAGTGAAAGATGCGGGGCGTTTTCGACGTGGCAGCCGTAGCTTTGTTTTATCGGCAGAACAGACAGCTCGCCCATGCCTTCGAATATCAGGCAGACGGCGGCGGGTTCGGCGGGATGGCGCAGCGTCCAAACGGCAGAAACGTCCAAACCGTTGCCCGCGGATTCGTCTATTCGCAGGTTGCGGGCGGCGAGTGTGCGGTATAAGTCGTCGAGGTGTCGCTGCATGGTGCGGCCTTTCTATAAAGATAAAGGCCGTCTGAAAAGCGGTTTTCTTTTTTCAGACGGCCTTGCGCTTGTGTCGGAGGCCGTCTGAAACCATGTCTCAAAAGCTTTCAGACGGCCTTTCCGCCTTATTCCACCGTTACCGATTTGGCCAGGTTGCGCGGTTTGTCCACGTCGGTGCCGCGTGCGAGGGCGGCGTGGTAGGCGAGAAGCTGCACGGGAATGGTGTGCACGATGGGCGAGAGTGTGCCTGCGTGGCGCGGGGTGCGGATAACGTGTACGCCGTCGGACTCGGTGAAACGGCTGTCGAGGTCGGCAAAGACAAACAGTTCGCCGCCGCGCGCGCCCACTTCCTGCATATTGGCTTTGACTTTGTCCAAAAGTGCGTCGTTGGGCGCGATGACGACCACGGGCATATTCTCGTCAACCAGCGCAAGCGGGCCGTGTTTGAGCTCGCCTGCGGGATAGGCTTCGGCGTGGATATAGGTGATTTCTTTGAGTTTCAACGCGCCTTCGAGGGCAATCGGGTAGTGGATGCCGCGACCCAAGAAAAGTGCGCTGTCTTTTTTGGCGAACTTTTGCGCCCAAGCGGCGATTTGCGGCTCGAGGTTGAGCGCGTGCTGGATGCTGCTGGGGAGCTGGCGCAATTCGTCGAGATAGCCGCGCGCCTGTGCGTCGGACACGAAGCCGCGCAGTTTGCCCAGGGTTACGGCCAGGCCGAACAAGACGACAAGCTGGGTGGTGAAGGCTTTGGTGGAGGCGACGCCGATTTCCGCGCCGGCGCGGGTGTACAGCACCAATTCGCTTTCGCGCGGCAGGGCGGATTCCATCACGTTGCACACCGACAGGCTGTGGCTTTGGCCGAGCGATTGGGCGTATTTCAGGGCTTCCATCGTGTCGAGGGTTTCGCCCGATTGCGAGATAGTTACGACAAGCTGCTCGGGGTCGGCAATCACGTCGCGGTAGCGGTATTCGCTGGCGATTTCGACATCGGTGGGGATTTTGGCGATAGATTCGAGCCAGTAGCGGGCGGTGAGCGCGGCGTAATAGGATGTGCCGCAGGCGAGGATTTTGATGCTGCGGATTTTGCCGAACACATCGCGTGCGGCCGCGCCGAAGTTTTCCGGCTCGAAGCCGCCGTCGATGAACACTTCGGCGGTGTCGGCGATGGCGCGGGGCTGCTCGTGGATTTCTTTTTGCATGAAATGGCTGTAGGGGCCAAGCTCCAGCGAGGCCAACGATAATTCGGACACTTTGACTTTGCGATCGGCCTCGTTGCCGGTTTTGTCAATCAGGCGGCGGATGCCGTCTGAACCGATTTGGGCGATGTCGCCGTCTTCGAGATAAACGATGCGTCGGGTAAACGCAATCACGGCCGATACATCGGAGGCGATAAAGGTTTCATCGTCGCCCAATGCCACCAAAAGCGGGCAGCCCATGCGGGCGACAACCATTTCAGACGGCCTATCCTGCGCCATCACGGCAATGGCGTATGCGCCGTGAAAACGCGCGGCGGCGGTTTGCACGGCGGCGAAAAGGTCGCCGCCGTTTTGCGTGTATTCGTGGTTGATGCTGTGGGCAATGACTTCGGTATCGGTTTGCGATTCAAAGGTGTAGCCCAAGCCTTGCAGGCGTTCGCGCTCGGCTTCGAAGTTTTCGATGATGCCGTTGTGCACCACGGCGATGTTGCCGCCGGAGATGTGGGGGTGGGCATTAGGCTCGGTTACGCCGCCGTGGGTTGCCCAGCGCGTGTGGCCGATGCCGGTGTGGCCGAACAGCCCTTTTTCACGCGCCGCGTCTTCCATCAGCTGCACGCGGCCGACGCGGCGCACGCGCTTGATTTTGCCTTCGGCGTAAACGGCGATGCCGGAGGAGTCGTAACCCCGGTATTCGAGGCGTTTGAGGCCGTCTGTTAAAAAATCGACGACATTATGATTGGCGCGCACTGCGCCGACGATACCGCACATAATCGTTCCTTAGTATCAGATTGGAGCGGCTGCTCCGTTGGTAAAACCCGCGCCGCTGACTTTCAGACGGCCGCGGGGCGAAAGGGGGAAACGGGTTTTTCACTTCGTTGAAGCTGCGCTTTCAGACGGCCTTTTGCTGCGTTGCACCCGCATCGGAGGCCGTCTGAAACCCTATTTGCGTTCTTTTTCGGGGCGCACCCAGCCTTCGATTATGGTTTGGCGGGCGCGTGCCAAAGCCAGTTTGCCTTCGGGGCAGTTTTGGGTAATCGCGCTGCCTGCGCCGGTGGTGGCGCGGCTGGCTACGGTTACGGGGGCGACGAGTACGGTGTTGGAGCCGATGCGGACTTCGTCGCCGATGACGGTGTGATGTTTGTTGACGCCGTCGTAGTTGGCGACAATCGTGCCTGCGCCGATGTTGGTTTTGCGGCCGACGGTGGCGTCGCCGATGTAGGCCAGGTGGTTGGCTTTGCTGCCTTCGCCGAGGGTGGCGTTTTTGACTTCGACGAAGTTGCCGATGTGTACGCCGTCTGAAAGGCGGGCGTTGGGGCGCAGGCGGGCGTAGGGGCCGATGTGGGCGGATGCGCCGATTTCGCAGTCTTCGAGGTGGGAGAAGGCGGCGATTTTTGTGCCTGCGCCGATTTTGGCGTTTTTGATGACGCAGTTTGCGCCGATTTCCACGCCGTCGGCGAGTTCGACTTCGCCTTCGAGTACGACGTTTACGTCTATCACGACATCTTGGCCGTGTTTCAGACGGCCCCGTAAGTCGAAGCGGGCGGGGTCGCGCAGGGTGAGGCCGGCTTTGAGCAATTCGGCGGCCTGCTCGGCTTGGAAGATGCGTTCGAGTTCGGCAAGCTGGACTTTGTTGTTGACGCCTGCAGCCAGATGGGAGGCGCGCACTTGTACGGGGTATACGGCGATGCCGTCTGCTACGGCCATGGCGATGAGGTCGGTGAGGTAATACTCGCCTTGGGCGTTGTTGCTGGAGAGGCGGTTGAGCCAGCCTGCCAGATATTTGTTGGGCAAGACGAGAATGCCGGTGTTGGTTTCTTTGATGATTTTTTGTGCGGGGTCGGCGTCTTTTTCTTCGACGATGGCGGTAACTTTGCCTGCTTCGTTGCGCACGATGCGGCCGTAGCCGGTGGGGTCGTCGGGCAGGTCGGTCAGGAGGGCGACTTCGTCGCCTGGGGCATCAACCAAAGCGGCCAGTGTGGCGGCATCGATGAGGGGTACGTCGCCTGCGAGTACGAGGGTGCGGCCGGTGTCGGCGAGGTGCGGCAGGGCGGTTTTGACGGCGTGGCCGGTGCCCAGCTGCTCGGTTTGTTCGACCCAGACGACATCGCGTTTGACGGTGTCGAGCACCTGATCTTTGCCGTGGCCGATAACGGCGCAAATGGTGCGGGGCTTGAGCGCGGCGGCGGTGTCGATGATGCGTTCGAGCATGGGGCGGCCGCCGATTCGGTGCAGCACTTTGGGCATTTTGGAATACATGCGCGTGCCTTTGCCGGCGGCGAGGATAACGATGTCGAGGTCGGGACGGTTCATGGTATCTCTTTGCAGACTGTGCGGATTAAGGGAGGCTGTTTCCGCCTTCGCGGGAAGGCTGTCTGAAACGGCGGGAAACGGGAAAAGGCCGTCTGAAAAAAGCGGTTTCAGACGGCCTTTGTGCCGCGCGGCGGCTTATTGCGGGCGGATTTTTTCCCAGTGCGTGCCGCGTACTTCCTGTTCCTGACCGCTGCGGGCGGGCAGGACGGCGTGTTGTTCGGGACGGTATTGGTTGTTGCGCATATTGCGCGAGTAGGTACCGTCCTGATAGGTGACGCCTGTTCCGGCGGGGTATTTCTGGCGCAGCGCGGTGCGGCCTTCGCTGTTTTGGTAGGTTTCCCAAGAGCAGGCGGACAGGGCGGCGAGGAGGGCGAGGGGGAGCAGGTAACGCATGGTTTTTCCTTTTTGAAAAACCGCATTCTAGCGGATTTGGCGGGGGAAAGACAGCCGCAAAAAGGCCGTCTGAAAGCGGGTGCGGCGGGCGGGACGTGCTTTCAGACGGCCTCTTGAGCTCTTGCGGAAACTCACTCTGCCGCGGGCGTTTCCGCAGCGGGTGCGGGCGGCTGGTCTGCCGTTTCGGCGGAGACGGCGGTTTCTGCGGCAGCGGCGGTTTGCGCCGGTGCGGCGGGAACGGGGAAGGGGACGGGCGTCGGCGCGGCGGACGCAGGCAGCGGCGGCAGATAGTTTTCGGGATTGACGGCCTTGCCCGCGGCGCGCACTTCGAAATGCAGTTTCACGCGTTCGGCATCACTGCTGCCCATCAGCGCCACGGTGTCGCCCGCGCGCACGGTTTGGCCTTTTTGTACCAAGAGTTTGTCGTTGTGGGCGTAGGCGGTGAGCACGCCGCCGCCGTGGCTGATGAGGACGAGGTTGCCGTAGCCGCGCACGCCGTTGCCCGCATAGAGCACCTTGCCCGCGGCGGCGGCTTTCACAGGGTCGCCCGCGCTGCCTGCGAAATCGACGCCTTTGTTCGCGCCGCCGAAACGTGCGAGGACGGGATTGGTGCTGGGCAGGCGCATGGAAAGTTTGTTGGTCTGCGGCACGGCGCGGCTTTTGCCTGCGGCGGTGTCGGACGTGCGCGGGGCGTTTTTGCCGACGCGCAGCATCTGGCCGACGGTGATTTTCGACGGATCGCTGAGTTTGTTCCATTTGGCCAGCGTGGCGGGCGGCTGGCCGACGCGGGCGGCGATGCGGTGCAGCGTATCGCCCGGGCGGACGCGGTAGTAGCCGTCGGAAGGGGATTGGGAGGCGCAGGCCGCGAGCAGGAGCAGCAGCGCGGCGGCGGAGAAGGTTTTGAGCGGGGTGTGAAGCAGTGTTTTCATGGCGCAAAGCATAGCAAAAGCCGCCGAGCCCGTGAACAGGGCATGCGGGCAGGCACGGAGCGAGTACGCCGCCGCGCCGCGCTGCCTGATGCCGTTTGCGCCGCGCTTTCAGACGGCCTACCGCGCCGCGTTTGCCGCCGCCCTGCTTTACTTTTTTTTACTACCCATCGTCGCGCTTCTGCGTTGAAATCGCCGCTTTTGTCTGTATGTTCCGCTCTCGCAACCACTCATTACAAAGGACAAACTATGCGGAACGCCGGTATCGGTTTTCTTGTTTTCATCGTGCTGGAAATTCTGTCGATCGCCCAAGTGGCGGGCAGAATCGGCGCGGCGCCCGCCATCTTGCTGATGGCGCTCAGCGCGATGGCGGGCGTGTTCATGCTGCGGCGCATGGGGCTGTCGGGCGTATTGCTGGCGGCGGCTGCCGTGCGCGGCGGCGGCAAAGTGTCGGTCTACCAGCTTTTGTGGCCGGTGCGCTATGCCGTAGCCGGGATGCTGCTCATCAGCCCGGGTTTTGTGTCCACCGTGCTGGCCATGCTGCTGATGCTGCCCTTCAAAGGCGGCGCGCCCGTCGAGCAGGCGCAGGGTGCGGCGCCGTTCGGCGGCTTCGGCCAAACGCGGCGCGGCGGTGCGGACGACGACATTATCGAAGGCGATTTCCACACGGTGGACGGCAGGCCGTCTGAAAACGGTGCAAACCGCCGCATCGAAGACCACAGCCGTTAAAACACACGTCAAACCCGCAGAGGCCGTCTGAAAACGCAATGCCGCCGCGAGCAGCGACAATTTTCAGACGGCCTGCTTTAATTTTCAGACGGCCGCCCATACCTACCGCGCCGTTCCAAACTACCCGCAAAAACACAACCATGAGCAACCGCGATTTTTACGAAACACTCGGCGTCGCCCGCAGCGCCACCGACGACGAAATCAAAAAAGCCTACCGCAAGCTGGCGATGAAATACCATCCCGACCGCAACCCCGGCGACAAAGCGGCCGAAGAAAAATTCAAAGAAGTGCAAAAAGCCTACGACACCTTGTCCGACAAAGAAAAACGCGCCATGTACGACCAATACGGCCACGCCGCTTTCGAGCAGGGCGCGGGCGGCTTCGGCGGCGCACAGGGCTTCGATTTCAGCGACATTTTCAGCCAGATGTTCGGCGGCGGAGGCGGAGCCTCGCGCCAGCAGAGCTACCAGGGTGCGGATTTGCAGTACGACGTACAAATCAGCCTCGAAGAAGCGGCGCAGGGCGTGAAAAAACGCTTCACCATACCGACCTACGAAGACTGCGACGTCTGCCACGGCAGCGGCGCCAAACCCGGCACGTCGGCCACCACCTGCTCCACCTGCCGCGGCACGGGCACCGTCCACATCCGTCAGGCCATCTTCCAAATGCAGCAAACCTGCCCCGCCTGCCACGGCAGCGGCAAAGAAATCAAAGACCCCTGCGTCAAATGCCGCGGCGAAGGCCGTGTGAAAGCGAGCAAAACCGTCGAAGTCAACATCCCCGCCGGTATCGACGACGGCCAGCGCATCCGCCTCTCCGGCGAAGGCGAACCCGGCCGCAACGGCGCACCCGCAGGCGATCTCTACGTTGCCGTCCATGTGAAACAGCACAAAATCTTCGAGCGCGACGGCGTCGACCTGCATTGCGAACTGCCCGTCAGCTTCACCGTTGCCGCACTCGGCGGCGAAGTGGAAGTGCCCACCCTTGAAGGCAAAGTCAAACTCACCATCCCCAAAGAAACGCAAACCGGCCGCCGTATGCGCGTCAAAGGCAAAGGCATCAAATCCCTGCGTTCGGGCGCTGTCGGCGACCTCTACTGCCACGTTGTCGTCGAAACCCCGGTCAATCTCACCGACCGCCAAAAAGAGCTGCTGGAAGAATTTGAAAAAATCTCCACCGGCCTCGACCGCAGCCAGACCCCGCGCAAAAAATCGTTTTGGGACAAGGTGGAAGACAAAGTGAACGACTTGTTCAACTAATCTTGCTGCCGCAGCAACCGAAAAGGCCGTCTGAAACATTCAGACGGCCTTTCCGCATCCGTTGCCTCTGTTTGAATTTTGTTGGGGCTGCGCTTTCAGACGGCCTCCGCCGCAGGCGCGCCAAGCCGTTCCGCTATATAATCGCCGCCGTTTTGTCCGACAAACCACCTCATGCGCCGCACCGTTTTCATCGCCGACCTCCACCTATCCGACGACACGCCCGACCTCAACCGCCTGTTCGCGCAGGCGCTGCGCGGCTGGGAAAACGATACCGACGCGCTCTATATATTGGGCGACCTGTTTGAAGCCTGGCTGGGCGACGATATGCCGGACAAGGCGGCGCAGGACGCGGCGGCGGCGCTGAAAGCCTTTTCCGCCCATACGCCCGTTTATTTCATCTGCGGCAACCGCGATTTCCTGCTCGGCAAAAAATACGCCGCCTCCGCAGGCATGACTCTGCTGCCCGAGACGGAAGAATTGGTGCTTTACGGCAAAACCTGCCTGATTTCCCACGGCGACGAAATGTGTACCGACGACACGTCCTACCAACGTTTCCGCCGCATCATGCGTAATCAAGCCGTGCAGAAAATTCTTCTGTCCCTGCCGCAGAAATGGCGCAGGAAAATCGCTGCCGATATGCGTGCCGCCAGCAAAAAGCGCAAACGAGAAATCGGCATGGGCAGCATCTCAGACGTGACGCAAAAAGGCGTCTGCCAAGCCCTGTCGCGGCATCCGCAGGCCGAAATCCTGATCCACGGCCACACCCACCGCCCCGCCGTCCACCGCCACACCTGCGGCGGCCGCACCGTTACGCGCTACGTTTTGCCCGACTGGCACGACGGGCGCGGCGGTTTTTTGTCCGTATCGGAGAAGGGGTGCGAAATCCTGCCGCTGGTTTTGCATGAGGCCGTCTGAAAAATGTGTACCGAGGGAGCGGAAGGGGATGATTGGATAAAAAACCACATTTTCATCGGTTTGCCCGACGCAAACGGCGCGCGGAAAAAATGTGTGCTTGCTGCGGATTGCGGGTTTGTGGTATAAACCGCGTTTTACTTTTTCAGAAGTTTGGAGTTAAACCATGGCACGAGTTTGTAAAGTGACCGGAAAACGCCCGATGAGTGGCAACAACGTGTCGCACGCCAATAATAAGACCAAACGCCGTTTTTTGCCTAACTTGCAAACACGCCGTTTTTGGGTTGAGAGTGAAAACCGCTGGGTGCGCCTGCGCGTATCCAATGCAGCATTGCGCACCATCGACAAGCTCGGCATCGATGCCGTTCTGGCCGATCTGCGCGCGCGCGGCGAAGCTTGATTTTGAAGATTTTCGATTAAGGAATTACTGCTATGCGCGATAAAATCAAACTGGAATCAAGTGCCGGCACCGGTCACTTCTACACCACAACCAAAAACAAACGTACCATGCCCGGCAAACTGGAAATCAAAAAATTTGATCCCGTTGCCCGCAAACACGTTATGTACAAAGAAACCAAGCTGAAATAATCCGGTTTCGCCAAAACCGCATAAAGCCGATGGCTTTATGCGGTTTTTTACGGTTTTCAGGCGGCCGCTGCCTGCCGAATCCCACATTCGGACGGCTTCATGTTGTTGCCGCCAATATTGTTATGTTAATATTTGCAAAATGTTGACAATTCAGGCCGTCTGCAAACAAGTTCTGCCGCACTGCCGAAGCGGTGGCAGGAATTGCTGTTTTTTCAGACGGCCGTCTGAGAAGGAGAAAACCATGAATGCTGTTGTGATTGCCGTAATTGTGATGCTCGCGCTGTCGCTTTTGCGCGTACACGTTGTGTTGAGCCTCACCATCGGTGCGTTTGTCGGCGGCCTGCTGGCCGGTATGCCGCTTTCCGACGTGGCGGCAGACGGCAAAGTGGTGCACGAAGGCATCATCACCGTGTTCCAAACCGGTTTGGCCGGCGGCGCGAAAATCGCGCTTTCATACGCCATGCTCGGCGCGTTTGCGATGGCGATTACCCACTCCGGCCTGCCGCAGCAGCTGGCGGGCGCGGTGGTACGCAAACTCAACCGCAGCGGCTCGCAAACGGGTACGGGCGCGGTGAAATGGACGCTGTTGCTGCTGATTTTGGCGATGGGTGTGATGAGCCAAAACGTCGTGCCCATCCACATCGCTTTTATTCCGATGATTATCCCGCCGCTTTTGCTGGTGTTTAACCGTTTGCAGGTCGACCGCCGCCTGATTGCCTGTGTGATTACGTTCGGCTTGGTAACAACCTATATGTTTCTGCCCTATGGTTTCGGCGCGATTTTCTTAAACGAAATCCTGCTGGGCAACATCGAAAAAGCAGGGCTGAATGTCAAACATATCAACGTGATGCAGGCGATGGCCATCCCCGCGCTGGGCATGGTGGCCGGGCTGTTGCTCGCCTTTGTCCGTTTCCGCAAACCGCGCGTGTACCAAAGCAGCGAAATCGATTTGGCCGACAACCAAAGCGCCGCCGACACGCCCGTGCCCTCGTCTTACCGCAGTCTTGTTGCCGCCGTGGCGATTGCCGTGTGCTTTGCCATCCAGTTGGTTTATAAAGACGCGCTCCTGCTCGGCGCGATGGTGGGCTTTGCCGTATTCATGACGCTGGGCGTGGTAAAACGCCACGATGCCAACGATGTGTTTGGCGAAGGCATCAAAATGATGGCGATGGTGGGGTTTATCATGATTGCCGCACAGGGCTTCGCCGCCGTGATGCAGGCCACCGGCCACATTCAGCCGCTGGTTGACGGCAGTATGCAGATGTTCGGCGGCAGCAAAGGCATGGCCGCGCTGGCGATGCTCTTGGTCGGCCTGCTGGTTACAATGGGCATCGGTTCGTCGTTTTCCACCCTGCCGATTATCACCGCGATTTATGTGCCGCTGTGCATCAGCCTCGGCTTCTCACCGCTGGCAACCGTAGCGATTGTCGGCACCGCAGGCGCGCTGGGCGATGCCGGTTCGCCCGCCTCCGACTCGACGCTCGGCCCCACCATGGGCTTGAACGCCGACGGCCAGCACGACCACATCCGTGACTCGGTTATCCCCACTTTTATCCACTACAACATCCCGCTGACCGTCGCCGGCTGGATTGCCGCCATGGTGCTGTAAATGAACGAAAACGACTTGGAACACCGCATCACCGAGCTGGAAATTCAGACGGCCTTGCAGGACGATTTGATTACCCGCTTAAGCGACACCATCGCCCAAATGCGCCAAACGCTCGATTTGCAACAGGCGCAACTGCAACTGCTCTACAGCCGCCTGCAAGACAAAAACGGCAGCAGCGAAGCCGAGTCCTACAGCCTGCGCGACGAAATCCCGCCGCATTATTAGGTTTGCTGCGCCGATAGGCAGAGGCCGTCTGAAAGCGGCAGCAGGGCGCACAGCAAACGCAACATTCTGTTTTGCCTCAACGCCTTTTTCAGACGGCCTGCTTGCCGAAAACACATGCTTCGGCTACAATCCGCCGCTTTCCCGCAAGGGACGACATGAAGCATAGGCACAACCCCTATGCCCGCCAACCAAAAAGGACATTTCAAATGAAACAAGGCATTCACCCCAATTACCACGAAGTAAACATTACCTGCTCCTGCGGTAACAAATTCGTGACCAAGTCGACCATGGAAAAAGAAAACTTCAACATCGAGGTTTGCTCCAACTGCCACCCCTTCTACACCGGCACCCAGAAAATCGTCGACACCACCGGCCGTGTGGACAAATTCAACAGCAAATTCGGCAACCTGTTCAAACGCAGCTAAACCGCCGAAACCTGAAAAAGACTGCTTATCGGCAGTCTTTTTTGTTTCAGACGGCCTGCCACTATATCAATCATTACCGCTTTTTCAGACGGCCTCAATATGAACCGCTTCAACCTCATCATCATCGGCGACGAAATTCTGCACGGCAGCCGCCAAGACAAACATTTCCCCTTTTTCAAAAATCTGCTCGAAACGCGCGGCCTTAAGCTCAATCAGGTGCAATACCTGCCCGACGAACGCGTCCTGCTGGTAAGGCAGCTCTCCCGCAGCTTTTCAGACGGCCTGCCCGCCTTTGTCACCGGCGGCATCGGTTCGACGCCCGACGACCACACCCGCCAGGCTGCCGCCGAAGCCCTCGGCCTGCTGCTGGTGTGCCATCCCGAAGCCGCCGCATTGATTGCAGGCGTGACCGCCAAACGCGGCGAAAGCCTCGATTCGCCCGAACACCGCCAACGTCTGAAAATGGCCGACTTCCCGCAGGGCGCGGACATCATCCCCAACAGTTTCAACAATATCGCCGGATTTTCCATCCGCGAACATTATTTCCTGCCCGGTTTCCCCGTGATGGCGCACCCGATGGCCGAATGGGTGCTGGAAAACCGCTACGCCGACCGTTTCCACCGCCTCCGCAGCGACGGGCGCGGTATTTGGATATTCGGCCTGCCCGAATCGCGCATCACGCCGCTGATGGAGCGCATCGAACGCGATTACGCGGGCATTCGTACATACAGCCTGCCCAGCGTCGGCCGCACCGAAGCCGACGGCAGCCGCATTGCGCCACATATCGAGTTCGGCCTCAAAGCCGAAGGTGAGGCCTGCGGGCTGATTGACCGGGCTTGGGAAGAGGTGTTGCGGGAATTGGACGCGTTGGGCGGCGAAATGCGTGAAATCACTCAGGCATAAAGCTGCTGCAAAGGCTGATGCCGCCTGAGGCCGTCTGAAAAAGACGCGGCGTAGCGGGCGGCATATATTAAAGAAGAGGCCGTCTGAAATTTTTCAGACGGCCTCTCTGTTGGGTCGGTACTCAGTGATGGTGGCCGTGCGGGCCGTGGACGTGGCCGTGCTCGGTTTCTTCTTTTGTGGCTTCGCGGATGCTGTCCACTTTCGCTTTGAAGCGGATTTTCATGCCGGCCAGCGGATGGTTGCCGTCCACCACTACTTTGCCCTCGGCCACGTCGGTCACGCGGAAGATAACCACGTCGCCGTCGGGCATGTCGGCTTCAAACATCATGCCGGGCTTTACTTCGGCGGGGAAGGCGTCGGCCGGTTCGATGCGGATCAGCTCGGGATCCTGCTCGCCGAACGCGTCGTCGGGCTGGAGCACAACGTCTACCTCGTCGCCGATGTTTTTCTCGTGCAGGGCTTCTTCCACCAGCGGGAAAATGCCGTCGTAGCCGCCGTGCAGATAAACGATAGGCTGCTGCGTTTCGTCGATGAGCTGGTCGTTGGCGTCGAACATTTGGTAATGCAGGCCGACAACGGTGTCTTTTTTAATCATGGCTGTCTTTCGGAACAGGTTGTAAAGGCGTGCATTGTATCATCAAGCCGCAGGCGCAGACGGTTTATTTCGGCGCGCTTTTGCGGTATGCCCCGATGTGTTCCGAGGGCGGAAGTGCGGATATTGTTGCGTTTTTGCTACCGGAAAACGCAAAGACGGGGCGGAGGAGGGCGGCGGACGGGATAGGAAGCGGTATGGGAAACCAAACAGACTGTTTATAAACGGTTTTATGGAAACGAAACGGAAAATGCCGTTTCGCCTGTACGGCCGCCGCGATACTCTGCCGCGCCGACGGAAAACGGCAGATACTATCCCGCCTGCATGGCGCCGAATGTGACGCAAATCAAAGTATGATTGATTTTGCACGGTCTGATAGGCATAATGGCGACCGTTCAGCATAAATCCGCAAAAGCCCGCAACGGCAGCGCTGTTGCAGGGCGTTATTATTTGCTGATGTTTTTGGTTAATTTATCTTTTGCAATAGGTGTTTTAAAAATGAAAAAATCTCTTTTGGCCGCTACCCTGATGTCCCTGTTCTTGGCCGCCTGCGGCGATAACGCTGCAAACAACGCCGCTTCTGCCGTTAACGCTGCCGCTTCTGCTGCTTCCGAAGCCGCCGCTTCTGCCGCTTCCATGGCTGAAACTGCTGCTGCTTCCGCTACTGAAGCCGCTGCATCTGCTACCGAAGCTGCCGCTTCCGCAACCGAAGCTGCCGCATCTGCTGTTGAAGCTGCCGCTTCCGAAGCTGCTGCCAGCAAATAATCGGGATTTCCCCTTTGCGACAGAGCGCTTCGGCGCTCTTTTTTGCATGGCACAAAGGCCGTCTGAAACGTTCAGACGGCCTTTGTGCCTTTGTTCTGAAAACAGCGGCACGAATCGGAACGGCGTGCGGTAGGCGTGCCATTGCGTCCCGCTATATAATCCGCCGCTTTGCCCGACAGCCTTGGAAACGATTATGCCCGCCGACCTCAGCGAACTGGCCGCCCTCTTGCACGAAGACGAAATCCTGCGCGACGCCGACGCCCTGCTCACCGACCAGCGCCGCCGCTACACGGGGAAAGCCGCATTGGTACTGCGGCCGCGAAACACAGAATCCGTACAGAACATCATGCGCTACTGTTTTGCAAGCCGCATTCCCGTCACCCCGCAGGGCGGCAACACCGGCCTGTGCGGCGCGGCCGTGCCGCAGGGCGGCGTTCTGCTCAACTTAGGCCGTCTGAACCGCATCCGCAGCATCAGCGCCGCCGACAACGCCGTCACCGTCGAAGCGGGCTGCATCCTACAAAACGTCCAACAGGCCTCCGCCGCTGCGGGGCGGCTGTTTCCCCTCAGCCTCGCCAGCGAAGGCTCGTGCCAGATCGGCGGCAACATCGCCTGCAACGCCGGCGGCCTCAACGTCTTGCGCTACGGTACCATGCGCGACCTCGTCCTCGGCATCGAAGCCGTCCTGCCCGACGGCGGACTCGTCTCCCAACTCGTCCCTCTGCACAAAAACACCACCGGCTACGACCTGCGCCAGCTCCTTATCGGCAGCGAAGGCACGCTTGCCGTCATCACCGCTGCCACCCTCAAACTCTTCCCCCTGCCGCAAACTTACGAAACCGCCTGGGTCGGCGCCGACAGCATCGATCGTGCCGTCGGACTCCTCGCCCTCGTGCAACAACGCTTCGGCGAGCGGCTCACCAGTTTCGAACTCGTCGGCAGCCGCGCCCTCGAACTCTCCGCAGCCTACAGCCGCAGCGCCGCCCCCGTTTCCGCCCCCTGGCACGTCCTGCTCGAACTGGCCGACGCCGAACCGCGCGACGACCTCGGCGGCCTGCTTGCCGAATACCTGCTGCAACACGGCTTTGACAACAGCATCCTTGCCCAATCCGCAAGCGAAAGGCAAACCCTGTGGACGCTGCGCGAAAACATCTCCGCCGCCCAACGCAGCCTCGGCGTCAGCATCAAACACGACATCGCCCTGCCCATAGAGCGCGTTTCCGAATTTGTCGGCAGCTGCGGTGCCGCGCTGCGCCAAACGTTCGCGGGCATCGACATCGTTCTCTTCGGCCACCTCGGCGACGGCAGCCTGCACTACAACACCTTCCTGCCCGCCGCGACAAACAACGATGCCTATGCCTATGAAGACGCCGTCAACACCGTCGTTTACGAACACGTCATCGCCTGCGGCGGCACGATAGCCGCCGAACACGGCGTCGGCATCGTCAAACGCCACTGGCTGCCCCGCGTGCGCAGCGCGGCCGAACTGCGGCTGATGGGCGCCGTCAAAGCCGCCTTCGACCCGCACAACATCATGAACCCCGGCAAACTGCTGCCCGATTGAACCCCGGAGGCCGTCTGAAAACCGCTTTTCAGACGGCCTGCTATAATCCGCCGCTGCAAAACAGGGTATACCGACATGGAACAAACCGTTTACCTCTACACCGACGGCGCCTGCAAAGGCAATCCCGGCACGGGCGGCTGGGGCGCACTACTGCGCTACGGCCGCCATGAAAAAGAACTCAGCGGCGGTGCGCGCGACACCACCAACAACCGCATGGAGCTCACCGCCGTCATCGAAGGGCTCAAAGCCCTCAAACGCAAAAGCCGCGTCGAAATCTGCACCGACTCGCAATATGTCAAAAACGGCATGGAAAGCTGGATACGCGGCTGGAAGAAAAACGGCTGGAAAACGTCGGCCAAGCAGCCGGTGAAAAACGAAGACCTGTGGCGCGAACTCGACCGCCTCGTCGCCGAACACGACGTCGTCTGGACATGGGTCAAAGGCCATGCCGGACATCCTGAAAACGAACGTGCCGACGCCTTGGCCAACCAAGGCGCGGCGGCAGCAAAACAAAGCGGCGAGAGGCCGCAGGAGGCCGTCTGAAAATGGATTTGGAACAAATCGGCAAACGCAGCGGCCGCCGCTCCGACGCCGACCCGCAGCTGCAATTTCTCCTGCAAAGCGCCAAAGCGTGGCGGCAGCTCGATAACATCGTGAAACAGGAGCTGCCCGCCAACCTGCATCCGCACGTTCAGACGGCCTGCATCGAAGAGGGCGCGCTGGTGCTGCTGGCCGCCAACAACATGGCCGCCTCGCGCCTGAAAATGATCGCCCCCGCCCTGCTGCCGCGCTTGCAGCAGTACAGCGATCTGATACAAAGCGTGCGCGTCAAAACCGTGCCCAAGCCCGCCGCGCCGCCGAAAGAAAACAGCCTGCGCCTGAGCGCCGCCGCCGCCGAAAGTTTCCGCCGCAGCGCCGAGCAGCTGCAACACCATCCGCAACTGGCCGCCGCTCTTCGCCGATTGGCCGGCAAATATCAAAAATAATTATCTTTCGTCGGGGTTTTGTGGTAGATTCCGCCTCTGACGCCCGCGCCGCAGAGGCCGCAGGCGGAACGGGAGCAAGAGTCAGACCTTTGTTTCCCCGACTTATTTTTTAACATCATCAGGAGATGAAACATGAAGGCATACTTAGCACTGATTTCCGCAGCCGCACTGGCGCTGAGCGCGTGTGGCGACAACAAACCGGCCGAAACCCCCGCCGCGCCGCCTGCCGCTTCTGCCGAAGCCGCGCCCGCGTCTGCCGCCTCCGAAGCCGAACCCGCCGCGCCTGCCGCTTCCGAAGCCGCGCCCGCAGCATCCGCCGAAGCTCCTGCCGCCGCAGCCGGCGCGTGCGAAACCGTGGTGGAATCAGACGACATGATGAACTTCAACACCAAAGAGCTGGTTATCGACAAAACCAACTGCAAAGAGTTCAAAGTCACCCTGAAACACACCGGCAAAATGCCGAAAACCGCAATGGGTCACAACATTGTGATTTCCAAAGCCGAAGACACCCAGGCCGTGATTAAAGACGGCGCGGGCGCAGGTGCCGACGGCGATTACGTCAAAGCAGGCGATACGCGCGTGATTGCGCACACCAAACTGATCGGCGGCGGCGAAGAAACCAGCGTCACTGTCGACACAAGCAAATTCGCCGACGGCGGCAAATACGAGTTCTACTGCTCTTTCCCCGCCCACTCCGCGCAAATGCTCGGCCACATCACTTTGAAATAAACCCGCGCATTTTCAGACGGCCTGCACGCAAGCAGGCCGTTTTTGTTTTTGCGGCACACGGAAGGGCGTATACTCCGCGCCTTTCGCAAACCAAAGATTCAGGCCGTCTGAAAACGCCGCCGCCAGCATAAGATTGGCAGCCAAAGACTGTCCGGACGGCCGCAACGGACGACAGACATGAACCTTTTCAACACCCGCAGCGTCACTTTCGACGAACCGATAGAAATGCTCTACGCCTGCCACGGCAAAGTCCGCCGCTTCTGCGAACAGGTCGGCATGCTCGACGGCTATATCGCCGAAAACGGCCGCAACGACATCGTCTTGCGTACCATCCGCCAGATTGCGCAGTATTTCGACGTTGCCGCGCCGCTGCACCACGAAGACGAAGAACTCGACTATTTCCCGCTGCTGCTGCGTTACGCGCCGCAGGCGCAGGCCGACGTGGACGAGCTGCTGCGCCAGCACGTTGTCCTGCACGCCAACTGGGCGGCGGTGGCCGACGAGTTTGCCAAGCTGGAAGCCGACGAACACTACCGCCCCGATGCCGCCGCCTTCCAAGCCTTCGTCGACGGCTACGCCGTGCATCTGGTTTTGGAAGAAGGCTTGTTCGAGCTGGGCAAAACGCACATTCCCGCCGACGAGCTGACGCGCATCGGCAAGAATATGGCGCAGCGGCGAAAGCCCAAGGCCGTCTGAAAGCCCCTGATGCGGCTGTTCCATACCCTGCAAGACCTTGCCGCCGCGCTGCCCGAGATGCCGCGCAACGGCCTGATCCTGATTCCGGAAACGGTTGCCGTCCTTATCCATCCCGTCCCGCACGGGGCGTTTTCCGCCCTGTTTTCTCCCCAAGCCCGTTTTATCGTCCAAGCTGCCGACGAGCGCGCGCGCTTTGCTTACCGCGCATGGCTGTCCGTGCCCGTATTCGCCCGTATCGCGCAAGCCCTGCCCGCCGCTGCCGGCGACAGGCAATGGCAGGCCGCGCTGTCTGCCTATTTTGTGCCGCCGCCTGAAATGCCGACGGCGCAAACGCAGCACCATCCCGCGCCCCTGACTCTGCCGCCGCTGCCCGACGAGGCGGCGCGTTTGGCCTGGTGGGCGCAGTGCGTTCGCGCCTACTTGGATTTGTGGGGAGGCGATCGTCCGTTTTTCCCCGTTTCCCGCGCCGATTTGGCTGACTGCGAACGGCGTATCGGCTGCCCGCTGCCGCCCGTGCTGCGTGCCTATTACGAACATATCGGCGTGCAGTATCCGGCTTGGACAATTTATACGCCCGAGCTTATCGAGCCGTTGGCCGATGCTTGTTTTTGGTTGGACGGTATTTGGGCGGAACTGCCCGCCGCCGAAGCCGACGCAATCCGCATGCAGGCCGACGGGCTGCTTGCCTTCGGCGAAAGCCCGGACGACGGCGGCCTGTGGTGTTTCCACCGGAACACCGGCCGCATCTGGCGTTGCGGCTGCGACGACGGATGTCTGACACAGCTTCCCGTCGATGCGGGCGGCTGGCTCGACGCGGTGATGATTCTGTCGGCGGCACGGGCGAACGGACACGCGGACGGGGCGGCCGTAGCGCTGCTGCGGCAAAGATTGGGCAGCGCGGCGGCGGATAAGTTGATGGAAAAGGCCGTCTGAAAGGAAAGGCCGTCTGAAACGGGAGGTGCGTTTCAGACGGCCTTTCTGCGTCCGCGCGGCGCCTGCCTGTGTGGGTGTGCAAAACGGCGGAGGCCGTCTGAATCGGGTTTCAGACGGCCTCTGTGTTGCTGCGGTGGGGTTTAGTTTTCCGCTTCTTCCTGTCCTTCCTGCGTTTCGGCGCTTTCGCTTTCCAGGTTGTCGAGCAGTTTGCCGAGCAGGCGTTGCAGTTTGCGGTGGTCGGCTTCGTCGAAGCCTGCCCAGATCGGGTTGCGTTTTTCGGTGATTTGCGGCTGCATGCGGTGGATGAACGCTTCGCCTTCTTCGGTGAGTTTCAGGACGGTTTGGCGGCGGTCTTGGGCGTTGCCGCCGCGTTCGACCCAGCCGCGTGCGACCATGTCGTCGGACAGGCGGGTGGCGCTGGTGCGGGTGAGGCAGAGCAGGTCGCTCAGGCGCGAGGGCAGGGTTTCGCGGTTGGGCGCGGCGTAGAGCGAGAGCAGGGCGAACCAGAGGTTTTCGGTGATGCCTTCGGCTTTGAGGCATTGGTTGAGGTTGGTGCCGAGGTGTTCGGCGGCGAGGCGCACCATGCGGAAGGTGAGGGTGCGGTCGAGGGGGAAATCGGGCAGGTTTTCTGCGAGGACGGTGAGTTGTTTGGCGGTTTCGGTGTGGGAAAAGGTCATACTGCTTCCATACTTTCATTAATGCGGCCTTCCGATGCTATTTGCTTAAAATCATCGGTTTGGCGGGGCGCCATCATAAAACGGTAACAGGTAAACAAGTGTTTTGCCCGATATTCGGTTGCGGAATTTTTTTAAGCGGTAGGAAGCGGGAGGCCGTCTGAAAGCGTGCGGGCGGCTTGGTGTGTTTCAGACGGCCTCCTGCGGCGGCCGGGTGCGGCGGTCGAATGCTTCGAGCGAGAGGTTCATGCTTTCGAGGCCGGGGGTCATGATTTGCGAGACGGCCTGGCCGACGGAGTCGCCGGGGTCGGCGGCGGGGCGGTAGACGAAGAGTTGGAAGAGTTCTTCGAGGCGGATGTTGGAGGCTGTGGTTTTGAGTACCCAGCCGAGGTTGCCGTTGTAGATGTAGCCGTGCCGTGCGAGTTTGTCGAGCAGGTCGCCCAATTCGTCGTAGCCCATGTCGATGTGGCGGCGGAAGTCTTGGATGCGCAGGGTTTGTCCGCTGTTTTGGGCGCGGTTGAGCAGCAGGAGGATTTTTAATACGTCGTCGAAGCGGCCGCGCGCGCCGAAGCGGCCGCGCGCGCCGAAGCTGCGGCGGAAGGCGTCGCCCTGCCAGTAGGACAGGGAGGAGGTGAAGACGGCGCCGCCCAGCAGGAGCATCCACAGCAGGTTGAGCCACATGAGGAAGACGGGCACGGCGGCGAAGGCGCCGTAGATGAGGGTGTAGCTGTTGAAGGTGCCGATGTACCAGGCGAAGCCGCGCCGCAGCAGATCGAGGAGGACGGCGGTGAGGGCGGCGCCGATGAGGGCGTGGCGGGCGGGGACGTAGCGGTTGGGCACGAGACGGTAGAGCAGCCAGAGGGCAGCGGTGTCGAGGGCGAGGGAGCCGGCGGTTTTGAGACCGTCTGAAAGCCAGGCGGGCAGGGCGGCGAGGCTGCTGTGCGAGAGCAGAAGTTCCCAAACGGAGAAGGCCGCGCCGACGGTGAGCGGGGCGAAGGTGAGCAGCATCCAGTAGACGAGAAACTGCATCCACAGCGGGCGCAGGTTTTTGACCTGCCAGATGCGGTTGAAGGTTTGGTCGATGGTGCGGATGAGGAGGACGGAGGTGACGACGAGGAAGGCGATGCCGATGGCGGTGAGTTTGGCGGCGTTGCTTTGGAAGCGCGCGAGGTATTCGCGCACGACGTCCGCGCCCTGCGGCACGAGGTTGCCGTCGATAAAGCCGAGCACGGAGGCGGACAGGCGGTCGTACATCGGGAAGGCCGAGAGTACGGACAGGACGACGGTCAGCACGGGCACGAGGGCGAGCAGGGTGGTGAAGGTGAGGCTGGCCGACACTTGCGGCACGTCCACTTCGTCGAAGCGGCGGTAGAGGAAGGAGGCGAAACCGAAGGCGCGGGATTCGCGCACGGTGTGCCATGAGAAGATTTTCCGCATGAGGGTTCTCCGTGGTGTCTGTTTGCCTGTGCGGTTGGCGGCCGTCTGAAAAGGCGGCGCGGGCGGTATGGGAAGCGTCAGGCCGTCTGAAAACGGGGAAACGGGTTTTGACTTCGTTGCAACTTCACTTTCAGACGGCCTTTCGGGTTTCAGACTGTCTTTTGAGGCCGTCTGAAACGGCGGAAGCTGCGCTCCTTCTCCCGTGCGGTCGCAGAGGAGGGGGTGAAAAGGCCGTCTGAAAACGGAAAAGCGGGTTTTCAGACGGCCTGATGCGGGGCAGCGTTCAGTTGAGGCGTTTTTGCCCCGCCATTTCGCGTTCCCATTCGAGGCGGTAGTTCATCAGTTCGCCGTAGCCGTCGATCATTTCGGTGCACTGCATCTGTTCGGCGGCATCGAGGATGTCGGCCAGCACTTCGACGGGTTCGATTTCCAGGCCGTAGAGCTGCGGGTCGAAGTCGATGCCCAAGAGCACGGCGTCCTGATCCATGCCCACCAGCCATTCGTGCAGGAAAAAGTCCAGCGGCAGCTCGTCGACTTCGTGATCCGCCCATTCTTCGGCGATGCAGGCTTCGGCTTGGGCGCGGTCGTGCCAGACGCAGAAGACGGGCACGGGTTCGCCGTCGTCTTCTTCGTATTCGGCCGACGGGCATTCGGCAACGTCGTCTTCGGGGGAGACCAGGGTGTAGAGGGTGCGGCTGCCGAGGGCGGCACGGATGAAGCGGTTGTATTCTTCGTCGTCTGGGTGGGGGAACATGGGTTTCCTTTCAGGGGGTGAGGCCGTCTGAAAACGGTTTATTCGTCTGCCGCGCCGCCCGATTCGGCGGCTTCCATTTCGGCTTTCACGGCCTGGTAGAGGGCGCGGAAGTTTTTCGGCGGCTTGTTCTGCTCTTTTTCTTTGCGCGCGTTGCGGATGAGGGTGCGCAGCGCGGAGAGGTCGGCCTGCGGGTGGGCGGCGGCAAATTCGGTAAACGCTTCGTCGTTGTCGAGCAGGCGTTCGCGCATGTTTTCCACGCGCTGCAAAAAGGCGTTGTGCGCGCGGTTTTCTCCTTTGAGGCGGGCGAGGAATTCGCGGATGGGTTCGGGGTCGGTGTCGCGCATCAGGCGGCCGATAAACTGCGTCTGCCGTTTGAGCGCGCCGTTGGAGGTGATTTTTTTGTAGTCGCGCACGGCCTGCGCGAGTTCTTCCGACAGGGGCAGTTTTTTCAGCGTTTCGGCCGACAGGCGGGTAAGCTCCATGCCTAAATCCTGCAAGTCGTTCATGCGCTTTTTCATTTGGGTTTTGCTTACCCATTCTTCGTTGTCGCTGGCGCTCATTTTCTGTTTCGCTATCTGGTTGCCGTCAAGAGGCGGCATTTTAGCAGCAATGCGGCTTGCCTTCGCACAAAAACGGGTAAAATGCCGTCTGAAAACCCTACCACGGAGCATTTTATGTTCAACCACACGCCGCAGGAACTGACGGATTTGTGCGCCTTCGCCCTCGATGCCGCCAAACGCAGGGGCGCAAGCGCCGCCGAAGCCGATTTGAGCGAATCGCTCGGCCAGAGCGTCCAGGTGCGTTTGCAGGAAATCGAGCAGATCGAGCACCAGCAGGACAAATCCCTCGACATCACCGTCTATCTCGGGCAAAGCAAAGGCCGCGCCAGCACCGCCGACTTCTCCCGCCGCGCCATAGAAGAAACCGTTCAGGCTGCCCTCGACATCGCCCGCTACACCGCGCAGGACGATTGCGCCGGCCTCGCCGACGCCGGTCTGATGGCCACCCGCTTCGGCGATCTCGACAAATTCCATCCGTGGGACTTGTCCGCCGAAGAAGCCGCCGAACTCGCCCGCCGCTGCGAAGCCGCCGCCCTCGACGCCGACCCGCGCATCAACAATTCCGAAGGCGCGGGCATCCAGACCTCGCACTACCAGTTTGCCTACGGCAACAGCCACGGCTTTCTGCAACACGAACGCGGCACGCGCCACAGCGTTTCGTGCAGCGTCGTTGCCGCCGACGCCGACGGCGCCATGCAGCGCGACTACTGGTACGACCTCGCCCGCAGCAAAGAAGAACTCGACAGCATGGAAAACATCGGCCGCACCGCCGCCGAACGCACCGTACGCCGTCTGAACGCCGGCAGCCTGCCCACCGGCAGCGTCCCCGTCCTCTTCGACGCCACCGTCTCCGCCGGCCTCATCGGCCACATCGTCGGCGGCCTCTCCGGCGGCGCGCTCTACCGCCAGAGCAGCTTTCTCGTCGACAGCATCGGCAAAAAAATCCTGCCCGAATTCCTCAGCCTGCGCGAAGAGCCGCATATTCCCCGCGCCTGGGGCAGCAGCTGGTTCGACAGCGAAGGCGTCGCCACGCACCCGCGTTTCGTTATCGAAAACGGCGTCGTGCAGGGCTATTTTTTATCGTCGTACAGTGCGCGCAAACTCGGTATGCAGACCACGGGCAACGCGGGCGGCGCGCACAACCTGATTCTGAACGCCACCTGCCCGACACAGGCCGACCTGCTGCGCCAGATGGGCAGCGGCCTGCTCGTCACCGAATTGATGGGGCAGGGCGTCAATATGCTCACCGGCGACTATTCGCGCGGCGCGGCAGGCTTCTGGGTGGAAAACGGCGTTATCCAATATCCCGTCGAAGAAATCACCGTCGCCGGACGCTTGCAGGATATGCTGCTTGGTATTGCGGGCGTGGCCGACGACGCCCTGCGCCGCTCCTCGCACAAAGTCGGCTCGATACTGATAGACAAAATGACCGTGGCCGGGCAGTAAACCGCGTCCGAACGGCAAAGAGGCCGTCTGAAAACCCGATTTGGGATTTTCAGACGGCCTCTTCGTGTTGTGATTCCGTTGATATAGTGAATCAAAATAAAAAAGATACAAGGCAGCAAGCCGCAGACAGTACAGGTAGTACGGGGCAGGTTTTCTTGGCATTTCCAATGCCGTAGAAAACCGCCCTCTGTGAGCTAAGGCGCAGCAACGCCGTAGATTTTTTATTTTGGCTCACTATACCTTTGCTTTTCAGACGGCCTTATCTCGCATGCCGTTCGCGGTAGGTTTCGAAATCGAGCACGCAGATGGGAAAAGACACGCCCGCGTCGGGATGGTTTGCACCGCCGCCCAAGTCCAGGCACAGATCGTCGTAGAGCCATGCCTGCACCGCCATGCCCAGCCGAAAAGCGGCCAGCAGCAGAATTAGAAACAGAATCCGGCGGATGTAAATTCGTTTTTTAACAGTGTTTATAGTCGGCTTTTGGGTTGGGAAGCGGGGCATTGCTTCTATAAGGCCGTCTGAAAGGGTTTCAGACGGCCTTCGGGCTTTCAGGCTGCCGTCACATGATGCGGGCAGGCAGCCTGAAAACCACCCAAGCGGTAGGTCGGGCATTTATGCCCGACATCTTGCTTACCACGGCTGCGTAGTCGGGCCGATGGTGAACTCGCTCACGTTGGTGTCATCGGGTTGCGACAGGGCAAAGGCTACGACATTGGCCACGCGCTCGGCGGGGATTTCGTAGTTGTCGTACAGCTCGCGGTAGCCTTTGGACGTGCCCTCGTCGGTGATGTGGCTCACCAGCTCGGACTGAACGGCGGCGGGGCAGATTGTGGCGGTGCGGATGTGCGTGCCCGCTTGCGCCGATTCCATGCGCAGGGCTTCCATAATCGCGCGTACCGCCCATTTGGTGCCGCAATACACCGCCGCGCCGGGGTAAACCTTCAAGCCCGCCACGGACGAGGTGGTAATCACATGGCCGCTTTATCGCGCGGCGTGATGGGGCCGTCTGAAACGCCGCCCGGACAGGCTGAAGGCCGTCTGAAAACGGGTTTCAGACGGCCTTTGGCGATAGCGGCGGGAATGTCCGTCCGCTCAGTCCCAACCGTGGCGGAAATCGTGATGGCGGTGGCGGTGCGGACGGAAGCCCGCACGGTCGTCATACCGGTCGCGGCGGCGGCTTTCGCGCCATTCTCGGTAGCGGCGTCCGCGTTCGATCTCTTCGTCTTTGCGGTTCATTTCTTTGTTGTGGTAGGCATAGGCATTGCCCGCCAGTCCGCCGGCGGCCGCACCCAGCAGAATGCTCTGGCTGTCGCCGCCGATTGCGCCGCCCAGTGCCGCTCCTGCGGCCGCACCGGCCAGCGTGGCTTTGGTGCGGTTGGCCGTGCCGCGTGCCTGCGCGGGCGTGGCAGCAAAGGCCAGCAGGGCGGCAGCGGTCAGCGCGGCGGCAAACGTTTTCTTGGCTGTCATATCATTTCCTTTTCATACAACACCGGCACTTGCCGGATGCGCGGCATTATAAGGAGGCACAGTCGGGAAAAATGTACGGAATCGGCAAAACAGCGTAAACCGTTGCGATGGAGTTTGGCGGCGGCGGCAATCGGTTTTCAGGCTCCTCATTCCGCCTCAAACTGCGCCCCGCCCTTATTCATCAGCAGCGCGGGGCGGATTTCGCTAGGGGCTGTACTAGATAAGCAGTCATGTTAGACTGCAAAAATGAAGATAACCCGTTGTAAACTAAAAAAGAGTATTCAAAAGAAACTGCTTCAGTTTTTTGTACTCGAAGTTACTGCCCGTTCAGCAGCTGATTTATTGGGCATCCACCCTAATTCGGCAGTGCTGTTTTACCGCAAGATTCGCGAAGTCATCAGCCATCATCTTTCATTGGAAGCCGATACGGTTTTTGACGGCTCAATTGAGTTGGACGAGAGTTATTTTGGCGGACACCGCAAAGGCTTCGACTCCGTCATCACCCACCACAAGTTTCCTTTCATTGTCTTATTGACGGTGATGCGCGGTGGTAGCTCAGTTGGTTAGAGTACCGGCCTGTCACGCCGGGGGTCGCGGGTTCGAGCCCCGTCCGCCGCGCCAAACATTCGTTTTTCCTTTCTTCATTTTATATTTCCTTTCTTGATTTATTTTGCGGCCGGGTTTCCCGGCCGTTTTTCTGTCTGCCGTCTGCGCGGCTGCCGAGGTCGGGGGCGGCAAGGCCGTCTGAAACCCCGTTTTCAGACGGCCTTAATCTTGCGCCCCATGCGTTTGGGCTATAATCCGCCCCTTTTTCAGACGGCCTCTTCCCATGATTCCCTTAGACCGCGTTCCCGCGAAAAACGACCCCCGCCTGCCCGTTTTGCTGCTGCAATTCACCTTTGTCTTCTGCGGCATCACCTTTTGGGGCTTCAACCGCAGCCCCGCGCAGGTCGGCCTGATTTTGGCCGTGTGCGTCGTGCTCGACTGCACGCTGCACTATCTGTTGCGCAAGAAAACGCTGCTTGTGCCCATCAGCGGCCTGATTACCGGCCTCGGCCTCTCCGTGCTCACCAATTTTTCGCACGGCCTGTGGCTCGCCCTCGTGCCGCCGTTTTTCGCCACCGCCTCGAAATACGTGTTCACCGTAAACGGGCGGCATGTTTACAACCCCGGCCTGTTCGGCGTGATTGCCGCGCTGGTGCTCAGCGACGGCATGATTACCCCCGCGCCCGCCTACCAGTGGGGCGGCGCGGGCATCACCGCCTTTTTCATCGCCACCGCCGCGCTGATGCTGTTTGCCCTCAACATCCGCCGCAGCGTTCTGATCGTGTCCTTCCTCGTGTTTTACGCCATGCAGCTCGGCCTGCGCGCCTGGCTGCTGCGCCACCACATCCCGCCGCAAACCCTGTTTATGGGCGCGTTTTCCTCGCCCGCCTTCTACCTCTTCACCTTCTTTATGATTACCGACCCGCCCACCTCCGCCGAATCGCGCAAAGGGCAGGTGTTCATGGCCTTTTTCATCGTTTTCGTCGATCTGCTTCTGCACAAATTCCAAAGTTTCTCGACGCTGTTTTACTCCGCCTTCCTGTATATGACTCTGCGCGGCCTGTGGCTGGCGTGGCAAAACCGCGCCCGCTACCGCCATCCCGCCCCCGTTCTCAAACAACAGGCCAAAGCCCTGTTGCTTACCGCCCTGATCGGCCTTACCGGCTGGGGCGCCTACCGCGCCAACCACGCCTTTGCCGCCGACGACATCCGCTTCCGTTTCGCCGAAATTCCCGCCGCGCAAAGCGGCATAGGCGGCAAACAGGGCGACATCTGGCAGCGCACCGACCCGCGCATGCAGCACGTTGCCAAATGGCTGCTCTCCGTCGGCGATGCCGCCGCCGTGGCCGATGTCGACAACGACGGCCTGCCCGACATCTTCCTCACCCAGCCGCTCAAATCCGAGCAGGACCGCGCCCAACTGTTTTTAAACAAAGGCGGTTTCCGTTTCGAGCGTTTCGACATCCCCGCTCTTGCGCCCCACCGAACCCACCCCGAGCAACACGGCCTGATCGCCGCCGCCACCTGGTTCGACATGGACAACGACGGCGACCAAGACCTGCTCTTGGGCACGGGCTTCGGCAAAGGCCGCCTACTGCGTAACGAACTCAAAGAAACAGGCCGTCTGAATTTCAGCGAAATCGGCCATGAAAGCGGCCTCGACCACTACCAAATCAGCGTCGCCACCAACGTTCTCGACCTCGACAACGACGGCAGACTCGACATCTTCGTCGGCAACGTCATGCAAACCCACCTGCCCGGCTACGGCCGCAGCGTCCCCTACAACATCTTCAAACTCCCCGAGCCTGAATACCCGGGCGACCGGCGCATGTTCAACGTCATGCACCGAAGCTGGCATAACGCCAATAATGCCGACGAAAACCTCCTTTTCCGCAACCTCGGCGGCGGCCGCTTCGCGCGCATCCCGCAAGACCAAACCGGCTTTGCGGGCAAACGCTGGACCATGGCCGCTGCCACGGGTGATCTCAACGGCGACGGCTACGCCGACCTCTATATCGCCAACGACTTCGGCCCCGACGAACTCTATCTCAACAAACAGGGACAAGGCTTCCAAGCCATTAAAGGCAGCTTCGCCGGCTCCGTCGGCCGCGACACCTACAAAGGCATGAACGCCAGCTTCGCCGACCTCGACGACAACGGCCGCCCCGACATCCACGTCTCCAACGTCCACGAAAAACTGCAGGCCGAAGGCAGCCTGTTGTGGATGAATTACAGCCAAAGCGGCCAAACCGACGCCGCCGCCTTCCGCGACGAAGCCGCCCGCCGCAACGCCCTGAACGAGCGCCGCTTCGGCTGGGGCGCGGCCTTCGGCGACCTCGACCGCGACGGCCGCCTCGACTTCATCCAGGCCAACGGCATGGCCGACGACGCCTACGACAAAAAAGAAGCCGTCTGCCCCGACTACTGGTATTGGAACGCGCAAATCGCCCTCACCAACCCCGACGTGCACGGCTACGCCGACCGCTGGGCCGACGTGCGCGGCCGCTGCGTCTTCGGCTTCGAGGCCAACCGCGTCTATATGAATAAAGGCGCCTACTTCGTCGACATGGCCGAACAGGCGGGCTGGACGAAAAAAGGCACCTCGCGCGGCATGATCCTCGCCGACTTCGACAACGACGGCGACCTCGACAGCCTCGTCACACACATGACCGCCGCCCCGAGCCTCTACCGCAACGACAGCCAACCCGCCAACTGGATAGGGCTGCAACTCGTTGGCAACGGCACAAGCTGCAACCGCGACGCCCAAGGCAGCACCCTCGTCCTCGCCGCCGAAAACAGCCCCACCGGCGCGGCGCAACACCGTGAGGTCTACGCCAACAACGGACTCGCCGCGCAAAACGACCGCCGCATCCTCTTCGGCCTCGGCAGCCGCCCCGACAAAGAAGCCCGCATCACCGTCCGCTGGTGCGGCTACGGCAAAGAGCAGACCTACACCCTGAAAACCGGGCAGTACCACCGCATCGAACAGCAGTAAACCCCTTTCAGACGGCCTTTGCGGTTACGCAGAGGCCGTCTGAAAGCAACAAGCCGCGTAAGTCGGGCATTGATGCCGTCTGAAACCGCCGATACCCCGCACACGCCGTTCCCTCTCCCGCTTGTGGGGGAGGGCTAGGGTGGGGGCTTATGCCGCTGCGGCAATTTTTGCAGGACATCAGCGAAAAGCGGTTCTGCCAACCGCCACCCCCTCCCCAACCCTCCTCTGCGCAAGCGCAGGGGAGGGAGCAGATTGCAGTTTCCCCGAAGGCAGCCTGAAACCCAGCCCCCCAACCGCCCCCAACAGGAAACCCCAACCATGAACAGCAAAACATTCCTCCGCCACCTCGCCGCCTATCTCAAAACCCACAGCCCCCACCCCGATGCCGTCTGGCAAAAAAACACCCTCCTGTTCCAACAAAACGGCGCAACCTACGGCGAAATCGCCTTCACCGACATGGGTTGGGAAAACAGCCTCAGCCTGTTCTGCTACGCCTACAACACCGAAATCGGCGGGCACATCGTCCAAACCCTGTCCCCCTATATGCGCCCCAACGAGCCCGACGAATTCAACCTTATCTTTCGGCAAGACGCCGTCAACTTCATCGCCCAACTGCCCGAAACGAAAGAGCAAGCCGAGCCGTATTGCGCCGACATCGCACGATACATAAAAGAGCAATGCCTGCCCGTTATCCTCGCCGTGCACCAAGCCCCCGCCGACCTGCTCCGATGCCTCGTCGAGCATCCCGGGCAATTCCGCTTCAAAGCGCTCGTCGCCGACTTTATCGTCCGCCGCCACCAACTCGCCGCCGACCATCCCCTCGTGCAAAACCTGTTTGCCCGCCCGTTTCCCGAACACACCGCGCCCAACGCCCCGTTTTCCACCCTCGACTGCATCTTCAAAGAACGCCTCACGCAGCCTGAAAACCAACGCACCGCCCACCCCGTTTACGACCCCATGCCCGATTTTGCCGACAGCACATACGGCAGCTACATGGACGACATCGCCGACCTCTCTGCCGTGTTCGACTGCCGCTGGATGTTCGTGCGCCTGAACTACGTTCCCGACGGATGCGAAGCACAGCGCGAATACTATCTGGAAGCGGGACAACGCGCCTTGCGCCAATACGAAGCCCTCTACCGCTTCTACGACGCGCACGGACTCTCCGCCAAACGCCTGAGCGGCGGCGACGGCAAAATCATCAAAGACCCCGTCTATCCCGCCGACCTCACCGCCGAAGGTCTGCGCTTCGCCCGCACCGCCCACCACTGGCAGGACACCAAAGGCGCGGCGAAAAACCCGCCCGATGTGAAATATTTGGAAAGAAAGTTGAAAGAGATGCGGGCGCAGGAAGGGGGCGGAGAGGCCGTCTGAAAAGCCCGCAGGCCGTCTGAAAGTTCTGTTTGGGATGTTCAGACGGCCTCAAAGCAGACGCATTTTTCATCGCACGCAAAACCGAAGTTTTCAAAACCAAGCACATCCGCCACAACGGCAAAGGCCGTCTGAAAGCCCGAAAATGTCCCTCACTCCCGAACAACTCCATCTCCCCTACCGCCAAACTGCCCTGCGTGCCCGACTCGACCGCGCGGGCGTTGTTTTCCAATTCGGCGTCTGGCAAGCCGAACCGCACGGCGACCCCGAAACCGTCCACGCCGCCGCGCTTCATGCCCTGTTCGCGCACACCCTGCAAGAGTGGCACGATGCGCAGGCGGCGCGTGCCGGTGCGTTTGTGCGCGAACGTCTTGTCGCTGCCAAAAACGAAAACGCGCGCGAAAAAATCCGTCGCGCCGTCGGACAAAACCCGTTTCCGCCGCTCACCTTCCATCCCGAAACCGCCCGCAGCGTGCCGCTCGATATCCGTTTCCTGCAAAGCACCGACAGCCTGCGCCCGCACCGCGACTATGCGCAAACCGTCCGTCCGCACAGCCGCGCCGCCGCCCAAAGCGAATTTGACCCGCAAAACTGGTTTGTCCGCCTTTACCGCGATTTCAACGAACCGCCCTACGGTTTGGGCGATTTGTCCGATACCGGCCGCCGCGCCCTGTGGACGGACTTCTGCACGCAAACGGGGCTGCTGCCCGATCGGGGCGTAAGCGTGCGCGACTGGGTGCGGCACAACGGTTTCGACAGTAAAGGCAGGGCACAATCGGCCCGCCATCCGCTGAGCAGTTATTTCGACGACAGTTTGGAATGGTGGGGCATCTGGTGTCTTACCGTGCACAATCCCCGCCGCGGGAAAGTCGCCGCCGTTGTCGCCAGCGTAACGGATTAAAACCGCTCCGCCCGCGCCGAAGCCGTGTTTTCAGACGGCCTTTGAGGCCGTCTGAAAACACTTATAGAGCGCGTAGGATGCCGCCCCGCGACGCACGCGGTTTATGCGGTATCGGCCGTTCACATTAAGGCCGTCTGAAATCCGTAGCAGGTGCTTTCAGACGGCCTTTGAGGCTGTCTGCGCAGCGTAAGGAAATGGCGAAGCGGAAAAACAAAGCAGCCTGAAAAGCCGGTTTGTCCGCTTTCAGGCTGCCTTGTTGTCTGCCAAACCCTAGGGCGTATTGACAATCAACATTTTGGCGGCTTTTCCGTCCTAAAACGGCATCTGCCGCGTTGAAAATACTCGCCTATGGGCGGCATAGGCTCGCATTTTCGCCTTCATCTGCCGTTTTATGCCGCAAAATCTGCTTCAAAAGTTGAATGTCAACACGCCCCAAGCCGCTTAAAGTCCGTCTGAAAACGAGTTCAGCAGCGGCACGTTCAGTTCGGCGAAATCGCGCGTGTTGCGCGTTACCAGTGTCAAATCGTTGCGGATGGCAGTGGCGGCAATCAGCGCGTCGTTGTAGGGGCGTTGGTCGGAAACGTGCAGGCGGGCGCAGATGCGGGCGGTGTGGCGGTCGATGGGCAGGATGCGGCTGTCGAAGGTGGGGACGACGGTGTCGTTCAGCCAGCGTTGCAGCCGCGCAAACTGCGCTTCGCCGCCGCGGTGGCGCACGCGCAAAATGCCCTGTTCGATTTCCAGCAGGGTGATAACGCTCAGGTAGCAGTCGTCCAAACGGATTGAGTCAAACCACGCCAAAAACTGCGGCGGCGTGTGGCTGCTTCGGATTTTGCGGATTTCGGACAACACGTTGGTATCCAGCAGATACATCAGAACAGTTCCTCACGGTCGGCAATCGGGCAGCGCGGAAACTCCACTTCGCCCACAAATTCCAAATCTTCCACGCTCATGCCGAGCCGCTCGGCATTGCTTTTCGGGTGTTTGTTCAAAGCACGGTACGCCGCATAGTTCATCAGTACATAGGCGGGCTCGCCGCGGTCGGTGATGCACACGGGGGCGGTGTCGCTCATGTTTTTGGCTTTGGCGACGTTTTGGTTGAATTCGCGGCTGCTGATGGTCTGCATAATGGTCTCCGTTTCAAATGTAGCAACGTGCGGATATTGTAGCAGGGCAAGGGGAAAACAGACAAAAAGGCCGTCTGAAAAAGTGCGAAGCACGTTTCAGACGGCCTTCTATCTTTTCAGACGGCCTCAGAGGCCGTCTGAAAAAGCAAAAGCGGGGCGCGGGTTTATTCCCACTCGATCGTGGCGGGCGGTTTGCCGCTCACGTCGTACACCACGCGGTTGATGCCTTTGACTTCGTTGATGATGCGGTTGGACACGCGGCCGAGCAGGGAGTAGGGCAGCTCGGCCCAGTGGGCGGTCATAAAGTCGCTGGTAATCACGGCGCGCAGGGCGACGACGTAATCGTAGGTGCGGCCGTCGCCCATCACGCCGACGGATTTTACCGGCAGGAATACGGCAAAGGCCTGGCTGGTGAGGTCGTACCATGAAGTGCCGTTTTCGTCGGTGGTGTTGCGCAGCTCTTGGATGAAGATGTCGTCGGCCTGGCGCAGGAGGTCGGCGTATTCTTTTTTCACTTCGCCGAGGATGCGCACGCCGAGGCCGGGGCCGGGGAAGGGGTGGCGGTACACCATTTCGCGCGGCAGGCCGAGGGCGACGCCCAACTCGCGCACTTCGTCTTTAAACAGGTCGCGCAGCGGCTCGAGCAGTTTGAGTTTCATGTTTTCGGGCAGGCCGCCGACGTTGTGGTGCGACTTGATGGCGTGGGCCTTGTTGGTTTTCGCGCCCGCGCTTTCGATAACGTCGGGGTAAATTGTGCCTTGCGCCAGCCATTTGGCGTTGGTGAGTTTTTTCTCTTCTGCGTCAAATACTTCAATGAATTCTGCGCCGATGATTTTGCGTTTTTGTTCGGGGTCGGTCACGCCGGCGAGTTTCGCCATAAACTGTTCGCTGGCGTCCACGTGAATCACGCGCACGCCCAAGTTGTCGGCAAACATTTTCATCACGTTTTCGGCTTCGTTCAGGCGCAGCAGGCCGTGATCGACAAACACGCAGGTGAGCTGGTCGCCGATGGCGCGGTGAATCAGCGCGGCGGCCACGGAAGAATCGACGCCGCCGGACAAGCCCAAAATCACTTCGTCGCTGCCGACCTGCTCGCGGATTTTGGCCACGGCTTCGTCGATGTAGTTGGGCATCGTCCAGCTTGGTTTGGCTTCGCAAATGTCCAAAACAAAGCGGTTGATGAGGGCGCGGCCTTGTTTGGTGTGGGTAACTTCGGGGTGGAACTGGATGCCGTAAAACTGCTTGGCGGCGTGTTCCATCATGGCGATGGGGCAGGAGGGGGTGTCGCCGATGATGCTGAAGCCTTCGGGCAGCTTGGAGACTTTGTCGCCGTGGCTCATCCATACGTCGAGGGTGTTGGGCTGGCCGTCTGAAATGCCGCGTGTGAGTTCGCTGTCGATGGTTTTGACTTGGGCGTAGCCGAATTCGCGCTGGTTGCCCGGCTCGACGTCGCCGCCAAGGTGGTAGGCCATAAACTGCATGCCGTAGCAGATGCCGAGCACGGGGATACCCAAATCGAAAATGCCGGTGTCGGCCTGATAGTCGGAGTTGTAAACCGAATTGGGACCACCGGAGAGGATAATGCCTTTCGGATTGAAGGCTTTGATGGCGTCAAGCGGCATATCGTAGGGGTGCAGCTCGCAGTAAACATGGGCTTCGCGCACGCGGCGGGCGATAAGCTGGGTGACTTGCGAACCGAAGTCGAGAATAAGGATTTTGTCTTGGGTCATGGCGGTTTCGAGTGGATTTTGGGTCAAAAAAACGGGGCGGATTTTAACATAAAAGGCCGTCTGAAAGCCTGACGCAGGTTTTCAGACGGCCTCCGATGCCCGATGGGGCAGGGCGCTTATTTCACGCGCATATCGCCGGTTTCGACGAAACGCTGGTGCCACGACAGGGCTTCGTTCAGCAGGTGCGGCGTGTGCAGGCCGCCGCCGGATTTCTCGGCGCGGTCGAAGTAGTCGCGCAGCTGGTCGCGGTAGTCGGGGTGGGCGCAGTTTTCAATGATGAGGCGGGCGCGCTCGCGCGGGGCTTTGCCGCGCAAATCGGCCAGACCCTGCTCGGTAACCAGCACCATCACGTCGTGTTCGGTGTGGTCGTGGTGGGAAACCATCGGCACGATGCAGGAAATCGCCCCGCCTTTGGCTACCGACGGCGATACGAAGAAGGACAGGAAGGAATTGCGGGCAAAGTCGCCGGAACCGCCGATGCCGTTCATCATTTTGGTGCCCATGATGTGGGTGGAATTGACATTGCCGTAGATGTCGGCTTCGATCATCGCGTTCATGCCGATGATGCCGAGGCGGCGGATCAGCTCGGGGTTGTTGGTGATTTCCTGCGGGCGCAGGATGATTTTGCTGCGCAGCGCGTCGATGTTGTTGTTGAAGCGCTCGAGTGCGTCGGGGCTGAACGACAGGGCGGTGGCGGATGCGGAAAGCATTTTGCCGCTCAGAATCAGGTCGAGCATGCCGTCCTGCAATACTTCGGTGTAGCCGACCAAATCATCGAAGGGGCTGTCCTGCAAACCGGCCAGTACGGCGTTGGCAACGTTGCCGACACCCGATTGCAGCGGCAGCAGGTTTTTCGGCAGGCGTCCCATTTTGACTTCGTGCGAGAAGAAGTCGATGATTTGCGCGGCAATGCTCTTGGACATTTCGTCCGGCTCGGCGAATTTGCTGTTGCGGTCGGAGGCGTCGGTCAGCACGATGCCGACGACTTTGTCCAAGTCGCAAGTCATATAGGGCGAGCCGATGCGCTGGCCGGCTTCGGTCAGCATCAGCGGCTGGCGATTGGGCGGCAGGCCGAGGCTGTCGTAGATGTCGGCCATGCCTTCGAGTTTGGCATTTTGCTGCGCGTTGACTTCAATGATGATTTTTTTCGCGTATTGCAGCCAGGTAACGTTGGTGCCGACTGCCAGCGAGGGGATCAGTTTGCCGTCGGCGGTGATGCCCGCCACTTCGATAACGGCCACGTCCATGTCGCCGAAAAAGCCGGCGCGAACCTGCGGCTCGATGTGCGACAGGTGCACGTCTATGTAATAGGCGTCGCCTGCGTTAATCTGGTTGCGCATGGTGGGATCGGACTGGAAGGGGCTGCGGAAAGAAACGGCCTCGGCGCGGGCAAGCACGCCGTCGCATTCGTCGGCAGTAGAGGCACCGGTAATCATGCGGATTTTGTAGGGTTGTCCGGCCTGGTGGGCTGCCTGTGCTTTTTCGGCGATGGCAGTGGGAACGGCTTTGGGGTAGCCCGCGCCTGTAAAGCCGCTGATGCCGACGGTCATGCCGTTTTCGATAAAGGCGGCCGCCTGTTCGGCGGAAATGATTTTTTGGCGCAAGCCTTCGTGTTGCACACGTTCTGCTGCTTGGGTCATGAGGTTTTCTCCTTCAAATACATATAAGAAACCGCCCGTAAGGCGCGGGGTTGGAACAAATCCGGCCGCACGCGGGCAGGCCGGATGCTTCGGAATATATAGTAAAGGTTTGCCAGTGTAAAGTTTCCGCAAACATATGCCGCGCAGCATGGTTCGGCTTTAAAAAAACGCAAAGACTGCCGCCCTCCGCAGCCGATTTTTTCAGACGGCCTTTCTTTTGCCGGACAAGCTTGTATAATCCGCCCTTTCGTTTTTTCCGTTTCCCGCAAAGGAACTTTATGAAGCACACTCTGAAACTGAGTCTGACCGTATTGGCCGCCGCCTGCGCGCTGGCCGCCTGCAAACAGGAAACCGGCGCTCCCGCCGCCTCCGCCGCGCAAAGCGCTTCCGCCGCCCAATCCGGCGCGAAAGATCCTGCGGCATTGGGTACGCCCGAGCAGCAGGCCAGCTACGCCATCGGTATGGACATCGGCCGCAACCTCAAAAACCTGAAAGACCAGGGCGTGAGCCTCGATTTGAAAATGTTCAGCGAAGCCGTGCAGACTGTCGTAGAAGGCAAAGAAACCCGCATCAGCCCGCAGCAGGCCGAAGAAGTGCTGGTGGCATTCATTCAGAAAGAACAGGAAAAAGCCCAGGCCGCCGCTCAGAAAGAAGCGCAGCCCGCCTTGGAAAAAGCCAAAGCATGGCTGGCCGAAAACGGCAAAAAAGAAGGCGTGAAAACCACAGCCTCCGGCCTGCAATATAAAGTAATCAAAGAAGGCACGGGCAAACAGCCCAAGCCCGATTCCATGGTCAGCGTCACCTACACCGGCAAGCTCACCGACGGCACTGTGTTCGACAGCAACGCCGATGCCAAAGAGCCGATGGCCTTCCCGCTGCCCGTGATGATCAAAGGCTGGCAGGAAGCCCTGCCGATGATGAAAGAGGGCGCGGAATACACCCTCTACATCCCGCCCGAACTGGGCTACGGCGATATGCCCCCGCCCAACTCCAAAATCCCGAAAAACGCCGTGCTGGTGTTTGACGTGAAACTGGCGGCCACCGGCGAAATGCCGAAAGACGCGATGGTCGGCATGCCGCCGCCGGAAAGCAGATAAAGGCCGTCTGAAAAAACGTCCGGCTCCGTGCCGCAAAAGGCCGTCTGAAAGCCCCGCCGCGCTTTCAGACGGCCTCCCTTATCCGTTTTTCCCCGCGCACCATAACAACATGAAACACAACATTACCCTGTCTCCCGACAACGAAACTTTTGAGGCGGACGACGGCGAAAGCATACTCGCTGCCGCCCGCCGGCAGGGCTTCAACCTGCCGCACTCCTGCCAGAACGGTATCTGCGGCCAATGCAAAGCCCGCGTCCTCTCCGGCCGCTTCGACCAGGCCGAACACGCCGAACAGGCGCTGCCCGCCGAAGAGGCCGCGCAAAACCACATCCTCATGTGCTGCTGCTTCGCCCAGAGCGACATCAGCCTCGAAGTGCCCGGCTACCGCAGCGGCAAAACCCCGCCCGTCAAAACCCTGCCCGCCCGCGTCGCTTCCGTCGACTACATCGGCGACACCGCTATCGTCCGCCTCGACATGCCGAAAAAGCCGCCCTTTGTTTTTCTTGCCGGGCAATACATCGACATCCTGCTCAAAGACGGCCGCAGCCGCAGCTACTCCCTCGCCAACAGCCCCTCGCAAACCGCGCAGCTCGAACTGCACATCCGCCGCCGCGAAGGCGGCCTGTTCAGCGGCCTGCTGTTCGGCAACGACCCCGCCGTCCGTGAGAAAACCGTCATGCGCGTGCGCGGGCCGCTGGGCACGTTCGCCTTGCAGGAAGACGACGGTTCCCCGCTCATCCTCCTGGCTACCGGCACCGGCTACGCCCCCGTGCAAAGCATCCTGCACCGCCTGGCCGAACAGCAGTCGCCGCGTCCCGTCCACCTCTACTGGGGCGGCCGCACCGAAAGCGAACTCTACTTTGCCCGCGAAGCCGCAGCGCTTATAGGCCGTCTGAAAAACGCCCGTTTCACTCCCGTCCTCTCCCGCGCACCCGAAAACCGGCAGGGCGCGCGCGGTTACGTCTGGCAGCAGGCGCTGGCCGACTATCCCGACCTGTCCGGGCATCAGGTATACGCCTGCGGCTCCCCCGCCATGATTGCCGACGCGCAGCGCGTGTTATGCGAAAAAGGCCGTCTAAAAAGAGAAGCCTTCTTCTCTGACGCTTTTTCGCCCGCGCAGGCCGATACTGCCGCAGAGGCCGTCTGAAAGCGCAGCTTCGGCAAAACCGAAACCGCACGCACGTTTTTTCAGACGGCCTCCAAACCGCATAAGGCCGTCTGAAAGCATTTCTGACGCGGTAAAAATTGCCCGTCCTATGCGCTGCACCGCCACGCCCAAACAGGTATAATGCCGCCAACCCAATGATTCGGCGGATAAATGCTGCGATAAGCGTTTGCATCGCCCTCCCGCAAAGAGGCCGTCTGAAAGCACGGCACCCGATGCGGCCGCCCCGAACCGTTCAAATACAGACAGAAGGAAACCGAAATGAACCGTATCTATAAAGTTATCTGGAATCACGAAACCGCCACATGGGTGGCCGCTTCCGAGCTGGCGCACGCCAAAGGCAAAAGCAAGTCCAAATCGGGCAGGTTGAAAACGCTGGCAGTTTTTGCGGCAGTAGGCCTGGCAACGGCTTCGCCATCTTTGGCGGCAATCACAGAAGGATCGGCAACAGGCACAGATGCCGTTGCCATCGGTACGAATTCTCAGGCATCAAGCGATTCTGCCGTGGCCGTCGGTATGAACGCCAAAGCCAACGGCAACCGTGCTGTAGCCGTCGGCAGCGGCGCTTCTGCTGCAAAAGATGATGCCACCGCTTTCGGCAACGCTGCCGAAGCATCAACGCAGAACTCGGTTGCCATCGGCAAAGCCGCCGCTGTGCGTGAAGCGAAGCCGGAAGAGCTGACAGCCGCCGGTGTCAATGCGCAGACGGCAGGCACAACCACAGGCAGCGGCTCGGTAGCCATCGGTGCGAACAGTAAAGCCTTCGGAACAAACGCCACCGCCGTCGGCCAGTCGTCCAATGCTTTGGGACAAAATTCATTTGCCGGAGGACAAGCCGCCAAAGCCTACGGCAAGTCGAGCACCGCCGTGGGCGACGGCGCGTCTGCCACCAATGACGCAGCCGTGTCTGTGGGTGCATTCTCCAAGGCCACGGCAGGCGGCGCGGCTGCATTCGGTTACAACGCCAATGCCGGTGCATTCGCCGCAGTAGCTGTCGGCCGTCAGGCAGAGGCGCTGAATAACGACGACATTTCGATAGGTGACGGCGCAGGTAAAGGCCGCAAAGACCAGGGTACGAGCTACGGCGGCACAGGTTTGTATTATGCAGACGGCCAACTTGCTGCCACTCCTGCCGCATCCATCGCCACCAACACCAATATCGCCGTCGGCAAAGACTCGGCCGTCAATTCGCTCGGTCTGCGCAATATCGCCATCGGCAACGCCGCCGGCACGTCGCACTTTGGTGAAGACAGCATCAGCATCGGCACAAACGCCAACAATTTCAAAGCCAACGGCGCGGCCGACGGCACCAAAACCGACACGCCCACCCGTGCGCGGCACACCATCGCCGTCGGCCAAAACGCGATGACCTACGGCGAAAACTCCATCGCCCTGGGCAACGGCGCGAAAACCACCAATTTCAAATACAACACCGGCGCGGCCACACCGTCCTACACCAGTGCCAGCCGGGCAATGGCCATCGGCGAATCCTCCGACGCCTCGGGTACGTTTGCCACCGCGTTCGGCTTCCAGGCCAAAACCGAGCGCAACGATTCCACCGCCATCGGCAAGCAGGCGAAAATCCTCGCCAATCCGGCGGGCAATGCCGCCACCCTCGGCAACCATCTGGCCATCGGCAACGAATCGCTGGTGGGTCAGAACGTCGGCAGCCATGCGACAGTGGTCGGCTATCAGGCGCAGGCCGTGGGCGCGGGCAACAACAAGCTGGCCGTCGGCACGCGGGCCGTTTCCAGCGGCACGATTGCCTCCGCCGTCGGCGTGGGCGCGAAGGCGCACGGCGACACCACTTCGGCCTACGGCTCTTACACGCAGGTGAGCGGCGGCTTCGACAGCATGGCTGCCGGATCGAGCGCGGCAGTGGTCAGCGGCAGCGGCAGCAGCACAGCCTCCTCGCAGGCCGCCATCGGCTCGGGCAGCATCACCGCCGCCAAAGGCGCAGTGTCCGTCGGCACGGGCACGATGGTGTTCGGCGAAAACTCCGCCTCCATTGGTGCGAACGGCGGCGGCAGTGCCGCGCGCATGGTTCAGGCTCTGGCCAACGGCAAGATGGACGACACCGTGTTCAGCATCATCGGCGGCAAAAACAACCAGTCGGTCGGCAACCGCAACCTGATCGGCAGCACGTCCAACAACAACACGGTGTTCGGCAACGACATCAAAGTCGGCGCGAGCGCGGCCAGCGTTACCAGTGGGGAAGTGGAAATCGACACCGCCGACGGCAAAGTCAAACACATCAACTACAAACCCGCGTTTACCAACACCAAAAACATCGACAGCGCGGTTGCCGTCGGCAACGCGGCCAAAGTGGGCGACAGCAACACCGTCGCCGTGGGCAAAGCGGCCGAAGCGGCGGGCTTGTCGTCCACCGCCATCGGAGAGACCGCAGCCGCCCTCAAACAAAACGGCATCGCCATCGGCAAAAACGCCAAAGCGGGCACGAGTGCCGCCACAGCAAGCAGCGACTCGGACGCCGTCGCCATCGGCACCGACAGCACGGCATACGAAAAAGACACCGTCGCCCTGGGTAACACCGCCAAAGCCACGGCGGACAGTGCCACCGCCTTGGGCAAAGGCGCGAAAGCCTCACAGGTTTACGCCACCGCCGTCGGCCTCGACACCGTCGCCGACGGCAACAGCGCGCTGGCGGCAGGCTCGGGTGCGGCGGCGCGGGCAAACAGCGCGACCGCCGTCGGCAACGACGCCCAAGCACTGGGCACCGACGCTTCGGCCTTCGGCCGCGACGCGCAGGCGGCAGAAGAACACACGGTTGCCGTCGGTTCGTCCACCCGCGCCGCCGCCGCCGGCGCAATCGCTGTCGGCAACGACGCGCAGGCCGCCGCCGCAGACGCGGCCGCCATCGGCAAACACAGCCGCGCTTCGTCCACCCGCGCCACCGCCGTCGGCAATTCCGCCAACGCGGCGGGCGTGTCGTCCGTTGCCGTCGGCGACAACGCCCAAGCCCAAAACGATTACGCCGTTTCCATCGGCGCGGGCTCGGCCGCTTCGGCCATCGCAGCCGCCGCCATCGGCAACGACGCCAAAGCCAAACAGTGGAGCTCGGTTGCCCTCGGTCGCGCCTCGGAAACCGCTGACGCAGTCGCCACCACCGCCGCCACAGTCGGCGGCATCAGCTACAACGGCTTCGCCGGCACCGCCCCCGAAGCCACCGTCAGCATCGGCAGCGACAGCGTCAAACGCACCCTCACCAACCTTGCCGCAGGCCGCATCGCTGCCGACTCCACCGACGCCATCAACGGTAGTCAGCTCTACGCCGTGGCCGACACTTTGGGCGGCAAGCTCACCCACTATTACAGCGTCAAATCCGCCGAAACAGGCGCAGGCAGCAACTACGACAACGACGGCGCGACCGGCAGCAACGCGCTGGCGGCGGGCGTGAAAGCCTCCGCCTCCGCCCTGAACACCGTCGCCGTCGGCTTCAACGCGCAGGCGGGCAAAGACGGCGCGGTATCCGTCGGCGCGGACACGCAGGCTTCCAACGCCTCCACCGCCCTGGGCAACAAAGCCACGGCGACGGGCGAAAATTCCACCGCACTGGGCTGGGGCGCGAATGCCGCCGGACGCGCCGACGTGTTCATCGGCAAACAGTCGGGCGCGGGTACGGAAAACGCCAATAATTTCAGCAATATCGGCATCGGCGAAGGCGCGGTAAAAAACGCAGGCAAAAACGCCTCGGTCACCAACATCGTCGGCATCGGTACGGGCGCAGCCGCAGGCATCGAAGGCAGCCACAACATCGCCATCGGCGCATACGCCAACGGCACGGGCAACGGAGCGGGCGCAGTCACCACCGACAACAACATCGCCATCGGCCAGCGGAGCGTGGCCAGCGGCGGCGGCTCGATTGCCGTCGGCAACAAGGCGCAGGCTTCCGTGCTCTCCGCCGTGGCCGTCGGCCTCAATGCCGCCGCCACCGGCGCGCAGGCCGTGGCCGTCGGCCGCAACACCCAAGCCGCAGGCGCGGGTTCGGTGGCCGTTGGCGGCTCGGCCAACGACGGCAAAGGCGCGGCCGCCAAGGGCTCGCAGTCGGTCGCCATCGGCCAGTTGAGCAACGCGTCGAACACCGGTGCCGCCGCCTTGGGCGTGAACGCGCAGGCCACTCATCAAAAAGGCGTCGCCCTCGGCTACGAATCCGAAACCGACACCAACGTTACCACCACTCAGGCCACAGTAAACGGCATCGCCTATTCGGGCTTTGCCGGTGCGGCCAATGCCAACGTCAGCATCGGCAAAAGCGGCTTCACCCGCACCCTCACCAACCTTGCCGCAGGCCGCATCTCCGCCACCAGCACCGACGCCGTCAACGGCAGCCAGCTCTACGCCGTGGCCGACACGCTGGGCGGCAAGCTCACCCACTATTACAGCGTCAATTCCACCGCCATGGGCGCGGGCAGCAACTACAACAACGACGGCGCAAGCGGCACGGACGCGCTGGCGGCGGGCGCGGGCGCGTCGGCCAAACAAATGAGTTCCGTCGCCATCGGCAAAAACGCCGTTGCGGACGGCGACAACAGCCAGTCCGACTCCGTCGCCATCGGCACAGCCGCGAAAGCCTCCGGCAACGCGTCGCTGGCCATCGGCCCGGGCGCATCCACTTCCGGCAGCGACAGCCTCGGCGGCATCGCCATCGGCGCGGCCGCCAGCTCGCAAAACGGCGGCCTGTCGCTGGGCAGCGGCGCGGATTCGGGCAACGGCACGGCACTGATCCCCGGCCTGCCCGTGCGTCTGAACAACAACGTGGCCTTGGGCGACAGTGCCACCGTTAAAAACGACACCAACTTCCGCGTCTCCTTGGGCTCGATGTCGATTGCAGGCGTGTCGGATTTGGGCACCGACCCCTACAAACCCTCGGCCAATGCAAACGTCAAAGGCATCGCCGAATCCGGCGTAACGCTGGGCGAAGTGTCCGTCGGCGGCGACAACCGCGCAGGCCAAGGCGAAATCCTCTACCGCCGCATCACCAACCTTGCCGCCGGTTCGGCCGACACCGACGCCGTCAACGTCAGCCAGCTCAAAGCCCTTGCCGACGCGCGCAGCAAAGTGGCCGGCAGCGGGCTGGCCAGCGTCAGCTCCGCCACCGACAGCGCGGGCGCGACCACCTACACCGTCAACGTCGCCCAAGCCGCCGCCCCCACCGTAACGCGCGGCAATGTTGCCGTTGCGGCGGCCGACGCGGGCAAAGTGATGACCGCAGGCGACGTGGCCGCCGCCATCAACAACTCCGAAAAAACCTCCTCGGTTGTTGCCGGATCGACCGCCGTTTCCGTCAGCGCGGGCAGCGAAGACGCCGCCGGCAACACGCAGTACACCGTCGATCTGGGCACGGCCGCCAAAGCCAGCCTGGGCAAGGCCGACAGCGCGCTGCAGAACATCCGCAGCGGCAGCCCCAACCTCAGCGTCGCCAAAAACGGCGACACCGTAACCGTTGGCATGAGCACAACCCCCGCCTTCACCAGCGTAACCACCGGCGACACCGTCCTCAACAGCGGCGGCCTCACCATCGCCCCCGCCGGCAAAACCCCCGTCGTCCTCAATTCAGACGGCCTCAACAACGGCGGCAACAAAATCACCAACGTCGCCGCCGGCAACATCAGTGCCGCCAGCACCGACGCCGTAAACGGCAGCCAGCTCTACGCCCTCGGCGAAAAACCGCTCACCTTCACCGGCGACAGCGGCAGCGTCCGCCGCAAACTCGGCGAAACCCTCGCCGTCAAAGGCGACGGCACCTATGTTTCCACCAAAGCCGAAAACGGCGGCGTCAACATCAGCGTATCCGAAAACGCCGTGCGCGACACCGCCCGCAAAGCGGTGGACGTGAAAGGCGAAGGCGTCATCACCGTTACCCCGAGCCAAGACAACACCGCCCACACCACCACCTACACCGTCAAATACGACGGCGGCAAAGCGGCGGCGGCCACCGACATCGCCTACACCGCCAACGGCGGCACGGCGCGTAAAACCAGCCTGGCCAAAGGCTTCAATTTCAGCAACGGCGCGAACACCACCGCCGAAGTCGGCGCGGACGGCGTGGTGAAATTCAACGCCGTAACCGGCAGCATCGCCATCACCGACGGCAAAGCGGCCGTAACCGCCGCCGACGCGGGCAAACTCGCCACCGCAGGCGACGTGGCCGAGGCCGTCAACAACGCCGCATGGAAGGTAACCGCCAAAGCCGACGGCGGCGAACTGGAAAGCGGTGCGAACGTCGAAAGCGTCAAAGCGGGCGACCAGGTCGGCCTGCAAGTGGGCAAAAACCTGAAACTGAAACAAAACGGCAAAAACTTCACCTACCTGCTGAACGACACCCTCACCGGCCTGAACAGCGCGTCCTTCGGCGGCGGCGCGGGCAAACCGGCTGCCGTAATCGACGGCACGGGCGTCAAAATCACCCCCGCAGGCGGCGGTAAATCCGTATCGCTCACTTCAGACGGCCTAGACAACGGCGGCAAGCAAATCACCAACGTTGCCAGCGGCGGCGACACCGACAGCAACGCCGCCAATATCGGCGATGTGAAAAAAGCCGCTGCCGCCGCGAAAAACACCGTATCGGCAGGCGACAGCAATGTCCTTGTCACCCCGACAACCCATGCAGACGGCCACACCGACTACGCCGTCAAACTGGCCGACAAAGTGGCGCTGGGCAACGGCAAAGTCTCGCTCGACGGCACAACGGGCAATATTGCCGCCGCAGGCAACGTCACGGCGGGCAACACCGTCACCGCCGGAACGGGCGCAAACGCCGTCACTCTTGACGGCACGAAAGCGCAGGTGAAAGCGGGCAGCGTCGTCGTCGACGGCAAAGCGGGCACCGTCACCGGCTTGGGCAACAAAACCTGGGTCAGCGGCAGCACGCAGCCCGTCAGCGGCCGCGCCGCCACCGAAGACCAGCTCAAAGCCGTCGACAACCAAGTGGCGCAAAACAAAACCGACATCGCCAACCTCAGCGGCAATATCGGCAAGGGTCTCAATTTCGCGGGCAACACCGGTTCGACGAACAAAAAACTCGGCCAAACCGTAAACATCGTCGGCGAGGGTAAAAAAGACGACAGCCGCTATTCGGGCGAAAACATCAAAACCATGGTGGACGCGCAAGGCAATCTGGTCGTCAAAACCGACAAAGACCTGAAAGCCGAAAGCCTCACCATCGGCAAAGACGGCCAAACCGGCCTCACCCTGTCCGCCGACAACGGCGCGGGACAAATCACCGTCAACGGCAAAGACGGCGCCAAAGCCAGCATCGGCACAGCCAAAGGCCAGGCCGTGCTCGGCAACACACAACAGGCCGACCGTCTGCGCTATGCCGACTCCGCCGGCACGCCGCGCGAACTGGCAACCATGGACGACGGCCTCAGCTACGGTGGCGACAACCTCGCCGACGACGGCACCATCGCCAAAAAACTCAACCAGCGCCTCGATATTGTCGGCGGAGCGGACAAAAACAAACTGTCCGACAACAACATCGGCGTCAACAAAGACAGCCAAGGCCGTCTGAAAGTGCAGCTGGCCAAAGAGCTGAACGGCCTGACTAGCGCGTCTTTTGCCGACGGCAGCGGCAACACCAACGTCGTCAACGGCGCGGGCCATACCGTGCGCGACAGCGCGGGCAACCAAACCGCCGTGAACGCGGGCGGCGTCACCGTTACCCCGTCAGGCGCGGGTAAAGCCCCTGTTTCGCTGACTGCGGGCGGACTGGACAACGGCGGCAACCAAATCAGCAACGTTGCCGCGGGCACGAAAGCCACCGACGCGGTGAATGTCGGCCAGCTCAATGCCAAACTCGGCGCGCTGACCGATGCCGCCAACCTGAACTTCAACGCCTTGGAGCGCAAAATCAACGATATCGGCGACAACGCCAATGCGGGCGTGGCCGGTGCGATTGCCCAAGGCTCGATTCCGCAGGTTACCCGCCCGGGCGCATCCGGCCTCGGCGTGGGCAGCGGCTACTACGGCGGTCAGTCTGCTCTGGCAGTCGGCATGTCCTCGATGAGCGACGGCGGCAACTGGATTGTGAAAGGCAATGTTTCCGTCAACACCCAAGGCCGCGTCGGCGCGGGCGCGGGCGCGCTGTACCAGTGGTAGGCGGAATGGGTTTTCAGACGGCCTGATGCCGTCTGAAAACTGCCCGCCCTCCATGCGGCGCATGGCAAAAGGCCGTCTGAAATGTTTCAGACGGCCTTTTTTGTTGCCGGTTGCAGGCGAAAAACCGTATTTTATAGTGAGCCAACACAAAAAGATATAGTGAGTCAAAATAAAAAAGATACAAGGCAGCAAGCCAAAGACAGTACAGATAGTACGGCGAGGCGCAGCAACGCTGTAGATTTTTTATTTTGGTTCACTATACAAGGCAGCAAGCCGTAGACAGTACAAGTAGTACGGCAAGGCGCAGCAACGCTGTAGATTTTTGTGTTGGCTCACTATATGCGGCATAAAAAACAGGCCGGACAAAATGTCCGGCCTGTTTTCAAATATTCTCTTGGCGGAAACGGTGGGATTCGAACCCACGAAGGACTTGCGCCCTTAGCGGATTTCGAGTCCGCTGCATTCAGCCTCTCTGCCACGTTTCCTGTTATGCAAACAAAAAATTTCAAGACTGGCGGAAGCGGTGAGATTCGAACTCACGGAGGGCTATCAACCCTCGACGGTTTTCAAGACCGTTGCATTAAACCGCTCTGCCACGCTTCCGTTTCTTGAAAGACGCGCATCATAGCCAAAGTGCGGGGTTTTGGCAAGCGTTTCAGCCTTTATTTTCGGGCATCGCGCAGGAAGACCCATTCGTTTTCCGACGAGGCGGCGGCGTTGTAGGCGTAGCCTTCGCTGTCGAAGTGTTTGAGCTGTTCGGGGTCGGTGATGCGGTGCTCTGCAGCGTGGCGCGCCATCAGGCCGCGCGCGCGTTTGGCGTGGAAGCTGATGATTTTGTACGCGCCGTTTTTTTCGTCTTTGAACACGGGGGTGATGATGCGGGCGGGCAGTCTGTCGGGCTGCACGGCTTTGAAGTATTCCTGCGAGGCGAGGTTGACGACGGTGTCGGCGTGTTGCGCGCGCAGGGTGTCGGCGAGCAGGGCTGTGATGCGGCCGCCCCAGTATTCGTAGAGGTTTTTGCCGCGCCGGTTGGCGAGGGGGGTGCCCATCTCGAGGCGGTAGGCTTGGATGAGGTCGAGCGGGCGCAGGAGGCCGTAGAGGCCGGAGAGGATGCGCAGATGCTGTTGCAGGTAGTCGAGGCTGTCGGGGGCGAGGGTGGCGGCGGCCAGTCCTTCGTAAACGTCGCCGTTAAAGAGGAAAACGGCCTGTTTGGCATTTTCGGGTGTGAACGGGATGTGCCAGACGGCGTTGCGTTCGGCGTTTAAGAGGGCGATTTTGTCGGAAACGTGCATCAGTTCGGCGATTTGCTGCGGGGCGAGTTGTTTTACTTCGTCCATCAGTTGCGCGGCCTGGTCGATCAGGGCGGGTTGGCTGTATTGCGGAACGGGCGCGGGGTCTTTTTCGTTGAGGTTTTTGGCGGGTGAGACAAGAAAGAGCATGGTGTTTCCGTTGATGGGTTTTCACTTTGTTGAAGCTTTGTTTTCAGACGGCCTTTATGCCGCGCTTTGCGGCCGTCTGAAAATTGTGCTTGGCGTTTCAGACGGCCTTTGAGCATCGGAGGCCGTTCCCGCCTACTCGGGAATGACGTTTCTGAAAATCGCGGGTCAGGTTTTCGGCAGGGTGACGCCGGTCTGCCCCATGTATTTGCCGTTGCGGTCTTTGTAGGAGGTTTCACAGACTTCGTCACTCTCGAAAAACAGTACCTGCGCCACGCCTTCGCCGGCGTAGATTTTGGCGGGCAGGGGGGTGGTGTTGGAAAATTCGAGGGTAACGTAGCCTTCCCATTCCGGCTCAAACGGCGTTACGTTCACGATGATGCCGCAGCGGGCGTAAGTCGATTTGCCCAGACACACGGTAAGCACGTTGCGCGGGATGCGGAAATATTCCACCGTACGGGCGAGGGCGAACGAATTGGGCGGGATGATGCAGCAGTCGTCTTCTACCGTGACGAAGTTTTTCGGGTCGAAGTTTTTCGGGTCGACGATAGTGCTGTTGATATTGGTGAAGATCTTGAATTCGTTGGCGCAACGGATGTCGTAGCCGTAGCTCGATGTGCCGTAGGAGATGATTTTTTTGCCGTCGGTTTCTTTCACCTGGTTCGGCTCGAAGGGTTCGATCATGCCGAACTCTTCGCTCATGCGGCGTATCCATTTGTCGGATTTGATGCTCATCTCGTTGTCCTGTCGGGTGGGGTTGTGCGGGGTCGGGTGTTTTCAGACGGCCTTTTGCGGCAAGGCCGTCTGAAAGCGGCTTATTTTTTCTTTTTCGGCAGCTTGGCTTCTTTCATGATGCCTTTGTCGTAGGTGAGGGTGAAGATATGGTCGCTGTCTTCGTATGCTTGGATAATGCCGTTGGCGCGGCCGTTTTGGAAGCTGCCTTCCATGCGCATGCCTTTAAAACGGGAGCTGTATGCGCCGAATGGTTCGAGGAAGACATTGTCAGCGCGGCTGACGGTGAATTTGCCTTTACCGTTGAATTTGCCGTGTTTAAACGTGCCTTCGTAGCGGTTGCCGTTGTCGCACGACCATACGCCTTGCCCCTGTGGCAAATCTTCTTTTACCGCGCCTTCGTAGCGGCAGCCTTTGCCCTGATAGGGATCAATCACTTTGGCGGCGGCGTGCGGCAGCAGCGCGGCCAGCAGGGCGGCGGCTAGAAATTTCGTCATATCCAATCCTTTCGTTCTCTTTTTATGTTTTCAGACGGCCTCTGTAACAAGAGGCCGTCTGAAAACGGCGGGCTTATTCCTGCCAACCACCCAGCAGGCCGACCAGCTCGTCCAGCATCGTGCCCAGCGATTCGGCCATCAAAACCTGCGACGCGAAGGCGAGGCTGGCGGCATCGTCGCCGTGGCTTTCCGCCTCTTCCTGCAAAACGTCGAGATATTGGATGCGTTTGAGCGTGAAATCCTGCGTCAGCACAAAAGCAATCTGTTCGCGCCATACCAAACCGAGCTGGGTGACGGTCTTGCCCATTTTCACATGCTGTACCACTTCGTCGGCGGTCAGATCCTGTTTCGATACTTTCACCACGGGCACAACATCGCCCGCGCCTTTGAGTTCGCAATCGCTGTCGAGCTCGAAGCCGCCGTCGCAATGCCCTTGCAGCAGCCATTGGGTCATCAGGCTCGAAGGCGACTGCTTGGTGTGCGGCAGCGAGGCTTCCAAGCCGCCCAAGGCTTCGCGCAGCTTGGTGAGTATGTTTTCCGCTTTGGAGGCGGAGGCGCTGTTCACCAAAAGATAGCCGTGCTTCGTGTCGAACACCGCCTGCGTGCGGCCGCTGCGGGTAAAGGCGCGTGGCAGCAGATCGTCGGTAATCTGCTTTTTTAATTCCTGTTTTTCCTTGCGGCCGACAGTGCGCGCTTCGTTATTCTGAATTTCGGCGACTTTCTCGTCCAAAATATCGCGGATAACGCCCGCGGGCAGCACTTTTTCCTCTTTTTTCAGCGCCACGCCCCAAGTGAAATCGGCGGGGAAAACCGCTTCCGGCGAAAACGGCACCGGCGCGGCGAAACCTTCGCTGAACCAGTCCAGCCCCTGACAGGGCGCGAACGGTAGTTCCGCCAGCTTGGCCGAGAGCATGTCCGCATCGGGCAGCTTGTTTTTGTCGAGCGGATAGAAACTGATCTGCTTAAACCACATAAAGCATTCCTTGCTGTAAAACCGCGGCATTATACATGAAACGCCCGCGCCGCCGAGGCCGTCTGAAAGCCCTTGCCGCGTGACGGAATGCGGTGTGTGGCAGAGTAGACGCGCTTTCAGACGGCCTCTGCTGCAACGGAGCGCCGCCTGCCCAAATGCCTGGCGGGAAAAGATGGGAGGCCGTCCCCGCCTGCGCGGGGATGACGTTTCTGAAAGCGGAGCTTCAACGAAGTCAGTAAAGCGTCAGGGTACAGAGGGCTTGTCTCAATGCATGTAAAAACGAAAATCTGACATACATAAAGAAAAAAACCCCCCGTTACAAAACGGAGGGTTTGAATATTGGCACGCCCACGGGGAATCGAACCCCGGTTACCGCCGTGAAAGGGCGATGTCCTAACCGCTAGACGATGGGCGCGGCGATTTGAGTTGTTTGGCGCACCCGGAGCGATTCGAACGCCCGACCCTCTGGTTCGTAGCCAGATACTCTATCCAACTGAGCTACGGGTGCGAGAAAAACGAGGATTATAGGGAGGCCGGCGGGTGGTGTCCAGCGTTTTTTGCCGGGAAAAACCGGGTTTGCGGCAGTTTGTTCAAAACACTGGAAATTATTTTTCAGACGGCCTGTGCTGTTTGCAGTTGCAGCGGCTTTGAGGCCGTCCCCGCCTTCGCGGGGATGACGTTTCTGAAAACTTCTGTCGGGGTCAGATCATGCCGATGCCGGAGAGTTCGCGTGCCATTTTGGCAGCGGCGTTGTCGGTCATGCCGCCGACGAAGTCGAGGATTTTCATGTAGGCGGTGTAGAGGGTGTCGTCGCGGCTGACGGGGTGGGCGTTTTTGAGCAGTTCGAGGGCGAGGCTCTGGCGGGTGCCGGCGCGGCCTTCGGTGAGGTATTGGCAGGCGGCGGGGACGAGCAGGCCGAGGATGGAGCCGAGGCAGGGGAAGGAGGCGATTTCGGTCATCAGTTTGCTTTGGTGGCGGAAGATGCGGGTGCGGGCGAGTTCTTTGGCGTTTTCGAGGGTGTCCTGCACTTCTGGGCTGCACAGGGCGAGGAGGTCGCGGCCTTTGAAGCTGCCGTTGAGGAGGTCGGCCTGGTGGGTGATGAAGGTTTGGGCGACGTCTTCGATGGCGCGGCCGATGGCGATGCCGCGCAGCATGGCGCAGCGCTGGCGGCTCGATTGGGCGTGGAAGGTGGGTTCGACGAAGGTAAGGCCGGAGAGGACGGTTTCGACTTCGGTGTCGCTGAGCAGTTCGAGGTCGACGGCGTCTTCGAGGTCGAGCAGGGCGTAGCAGATGTCGTCGGCGGCTTCCATCAGGTAGGAAAGGGGGTGACGCACCCAGTGGTCGCGGCCGTGGCTGACGAGGCCGAGGGTGTCGGCGACGCGGCGGATGTAGGGCAGCTCGGTTTGGTAGATGTTGAATTTTTTTGTGCCGTTGGGGTGTTGCGTGGTCCAGGGGTATTTGAGCAGCGCGCCGATGGTGGCGGCGGTGAGGCGCATGCCGCCTTTGCCGGGGTACATTTCGAGGCTGGCGAGGATGCGCAGGCTGTGGGCGTTGCCTTCGTAGGTTTGCACGTCGTTGCGCTCGGCAGGGCTGAGGTTTTGCAGGTAGGCGGCGTGTTGCGGGTTGCGGAACCAGTCGCGCAGGGCGTCTTCGCCGGTGTGGCCGAAAGGCGGGTTGCCGAGGTCGTGGGCGAGACAGGCGACTTGGACGACGGCGCCGATGTCGCTCGGGGTGTTGTTTGCGGGGAGGAAGCCGCCTGCCTGCATCATGACGCCGACGCGGTTGCCGATGCTGCGGCCGACGCTGGCGACTTCGACGCTGTGGGTGAGGCGGTTGTGGGTGAGGTCGTGTTCGGCGAAGGGGTGGACTTGGGTTTTGCGGCCGAGGCGGCGGAAGGCGCCGGAGAAGACGACGCGGTCGTAGTCGATGTGGAAGTCGGTGCGCAGGGCGTCGGCGCCTTCTTGGGTGGAGGGGGTGACGGTGGGGACGATTTCGCCGTCTTTGTTGCGGAAGCGTTGGGTGCTCAGAAGCTGCGGCCAGTTCATCTGTGTCATGTACGGGTTCTCCTTGTTTTTGATATGGTTTGAGGCCGTCTGGAAAGCCGCCGAGGCTTTTCAGACGGCCTTTGGGTGGCGTCCGGTTCGGGTTTATGCGCCGAAGTGCTGTTCCAAAACGGTGGCGGCGTGTTTGTGCCAGCTGCCGGGGATGAAGCCGAGGCTGCGGGCTTTGTCGCAGTTGAGCACGGAATAGAGCGGGGCGTTGCGCTCTTTGTGCAGCACAGACGAGGGAGTGGGAACAAGTGTGGGCATGACGAACGCGGGGTTGCGTTCGGCGGCGGTTTGCAAAACGGCTTGGGCGAAGGTGTAGTCGCTGAACGCTTTGCCGCCGCAGTAATGCAGCAGCCCCTGCGGGAAGCGCGGCAGTTGCAGCAGGCCGATAACGGTGTCGGCCAAATCGCCTGCGAAGGTGGGGCAGCCGGCGTTGTCGTCGGCCAGGGCGATTTCGCCGCCTTCGGCCGCGCGTTCGAGCAGGCCGGTGACGAAGTTGCGGCCGATGCCGCTGTATATCCACGAGCTGCGGACGACGACGGTGTCCGGTTCGGCCGCCAGCGCCAGCAATTCGCCCGCCAGTTTGGATTGGGCGTAGAGGTTTTTCGGATTGGGCGGATCGTCTTCGGTGTAGGGGATGCGGCTGTTGCCGCCGAAAACGTAATCGGTGGAGATGTGGACGAATTTCGCGCCCACGGCGTAGGCGGCCTGCGCCAGATTGCGCGTACCGGCGGCGTTGACGGCAAACACGCGCTCGGCGTTGTCTTCGGCTTTGGCCGCGCCGGTGTAGGCGGCGGTGTTGATAACGGCGTCGGGCTGGAAGTTTTCCGCCATGCTGAGCACGGCGTCGCGGTCGGTGATGTCGAGCGTTTTCGAGTCGGTGGCGATCAGTTCCCAATCTTCGGGCAGGCGGCTGCGGACGTATTGGCCGAGCTGGCCTTTCGAACCGGTAAGCAGGATGCGCATGGTTGTTCCTTTACGGTGGAATGTCGAAGGTGAAGCGGTTGCGCAGTTTACCTTGTCGGCGGCGGGTTTGAAAGACAAAAGGCCGTCTGAAAAAACGCCGTGCGGGCGTCTTGCGGTATGTCAAGCTGCGTTAAAATTTGTCTGCGGCGCGCGGAAGGTTTGTTATATAATCCGACCGAACCCGCAAAACGGGTTGTTCCCCCGTTAACCATCAATTAATTAAGAGGACGAGCTATGTTTCCCGAATACCGTGATCTGATTTCCAAACTGAAACAGGAAGACACCCATTTTGCCCGCCTGTTCGACGAGCACAACGAGCTGGATGACAAAATCTCCGGTTTGGAAAACGACCCCGTCGCCAGCGTGTCCGCGCAGGACGAAATCGACGCGCTGAAAATCAAAAAACTGGCGCTGAAAGACCAGCTTTTCGCTCTGCTGAAAAAAGCCGAAGCCGAAGGCAAATAAGCCGCGGTTTTGTCATATCAGGCCGTCTGAAAACGCTCCGCCGCCCCGCGGCAGCCGTTTTCAGACGGCCTTTTGTGCTACACTTGCCGCCTTTGGCAAACCGCAGCGCCACAGGACAAACGGACATGACCGCCCCTTTGAAATTCACCAAAATGCACGGCTTGGGCAACGACTTTATCGTGATCGACGGCATTTCGCAGCCCTTCGATCCCGCCGCCGCGCCGATTGCCGCGTGGGCGGACAGGCACACGGGCATCGGTTTTGACCAGCTTCTGCTGGTGGAAAAACCCTTGTCGCCCGCTGCCGATTTCCGCTACCGCATTTTCAATGCCGACGGCGGCGAAGTCGAGCAGTGCGGCAACGGCGCGCGCTGCTTTGCCCGTTTTGTTGCCGACCGCGGTCTGACCGGCAAGCGGGAAATCCGTGTGGAAACGGCGAAGGGCATTATCGTACCGAAGCTGGAAGACAACGGTTTGGTGACGGTGAACATGGGCAGGCCGCGTCTGAGGCCGTCTGAAATCCCGTTTCTGCCGCAGGAAGGCGAAGCGGACGACGCTTTGGAATACGCCGCGCAGATCGGCGGCGAAACGGTGCGTTTCGGCGTGGTGAACATGGGCAACCCGCACGCGGTTTTACAGACGGCCGATACGGCTTCCGCCCCCGTCTGCCGCATCGGCGCGGCTTTGGAACCGCATCCGCAGTTTCCCGAAAAGGCCAATATCGGTTTTATGCAGGTGCTCGACAGCCGCCATATCCGCCTGCGCGTGTTCGAGCGCGGCGTGGGCGAAACGCAGGCCTGCGGCACGGGCGCGTGCGCGGCGGTGGTGCAGGGCGTGCGTTTAGGACTGTTGGATGCGGGTGTGCCGGTGGAAGTGTCGCTGCCGGGCGGCAGGCTGTCGGTTTCGTGGGACGGCAGCGGCGATGTGATGATGACCGGACCGGCGCAAACGGTGTTTGACGGCGAACTGGTTTATTGAGAAAGCGGCCGATGAATATCCGTCCCGATTTGTGCTGTGCCGCGGCCTATGCCGCGCTTTTTGCCGCCGCCGTCTGGCAGAGCCGCCGTATCGGCTGGCTGCTGGCCGCCGTGTTCTGCTGGCTGGCGGCGGGCTTTGCCGGAATGTGGCTGCTGCCGCGTATGCTGGCGCCGTTCAGCACGGTGATGCTGTATGCGCCGCAGCTGTATATCGTGCCCGCCTGCCTGCTGTTCTTGGCCGCCAACGCCCGCCGCACGGATGAGGTGTCTTATTATACGGCCGGCAACCGGGCGCTGCCGGTGCGTTTTGCCGCTGCCGCCGTGGCGATGGGCTTGGGACACGCGCTGGTGACCGGACTGGTGTGGCTGCGCTATCCCGAAGGAATGACGCCGCGCGCCCTGCCGTTTCTGGCCGACCTTATCCTGCTGCAACCCGTTTACTGGCTGGGTATGCAGCTGCTGCTGATGGCGCTGTTTTCCCTGCACAACCGCATCGCCGCGCGCGCGCCGTCGGTGTTCGGCATACGCCAGATACAGGGCGGTATGCTGGTGGTGATGCTGGCGCAGGCGGTTTACGCGGTGTCGATGATGCGCTGGCGCTGAGGCGCAGTTCTTATAACTTTTAGTTTGCCGCGCCGTGCGGGGAAGTTATTTTGTTTTCAGACGGCCTTCTTTTAAGATGCCCGCCGTTCACGTCCAACCGTCCCTTCATCAAGGAAAAACACTATGAATATCGCAAAAAACATTACCGACCTGATCGGCAACACTCCGCTGGTCGAACTGAACCGCCTGGGCGAAGGGCTGCCCGGCCGCGTTGTCGCCAAACTCGAATTCTTCAACCCCGGCAGCAGCGTCAAAGACCGCATCGCCGAAGCCATGATCGAAGCGGCTGAAAAAGAAGGGAAAATCAACAAAAACACCACCATCGTCGAAGCCACCAGCGGCAACACCGGCATCGGCCTGGCCATGGTCTGTGCCGCGCGGGGCTACAAACTCGTCATCACCATGCCCGAAAGCATGAGCAAAGAGCGCAAAATGCTGCTGCGCGCCTTCGGTGCGGAACTGATTCTGACACCCGCCGCCGAAGGCATGGGCGGCGCCATCGCCCGCGCCAAAGCGCTGGTCGAAGAGCATCCCGACACCTACTTCATGCCCCGCCAGTTCGACAACCCCGCCAACGTCGAAATCCACCGCCAAACCACCGCCGAAGAAATCTGGCGCGATACCGACGGCCAAGTCGACATCTTCGTGGCCGGCGTCGGCACGGGCGGCACCGTTACCGGCGTGGGCGAAGTGCTCAAAGCGCGCAAACCAGGCGTGAAAATCGTTGCCGTCGAGCCCGATGCCTCGCCCGTATTGAGCGGCGGCGAAAAAGGCCCGCACCCGATTCAGGGCTTGGGTGCAGGCTTTATCCCCAGTATTCTCAACACCGGCATCTACGACGAAATCATCCGCGTCACCGGCGAAGAAGCCTTTGCCACCGCCCGCGCCTCTGCCGAAAAAGAAGGCATCCTCGTCGGCATCTCCTCCGGCGCCGCCATTTGGAGCGCCCTGCAACTGGCCGCCAAAGAAGAAAACCGCGGCAAACTGATCGTCGTGCTGATTCCTTCCTACGGCGAACGCTACCTCTCCACCCCCCTGTTCGCCGATTTGGTGTAAACGGGTTTCAACGACACGCGGGCAGCCGGTTGTTTCCGGTTGCCCGCGTTCGTTTGATAAAACTTGTAAAGAGCAGCCCGGTTATGGTATTTTCGCCGCCCTCAACCGGCCTGACGCCGCTGTACGAACTGCCGGAAAACCATCAAAAAAGGAGTTTGCGCCCGCCATGAAAAAATACCTTCCCCTCCTGCTGGCCTGCGCCGCACTGTCTGCCTGCGAAACCGTTTCCGTCCCCGTTATCGGCACAGGCACAAAACCCGCAGCCGTCCGCCCCCAACAGGGCGCCTACCGCCTCGCCCCGAACCACTGGGCAGACGTGGCGAAAATCCGCGACGAAGCCACCCGCCTGAGCGACCAGGTAGGTCAGGGCAAAATCACCAAAGTGCAGGCCGCGCAGCAGCTCAACCGCTTCCGCATCCGCCTGGTCGGCAACAACCCCGTCGACGACAGCATTTACGACGTCTACCTGCGCTCCGCCGTAGACAGCCAGCGCGGCGCCATCAGCAGCGCCCAGTCCAAGCAGTATATCGGCAACGCTCTCAAAGGCTGGCAGACCCGCTGGCCGCATATGCAGAACAAACCGGCCAACCCCGCCTTCGCCAACTTCCTGATGGAACTGATGGGCTTGCAGCCGCTGAAATAAATGTCCGCCCGACACGAAAAGGCCGTCTGAAAACTGTTCGGACGACCTTTTTCTTTTGGTTTTGACCTTGTTAAAACTGCGCTTTCAGACGGCCTTAACCATTACAGATAGTGGGTGCCGCCTAAGCGGCGCACGTGCTTCCTGCGATACCCGCAATACCAAGAGGCCGTCTGAAATCTTGGATTCGACTTTCAGACGGCCTCTTATTTGCTGCTTATTTGCCGTAGGCTTTGGCGAAGCCGAAACTATTTCATGCGGCAGCCTGTGGCTTCGGCGGCTTGGCAGATGCAGTCGTAAAACAGGCGGCTGGTTTCGGCGTCGTAGTGTTTGGGCGATAGGGTCGCCAATTGGTCGGCATGGAATACGCCGTAGGGGGTTTGCGGATGCGGGCGGCAGTCTTCCGCTTCGTCCAACAGGCGGTCGGCATGGGAGGTTTTTTGTTGCCGAATCAGGGCGACGAGAGCTTGGTAAAACGCTTGGGTTTGGCGGACGATGCAGTTGCGCGGCGAGGGTTTGGCTGTGCCGAAGTCGTAATTGGCGATGGTGCAGACCAGCAGTTCGGCTTGGCTGAAATCGACGTTTTCCAGTGAGGTTTGGGCGTCTTGCCTGTCCAACGAAAATTCGCCTTGGAAAGAGCAGGCTTTCAGGCTGCCTGAAAAGGTGCAGTTTTTCATCGGCGTGGCATCGAAATCGGCTTTGCGGATGTCGCCCTCGAAAGTGCAGTTTTCCAGCAGGCTGTTGAGAAAGCTCAGGCGGCTGGATTTTTTGATGCGGGTGAAGCGGCAGTTTTGCAGGGTGGCGCGGGCGAAGGCGATGTTTTTGGGGAAGGCGCAGCCGTCAAAATCGCAGTCGGCAAGCTGTGCGCTGAGTCCGCCGAAGTTGGCGGCGTTTTTGGCTTTGAAGGTGCTGCCGTTGAAGCGGACGTTGTCAAAGCGCATGGTTTCGTTGTCGTTTTGGTGGGCGACGGACACGTCCGACCACAGTGAGCCTGAAAAGTCGGCATCGCGCAAAATGCCGCTGTGCGGGATAAGAAGGCTGGCGGGGAATTGCTCTATCGGCGGCAGTTTGGCGGTTTCTTCTTTGCTGCGCTCGTCGCCAATCAGTTGGATGCCGCGAAAGTCCAGCAGTCCGTATTCGGTGCTGCCGAAGGGGGAGACGGTGAGGTTTTGCGTGGCGGTGAGGATTTGGCGGGTGTTGCCGAGGGCGTGCCAGCGTTTTTTGAGGGAGGCGGGGATGGGCATGAAGCGCTCCTTTTGAGATTGGAAATTCGGTTGCGGTGTGCAGGCTGCCTATCGCTTCAAATGCGCCGATTATCGTTGTTCAAAGCAAGCGTAGAGTTGTCTAAGCGATGCACGCGTTCCCTGTTGTTGGAAAGGCCGTTCCCGCCGGCACCCCTTCGGGACATAAACGCAGGAATGGCGTTTTTGAAACCTGAGGCCGTCTGAAAACCGGTGTCCGTAAGCGGAAACCGGTTTTCAGACGGCCTTTCGGCTTTCATATTTCAGACGGCCTCTGCCTTTGGAGCCGTCTGAACGGCGCTTTGTCCGCCGTCTTGGCCGTTTGTCGCGTCGGGGGCGGTTTCGGCACGTCCGTTAAGGGCGAGGTAGGCGGGTTCGAGGAGGTCGGCGGTGGCGGCGAGCTGCTGCCACAGGATGCTGCTTTGTTCGCCGCCTTCCTGCGGGCGCAGGTCTTTGATGGCGGCGCGGATGTCGGTGAGGCGTTGGCGGAAGGTGTCTTCGGGCAGTTCGGACATGTCTTCCATCAGGGCGCAGACTTGGGCGGCGGCGGGGAAGTAGCGTTGCAGGAAGGGTTGGTGTTCGGGGTCGCGGCGCAGGGTGTCGCGGTAGGCGCCCAGGGCAGAGATGTAGCCGATGAGGGAGTAGTTGATTTTGAGCAGGCGGAAGCCGTCGTGCAGGCGGCTGCCGTATTTTTTCGGTTCGCCCGACATGTCGGACAGGGTGCTGGAGAGGGTGGCGGCGCGTTCGTGGCTGAGGCGGCGGGCGGCGCGGTAGTCTACGTCTTCGCCGCCGCCGTGTTCGAGGCGTTCGAGCACGCTGCGCAGGTAGGCGGCGTCGGCGGCAACGGCGGCGGCACCGGTTTTGCCCAGTTGCAGGTAGTGCCAGTCGGGCCAGAGGTAGGAGACGGCCGCCCAGGCGAGCAGACAGCCGATAACGGTGTCGGCCATGCGCATGGGCAGGGCTTGGGTGATGTCGTAGCCGGCGATGGAGAAGCTGATGAGTGCCTGGATGGTGATGAAGAAGGTGGAATAGCTGTATTTGTTGACGCGGAAGAGGAAGAAGAGGGTGACGCCTGCGGTCATAACCATCAGCTTGGCTTCGAGCGACTGGGTGAAGTAGGGCAGGAGGGAGCCGACGAGCACGCCGCCGAGGGTGCCGGTGATGCGCTGTTTCAGACGGCTTTGGGTGGCGGAGTGGTTGGGCTGGCAGACGAAAACGGCGGTGAGCAGTATCCAGTAGCCGAAGTTGAGGTCGAGCATTTCGACGATGAGGCCGCACACGACGACTATCAGCGCCATGCGTACGGCGTGGCGGAAGGTGGCGGAGCGGGTGTTGAGCTGGGAGAGGATGCTTTGGGCGGCGTCTTTGAGTTTGGCCGAGTCGTGGTGGGCGATGCGCAGGTCGCCTGCGGCGGCTTCGGGCAGGCCGCTGTCGAGGTTGGCGATTTGGTAGTTGATGTTTTGCAGGTTGTCGGCCAGACGTTGCAGCAGGGGCATTTCGGGTGCGGTGGGGTGTTCGGCGGCGTAGTGGGCAGCAGACTGTTTGAGCCCTTTGCCGGCGCGGGCGAGGCGGGGGTCGGGGGTGTAGGTGCGGCCTTCGCGCAGGCTGTCGGCGATGTCGCGGCAGGCTTGGCCTTGCAGTTCCATCAGGCGCAGGAAGCGGAAAATCAGGTCGCTGTTTTTCAGTTTGTCGGCCATTTGGCGGTAGCTGATGTGGCTGGAGCTGGCGCGTTCGTGGATATCTTGGGCGGCGAAGTAGTAGCGCAGCATGCGGGTGGTGCGCGGGTGGCGGTGCTGGCCGCGCATGCGGTAGAAGAGGGCGCTGCGGCAGAGGTTGAAGGTGTGGATGATTTGGTTGTTTTTCATGGCCAGGGCGATTTGCCGCTCTTCGATACCGTCGGCTTCGTCGGGGTCGAAGAAGCAGGCTTTGGCGTCGAGATAGGCGCCCAGCGCGGTGTAGGCGTTGGCGACGCTCTCCTGTACGGGGCGGTGCGGCAGCAGGATGTGCAGGCCGAGGGTGATGAGACTGTAGAGCCCCGCGCCGCAGAGAATCATCAGCGGGTTGAGATACCAGGCCGAGGCGCTGTCGGGGTTGTAGGTGAGCGTGGTGTACACAGCCACGGCGAGCGTGCCGAAAGCGATGGTGCGGTAGCGCAGGCCGACGGCGCCTATCATGGTGAAGACGAAGGCCAAAAGCGCCATCACGGGCAGAAACAGCGCGGTGTTGCCCAGCGATGCCTGCACCGCCAGCGAAGAGGCGGCAAAGGCCGCCAGCGATACGGCGGTGTTTTTCAGACGGCCTGAGAGGGCGTTGTCCAAATCCACCAGTCCGCCCGCAATCACGCCCAACACCAACGGGATGGCGAGTTTTTCCAAATGGAAGCGGTAGACCAGCAGGGCGATGATGCCGACAGATAAAAGCGGCGGCAGGGTGGCGATGAATTTGCCGCTGACGGGCGGGGTTTTGAATTTCATGGCGGTGTTTTGGCGGTGTTTGTGCGGGCGAGATTGTACACCGCATCAGGCCGTCTGAAAGCAGGATTGAGGCCGTCTGAAACGGCGGAAAACGCGCTTTCAGACGGCCTCCCCTTATGCGATAATCGCGCCCGTTTTTTCTTCGGACACCGTTATGCAGAACCGCCCCGCCCGCCGCACCTTCCCCGCCGCCCGCAGCGGCTGTTCCGCTTTTCCCATCCCGCCCGCCCTGCGGGCTTTTTAGCGCTTGCGTGCCGCATGAAGGCCGCAAGTTCACGGAAAGGAAATCCTATGCCCAATCCGCTCTACCGCCAAAACATCATCTCCATTTCAGACCTCTCCACCGAACAGCTCGAACTGCTGCTTCAGACGGCCTTAAAACTCAAAGCCGAACCGCGCGGCGACCTGCTCGAAGGCAGGCTCATCGGCTCGTGTTTTTTCGAGCCGTCCACACGAACGCGGCTGTCATTTGAAACCTCCGTGCAGCGTTTGGGTGGCAAGGTGATCGGTTTTGCCGACGGCGCGAACACCAGCGCGAAAAAAGGCGAAACGCTGGCCGACACCGCGCGGATTATTTCCAGCTACACCGACGCGATTATCCAACGCCACCCCAAAGACGGCGCGGCGCGTGTGCTGGCCGAGTTTTCCAAAGTGCCCGTGATCAACGCGGGCGACGGCACCAACCAACACCCCAGCCAGACTTTGCTTGATTTGGTAACGATTTACGAAACCCAAGGCCGTCTGAACAATTTGAAAATCGCCATGGCGGGCGACTTGAAATACGGTCGTACCGTGCACTCGCTCTGCCAGGCCCTCAAACGCTGGGGCTGCGAATTTGCCTTTGTGTCGCCCCCCAGCCTTGCCATGCCCGAATACATCACCGAAGAGCTGGAGGCGCAAGGCTGCGCGTATCAGACATTTGGCAGTCTCGAAGAAGCCGTCGAATGGGCGGATATTCTTTACATGACCCGCGTACAGCGCGAACGCTTCGACGAACAAGAGTTCGCCAAAATCCAAGGCAAATTCAACCTCAACGCCGCCATGCTCGCCGGTGCCAAACCCAATCTGCGCGTTTTGCACCCCCTGCCGCGCGTCGACGAAATCCACCCCGACGTCGACGCCACACCGCACGCCTACTATTTCGAACAGGCCACCAACGGCGTGTACGCCCGCATGGCGATTCTGTCGCTGGTGTTAAACGAAGAAGTGTAAGGAGCAAAACATGGAACAGAAAAAACTCAGCGTCGAAGCCATCGAAAAAGGTACAGTCATCGACCACATCCCCGCCGGACTCGGTCTCACCATCCTGCGCCAGTTCAAATTATTGCACTACGGCAGCGCGGTAACCGTAGGCTTCAACCTGCCGAGCAAAACACAGGGCAGCAAAGACATCATCAAAATCGCCGGCGTTTCCTTCGACGATGCCGCCGCCAACCGCCTCGCCCTCTTTGCTCCCGAGGCGGTGGTAAACACCATCGAAAATTTCAAAGTGGTGGCCAAACGCCGTCTGCAACTGCCCGACGAAATCGCCGAAGTGTTCCGCTGCCCCAACGCCAACTGCGCCAGCCGCAGCGAGCCGGTGAAAAGCCGTTTTTATGTGAAAACGCAAAACGCGCAAACCAAGCTCAAATGCCACTATTGCGAAAAAACCTTCCCGCGCGGCGTGGTGTTGGAAGCGTAGGCTTGTCAGAACCGCAGCAGCAAAAAGGCCGTCTGAAAACCCTGAATCAGGGTTTTCAGACGGCCTTTAACAGACAACGCACACCGCAGGTCGGATTCTCGAATCCGACGGCCGGCCGCAAGGGCGTCATGGGGCGGCAGCGGCGTGACGGAACGTGAATTTTCCCCTTGCGGGGAAACGTCGGATACAAGTATCCGACCTACGGGATTCCTTTGAGGCCGTGTGAAACCTAAGGCAAAGGCCGTCTGAAAGCGCAGCTTCAACGAAGCCGCGTAGATCGGGCATTTATGCCCGACTCCCTCCCGTTCCATGTTTTTCAGGCATAAATGCCCGATCTGCCGAACTCTCGCCGCTGCGGCGACTTTTGCAGGGTATCGGCGAAATGCGGTTCTCCGAACCGCTACCCCCACCCCGACCCTTCCCCGCGCTTGGAGCGCAGGGGAGGGAGTCAGGTGTGCGGCGGGAATGACGGTTTCAGACGGCCTTTTGCCTGCCCGCACGGTTGTCCGCCAAACCACAAACCGCGTGCGTTACGGGACGGCAATCCTGCCGTCCGTCCGTAGGGTGTGTTGCTCGGCAACGCACGCGTTCCCTGCGATATCTGCCGTCTGTCCCGTTCGGTCTCCTGCAATCCGTCTGATCCGCTTCCGCTATACGCAAAGGCCGTCTGAAAGCGAAGTTCCAACGAAGTTAAATAAAAAAGGCCGTCTGAAAAACCCGAAAGAGAGTTTTCAGACGGCCTTTTTCAGACGGCCTAGAATTTGCTTTTGATGTCGTCAATCAGGCTTTCCGCTTTGGCCTTGGCTTCGTCGGCCAGGCGGCTTGTTTCGTCTTTGCCTTTTTGCAGCATTTCGGCGGCTTCTTCTTTTGCCTTGCCCGCGCCCTGTTGCAGCAGACCTTCGGCTTTCAGTTTGCCGTCGCCCAACACTTCGCCGGCGGCTTCTTTCAGTTTGCCGGTGATTTCGTCGAATTTGCCGTTCATATTGCTTTCCTTTTTTTGCGGTTAATCGGAGGCCGCAGTGTAGCCGTATGGCGGGAAAACGTCCGGCCGCCGCCGCCGCCGAAAGGCCGTCTGAACGCACCGGTCGGTGTCTGCAGCCTGTTTGAGCTCCGGTGCGGACATTTGTCGGACGGAAAACGGCAGGCCGTTTTCAGACGGCCTCCTGCGCCGCAAAGCCTTCGTCCGCCTGCGCCGTCTCTTCCGGCAGCGGGTTGCGCGAGGCGAGGATTTCGGCCAGGGCGCGGCCGATGCGGCGGGCGTAGGTGATGTCGTTGAGCAGCGAGGAGGCCTGCCAGCCGTTCAGTTCTTTGTTGCGCAGTTTCACCATCGCGCGGCCGCGCAGGGTTTCGAGCGTTTCGATATGGGCGTCGAGCTGGTGCGCCAGTTCGGCGCGGGCTTCTTCCGTGTCGGCGCCGTCGGTGCGGCGGAACAGCAGCAGGGTTTTGAAAACGTGGCGGCGCAGGCGCAGGTAGTCGCGGTTGGCGGGCGAGGCGCTGTCGGACAAATACTGCTGCATGTTTTTTTGCAGGTGCTGGCTCTCTTTCACTGTTTCGACGATCTGCCAAGCGGCGGTCTGTTCGGCGGCAAGCTGCCTTTGCTGCGTTTCGTCGGAGGGATCGAGCTTGCCGGCAAATTCGAGGATGCTGCTGAACAGCGGCTTGATCTGCCGCGCATACAGGCGGGGAACGTCGGCATCGAGCGGCGGCGCGGGGTCGGGAAGATTGCGGTCGTCGGCCGTTTCGTCATAGAGCAGCGGGGGCGGCAGGAAGAGGGCGTGGCAGACGGTTTCGACACCCGCTTTGTCGAGGTGGCGCACTTCTTTGCCCAGCGCCGCCAGCGCGGTATCGGGCGAGAGCAGCATATTGGCGTTGAGATACTGCGCTTCGAGCGCGGCCGTTTCTTCGGGCAGGCTGCCGGCGTCGGCCGCATCGGGCAGGCGGCGGGTGAGTTCGCGGGCGAGGCGGTCTTGGAATTTCCAGAACACGGCGATGCCCAGCACGTTGAACAGGGTGTGGAAGAGCGCCAGTTGCAGCAGCGCCCCCATGCCCAGCCATTGCCCGGCGAGGATAACGGCCTGCGTCAGCGGCAGCCACACGGCCAGCGACAGGGCGGCGGTGACGACGTTGAACAAAACGTGCGCCACCGCCAGCCGCCGCCCGCTGCAGTCGCTGCCGAGCATGCCGACCAGCGCGGTGGACACGCTGGTGCCGACGCACGAGCCGACGGCAACGGCAAAACCCTGCATCAGCGTGAGCTGTCCGCCCGACAAGGCCGCCAGCGCCAGCAGCAGCGTGGCGTGCGACGACTGCAAGACGACGGTGAGCAGAAAGCCGACAGTGAAAAAGAGCAGGGTTTCGGCCATGCCGCCTATCTGCGTGCCGGAAAAATCGATGTCCGCACCGAAAGCCTGAAAGCCGTCTTTGATTTCGTCCACGCCGAGGAAAATCAGCGCCACGCCCACCAGCACGCGGCCGAGGGCGCGGCTGCGGCCGCCGAAAAAGCCCAGAAGGATGCCGAACACCAGCATCGGCAGCGCGGCAGGCGACAGGCTGAGGTTCTGCCCCGCCAGCGCCAGCAGCCACACGCCGCCCGTTGCGCCGAGATTCGTGCCGAGAATGATGGCGATGCCGCCGGGCAGCGTAATCATGCCCGAGCTTAAAAACGCCATCGCCAAGAGCGCCACCAACGTGCTCGACTGCAAAATAAGCGTCGCACCCGTGCCGAAGAGCACGCCTTTGAGCGGCGTGGCCGTGGACTTGCGCATCCAACCTTCCAGCCGTCCGCCCGCCGCGTTGCGCAGCCCTTCTTCGATGTTCTGCATGCCGAATAAAAACAGCGCCAGCCCGTAACACAGGCGCAGCCACGGCGGGCTGTAGGCAAAGCTCGCCGCCAGCGCCAGCAGCAGCACGGCGAACAGAAAATATTTCTGAATCAGTTTGGCCATCCGTTTTCTCCTTGTGCTTTTATATGTTAGCGGCCGGCCGTTTCCGACAAGGCCGCATTCTAACCGAAAGGCCGTCTGAAAACAGGCGGCGCGGCCGTTTGCCGCCTGGCGCTGCAACATGTTAATATCGGCCGCAGCCAACGTTTCTTAACAAAAGGCTGTTTTCCGTTTAACCTTTCCTGCAAACCAAACAAGGAGAATGCTGTGAACCGACGCCAATTCATCGGCAGCACCGCCGCGGTTTCCCTCGCCGCCGCCGCTTCGCTGGCCAAAGCCCACGACCACCATGCCCACCACCACGCCGCACCCGCCGCCAATCCCTACGACGAAGCGCGTTTGGCTGCCGGCCACTGCCTTGCCGCAGGGCAGGTCTGCCTTGCGCACTGCATCGCCCTGCTCAATCAGGGCGACACAAGCATGAAAGACTGCTCCGTGGCCGTGAACCAGATGCTCGCCCTGTGCGGCGCGCTGCAAAACCTCGCCGCGCAGAAATCGCAGCTCGTGCCCGCGCTGGCCAAGCTGTGCGCCCAAGCCTGCAAACAGTGCGCCGCCGCCTGCAAAGCGCACGCGGGACACCACGCCGAATGCAAAGCGTGCTACGAATCCTGCACCACCTGCGTCAAAGCCTGCGAAAAAATCGCCGCCTGATGCGCGTGTGAAAACGAAAAAAGGCCGTCTGAAAACCCTGTTTTGGGTTTTCAGACGGCCTTTTTTCAGACGGCCTTTTTCAGGTTCTGCCCGATAGCCTGCCAATGTTCAAACCACGCTTTCAGACGGCCTCTTCCCGCGTGGCATCAAGCGAGGCGGCGAGCACTGCGCCGGAGAGCAGCATCGTCCACAGCAGATTGATCCACAGCAAAAAAAGCAGCACGGCGGCAAAGCGTCCGTACACCGCCGCATAGCCTGCGGCCAGCGTAGCGTTGTACCGGGCGAAGGCGTAGCCCGCGGCTTTGAGCAGCAGCGCGGCGGCAGCGGCGGCCGTCCAGGCGCGGCGGGAAACGGGCGCGGCGGGCACGAAGCGGTAGAGCATATAGCTGCTTTTGGACTCCGATTTAGCCCATCTCTTATCAAGAAATGAATAAAACAATGGCCATCTGAAAATTTCAGACGGCCATTGTGTTAGAGAATGCTTATTCATGAAGATTGCATTGCAATCGTTTTGCTTTTATTTCTTCCTACCAAAAATCAGTGACAACACCGATAAAATCAGGAAACCGACAAACAAGATTTTGGCAATACCTGCAGCACTACCTGCAATACCGCCAAAACCCAATACCGCTGCAATAATGGCGATTACGAAAAAAACCACTGCATAATGAAGCATAATTTTTCCTTTAGCAAATGTACAAACGGCCGGCAGAGCCGACCGTCTCCCTAAATCAAATCATTTAACGACTTAATCGTTCAACCAGTCATCAATCTCTTTTTCAGCTTCTTCCTTGGTGCGACCATAACGTTCTTGGATTTTACCAACCAACTGATCACGTTTGCCTTCAACGATATCCAAATCGTCATTGGTCAGTTCGCCCCATTTTTCTTTGGCTTTACCTTTAAGCTGTGTCCATTTACCTTTGAAAATATCTTCATTCATATTACACCATCCTTATCTTAATTGATTAATAGAAGGGTACTCACGGTCTTTTCATGACCGCTTGTGCCAAATCTTATCTGATAATTTCTTAATTGGCAAATTAAAAGCATGATATTTTTTGATAAAAAAGCAATTTATTGCGGTATTTTTTTAATTTTTACATATTTCAAATTTAAATTGAAGATTTTTAGTAAATTTTATTTACTAACAAGCAAGTCAGCCCTGCGGCGGTAAGCGGCACGCGGGCATGGGCGAAGGCGGCGCGGAAACGGCCAAGCCACAGGGCAGTGTTTTCAGACGGCCAAAACGGTCGGGGCATGGGCGGTGCTCCAAAACGGCGAGGGGCGATTGTATAGCGGCGGCCGTCTGAAAGCGAAGTTCCGGCAAAGGGCAAACGGGCGGCGGTTGTCGGCAACTTCATTCCTGCGTTTATGCCCCGAAGGGGTACCGGCGGAACGGCTTTTGCGTTCTGTAAAGGCGCTTAGCAAAGCCTGTGGCAAACCGTTATAATCTGCGCGTTTTGTGTAAAGAAAGCGTAATCATGCAATATCTGAAACAGGCGGTGGCGGGGGCGCAGATTCTCTTCGTCGCTTTCGGTGCGATGGTGCTCGTGCCGCTGCTCACCGGCCTCAACCCTTCTATGGCCTTGCTCGGCGCGGGCATCGGCACGCTGCTGTTCCAGCTTTGCACGCGGCGCAAGGTGCCGATTTTCCTCGGCTCGTCCTTCGCCTTTATCGCGCCGATTATTTACGCGATGCAGGAATGGGGCATGGGCGGCACGATGTTCGGCCTGTTTGCCGCCGGTTTTATGTATTTCGTGTTCGCCGCGCTGATTAAATGGCGCGGGCTGGACGCGGTGAACAAGCTGCTGCCGCCCGTGGTAATCGGGCCGGTGATTATGGTGATCGGCCTGTCGGTGGCGGCGGTGGCCAGCCAGATGGCGATGGGACAGGCAGGCGGCGGGCAGAAATACGACTATGTGCAGTCGCTGCTGCTTTCCGGCTTTACCTTTGCCGTGACCGTTGTCGTTGCCGTGTTCGGCAGCAAAATGATGAAGCTGATCCCGATTCTGATCGGCGTGGCGGCGGGCTATCTCGCGGCTTGGGCGCTGGGCATCGTCGATACCTCCGCCATTGCGCAGGCCGACTGGTTTACCGTACCCGAATTCCACCGCCCCGAAGTGAACTGGCAGGCGGCGTTGTTTATGCTGCCCGTGGCCGTCGCGCCCGCCATCGAGCACATCGGCGGCATCATGGCCATCGGCAAGGTAACGGGGCAGGACTACGCCGCCGACCCCGGACTGCACAAAACGCTGGCGGGCGACGGCTTGGGCGTGTGCGTGGCCGGCCTGATCGGCGGCCCGCCCGTCACCACCTACGGCGAAGTGACCGGCGCGGTGATGCTGACGAAAAACAGCAACCCCGCCATCATGACTTGGGCGGCGCTCTTTGCCGTCTGCATGGCCTTTTTCGGCAAATTCAACGCCTTCCTCGCCTCGATTCCGCTGCCGGTGATGGGCGGCGTGATGATTCTGCTGTTCGGCACCATCGCCTCGCTCGGCCTGAAAACGCTGATCGACGCGCAGGTGGATTTGATGAGACCGAAAAACCTGGTGATCGCCAGCTCGGTGCTGACCACGGGCGTCGGCGGCATGGTGTTCAAAGTCGGCAGCGTCAGCTTCGCCGGCGTCGGCCTGTGCGCCGTGCTGGCGATTGTGCTGAATCTGGTGCTGCCGGACAGGGCGGAGCAGGAATAAGCGGATCGGTATAAAAAGGCCGTCTGAAAAACCCGTTTCGGGCTTTCAGACGGCCTTTGAGGCCGTCTGAAAAAAGCGGGTTCGTTAGGGAAACGGCGGCGGTTTACGGCTTGTAAAGGCCGTCTGAAAGGGCGAGTTCGATCAGGGCTTGGCGCAGTCCGTCCAGCCCTGCGCCGGTTTTGACGGAAATATTGACGGCGATGGGGCGGCCTTGGGCATTACGCAAGATGCCTGTGGGGCGGGTGTCGGGCGGCAGGAGGTCGGTTTTATTGTAGACCAAGAGCTGAGGGATGTCGCCCGCGCCGATTTCGGCGAGGACGCGGTTGACGTCGTCGGTTTGCCGCTCGTGGTCGTCACGCGAGGCGTCGATAACGTGGATGATAAGGTCGGCGAGGGCGGTTTCTTCGAGGGTGGCGGAAAAGGCGGCGACAAGGCCGTGCGGCAGGTCGCGCACGAAGCCGACGGTGTCGGTGAGGATAACGCTGGCTTCGGGCGAGAGATAGAGGCGGCGGGCGGTGGTGTCGAGGGTGGCGAAGAGCTGGTCTTTGGCGAAAACGTCGGCTTTGGTGAGGCGGTTGAACAGGCTGGATTTGCCGGTGTTGGTGTAGCCGGCAAGGGCGAAGGTGGGCAGGCTGCCGCTTTGGCGGGCTTTGCGGCGGGTGGCGCGCCCCCGTTTGACGGCCTCGAGGCGTTTTTTCAGGGCGGTGATTTTTTGGCCGATGAGGCGGCGGTCGGTTTCGAGCTGGGTTTCGCCCGGCCCTTTGAGGCCGATGCCGCCTTTTTGGCTTTGCAGGTGGCCGTAGCCGCGCACGAGGCGGCCGGAAAGGTGGGTGAGTTGGGCGAGTTCGACCTGCAAACGGCCTTCCTGGCTTTGCGCGCGTTGGGCGAAGATGGCGAGGATGAGGCCGACGCGGTCGAGCACGCGGCATTGCAGGATTTTTTCGAGGTTGCGCTCCTGCGTGGGGCTGAGTTCGTGGTTGAAGACGGCCAGTTCGATGTTGTCGGCGGCGACGGCTGCGGCAAGTTCTTCGGCTTTGCCGGTGCCGACAAAGAGGGCGGTGTGGGCGCGGGCACGTTTGGCGGTTTCGCGGCGCACGAGTTCGCCGCCGGTGGCGCGGACGAGTTCTTCGGCTTCGTCGAGGGCAGCGCGGAAGGCGCGTTCGCGGGTTTCGTTGGCGCCGCTGTAGTCGGCTTCGAGCATGACGCCGACGAGCATGATGCGTTCGGGTTTGCCCAGGGTTTTGTCGGGTCTGCGTTCGGACATGGGGTTTCCTTTGTTTAGGCCGTCTGAACGGGTTTCAGACGGCCTTTGCCGTTATTGGAAGGCGGCATACGCGCCGATGGCGGCGAGCACGCTGATGCCTATCCAAAGCGTGAGCTTGACACTTGCCCACTGGTCTTCGTGCCAGCGGCCGAGCAGGGCGCTGAAGATATCGGGGGTGAACGAGAGTTTGATGCTGTCCCACAGCTCTTCCCAATCGCCAAAGAGCAGCAGAAACAGCAGGTAGGCGGTAACAAGACCCGCGGCGATGGCTGCATATAAGGCCATTTTTCTTCCTTCGGACGAAGATACGGATGCGGCGGATTATATACGGAATGCTCTGTTTGCCATGCCGAGGCCGTCTGAAAAGGTTTTCAGACGGCCTTTGCTTTCAGACGGCCTTTTGCCGTTGCGGACGGCGGCGCGGTTACGGGTTGATGATTCTGGCCACCAGCGCCTTGTCCTGCCCCTGCATTCCCGGAATCTGCACCTGGATGCCGTTACCCGGGGCGACGTCGGCCGCTTCGCCGCCGCGTTTCATCGCCTGCAAGATAATGGTTTGGTTGCCGGCGGGGTGGATGATTTCCAGCGTATCGCCGACGGCAAAGCGGTTTTTCACGTCTATCGTGGCCCAGCCGTCGGCGTCGATGGCGCTGACCTGGCCGACATACTGGCTTTGTTTCGACAGCGAATGGCCTTCGAGATAGTTTTGGTATTCCTGCGTTTGGTGGCGTTCGAGAAAGCCGGTGGTGTAGCCGCGGTTGGCCAGACCTTCGAGTTCGGCCAAGAGGCCGTAGTCGAAGGGGCGGCCGGCGACGGCGTCGTCGATGGCTTTGCGGTAGGCTTGGGCGACGCGGGCGACGTAGTAAACCGATTTGGTGCGTCCTTCCACTTTCAGGCTGTCCACGCCGATTTTCGCCAGCTCGGCCACCTGCTCGACGGCGCGCAGGTCTTTGGAATTCATAATATAGGTGCCGTGTTCGTCTTCCATAATCGGCATGTATTCGCCCGGGCGGTTGGACTCTTCGAGCAGGAAGATTTTGTCGGCTTTGGGGTGGCGTTTCTGGCCGTTGATGCCTTCAAAGGCCTGGTTGGCTTCTTCCTGCGCTTTGTTGAAGTCAAAGCCTTCGAGTAGTTTGGCGTCGCCCATGTCGTCGATTTGCGCGTCGTGGACTTTGTAGTCCCAGCGGCAGGAGTTGGTGCAGGTGCCTTGGTTGGGGTCGCGGTGGTTGAAGTAGCCCGAGAGCAGGCAGCGGCCGGAATAGGCGATGCACAGGGCGCCGTGCACGAAGACTTCCAGTTCGATGTCCGGGCATTGTTGGCGGATTTCGGCGATTTCTTCCATCGACAATTCGCGCGACAGAATAATGCGTTCGACGCCGATGTTCTGCCAGAATTTCACGCCCCAGTAGTTGGTGGTGTTGGCCTGCACGGAAAGATGGATCGGCATCTCCGGCCAGCGCTCGCGGGTAACCATAATCAGGCCGGGGTCGGCCATAATCAGGGCGTCGGGCTTCATGGCGACTAGGGGTTCCATGTCGGCGACAAAGGTTTTGAGCTTGGAGTTGTGCGGCAGGGTGTTGCAGGTGAGGAAGAATTTTTTGCCGCGACGGTGCGCTTCGGCGATGCCGTCTGAAAGCACGTCGAGCTTGGCAAATTCGTTGTTGCGCGCGCGCAGGGAGTAGCGCGGGCTGCCGGCGTAAACGGCGTCGGCGCCGTAGTCGAAGGCGGTGCGCATGCGCTCGGGGCCGCCGGCGGGCAGCAGGAGTTCGGGAGATTTCATGGTGTTTGTGCTGTGTTTGGCAAAGGGTTTGGAATGGTAAAACGGCTTTCAGGCTGCCTTGGTTATCGAAGGCAGCCTGAAAGGTTTGAAAACGTCTGAAAACAAGGATTTCAAGCGGGGCGGATTATCCGCGCTTTCGCCGGCGGCGGCAAGGTTCAGACGGCCTTTGAGGCCGTCTGAAACAGGGTTGTTTAAAAGGAAGGCGGGCTTTCAGACGGCCTCACCACCACCAGGGCCCCCACGGGCGCGGGCCGTACCACCAGTCGTCGTAGTAGCTGTAGCGGCGCAGGTCTGCCAGGCGCTGCTCGGCGGTGTAGGTCTGCCAGGCCATGCGGTAGCAGGCTTGGAACATTTTGTCTTCCACTTTGTCGATGTAGGCGAGGCGGAAGGCCTGTTTTTCTTTGGCGTTTGCACCGGTTTGCCCGTCGAACTGGCGGCGCATCAGGGCGGCGGTGCCGGGGTCGCACTGGGCGGCGAGGGCGACTTGCAGGTTTTGCCGGGCGCGGATTTGCGCGGCTTCGCGCTCGGCGCGCTGCTCGGGGGTGAGGGCGCAGGCGGCGAGGAGGACGAGTGCGGCGGCGGGGAGGATGGGTTTCATGCGGCTGCTCCTTTGCGGTTGGGTGGAAAAACGGCGGGCGGTTTGTGTTTTTGCTTTTAACTTCGTTGAAGCTGCGCTTTCAGACGGCCTGTTTCTGTGTGTCCATTATCGCGCTTTGCGCCTTGGCGGCAAAGGGTGTTTACGGTTTTTGTGACACGATGTGCTCGACAGCGGCTTGGGCGCAGTAGAGGCCGAAGGCGGCGGTCACCAGCATGCTGGCGCCGTAGCCCGCGCAGGAGAGTCCCTGCGGCGCGGTGTCGCAGGCGGCTGCGGTTTGCGGCGGAGTGGTGTTTTCGAGGGAATAGACGCAGGGGACGCGCATTTTCTGTTTGGGGTCGCGCGAAAAGCCGTAGCGGCGGCGCAGGGTGTAGCGCAGGTTGGCTAAGAGCGGGTCGTGGGTGACGGCGGAGAGGTCGGCAGTGCGGATGTGGGCGGGGTTGCGTTGTCCGCCCGCGCCGCCGCTCAATACGAAGGGCTGGCCGCTGTGCACGAAATGGGCGGCCATGGCGGCTTTGACGCGCACTTGGTCGATGGCGTCGATCACGAAGCCGAAAGGCCGTCTGAAAATCTCGTGCAGGTTTTCTTCGGTGACGAAGTCTTCGATTTCGCTGACGCGGCAGGCGGGGTTGATTTGGCCGATGCGTTCGGCCAGGGCGGTGGTTTTGGCTTTGCCGAAGTTGTCGGTAAGGGCGTGGAGCTGGCGGTTGACGTTGGACTCGGCGACGTTGTCCAAATCGATCAGGGTGAGCGCACCGACGCCGGAGCGGGCGAGGGCTTCCGCCGCCCACGAGCCGACGCCGCCGAGGCCGACGACGCAGACGTGCGCCTGCGTCAGGCGTTGCAGGGCGGGTTGGCCGTAGAGGCGGGCGATGCCGCCGAAGCGGCGGGAGGGTGGGGAATCGGTCATTGCGTGAGGTCAAATCAAAACGGAAAAAATGCGCATCTTGCGCGCGGGCTGGATTATACTGCGCGTCCTGCGGCCTGTCCGCAGGACAAAGTCCTATATCAACGTCAAGGAGAGTTTTTATGTATAAGCATCTGGTGGTAGCGGTAGACGGCAGCGAAACTTCTGCCAACGCCTTGAAACACGCATGCAGCGTGGCGGCTGCGGGCAAGGCCCGTCTGACTTTGGTACACGTTGCCAATCCCGCCGAATACATGGCGCTCGCGCCGGAGTTTTTGCAGCAGGACAGCTATGAGGAGGCTGCCATTGCCAACGGCAACGAGGTGCTTTCGGCCGCTTTGGAAATCACCAACGGCGCGGAAGCGGGCATTGCGGGCGTGAGCACGCACCTGCTTTTGGCGAACAAGGGCGCGCGCGAGATGGCGCAGGAGCTGGTGGATTATGCCGACCAGCAGGGCGCCGACCTTTTGGTTTTGGGTACGCACGGCCGCACGGGTCTGATGCACCTGTTGATGGGCAGCTTCGCGGAAACCGTGATGCGCCAGAGCCATCTGCCGCTTTTGATTATCCGCAGCGAGCCGACCGACGAGGAATAAGGCGCGGCGCCTGTCTGCCGTATCAAAGTTAAAGAGGCCGTCTGAAAACCGCCGCCGCGTGCGGAGGGTTTTCAGACGGCCTTTGTACGCCTAAGGATGTGCAGGCCATCCGTTTCAAAAGCCAGATGCCGACATATAGTGAAACAAAATAGGAAAGATACAAGGCAGCAAGCCGCAGACAGTACAAGTAGTACGGCAAGGCGCAGCAACGCCGTAGATTTTCGTGTTGGTTCACTATACTCTGAGGCCGTCTGAAAGGCGCGGCTGTCGTTTTCAGACGGCCTCTTTGCCGAAATCGGGTAGAATCCGCCCTTTTTTCCGTTTGCGAGTGTTGTATGTCAGATATTTTGAAAGCCGCGCTGTTCGGCATTGTGGAGGGCATTACCGAGTGGCTGCCCGTCAGTTCCACCGGCCATATGATTCTGCTGGACGAGTTTGTGCGGCTCGATGTGTCGCCCGAATTTTGGAAAATGTTCCTCGTCGTGATCCAGCTCGGCGCGATTGCGGCGGTGGCCGTTTTGTATTTCGACAAGCTGTGGCCGTTTGCGCGCGGCCTGCGCCTGAAACGCGAAGCCGTGCCGCTGTGGAGCAAAATCCTCCTCGCCTGCGTGCCCGCCGCCGTGGTCGGCCTGTCGCTGAACGACTGGATAGACAGCCATTTTTACAATCCGTGGACGGTGGCGGTGATGCTGATTGTGTTCGGCATCGCCTTTATCGTTGTCGAAAACCGCAACAAACACCACAAGCCGAAAACAAGCGATCTGGCGGGTATTTCCTACGCGCAGGCTTTGTGGGTGGGGTTGTTTCAAGTCATTGCCGCCGTGCTGCCCGGTACCAGCCGTTCGGGGGCGACAATTTTGGGCGGCATTGCCGTCGGCCTCAGCCGCGAAGTGGCGGCGGAATTTACCTTTTTTCTCGCCGTGCCCGTGATGTTCGGCGCGAGCCTGCTGAAAATCGCCAAACACGGCCTGTCGTTTACCGCGCACGAAGCGGGGATTTTGGCCTGCGGCATGATTGTCAGCTTCGTCGTCAGCATTCTCGCCATCAAATTCCTGATGGTCTATATCAAGCGGCACGATTTCAAAATCTTCGGCTGGTACAGAATCGTGCTCGGCGCGCTGGTGCTGCTGTATTTCGCCGCTTTGAAATAAGGCCGTCTGAAAAAGGCTTGAGGCCGTCTGAATGGTTTTCAGACGGCCTCTTTATGTTTGGCGGACTTAGGGTCTGTTTACAATTGGTATTGCGGCGGCTTTAACGCCATAAAACGGCATCTGCCGCGTTGAAAATACCCGCCTATGGGCAGCATAGGCTCGCATTTTCGCCTTGCATCTGCCGCTTTCTGACGCAAAATCCGCTACGCAAACCAATTGCAAACAGCCCCTAATCCTGCGCTTGAAAATCCGCCAGCGCCGCCTGCACCGCCGCCGCGTCTTTAAGCGTGCGCAAAACGGCAAACAGCCGCTCCGCCTGCGGCTCGGCCTGTTTCATCATGCCCAGCCACTGTTTCAGGCGGGCGACGGCGTATTTTTCGCTGCCGCCTGCCGCATCCAGACACAGGCCGACAAACAGCCGTATCCAGTTTAGCGTTTCGGCAAAGGGCATTTCCGCCGCCGCTTGGCCGTTTTCGTAAGCCTTAATCTGCCGCGCCAGCCCGGGGCGGATCACTGCGCCGCGCCCGATCATGATGCCGGTGCAGCCGCTTTCGCGTTTGATGTCGAGATAGTCTTGCAGCGTGAACACGTCGCCGTTGGCCGTGACGGGAATGTCCACCGCCGAGGCGATTTTCTTTACCCAGCCCCAATGCGCGGGCGGCTCGTAGCCTTCGACCTTGGTGCGGGCGTGGACGGTGAGGGCGCAGGCGCCGCCTTCTGCGATGGCCTGCGCGTTTTCCAGCGCCAGCGATTTGTCGTCGAAACCGAGGCGCATTTTGCCGGTGAGCGGGATGTGCGCGGGCAGGGCGCGGCGCAGGGTTTTGACGATGTGGTGCACGCGCTCGGGTTCTTTGAGCAGCACCGCGCCGCCCTGGTGTTTGTTGACCGTGGGCGCGGGGCAGCCGAAGTTGAGGTCGATTTTTTCCGCGCCGAAGCGCACGGCTTCCAGCGCGTTGGCCGCCATGTTGTCCGCGTCGCTGCCCAAAAGCTGGACGGTGCAGGGCACGCCCGAGGGGGTGCGGTTGCCGTGCGCCATTTCGGGCGCGTGTTTGAGCCAGGTGGCGCGGGAGTGGACGGTGTGCGTGATGCGGACGAACTCGCTGACGCATTCGTCGAAGCCGCCGATGCGGGTGAGCAGGTCGCGCATCGGCGCGTCGGCCAGCCCCTGCATGGGGGCGAGTATCAGGTAGCACGGATTGTCGGTCATGGCATTGGGCGGGAGTCGGAAAAAGGGGCGGATTATAGCCCGATTGGCGCACGGCCGCGCCGCAGGTTTGCCGCGCAGACCATGAAGCGGGTTGAGGCCGTTCCCGCCAGTGCGGAAATGATGTTTCCGAAAGTGGGAAACGGCGGCACCTGCCGCACCGCGCGGTATTTTCAGACGGCCTCAATCTGTTTTGTCTGCGGCACGGAGGTTTGGAACAGAGAGGGCTATGAGGCCGTCTGAAAACGGAAAATGGCGGTAGGCGCTGCGATACGCGGCATTTTTCAGACGGCCTCTGTCCGTCGGCGGAGCGGCGGGGACGTTCCCGTCTTTGTGATAGTGTCGTTTCTGAAAGCGGAGTTTCGACGAAGTGAAAAAGAGGCCGTCTGAAAGCGCTTGGCGGTTTCAGACGGCCTTTCGTGTTGCACTCTAGCGTGTGCGTTTGTAGAAAGCCATGTTCTGCTCGGCGGCGTCTTGCGCCAGCTCGCGGTTTTGGCGGTAGAGGTCTTTGTATTTTTCCTGGAGCTGTTCGTCGCTGAGGCCGTTGTCCTGTTCTTTGATTTGGATTTCGAAGAGTTCGATGTCGGTTTTGAATTTTTTAATCCATAGGTCGCGCAGGGCGGAGGTTTCTTTGTCCTGCACTTTCAGATCTTGCAGCTTGGCAACGGCGTCTTGGTAGACTTGGATGTTGCTGCGGTAGATTTCGACGGTGAGGCGGTTGCGACGGGCTTTGTCGGCGGTTTTGCGGATTTCTTCGACTTTGCGGCGCATGTCGTCGGAATCGAGATACAGCGAGCTTTGTGTGCCGATTTCTTCTATGGTTTTGAGCAGCAGCAGTGCGTCGGCTTTGAAGGCTGGGTCTTCCTGTTTGCCCGCGGATGCTGCGGACGGTGCGGAGGCGCCGTGCGGCGTGGCTTCTGTGGGGGCGGGCGACGAGGCCGGCGCAGCGGGAGCGGCGGGCGTGTCGGCCGGTTGCGGCTGGCAGGCGGCCAGGGCGATGGCGGAGAGTAAAGCGCTGAGGGGCAGGGCGGGTTTCATTTTTTGTTTTTTCTCTTTCTGTCGTTAGGTTGCGGGGGAAGGGAAATCCGGCATTGCGCCTTGACGAAGCCTGAGGCCGTCTGAAAAACGCGCTATGCCGGGGCTGGGGTTTCAGACGGCCTATTCTTCATTGCCGTCTTCGACGCGCACGCTGTGGTCGATCAGGCCGGAGCGGACGAAGGCGGCGGCGCCGGAGGATTTGCTGTCGGAGAGGCGTTGCAGATAGGCTTCGTCGATGTCGCCGGTGAGGTAGCGGCCGCTGAAACAGGAATCGTCGAAGCCTTCGATGGCGGGATTCATGCCGAGGATAACGTTTTCGAGGTCGGCAAGATTTTGGAAGACGCAGCCGTCGGCGCCGATTTCTGCGGCGATTTGGGCGGCGCTGCGGCCGTTGGCGATGAGTTCTTCGCGGGTGGGCATGTCGATGCCGTAGACGTTGGGGTAGCGCACTTCGGGGGCGGCGGAGGCGAAATAGACTTTTTTCGCGCCGGCGGCTTTGGCCATTTCGACGATTTCGCGGCTGGTGGTGCCGCGTACGATGGAGTCGTCGACAAGGAGGATGTTTTTGCCTTTGAATTCGCTGTCCATCGGGTTGAGTTTCTGGCGCACGGATTTTTTGCGCGTGGCCTGGCCGGGCATGATGAAGGTGCGGCCGATGTAGCGGTTTTTGATGAAGCCTTCGCGGTAGGGTTTGCCCAGGTGGGCGGCCAGCTCCATCGCGCTGGGGCGGCTGGTGTCGGGGATGGGCATGACGACGTCGATGTCGGCCGGGTCGATTTCGCTTTTCACTTTTTCGGCAAGGGCGACTCCCATGTTGACGCGCGCCTGGTAGACGGACACGCCGTCGATAACGGAATCTGGACGGGCGAAGTAGACGTATTCGAACAGGCAGGGGGCGAGCTTGGGTGCGCCGGCGCATTGGCGGCTGTAGAGCCTGCCGTCGTTGCTGATGAAGACGGCTTCGCCGGGGGCGATGTCGCGCACAAGTTCGTAGGCGAGGCTGTTGAACACGACGGATTCGGAGGCCACCGCCCAGTCGGTCTGCCCTTTTTCATTGATATTTCTGCCCAGGGCGAGCGGGCGGATGCCGAAGGGGTCGCGGAAGGCGAGCAGGCCGTAGCCGGCAATCAGGGCGACGACGCCATAGGCGCCGCGCACGAGTTTGTGCAGGCTGGATACGGCGTTGAAGATGTGGTCGGTGCTGAGGATGTGGCCGTCTGAAGCGGTGACTTCGCGGCGCAGTTCGTGTGCCAATACGTTAAGCAGCACTTCGGAGTCGGAGCCGGTATTGACGTGGCGCAGGTGTTTGTCGCACACGCTTTGGTAAAGCTCGTCGGTGTTGGTGAGGTTGCCGTTGTGCGCCAGCACGATGCCGAAGGGGGAGCTGACGTAAAACGGCTGCGCTTCGGCCGTGCTGCCCGCATTGCCTGCCGTGGGATAGCGGACGTGGCCGATGCCGGTGTTGCCGGTCAGCTCGCGCATGTTGCGGGTGCGGAACACTTCGCGCACCATGCCTTTGCCTTTGTGCATGTGGAAGGTCTGGCCTTCCAGCGTGGAGATTCCCGCCGCATCCTGCCCCCTGTGTTGGAGCATTTGCAGGCCGTCATACAATAATTGGTTTACCGGTTCGTGGGCCACCAGGCCGAAAACACCGCACATCGCTTCGTCTCCAAAAAGTTAGTATTTGATTTTGCCCGCCAGATAATCGGGCAGATAGGGCACGGCCAATTCGGCCGCGCTCTCGAAAAAGGGGGCGCTTTGCGCGCTGCGCCAATCCTCGCTCTGCGGCAGGTCGGTGAAGGCGCACACCAGTACCGCTAGGATCACCAGCACGCCGCCGCGCAGTGTGCCGTAGAACGTGCCGAGCAGGCGGTTGATGCCGCCCAGTCCCACCGTCTTTGCGCCGCCGGTCAGCAGCGGGCGCAGCAGCGACATCGCCAGCATCACGGCAATAAAGGCGGCGACAAAGCCGGCGGCCGTAGCCAGAACGGGCGGCTGTATCACCGACAAAACCGACGCGCCCAGCGGGGCGGCGGCGATTTTGGCAACGGCCAGCGCCAGCAGCCAGGTGATAAGCGACAAAAGTTCGCTGATGATGCCGCGCACGGTGGCGGACACCGCCGACAGGGCGATGACGGACAGGGCGAAAATATCGAATAGGGACATAGGGATAAATCGGAAAAACGGGGAAGAGGCCGTCTGAAAAGGCGCTTGGCTCTTTCAGACGGCCTCTCGGTCATTTGCCCAGCACCACCGCGCCGTCCAAACCCTGCATTCTGATGCGGGCCAGTGCTTTTTGCGCGGCTTCCTGATTGGGGAATGAGCCTGTACGGACGCGGTAGACTTTGCCGTTTGCGGTGTCCGCTTCGCTGATGGAGGCGCTGTATCCGGCGTCGGCCAGGCGCTGCTGGATTTTTTTCGCCTGCTCCTGCGAGCGGTAGGCGCCTGTTTGAATCATGGCGCGGCGGCCTTTTTGGTTTTCCAAAACTGCCTGCGGATCGGACTTGGCGGACTTGCCTTTGTTGTCGAGAGCCTGCTGCGCCCGGTTGTCGGCCTTTTTCGCCTCGGCCTGTTTTTTCTTCTGCTCGGCAATGCGTTTTTCTTCGGCTGCTTTTTTCGCTTCGGCCTGCTGCTTCTCGACTTCCTGACGTTTTTTCTGCTCGGCCAGGCGTTTTTCCTCAGCCTGTTTTTTGGCGTCCTGCTGCTTTTTCTGTTCGGCCAAACGTTTTTCTTCGGCGGCCTTTTTCGCTTCGGCCTGTTTTTTCAACTCGGCCTGACGTTTGGCTTCGGCCTGCTGTTTTTCGGCTTCCTGCCGTTTTTTCTGTTCGGCCAGGCGTTTTTCCTCAGCCGCCTTTTTCGCTTCGGCCTGTTTTTTCAACTCGGCCTGACGCTTGGCTTCGGCCTGCTGTTTTTCGGCTTCCTGCCGTTTTTTCTGTTCGGCCAGGCGTTTTTCCTCAGCCGCCTTTTTCGCTTCGGCTTGTTTTTTCAACTCGGCCTGACGCTTGGCTTCGGCCTGCTGTTTTTCGGCTTCCTGACGCTTTTTCTGCTCGGCAAGACGTTTCTCCTCAGTCTGTTTTTTGGCTTCCAGTTGCTTTTTCTGATCGGCCAGGCGTCTTTCTTCGGCCTGTTTTTGTTCTTCCCGGCGTTTTTTCAGTTCCGCCAAACGTTTTTCCTCGGCGGCCTGTTTGGCTTCTTCGCGTTTTTGCGTTTCGGCAAGGCGTTTTTCTTCGGCGGCTTTGCGTGCTTCGGCACGTTTTTTCAATTCCGCTTCTTTGCGCGCTTGGGCAAGCTCTTCCTGTTTCAGGCGGGCCTCGCGATCGGCGGCGCGTTTTTCTTCGGCGCGGCGTTTGCGCTCTTCTTTGCTGCGTTCTTCAGCCAGTTTTTGTTCCCGAACGGCTTTTTCTTCGGCGGCAATGCGCTCGGCTTCGGCGCGGCGTTCCGCTTCTTCGCGCTGTTTTTCCTGTGCCAGCCGTTTGGCTTCGGCGGCTTTCTCGGCTTCTTTGCGTTTGGCTTTTTCCGCTGCCTGTTTGTTGGTGTTGTTGATGGTAACGACGGGTTCGCTGCCGCGGTCGTAGCGGGCGGGTTCGGCTTTTTTGACGACGGTGCGCACCGAGCCGTCGGCATCGGTCTGTTCGACGGTTTCCTGCCCTTCTTTCAATTCGTATACGGGTTTGGCTTCTGCCGGTTTGGCTTCGGGGACGGGATCGGACGGCATCTCGAAAGTGTCGTTGGCCGAATCGTCCTGTTCGGCAGGTTCTTCGGGCTGGTCGGGCGGCAGCGTCAGGGGTTCGGGTTGGGGAGCGGCGGCAACGGTTGCGGGTTCGGCGGGAGCGTCTTCGCTGCCGCTGCCGACTGCCGCACCGAATACGATGCCTGCGACGACAACCATGGCCGATGCGCCGACCAGGCGGCGGCGGTTTTTGCGTTTGAGTTGCTCGTATTCGTTCATGCTGTCCAGTCGTTTGTCTGCCATTTTGCTTCCCGTTGTGTGTTATTCCGCTGCGTGGCGGCCTGTCGGTTTTTCGCTGAGGTTCATCACTTCGGCTACGGTGTGGAAGGAGCCGAAGGCGGCGATTCTATCATTTTCCGTACTGTCGGCAAACGCCGCGCGGTAGGCGTCGGCAACGCTGTCGAAGGTGCGGATTTCGGTGATGCCGTGCGCTTGAAGTTTGGCGGCAATGTCTTGGGCGCTCATGCCGCGCGGCAGGTGCAGGGGGGCGGCGTACCAGATGTCAAACTGGTCTTTGAGGATGTCGATGACGCCGTCTATGTCTTTGTCGGAGAGCATGGAAAATACGGCGGTGCGTTTTTGCGCGAAGGGCAGGCCGATCAGGCTTTGGCGCATGGCGCGGGCGGCGTGGGGATTGTGGCCGACGTCCCACACGGTGAGCGGGCGGCCGGGCAGCACTTGGAAGCGGCCGGGGTTTTCCGCCATCAATAGGCCGCGTTTGATGGCGCCGATGTCGATGGGCAGTTTGCCGTTGAGGCATTCGACGGCGGCGAGGGCGGCGGCAGCGTTGGCAAGCTGGTAGCCGCCGCGCAGGGCGGGCATGGGCAGGGCGTTGCGGTTGCGTTTGAGGCCGTCTGAAAACAGACTGCTGTTTTCGGGATGGAAGCGGAACGACCATTGCTGGTTTTCCAGTTTGACAAAGCCGAAGTCGCGCTTGGCGATAAGCAGGTCGGTGTTTGTTTGGCGTGCGTGTTCGATGAGGGACTGCGGCGGTGGGTTTTGGCTGATAACGGCGGGGCGGCCGTTGCGGAAGATGCCGGCTTTTTCGTAGCCGACCTGTTCGACGGTGTCGCCGAGAAAGGCCTGATGGTCGAGATCGATACTGGTAACGACGGCGACGTCGCCGTCAAAAACATTGACGGCGTCCAAGCGGCCGCCGAGGCCGACTTCGAGAATCATGATGTCGACCTGTTCGCGGATGAAGATGTCGATGGCGGCGAGGGTGTTGAATTCGAAATAGGTGAGGGAGATGTCGCCGCGTGCGGCTTCGATGCGCTCGAAGGATGCGGTGATGAGGCCGTCTGAAACGGGCTCGCCGTTGAGGGCGATGCGCTCGTTGTAGCGCAGCAGGTGGGGACTGGTGAGGGTGCCGGTTTTGAAACCGGCTTCTTTGTAAATGTGCGTGAGAAAGGCGCAGACCGAGCCTTTGCCGTTGGTGCCCGCCACGACGATGACGGGGCAGGCGGGGTTCAGCGCCATGCGCCGTTTCACTTCGCCGACGCGATCCAAGCCCATGTCTATCGGGCCGTTGCTGTGGGCGGTTTCCAAGTGGGCAAGCCATTCGGTGAGGGTTTTCATAATCTGCTTTCGTGTTTGATAAAAGGACGTCTGAAAAGCTTTGCTCAGGCGGCGGAAGTTTTTCAGACGGCCTTAGCCAGCTCTGCGCGCATGTCGTCGATAACGGCGCGGTAGTCGGGTTGGCCGAAAATGGCCGAACCGGCGACAAAGGTGTCTGCGCCTGCTGCGGCTATTTCGGCAATGTTGGCGGTTTTGACGCCGCCGTCCACTTCGATGGCGATGTGCCGCCCGCTGCGTTCGCGGTAGCGGTCGAGCAGGGCGCGGGTTTGACGGATTTTTTCCAGCGTGTGCGGGATAAAGCTCTGGCCGCCGAAGCCGGGGTTGACCGACATCAGCAGCACCATATCGAGGCGGTCGAGCACGTTTTCCAATACGGAAACGGAGGTAGCGGGGTTGAGTACCAGCCCGGCTTGGCAGCCGTGTTCGCGTATCAGGCTGAGGCTGCGGTCGACATGGCGGCTGGCTTCGGGGTGGAAGGTAATGATGCCGGCGCCCGCTTTGGCGAAGGCATGAATCAAATCGTCCACCGGTTCTACCATCAGGTGGATGTCTACCGGCACGGAGGCGTAAGGCTTGATGGCGGCGCAGACCATCGGGCCGAAGGTGAGGTTGGGCACGTAATGGTTGTCCATCACATCGAAATGGATCAGATCCGCTCCCGCTTCGATAACGCGGGAAACTTCTTCGCCCAAGCGGGCAAAATCGGCCGACAAAATGCTGGGAGCGATACGGAATTTGTACATGGGTTCCTCTGTTTTCGGGCACAGCCCGTTTAAAATTTTCAGACGGCATAAAAAGCGGTGCGATTGCATTTTTGCAACATAAAATTCTGCCACTCGGCATTTTGCGGGCACAATTGCCATAGTATTCAGTCAATCACGGTTTGTTTTACGCAAGTTTACGGCTATTATACCGCGATTGACGGGCTGCTCCTTTATATTTCCACCCTGATTTTCCCCGCCTGTCAGACCAAGCCGAGAAAGAACAAAGTGCTTACCTATCTATCACGCCGAACGCTCTGTGCCGCTGCCGTTTCCGGTTTTCTGTGCGGCCTCCCTCCCGCCGCTTTCGCGCTGAACATCCAAGATTTCCACACCAACTGCGACATCCGCCAACTCAATCTGTCCCGCGAACAATACGACGAGCTGCGTACCCTGCGCGGCGAATACAAGCAGGCGGCGGAACGCCTGGTTCAGGACAACCGCCGTTCCGAACGCAGCCGGCGCGACAGCCTGCTGAGGATTCTGTCCGCGCCGCAGTTCGACGAGCGTCAGGCGCACCGCTATGTTGTCGAACGTTACGAAGCCGGCTTGCAGTTTGCCGTTGACGAGATGGCCGTCCAGCATAAGTTTTACCAGTTGCTTAATCCCGCCCAGCAAAGGCTGTGGATTCAGAAGTGCCTGCACTGAACGGTTCGCGCCGATGAGGTCATTCCCAATCCGAACAAAAAGCCCGATTGTTATCGGGCTTTTCTGTATCTTGCACCTATCGTCAATGATGGCCGCAGGGTGTGGATTTGCTTTGTTCGCGTAGGGCTTCGGCGGCCTGTTCGTCGGCGTGGTAGCTGGAGCGCACCATCGCGCCGCAGGCGGCGTTTTGGAAACCTTTGCCGTAGGCTTCGCGCTCGAACTGTTTGAACATGTCGGGCGTAACGTAGCGCAAAACGGGCAGGTGGCCGTCTGAAGGCTGCAAATATTGGCCGATGGTAATCATTTCGACATTGTGTGCACGCATGTCGTCCATGATTTCGCGCACTTCGTCGTCGGTTTCGCCCAAGCCGACCATGATGCCCGATTTGGTGGGAACGCCGGGCTGCATTTCCTTGTAGCGGCGCAGCAGTTCGAGCGAGTGTTTGTAGTCCGCGCCCGGACGCGCCATTTTGTAGAGGCGCGGATGGGTTTCGAGGTTGTGGTTCATCACGTCGGGCGGGGTTTCGGCTAGGATTTTGAGGGCGATGTCGAGACGACCGCGGAAGTCGGGTACGAGAATCTCGATTTTGGTGTGCGGGCTGGTCTGGCGGATGGCGGTGATGCAGTCGGCAAAGTGTTGGGCACCGCCGTCGCGCAAGTCGTCGCGGTCGACGGAAGTAATGACGACGTAGCGCAAATTCATCGCGCGTACGGAGTTGGCGAGGTTTTGCGGCTCTTCGGGATCGAGCGGGTTGGGGCGGCCGTGGCCGACGGCACAGAAGGGGCAGCGGCGGGTGCACATGTCGCCCATAATCATGAAGGTAGCTGTGCCCTTGCTGAAACATTCGCTGATGTTGGGGCAGGCGGCTTCTTCGCAGACAGTGTGCATTTTCTGTTCGCGCAGGATGTCTTTAATCTCAAAGAATTTTTTCGGATTGGGTAGCTTGGCGCGTATCCATTCGGGCTTTTTCAGCTTCTGCTCGGGCTGGACGACTTTGATGGGAATGCGGGCGGTTTTCGCCGCACCGGTATGTTTGACGCCTTGTCGGTTGTCGAGGGGATTGGTGGTTTCGGTACTCATGGTGTGTCTTTCGTTTTTTGGTTTTCAGACGGCCTCAGCCGCCAGATTTTTGTTCAGCAGTGCGGTCAGTTTGCCGGCCACGTCGGCAAGGGCGGGGCAGGGGCTGACGAGGTCGGCGATTTGCGTCATTTGCAGTCCGGCATAACCGCAGGGATTGATATGGGCGAACGGAGCCAAGTCCATGTTCACATTGAGGGCGAGGCCGTGGTAAACCGAGCCGTTTTTGATGCGCAGGCCGAGGGAGGCGATTTTTTTGCCGTCTACATAAACGCCGGGGCGCTGCGGATCGGCAGCCGATTCGATGCCGTAGTCGGCGAGGGTGGCGATGATGCTGTTTTCCAAAGCGGAGACGATGTTGCGGACGCCGGTTTTGCGCCGTTTGAAATCGATCATGGTGTAGACGACGAGCTGGCCGGGGCCGTGGTAGGTAATCTGGCCGCCGCGGTCGATTTGGACGACGGGGATGTCTGCGGCATCCAGCAGGTGTTCGGCCTTGCCCGCCAGCCCCTGCGTGAAAACGGGGTTGTGTTCGACAACCCATAATTCGTCTTCCGTATCGGCGCTGCGGTTGCTGTTGAAAGCTTTCATGGCTTCAAAAACGGGCAAATAGTCGCGGCGGCCGAGTTCTACGGTTTTCATCACAACACCACTTTCACCAGCGGGTGCGCGGTCAGGCTGCGGTAGATGTTGTCGAGGTGTTCTTGGTTTTGCGCCTGCACGGTAACGGTGGCGGAGAGGTAGTTGCCGCCGCTGCTGGGGCGGCTTGTGATGTGCGCTTCGCCGGTGTCGGGCGCGTGTTCCTGCACGGCTTTGAGGATTTCGGGCAGGAAGTCGGGGTGTTGCGCGCCCATGACTTTGATGGGGAAGGCGCAGGGGAAATCGATGAGGTTTTCTGTTTGCGGCGTCATGGTTTTATCCTGGTTTGTTTTCAGACGGCCTGTGCGGGGTGCGGAGGCCGTCTGAAAAACAGCGGGGCGTATTCTAACGCAATCGGGGTGCAAAGTCTGCCGCGAGATAAGTTTCAGACGGCCTCTTTTCAAGTCTTGAAAAAAACGCCGCCAGCCCAATTTGGCGGCCTTGAATTTGGTAAAGGAAGAAAAACTATGGCTAAAACACAATTCTCAGAAGATTACCGCGCCTTGGCCCTGCTGCCGCTGCGCGATGTGGTGGTGTATCCGCATATGGTGCTGCCGCTGTTTGTCGGCCGTGCGAAATCGATTGCGGCTTTGGAAAAAGCAATGGAAAACGACGAGCCGGTTTTCCTTTTGGCGCAGAAAAACCCCAACGACGAAGAGCCGCAGGCCGCCGATCTGCACAAGATGGGCACGATTGCCAACATCCTGCAAGTATTGAAACTGCCGGACGGCACGGTGAAAGTACTGGTGGAAGGCATCAGCCGCGCCCGTGCACTGTCGGTGGAAAGTAACGGCGACTATTTCTTCGCCCAAGTGGAAGCTGCCGAAGAAGGCGTTTCCGAAGGCCGCGATATGGAAACCCTGCGCCGCACGCTGCTGAACGAGTTCGAGCAGTTTGCCAAGCTGAACAAGAAAATCCCCGCCGAAGTGCTGGGCACAATTTCGGGTATCGAAGACAACGGCCGTCTGACCGACACCGTGGCCGCGCATCTGCAACTGAAACTGGAATTGCGCCAGGAGGTGCTCAACCGCGTGGATGTGGCCGAAAGGATGGAATTCCTGCTCGGACAACTCGATGCCGAGCTGGACATTCTGCAAGTGGAAAAACGCATTCGCGGGCGCGTCAAACGCCAAATGGAGAAATCGCAGCGCGAGTATTACCTGAACGAGCAGGTCAAAGCCATCCATAAGGAATTGGGCGAGGAAGACGAGCGTGCTGAACTCGACAAAATCGAAACGCAGATACGCGAAGCGGGCATGAGCAAGGAAGCGGAAGAAAAAGCGCTTTCGGAGTTGAAAAAGTTGCGGATGATGCCGCCGATGTCGGCCGAGTCCACCGTGGTGCGCAACTATATAGATACACTGCTCGAATTGCCGTGGAAGAAAAAAACGCGCGTTATCAAAGATATTGCCAAAGCCGATTTGGTGTTGGATGCCGACCACTACGGTTTGGAAAAAGTGAAAGAGCGCATCTTGGAATACTTGGCCGTGCAAAAACGCAGCGACAAGCTCAAAGGGCCGATTTTGTGCCTCGTCGGCCCTCCGGGCGTGGGCAAAACCTCGCTCGGCCAGTCCATCGCCAAAGCCACCGGCCGCAAATACGTGCGCATGGCCTTGGGCGGCGTGCGTGACGAGAGCGAAATCCGCGGCCACCGCCGCACTTACATCGGCTCGATGCCTGGCAAAATCATCCAAGGCATGATTAAGGCCGGTGTGAAAAACCCGTTGTTCCTGCTCGACGAAATCGACAAACTCGGCAACGATTTCCGCGGCGATCCGTCCAGCGCGCTGCTGGAAGTGCTCGACCCCGAACAAAACAGCGCTTTCGCCGACCACTTTGTCGAAGTGGACTACGACTTGAGCGACGTGCTCTTCATCGCCACGTCCAACAGCATGAATATTCCGTCGGCGCTGCTCGACCGCATGGAAATCATCCGCCTGTCGGGCTACACCGAAGACGAAAAAGTCAGCATTGCCATGCAGTATCTCGTACCCAAACAGATGGAACGCAACGGCGTGCGCGAGGGCGAAATGGACATCCGCGAAGAAGCCGTGCGCGACATCGTGCGCTACTACACCCGCGAGGCGGGCGTGCGTTCGCTCGATCGCGAAATCGCCAAAATCTGCCGCAAAGGCGTGATGGCGGCGCAGCTGGCGGAAGATGCGGGCAAGGGTGCAGGCAAGCCCGAAGCCATTGTGGTGGACTCGCAAAACCTGAGCAGTTATCTAGGCGTGCGCCGCTTCGATTTCGGCGTCGCCGAAAGCGAAAACCGCATCGGCCAGGTAACCGGCCTTGCCTGGACGGAAGTCGGCGGCGAACTGCTCACCATCGAAGCCGTCGCCCTCAAAGGCAAAGGCAACATCGTGCGTACCGGCAAACTGGGCGACGTGATGCAGGAATCTATCACCGCCGCATGGAGCGTCGTCCGCTCCCGCGCCGAAGCCCTCGGCCTTGCACCCGACTTTTACGAAAAAAGCGACATCCACGTCCACGTTCCCGAAGGGGCGACGCCGAAAGACGGCCCGAGCGCGGGCATCGGCATGACGCTGGCGATGGTTTCCGCCTTCACCAATATCCCCGTGCGTGCCGACGTAGCCATGACCGGCGAAATCACCCTGCGCGGCGAGGTGCTGCCCATCGGCGGCTTGAAAGAAAAACTGCTGGCCGCTCTGCGCGGCGGTATCAAACATGTGCTGATTCCGCAGGGCAACGTGAAGGATTTGGAGGAAATTCCCGCCAATGTGAAGGAAGGTTTGGAAATCCATCCCGTCAAATGGATAGACGAAGTGCTGGAGCTGGGTTTGGAATACCGTCCCGAGCCTTTTAAAGCGGAAGCGGCGGCAGATGCTGCAACCAATGCTTCCGAGGCAAAGTCAAGCGTAAAAGCGCGCAAACACTGACGCAGGCGGCGTTTTGTTGCAAAACGCCGCAACGGCGGGCGATTAGGCCGGAAATGTCCGCCGTTTGTGCGTTTTGCCTTGACACGGCAAATTCAGCCTTGCTATAAAGGCGCGTCATATCCATCCGCATTCCGATGCCGTCCGGGTTTCGGAATTCTTCATTTTCTCAAAACGACAGAAAGGGACTTATCGTGAACAAGTCTGAATTGATCGAAGCAATGGCTCAAGAGGCCGACATTTCCAAGGGCGCCGCCGCCAAAGCTCTGGACGGTATGGTAAATGCCATTACCGAAGCCCTGAAAAAAGGCGACACCGTCACATTGGTCGGTTTCGGTTCTTTCTACGTCGGCGAACGCGCCGAGCGCCAAGGCCGCAATCCCAAAACCGGCGAGCCGCTCACCATCGCCGCTGCCAAAACTCCGAAATTCCGTGCCGGCAAATCCCTGAAAGACGCGCTGTAAACCATAGGCAGGATGCCCGAATCCAGACAAGAGGCCGTCTGAAAAACCCGGTTCCCAAAAACCGGTTTTTCAGACGGCCTTCTTTATGTCTGCCGTATTGGATCACATAAAACCCATGCCGCCCTGTCACAAAGGGCAGGGCGGTTTAACCCGTCGAAACCGCGCTTTCAGACGGCCTTTGCCGCCAGATGCGCGCGCAGCTTCGCTTCGTCCAAATGCCAGTGGCAGATTTCCGTTTCGCCGTCGAGCAGCACGGGCACAAGTTCGTTGTATTTCTTTTCCAACAGCGGATCGTCGTCGACATCGAAAATTTCCAAGGCGAAGCCGTATTCTTCCTGCAAAGGCTTGAGCGCGTCGCGCATGGCGTGGCACAGGCTGCAGTATTCGCGGAACATCAGGGTCAGTTTCATGGCGGTTTCCTGTTTTAACTTTATTGAAGCTGTGCTTTCAGACGGCCGCGATTATACAGGCCGCCTGAAAGGCCGAATATGGCGGCACAGCGCGGGAAAACCTATAATGCCGCCTTTTGCCAACCGCCCGACACGGGATATGCCATGCTGAAAATCTCCACCCGCTTCCACGCCGGTTCGGTCATTGTCAACGACCTGTCCGACCCGCAAAACATCCGCCTCGCCCTGCGTCCCGACAACGCCGCCGCCTTCGCCCAATGGTTTTATTTCCGATTGCAGGGCGCGGCCTACCAAAACTGCGTCATGCATTTTGAAAACGCCGCCTCCGCCGCCTATCCCGAAGGCTGGCAGGACTATCAGGCGCGCGCCTCCTACGACAGGCAAAACTGGTTCTGCGTGCCGACAAACTACGAAAACGGCGTGCTCACCATCAACCACACCCCCCTGTCCAACAGCGTCTACTACGCCTATTTCGAACCCTATTCCGGCGAGCAGCACCTCAACCTGCTGGGCGATGCGCAGGGCAGCGGCCTGTGCCAGATTGACGATCTGGGCAGCACCGTCGAAGGGCGCGACATCAACCTGCTCACCATCGGCAACCAGGTCGAAAGCGATTTGAAAATATGGATCACCGCCCGCCAGCACCCCGGTGAAACCATGGCTGAATGGTTTGTCGAAGGGCTGCTCGGCCGCCTGCTCGACCCGCAGGACCCCACCGCCCGCGCCCTGCTCGATCAGGCGACGTTTTACATCGTGCCCAATATGAATCCCGACGGCGCGGCACTGGGCAACCTGCGCACCAACGCCGCCGGCGCCAACCTCAACCGCGAATGGGCCGACCCTTCGGCCGAGCGCAGCCCCGAAGTGTTTTACGTGCGCGAAAAAATGCTGGAAACCGGCGTCGACCTCTTTCTCGACATCCACGGCGACGAAAGCCTGCCCTATATCTTCGTTGCCGGTACGGAAGGCGTGCCGACGTATAACGCGCGCATCGCCGGACTGGAAAACCGTTTCAAAGCCGCCTTCGCCGCCGCCAGCCCCGATTTCCAAGACGAGGAGGGCTATCCGAAAGCCGCGCCGGGCGAGGCTGATTTGAGTTGGGCGAACAACTGGGTCGGCAACCGCTTCCAATGCCTGTCGTACACGCTGGAAATGCCGTTCAAAGACAATGACAACCTGCCCGACGACGATTTCGGCTGGAACGGCCAACGCTCCCTGCGCCTGGGCGAGGCCGTACTCTCGGCGGTGCTGAACGTGCTGCCCGATTTGCGTTAAACATCAAAAAACCGCACGCTAGGCCATCTGAAAGCCGTCGGTATACTTTCAGAAACGTCATCCCCGCGAAGGCGGGAACGGCCTTATTCAGGAAAAAACATGCACTATCTCATCATCAGCATCTGTTGCAGCGTCGCCGTGTCCGTCCTGCTGAAAATGGCGCGCAAACAGAAAATCGACATCGGCCAGGCCGTCGGCGTCAACTACATTGCCGCCGTCGGCCTCACCGTCTGGTTTTTGCAGCCCGACACCGCCAACTGGCGGCAATACCTGCCGACCTGGTGGCTGTTTGCCGCGCTGGGCGTGCTGCTGCCCTCGGTGTTCGTCGCCATGGGGCGGGCGGTGGACGCGGCGGGCATCGTCAAATCCGACGCGGCGCAGCGGCTGTCGCTGTTTCTGCCCGTGCTGGCGTCGTTTGCATTGTTCGGCGAAAAATTGGGCGAAGGGCGGCTGATCGGTTTGGTGCTGGCCTTTGCCGCGCTTGCCTGCCTGCTGTGGAAACAGGAAGGCGGCAAAAAGGGCGCGTCGTGGCAGGGCGCGGGGCTGCTGCTGGCCGTTTGGGCGGGCTACGGCGTGATCGATATTCTGTTCAAACAGCTTGCCAAAAGCGGCACGGCTTTTGCGGGCAACCTGTTGGTGGCCTTCGCGCTGGCAGGCGTGCTGATGTTCGGCTGGCTTTTCGCGCAACGCACCAAATGGACGGGCACGGGCATAGTCGGCGGCCTGCTGCTGGGCTGCCTGAATTTCGGCAACATTCTGTCCTATATCCGCGCCCATCAGGCACTGGCCGACAGCCCGACGCTGGTATTCGCGGGCATGAATATCGGCGTTATCGTCTGCGGCACGCTGGCGGGCGCGCTGCTGTTCAAGGAAAAGATTTCCACCGTCAACGCGGCGGGCATCGCGCTGGCCGTCTGCGCCGTCGCCTGCCTGTTTTACTGGCCGCAGTTCTCGGCGCTGTTGGGCAGATAGGCCGTCTGAAACGCGTTAAGGCCGTCTGAAAAACACTTTTCAGACGGCCTCTGCCTTTGCAAAACCGTTTCCGTCCGACCCGTTTCAAAAAGACAGAAAGGCCGTCTGAAATGTGTCGAGGCCGTCTGAAAAATGTTTTTTCAGACGGCCTTCAAGTTTCCCCGCCGCACAACAGGCAGGCAAAAAAACGGTGTGGCGGTTTTGCCTGCCACACCCAAACACACACACATCAAGAGGAAAGGAAAGAAAAATTTATCCGGCGGTTGAAACGGCGTTGTTCGTCGGATGGGCGCATTATAGGGACTTTCGCCGTGCGGGCTTTGACGCAGGTCAAGGTTAGTCGCGGCAAAGTGCAAATTCACGGCGCGCGGGCGTTTATTCCTACGGTATGCCGTTTTTGCGCGGCCGGTTTTCCGACTACATCCGATTACAAAAGAGCGCTTTCGCGGTATGATGCGCGCCGACCGACAAAGGATAAGATAAGGAGAAACCATGAGCCAGATCGGCAACCATGCCTTCATGTGCAGATTCGCGGAGCTGCTGAACACCGCCTCGCCCAAGCTTGCCTGCGATCTGATTGCGCCCGATGCCGCCTTCGATTCCGTTATCACCGGCAAATCGCATATCGGCGCGGAAGGCTATCTGGAAATCCTCGCCGCGTTGAAAACCGGTTTTCCCGACGCGTATTGGGATTTGCAGGAAGTGGTGGGCGAGGGCAACGTGTTTGCCGCCCGCTTCAATATATCCGGCACGCATTCGGGCGTTTTTCAGGGCATAGCCCCCACGGGCAGGGAAGTGCGCATCTGCGCCACCAATATCTACCGCCTCAAACACGGAAAGCTGGTGCGCGAGTTCGACCAGTTCGACAACCTGTCGCTGATGTGGCAGATGGGCGTTTACCCGCCGATGCCCGGCGCGCGTTAGGCCGGCGCCGGCGCAAGAGGCCGTCTGAAACCTGCCGCAGGGCTCCGGCTCTGTCGGTCTTCGTTTTCAGACGGCCTTTTGTTTGTGGAGGCCGTCTGAAAATTTTTACGGTAGAATACGCCGCTTCGCGCAACCGTCCGAAAGGAGTTTTCCGAATGAATGCCGAACAGGAAAAACAGCTTTTGCCGCACCGCAACGCCATCGACGAAATCGACGACGCCGTGCTGGAACTGTTAAACCAACGCGCCGTCCACGCCCGCGCCATCGGCGAACTCAAAGGCACGGGCGTGGTATACCGCCCCGAGCGCGAAGCGCAGGTGCTGCGGCGGATCAAAGAATTGAACCGGGGGCCGCTGTCCGACGAAGGCGTGGCGCGGCTCTTTCGCGAAGTGATGAGCGAATGCCTCGCCGTCGAACGCCCGCTTACCGTCGCCTACCTCGGCCCGGAAGGCACCTTCACCCAGCAGGCCGCCGTCAAACACTTCGGCCACGCCGCCAACACCGTCGGCTGCGCTTCCGTCGACGAATGTATGCGCCAGGCCGAAGCCGACCAGGCTGACTACGCCGTCGTGCCGGTGGAAAACTCCACCGAAGGCTCGGTCGGCCGCACCCTCGATCTGCTCGTTTCCTCGCCGCTCAAAGCCTGCGGCGAAGTCGTTTTGCGCATCCACCACCAGCTGCTGCGCAAACGCGAAGGCTGGGAGGGCGCCGACACCGTCTACGCCCACGCGCAGGCGCTGGCGCAGTGCCACGACTGGCTGAACAAACACCTGCCGCCGCACATCCGCCGCGTCGCCGTGTCGAGCAACGCCGAAGCCGCCCGCATGGCGGCGGAAGACGGCGGCTCGCTGGCCATCGCCGGCGCCGCTGCCGCCGAACGCTACGGCCTCGTCGCCCTCGCCCGCAACATCGAAGACGAACCCGACAACACCACCCGCTTTCTTGTCCTCGGCAAACAGTCCACCTTCCCCAGCGGGCAGGACAAAACCTCGCTGCTCTTTTCCACGCCCAACCGCGCCGGTTCGGCCGCCGCCCTGCTTGCGCCGTTCAGCGAAGCGGGCATTTCCATGAGCAAATTCGAAAGCCGCCCGAGCAAAACCGGCCTGTGGGAATACGTTTTCTTCATCGACATCGAAGGCCACCGCGACGACGAACGCGTCCGCGCCGTGCTCGAACGCTTCGCCGAACGCAATGTTTTCGTCAAAATCATCGGCTCGTATCCCGTGGCCGTGCTATAGGGGCTGTTGGCATCCCAACCTTTCAGACGGCCTAAACCCGACAACACCATGAACCCAATGAACAACATTACCGTCTACTGCGGCTCGAACTACGGACAAATCTCCGACTACTTCCGCTCTGCCCGCGAGCTGGGCGCGCTGATTGCCCGCCGCGGCTCGCGCCTCGTTTACGGCGGCGGCCGCATCGGCCTGATGGGTGCGGTGGCTGATGCCGTGCTGGCAAACGGCGGTGCAGCCGTCGGTGTTATTCCCACCTTTCTGATAGAAAAAGAAATGGCGCACCGCGGCCTGACCGAACTCATCGAAACGCCCGATATGCCGACTCGCAAAAACAAAATGATCGAATTGGCCGACGCCTTTGTCGCACTCTCCGGCGGCATCGGCACATTTGAAGAACTGTTTGAAGTCCTCTCCCTCGCCCAACTGCGTCAGCACCAAAAACCCGTCGGCCTCGTCAACACCGCCGGTTTCTACGACCCGCTGCTGACCCTGCTCGAACGCGCCGCAGAACAAGGCTTTATGCCGCAGGCCAACCTCGGCCTGCTGTGCGTCGCCGACACCCCCGCCGCGCTGCTCGAACAAATGGCCGCGTGGCAGCCGCAGGCGGCGCAAAACGTCCGCAAATGGATAGAGCCCGACTGGCTGGCGCACGAAATGCCGTCTGAAAACCCCGCCGCAGGAGCGGCGCAGCCGTGAACGTCCCCGCCTCCTGCGCCATCCTCGGCCTCGGCTACCTCGGCCGCCCGCTGGCCGAAACCCTCTGGCAGCACGGCAGCCGCGTCTTCGCATGGAAAAAAACCGTCACCTCCGACGACATCAACCTGCCGATAGACCTGGCAAGCGGCGATATCGCCGACTTCTTGGCAAACGGCTTTCAGACGGCCTTTGCCCGCTGGCAGGACGCGCAAACCTGGGTCTGCCTGCTGCCGCCGTCGGCCTGCGCGCACGCGGGCGAAAACGCCTATGCCGACACCGTCCGCGCCTGGGCGCAGACCGCCGCGCAATACGGCGCGCAGCACCTGATATTCGCTTCCAGCATCGGCGTTTACGACGGCCACACCGGCAAGGTCGACGAAAACACCGCCCTCGTCAGCCGCCGCGGCCGCCTGCTTGCCCAAGCCGAAGAAGCCGTTTTGTCCGCCGCCGTGCCGCACCGCGACATCCTGCGCCTCGGCGGCCTTTATTGCGCCGAACGCCACCCGCTCGCCGCCGTCCTTGCCCGACGAAAAACCGTCGCCGCCGCCGAGCCCGCCAATATGCTGCACCGCAGCCGCGCCGTCGCCGCCCTGTTTCAGACGGCCTGCACCCCGAACGGCCGCCGTCTGCGCAATGCCGTCGAATACCCGCAGCCCGACAAACGGCAGTTTTACACCGCCGAGGCCGCCAAACTCGGCCTGAACCCGCCGCCCTTCGCCGCGGGCGGCGCAGGCAAAACCGTGCACACCCTGTACGGCGATTTCGCCGCCATCCTGAATGTGAACGGATAAAGAGGCCGTCTGAAATGCCGCCAGCCCCTTTTCAGACGGCCTCCGACAAACATTCCCGCCTGCCGTTCCCCGCAGCAAACGGCAGACGGCATAACAACCGATAAAAACAAGCCGCCTGTATTTTCAGACGGCCTTTGAAAGCAACCATGCCCCTGATTTCCCTTACCAACCGCATCATCCGCCAGAATCCCGCCGTGCGGGACACGCTGGCCGGTTACAACGGCCTGGTTTTCGCCGTGCGCGCCGGCAGCCTGCAACTGCGCGGCCGCTTCACCGCCGACGGCCGGCTGGAAGCGTGCGGCCGCCCCGCCGATGCCGTTCTGGTTTTGCGCCCAAGCCTGATAGACGCCGTTTTCGCCGGACGCCGCCCCGGTTTCGGCGACATCGCCGTCGAAGGCGATTTGCCGCTGGGTTTCAAGCTCCTTGCCGCCTTTTCCGGCCTGCGCCTGTCTGCCGCCGACCTGCGGCAGATACTGGCCGAAGCCGCCGCCTCGCCGTCCGCCGAACGCGCCGCTGCCGCCGTGAAACAGGCCGCCGGGCGTTTCGCCGCGCCGTGCCAGACGGCCGCTGTTTCCCGCACCGAGCTCGACGAAGCGGTGGCCGAAATCGCCCGCCTGCGCCGCGAGCTCGAATGTGTGCAGGCGCGTTTGCGCGGCTGGGAAGACAAGGGGAGATAGAGGCCGTCTGAAAGAAACCCAAAGGCCGTCTGAAAAGCAAAGCTGCTTTTTCAGACGGCCTTTTTGTGTGCGATTGCAGTCTGAGACTTTGGCAAGCATCCGCAAACGGCGTTATGCCCACGCGGGCGGGAATCTTTTTAGAACTGCGGCGATATAGGGGTTGGTCAAAATCTGCCGATCAGAAAAGATCCCCACCTGCGCGGGGATGACGGAGTTGTTTGTTTTCCGTCCTTCTGTTTTTCAGACGGCCTCAGAGGTTTTAGCCGTGTGCCTGCCGCAGGTTTCGCCCGCTTCGTATTTGTCCCACAACAGGCGCGGGTCGAAAAAGTGGGCGGACAGCATGGTAAGCAGGACGACGAGGCAGAAGTAGAGCGAGGCGGGGCCGGGGGTGACGCGGGCGATGGGGGTGTGGAAGGCGCTCATCAGGATGATGACGACGAAGATGTCGATCATCGACCAGCGGCCGATTTTTTCCGTGATGCGGTAAAGCAGCGACACTTTGGCGATATTGGCCGGCACGCCGCAGCGCACGCACAGCAGCAAAAAGGCCATGATGCAGATTTTCAGCACGGGAATCATGATGCTGGCGCTGAAAATAATCGCCGCGATGGCGCGGTCGCCGCTGTCCCACATAAAGAGGATGCCGCCCATGATGGTGCTGACTTCGGTGACGGTGGGGTTGGACGAAATCATGATGGGCAGGGTGTTGGCGGGGATGTAGAAAACGGCGGCGGCCAAGAGGAAGGCCAGCGACAGGCGCAGGCTGCCGGGGCGGCGGGCGAAGAGGGCGGTACCGCAGACGCGGCAGCGGCTTTCTTCCGACGGCCCGAACCAGCGGCAGCGGCTGCAACAGGTTTTGCCGCCGGTATCGTCATGGACGGTGGTGTGGCCGTGCAGGCGGTGGATTTGGTAGTAAACCCAGTGTTCGGGCACGGCCTGCGTGGTACGCAACAGCAGCAGCACCATCGGGAACATCAGCCAGAAGGCCGCGCCGAAGGCAACGTTTACCACGTCGCCCAGCTTGATGTAGGCCACCAGCGTGGAAATCAGGAACACGTCGGCCATCACCCATTCGCGCAGGCGCACCATGGTGCGCGTGGCGGCGATCAGGCCGGGCAGCGGGCGCTTGATCTGCAAAGCAGCGTAAACATACAGGCACAGCAGCAGAAACAGCAGCGGCAGGCCGAAGGTGAAGACAAACATTACTTCAGCGAGAAAGCCGAAATCCTGCAAAACCAGCACTTCGAGCATAAAGGGCAGGGTCAGGCGCTCGTTCACACCTATCATCGACACGGTCATGAACATACTGCCGTACACGCACAGCAGCAGCACCAGCGCGGCAGAGGCCAGTGCCAGCGGCGTGACGAAGGGGCGGTTTTCCACCCGCACCAGCTCGTGGCCGCAGCGCGGGCAGTCGGCCTGATGCCCCTGTTTGAGCTCCGGCACGGCGGTACGCAGGCCGCATTCGGGGCAGTCTACCGTGTGGGCGGGCAGGGTGATGCGGCGCAAAAAGGGGCGTTGCCGCCAGCGGCGCAGGTTTTTCGGAACGGAACGGGCGTGCATATCGGACGGAGGAAAAAGGAAAGGGGCGGATTATACGGATTTTGCGGGCAAAAGGCCGTCTGAAAGCAGCATCCGCTTTCAGACGGCCTTTGTGTTTTCAAACTCCGTTAAAGCGTTGTCCGCAAGATTCCAGACGGCCTTAGGCCGCCGCGACAAACAGCGCGAGCACGCAGACAAAGCCTGCCGCCCACATCATCGAGCGCAGGCGCGCTTCACCGGCGATGTAGCAGAGGGTGAACAGCACGCGGAACACGACAAACAGCACCGCCCAAATATTGACGACGGTTTGCGAAGCGTTGCCCGTGGCGTGGGCGATGATGACGGCGGCGGCAAAGGGGGCGAAGGCTTCGAAACCGTTTTTCTGCGCCGCATCGGCACGCGCCGCCGCGCCCCGGGTTTTGGCGAGAAAGGCGCGCGGGTCGCCGTTGTCGCGGGCAAAGTCAAAGCCCGCCGCTTTTTTGGCGTAGATGGCGCAGGCCAAAGGCAGCAGCGCGGCGGCGAGAACGCACCAGTAGGCAAGAGTCATGTTTGTTTCCTTATCTTCACAATCAAACGGGCGGGCATTATAGCCGCTAATCTGCGTAAAAAACAGGCAGCAAAAAAATCTTCCCCCGCATCAAGGGCAAAGGTGGTTTATCCACAAACTGTCCACGCCGTTTTTCAGCGCGGCGGTGGACAATGCGCCGTTTTTCCCGCGCCTGCTTCGGCTATAATCCGCCGCTTTTGTACAAGGGGACGACATCATGGCCGCACACGCCGCAGCCGCCGGGCTGGTTCCGCAGGCGGGTTATATTTTCGCCGCCGTTTTCGCCGTTTTGCTGCTCGCTTCGTTTGTCGGGCAGTGGCTCAAACGCAAAAAAGGCGCGGGCAATGCCGCCATCGCCAATCTGAACGCGCGCATCTATGCCTGGTGGCTGATGACGCTGGTGCTGCTGGCGGCTTTTTGGTTCGGCAAAACGGGGACGGTGGTGCTGTTTTTCCTCGTTTCCTTCGCCGCCCTGCGCGAATTCATGACGCTGATCTACCGCCGCCGCAGCGATTATTACAGCATGGCGGCCTGTTTTTATGTGCTGCTGCCCGTGCAGTATTACTTGGTGTGGAAGGAGTGGTACGGCCTGTTTGCCATTTTTATCCCGATATACGGCTTTCTGCTGCTGCCGATTATCGCGGGCATGAGCGGGCAGACCGACGATTTTCTGGCGCGTGCCGCGAAAACGCAGTGGATGGCGATGATCTGCATTTGCTGCCTGTCGCACGTGCCGGCGCTGATGTTTTTGCAGCTCGACGGTTTCGACAGCGGCAACAATATCCTGCTGCTGATGTTTCTGATTGCCGTGGTGCAGGCGTCCGACGTGTTGCAATACGTTTGGGGAAAACTCGTCGGCGGCGCGAAAATCATGCCCTCGCTCTCGCCCTCGAAAACCGTGTCCGGCACGGTGGGCGGCATCGCTTCGGCCACGCTGCTTGCCGCGCTGATGGCGCCGATTACGCCTTTCAACGGCTGGCAGGCGGCGGGACTCGGCCTCATCATCTGCCTGATGGGCTTTTTCGGCGGACTGGTGATGTCGGCCATCAAGCGCGACTACGGCGTCAAAGACTGGGGCAATATGATCAGCGGCCACGGCGGCATGCTCGACCGCGTCGACTCGGTCTGCTTCGCCGCGCCGGTGTTTTTCCATTTCGTGCGCTATTTTTGGAGCTGAACGGCGCCTGCCGTTTCGTGAAAAGGCCGTCTGAAAACAGGTTTCAGACGGCCTTCTTGCTTTCAGACGGCCTTTGGCAGGTTTACAGCCAGGGGGCGAGGTGTTCCGCAGCAATGTCCCACTGCCAGATGCCGTTGCGGTTTTCCGTGTTCAGGCCGCGCAGGAAAAGATAGCGGACGCGGACGGTTTGCACGGGACGGCCGCGCTGTTTGAGGTAGCGGGCGACGGCCAGCGCGTAAATCCAGGCTTGCAGGTAGTAGTGGTGTTCGGCCACGGCGGCATCGAGGGCGGCGGGGGCGTAGTCGTCGGGGTGGTTGCCGAGGTGGTTGGATTTGTAGTCGATCACGCAGGGTTGGCCGTCTGAAAGCAGGCAGGTCATGTCGATAAAGCCGTTGAGAAAGCCTTGCAGGGTGTCGAAGTCGAGATGTTCTGCGGCGGCAAGGCAGGCGGAGGGCAGGCCGGCGGCGGCGAGGCTTGTTTTCAGACGGCCTAAGTCGAAGCGGTCGAAGTGCATGACGAAGCCCATTTCGGCGAGGCGGTTTGCGGCGGGCAGGATGGCGAGGGTGTCGCCCGCACCAAGATCGGCGGCGGCGGCGTGGTCGGCGGCGGCGCAGGCGGTTTCCAGCCATTGCTCGGGGAAGCCGTAGCGCTCGAGGGTGTCGGCAATGCGGGTGCTTTGTTCGGCGGCGGGGCGGGAAAAGTCGTGCTGTTCGAGGATTTCGTGCAGGCAGACGCCCGCTTCCGTGCCGCGAGGGAAGTGGAAAAGGTCGAGCATTCCGCTTTCGTCCGACGCGGGGGCGGCGGGCGGCGCGGCGGCCGATTCGGCCTGATCGAGGGCGGGTTGGAGTTCGTCGCCTGCGGCGCGGTGATGGGACAGGCGGCGGGTGAGGCCGGTGAAGCTGGTAAAACGGACGAGTTCGAAGCGGCGCGACGGGTATTCGGCGGCGCGGTAGGTGTGCGTGCCGCGGCCGCGGCTGTCGGCGGCGGCGCTGACGGGCGCGCCTTCGTGCCAGAGGATGCCGCTGTCGGCGGGGGCGCTTTCTATCCAGCGCAGCCAGTTGCGGCGCAGCATGGCGCTTTGGCCGTCTTTTTCTTCTTCGTAGGCCGTCTGAACGGCGGCGCGGCTGCTGTCGGGCGAACCTTCGAGCAGGTAGGCAAAGGTGTTGCGCGGCGTGCTGCGGCAGCGGGCGGCGTAGACGGTGAGCTGCTCTTCGGCGCGGGTGAGGGCGACGTAGAGCAGGCGCAGGCGCTCGCCCAAATCTTCGTCGGCCAGTTGGTTTTGGTCGGCTTCGTCGAGCTGGCTCAGTTCGAGAAGTTCGCTGCCGTCTGCGCGGTGGAGGATGTGCCAGTTGCCGGCGGCGGCTTCGCTCGTGTCCCACGAGAAGGGGCAGAAAACGAAAGGATATTGCAAACCCTTTGAGGCGTGGATGGTGACGATTTTGACGAGGGCTTCGTCGCTTTCCAGGCGCAGCAGGTGGTGTTCGGCGGCACTGTCGTCCTGCATCGTCTGCAAGAGCCATTGGTGGAGCGAGGCAGGGGTGTGTCCGGCTTCGTCTTCGGCGGCGAGCAGTTCGGCCAGCTGCCAGAAGTTGGTGAGGCTGCGTTCGTTGCCCTCCCGCAGCAGGCGCGTTTCGATGCCGTGTTGCGCGGCAAAGGCGGCCAGGGCGGCAAAAATGCCCTGCCGCTGCCAGGTTTCGCGGTCGGCTGCGGCGGCTGCGGTGTGTTCGGACAGACGCGCTTCGCTGCTGTTCAGCTCGGCGATTTGCGCGGCGGTGTGGCCGAACAGCACGCTGCCGAGCACGAAGCGCAGCAGGCCGGTGCGCTGCGGTTCGAGCCAGAAGGCCAACAGGGCGGCGAGGGCTTGGGCTTCGGCGCTTTTGAAAACGGATTCGCGCTGCACGGAAACGGAGGCGATGCCGCGTGCGGACAGGGCGCGTTTGACGAGCTGCCCCTGGTTGTGGCTGTGGACGAGGACGGCGATATGGCCGGGCTGCACGGGTGCGCCGCGGTATTTCAGACGGCCTTGTGCGCCCGCGTTGATGAGGGCGGCGGCTTCGGCGGCGCAGTAGTCGGCGGCGCGTTGGCGCAGGAGGGCTTTGTCGGGCGCGTCTTCGCCTTTCTCGTGCAGCCAGCGGATGTTGAGGGCGGCCTGTGGCGGGCTGAGGCGGCTGTCGGCGCGGGCGGCTTCGACTTCGGGATAGCCGATGCGCTCGAGCACGAAGGGACGGTTTTTTTGTGTGAACAGGCGTGCCGTCGCCTCGGTCAGGCGGCTGTGGCTGCGGAAGTTGCGCGCCAGCGTGTAGTGCTGCGGCGTGTCGGCGGCGGCCTGCAGATAGGCGTAGATGTCGGCGCCGCGAAAGGCGTAAATCGCCTGCTTGGGGTCGCCGACGAGAAACAGCGGCCGCTGCCGTTTGATAAAGATGCGGCGGAAGATTTCGTATTGCAGCGGGTCGGTGTCTTGGAATTCGTCGATGAGGGCGACCGGCCAGTTGTGCGCCACGGTGTCGGCCAGCGTTTCGGCGTGCGTGCCTGCGGTGAGGGCGTGGTAGACGTCGAGCAGCAGCTCGTCGGGGCTGCGGCCGGTGCGCGTGCGGCGTTTTTCGGCGGCGCTTTCGCGCACGTATTGCAGAAAGTCCAGTTGCAGGGCGATCAGCGCCTGATGTTCGGCGGCCAGCAGGTTTTCTGCGGCTTGGTGGGCGCCGTGCAGCAGGGTGAGGTCGGCAAGGTCGGCGGCGGCGGGGTTTTGCCCTTTTTTGACGGCGGCTTCGAGGTATTCGGGGGCGAAAACGCTGATGCCTTTGGTATTAGCCAGCAGCTGCGCCAGTTTTTCAGACGGCATCTCTTCGCTTTCGGCCAGCGCGGCCAGTTCGGCGAATTTGGTTTCGTAAAGCGCTTTTTTGAATTTGCTGCCGCTTAATGACGGATGCACGCGCCAGAAGGTGGCGGTGAGCTCGGGGAGTTTTCCGCGTAGTGTGCGCCATGCCGATTGCGCCTGTTTTTCTGCTTCGGGCAGGATGTTGTCGTCAGGCCGTCTGAACGTGAGGGCGGGGCGGGCGAGGTAGGGCGAGAGTTCGTCCAACAGCGCGTCGGGCAGGAGTTTGGCGCGGAAGACGAGGCGGGCGAGGCGCCCATTACCGGCGACGCGCAGCCGCCAAAAGTCCTGTGCGTAGGTGTACAGTTCGCGTTTGCCGTTTTCGTCGAGTTCGGTGTCGAAGGGGACTTGGCAGAGGAAGGCGTAGTCGCCGAGCAGGCGGCGGCAGAAGCCGTGGATGGTGTAGATGGCGGCGCTGTCGAACTGCGACAGGGCGGCTTTCAGGCGCAGTTGCAGGCGCTCGCGCGGCTCTTGTTCCAGCGCGCGTTGCAGCAGGCCGCTCATGAATTCGTCGGCCGCTTCGGGCAAATCCGTTCCCTGCAAACGGCGCAGGGCTTCGTCCAGCCGCGCACGCAGGCGGGTTTTCAATTCGGCGGTGGCGGCTTTGGTGAAAGTTACCACCAGCACTTTGTCTACCGGCATTTTTTCCAGCAGGATCAGGCGGGCAAACAGGGCGGCGATGCCGTAGGTTTTGCCTGTACCGGCCGAGGCTTCGATCAGGGAGGTGCCGGAAATCGGAATGTCGAGGGGGGAGAAGGGAAGGGCGGTTGGGTTCATGGCGCGCTAGGATTTGGATGGAGGCCGTCTGAAAAGCGAAATGTGTTTTTTCAGACGGCCTTTATAGTGAAACAACACGGAAAGATACAAGGCAGCAAGCCGCAGACAGTATGAAAAATACGGGGCTGGTTTTCTTGGTATTTCCAATGCCGTAGAAAACCGCCCTCTTTGGGCTAGGGCGTGTTGACATTCAACATTTTGGCAGCTTTTCCGTCCTAAAACGGCATCTGCTTCGTTAAAAACACTCGCCAATGGGCGGCATTGGATCGTGTTTTCGCCTTGCATCTGCCATTTTATGCCGAAAAATCCGCTTCAAAAGTTGAATGTCAACACGCCCTAAGGCGCAGCAACGCCGTAGATTTTCGTGTTGGTTCACTATTACGATGCTTTTGAGGCCGTCTGAAACCCTGTTTCAGACGGCCTCCTGCGATGCCCGGCTCAAACGGACAGCTTGTCCGCGCCGCCGAGATACGGGCGCAGGGCGGCGGGGATGTTGATGCTGCCGTCGGCGTTTTGGTGGTTTTCCAATACGGCGACGAGGGTGCGGCCGACGGCGAGGCCGGAGCCGTTGAGGGTGTGGACGAGGCGGTTTTTGCCGTTTTCGTCTTTGAAACGCGCTTTCATGCGGCGGGCTTGGAAGTCTTCGCAGTTGGAGCAGCTGGAGATTTCGCGGTAGGTATTTTGCGCGGGCACCCACACTTCCAAGTCGTAGGTTTTGGCCGCGCCGAAGCCCATGTCGCCGGTGCACAGGGTAATCACGCGGTAGGGCAGTTCGAGTGATTTGAGGATGTTTTCGGCGTGGCCGACCATTTCTTCCAGCGCGTCGTAGGAGGTTTCGGGGCGGACGATTTGTACCATTTCTACTTTGTCAAACTGGTGCTGGCGGATAAGGCCGCGCGTGTCTTTGCCGTGCGAACCCGCTTCGCTGCGGAAACAGGGCGAGTGGGCGGTGAGTTTTTGCGGCAGATCCTGTTCGGCCAAAATGCTGTCGGCCACGGTGTTGGTGAGCGTTACTTCGGCGGTGGGAATCAGGTATTGCGTGGTTTTGCTCTCGTCGCCGCCACGGGTAACGTGAAACAGGTCTTCACCGAATTTGGGCAGCTGGCCTGTGCCGAACAGGGCGGTGTCGTTGACGATGTAGGGGGTGTAGTGTTCGGTGTAGCCGTGCTGCTGCGTGTGGGTGTCGAGCATGAATTGGGCGAGGGCGCGGTGCAGGCGGGCGATTTGGCCTTTCATCACGGTAAAGCGTGCGCCGGAAAGTTTCGCGCCGCCTTCAAAATCCAGCCCCAAGGGTTCGCCCAAATCAACGTGGTCTTTGATTTCAAAGTCGAATTGGCGCGGTTCGCCGACACGGCGCACTTCGACGTTTTCGCTTTCGTCGCGACCGACGGGCACGCTCTCGTGCGGCAGGTTGGGAATCGCCATCAGCCAGGCATCCAGTTCGGCCTGCACGGCTTCCAAATCGGCGGCGGCCTGCTCCAAATCGGTTTTGATTTGCGCGACTTGGTTCATTGCCGCCTGCGCTTCGTCGTGTTTGCCCTGCCCTTTGAGCGCGCCGATTTTTTTGGAAATGCTGTTGCGCGAGGCTTGCAGCTCTTCGGTTTTGACCTGCAGATCTTTGCGGCGGTTTTCGAGGGTTTCAAAACGCGCGGTGTCAAAAGCAAAGCCGCGTTGGGCGAGGCGGGCGGCAACGGCGGCGGTGTCGCCGCGCAGAAGTTGGATGTCGAGCATGGTTCGGGCTTTCTTCGGATAAACAAAACGGGGCGCATTGTAAACGATTTTAAAGGGCGGAAAAACGGCGCGGCCCGGCTTTCAGACGGCCTCTGCCGTAAACGGCGCCTATGGCGGGCGGAGAAAAATCCAATCGGTGCGGCGCATGGTGTCGGGTAGAATCGCCAAGCCGTTTTCAGACGGCCTTATCCATAAAACACATAACAGGAGTATCAAAATGGAACACAAACTGCCCGAACTGCCGTATGCCTTGGACGCGCTCGAACCGCATCTGTCCAAAGAAACTTTGGAATACCACTACGGCAAACACCACCAAACCTACATCACCAATCTGAACAACCAAATCAAAGGCACGGAGTTTGAAAACGCCACGCTGGAAGAAATCGTGAAAAAAGCGTCCGGCGGCGTGTTCAACAACGCGGCGCAAACCTGGAACCACACTTTCTACTGGCTCGGTTTCACCCCCAAAGGCCAGGGCAAACCCTCGGGCGGGCTGGCCGCCGCAATCGACGCCAAATGGGGCAGCTTCGAAGCCTTCCAAAAAGCCTTCGACACCTGCGCCGCCGGCACGTTCGGTTCGGGCTGGGCATGGCTGGTGAAAACCCCGTTGGGCGAGTTGGACTTGGTGTCCACTTCCAACGCCGCCACGCCGCTCAACAGCGACAATGTGCCGCTTTTGACCTGCGACGTGTGGGAGCACGCCTACTACATCGACTACCGCAACAGCCGCCCCAACTATCTGAACGGCTTCTGGGAAATCGTCAACTGGGACGAGGTTGCCCGCCGCTTCTCCGCCTGATTTTGGCTTTGCACTTGGGCGTGTCGCTAATCAACCCGCCCTAAGGACAAAGAGGCCGTCTGAAAACCCGAAACAGGGTTTTCAGACGGCCTCTTTCTGCTTTGGCCTGCTTTTGTCGGCTGAGTCCGTCTGAAAGCGGGATGGAGGCAGGTTTGGCGGGAGAGAAAACAAAAGGCAGGCCGTCCGAACAGACAAAAGGCCGTCTGAAAAGCCCTTTGCTTTTTCAGACGGCCTCTGTGCCGCAGCCGCTACTGCGCCTGATGCGCGGGAGACGGGGCGGGTTCTTCCACTTTTTCCAACGTGGTCAGGCGTTTGGTGAGGATGTTCAGAATCACGCCGTAGGCAGGCAGGAAGAAGAGGGTGCAGATGGCGAGTTTGAACAAGTAGTCGACAAAGGCGATGTGCGGCCAATGTTCGGCCATATAGGCGTCGCTGCCGGCGTAGAAGGCGATGGAAAAGAATAGCACGGTATCGATGGCGTTGCCGAGGAAGGTGGAGGCGGTGGGCGCAATCCACCACGATTTCAGGCGGCGCAGTTTGTTGAACACAAAGATGTCGAGTATCTGGCCGACGGCATAGGCGGCGAAGCTTGCCAGAGCGATGCGGAAGACGAAGCCGTTAAACTGCGCCAGCGCCGCCCAGCCCGTCCAGCTGCCGTCTTGGAAGACGACGGAGAAGACGTAGGAGAGGATAAGGGCGGGGAACATGACGAAGAAAATGATGCGCCGCGCCAGCCGCTGGCCGAAGATGCGCACGGTCAGGTCGGTGGCAAGAAAGATAAAGGGGAAGGTAAACGCGCCCCAGGTGGAGTGCACCTGATAGCCGTTGGGCAGGGTGACGGTGAAGGGGAACTGCACCAGATAATTGCTCGATGCGATAACGGCAATATGGAAAACGACGAGCCAGCGCAGGGCTTTTTGCTGTTGTTGCGGGGTAAATTCGTACATGCCGGTCTCCTCAGTCCATATCGTGTCGCATCAGGCGTTCGCGCGCGGTTTGTTCGAAAGGCGTGCCGGGGCGTCCCCAGTTGGCGAAGGGGTGGATGGCGATGCCGCCGCGCGGGGTGAAGATGCCGTGCACTTCGATGTAGCGCGGCTGCATCAGGGCAATCAGGTCTTTCATGATGATGTTGACGCAGTCTTCATGAAAATCGCCGTGGTTGCGGAAGCTGAAAAGATAAAGTTTCAGCGATTTGCTTTCCACCATTTTGATGTCGGGAATGTAGCGGATAACGATGGTGGCGAAATCGGGCTGGCCGGTCATCGGGCAGAGGCTGGTGAATTCGGGACAGACGAATTTGACAAAATAATCGTTGCCGGGATGTTTGTTGTCGAACGCTTCCAAAACTTCGGGAGCATATTGGCTTTGATACTGCGTATGGCCGTTGCCCAACAGGCTGAGGCCGTGCAGTTCTTCTGAAGAACGGGACATTGAAGGTTTCCTTAGTTTTTTATTGTGGGGGGATTGCGAACCACAGTTTGCGAAAAGGCGAGGATTGTAAGGCAAAGCGGCGAAAGCGCAAAAGAAAATCGCGTTTTGTCGTGCAATGCCGGGCTTTTTCGCCTCTACACCATCGTTTTCAGACGGCCTTTATGTTTAATACTACAAAAGATTACAAAAATACGAATGTTTTATTCGTTTTAAATCAAAATGTTTTTTCGCAGACTGCTTCCAGTAATATCTAAATAGCCACTAAATTTCTTAAAACGGCCTTTGTCGGGCATAAAATCCGCGCAAAACGGCGTGTGCGGCGAAAAAATTTTAAAAAGCAGCCTGATTTTTGCCTGCAAGGCGGCTGTTTGAGGCAGAAAATCCGTTTGCGGCGCTTGGCAAGCAGCGTAAACGCAGGTAAATTCCCGTTCACGCCAGCCGACTACATGGAACTACAAATGCAGCAGGCGGCGGATTATCCGAAAAATCAGATGAGAAAAAAAGGAGCATTGCAAAATGGCTAAGTATCAGGAAGAAATCAAAGCGGCAGAACAAACCAAACAGGCAAACGGCAGCGGCTGGGCAGCCATCACGCCCGAATACGTTGCCCGTATGCGTCTGCAAAACCGTTTCAAAACCGGTTTGGACATCGCCAAATACACGGCCGACATCATGCGCCGCGATATGGCCGAATACGACGCAAACCCGGCCAATTACACCCAATCTTTGGGCTGCTGGCACGGCTTTGTCGGCCAACAGAAGCTGATTGCAGTGAAAAAACACCACCAAACGCCCAACAAACGCTATCTCTACCTTTCCGGCTGGATGGTTGCCGGTATGCGCTCCGAGTTCGGCCCGCTGCCCGACCAGTCCATGCACGAAAAAACCTCCGTGCCCGCGCTGATTGAAGAGCTCTACACCTTCCTGAAACAGGCCGACGCCCGCGAGCTTGACCTGCTGTTTACCGCGCTCGACGAAGCCCGCGCCGCAGGCGACACCGCCAAGGCCGCCGACATCCAAAACCAAATCGACAATTTCCAAACCCACGTCGTGCCGATTATCGCCGATATCGACGCCGGTTTCGGCAATGCGGAAGCCACCTACCTGCTGGCGAAAAAAATGATCGAAGCGGGCGCGTGCTGCATCCAGATTGAAAATCAAGTGTCCGACGAAAAACAATGCGGCCACCAAGATGGTAAAGTGACCGTGCCGCACGTCGACTTCCTCGCCAAAATCAACGCAGTGCGCTACGCGTTCTTGGAATTGGGCGTGGACAACGGCGTGATTGTTGCGCGCACCGACTCCCTCGGCGCGGGTCTGACCAAGCAAATCGCCTTCTCCAGCCAACCGGGCGATTTGGGCGACCAATACAACAGCTTCCTCGAAGGCGAAGAAATCACCGACCTGAGCCAAGTGAAAGCAGGCGACGTTATCGTCAACACCAACGGCAAAACCATCAAGCCCACCCGCCTGCCGAGCAACCTGTTCCAGTTCAAAAAAGGCACCGGTGTCGACCGCGTGGTACTCGACTGCATCACCTCCCTGCAAAACGGCGCCGACCTTTTGTGGATCGAAACCGAAAAACCGCATATCGGCCAGATTAAGGAAATGATCGACCGCGTGCGCCAGGTCATTCCCAACGCCAAGCTGGTGTACAACAACAGCCCGTCGTTCAACTGGACGCTGAATTTCCGCCAGCAGGTGTTCGACGCTTGGAAAGAAGCCGGCAAAGACGTATCGGCTTACGACCGCGCCAAACTGATGTCCGCCGACTACGACGACACCGAGCTGGCCAAAGAAGCCGACGAGCGCATCCGCACCTTCCAGCGCGACGCCTCCGCCCAGGCCGGCATCTTCCACCACCTGATTACCCTGCCGACCTACCACACCGCAGCCCTGTCCACCGACAATCTGGCCAAAGGCTACTTCGGTGACGAAGCCATGCTGGCCTATGTCAAAGGCGTGCAGCGTCAGGAAATCCGCCAGGGCATCGCCACCGTGAAACATCAGAACATGGCGGGCTCCGACATCGGCGACAATCACAAAGAATACTTTGCCGGCGAAGCCGCTTTGAAAGCGGGCGGCAAAGACAACACCATGAACCAGTTCCACTGATTCGTGACGCCACAGGGTTTTCAGACGGCCGCAAAGGCCGCAGCAGAAAAAAGCCGTTAGGCCGTCTGAAAACCGACCGTCTTTGTCCGTGCGCATTTGAGTCGAGCGGACAGAGTGCAGGCTCAGCCTGTATGTTTGTGAAGCGTAAATCTCTGATTTGAGGTATTCGGCAACCCCGCAAGGGTTGCCGCTTTTTGCATTTGCGGTCAGGCGAAATCCGCTTTTGCTCCGTCGGTGCAAGGAGTTCAAAAACGTCATTCCCGCGTAGGCGGGAACGGCCTTTGCCGCCCGAGGCCGGGTATCGCCTCCATACCGCAAAACTATCATGCCGCGCCGCACTTGAAATCGGCATGCTTAGCCACTATTCTGTCCGCCGTATTTTTCCAACCCTTAAAAAGGACAAAAAATGAGTAGCGAATTGATCGTACATGCCACCGATGCCAGCTTCGAACAGGACGTATTGAAATCCGACGTGCCCGTATTGCTTGACTTCTGGGCGCCTTGGTGCGGCCCGTGCAAAATGATTGCGCCGATACTCGACGATTTGGCCGCCGAATTTGCAGGCCGTCTGAAAATCGTCAAAATCAACATCGACGAAAACGAACAAACCCCCGCCCAATTCGGCGTACGCGGCATCCCGACTTTGATGGTGTTCAAAGACGGCAAAAACGTCGCCACCAAAGTCGGCGCTTTGGCAAAAGGCCAACTGACTGCATTTGTCAACGCTTCGATTTGAGTAATACGGTAAAAGTTTAAAAAAGAAACGGTATGCCATCAGGCATACCGTTTTTGCTTTTGAGGCCGTCTGAAAAGCCGCATTTCGTGACTAATGCGGCTTTTGCTGCGCTTATTCCACCCTGCTGAACACCAGCGTGGCATTGGTGCCGCCGAAGCCGAAGCTGTTGGACATTACGGCCTTGAGTTTCAGGCTGCGGTTTTCGCGGACGATGGGCAGGCCGGCGGCGTGTTCGTCGAGGGTTTCGATGTTGGCGCTGGCGCAGACGAAGTCGTTTTGCATCATCAGGATGGAGTAGATGGCTTCGTTGGAGCCGGCGGCGCCGAGGGCGTGGCCGGAGAGGGATTTGGTGGAGCTGATCAGCGGCACGTCTTGGCCGGCGAAGGCTTCGCGGATGGCGGCGAGTTCTTTGGTGTCGCCGACGGGGGTGGAGGTGCCGTGGGCGTTGATGTAGTCGACGCTGCCGCCGTGTTGGGCGAGTGCCATCTGCATGCAGCGCACGGCGCCTTCGCCGGAGGGCTGCACCATGTCGCAGCCGTCGGAGGTGGCGCCGTAGCCGGTGAGTTCGCACAGGATGTTGGCGCCGCGCGCTTTGGCGTGTTCGTATTCTTCCATCACCAAGATGCTGCCGCCGCCGGAGATGACGAAGCCGTCGCGGTGGGCGTCGTAGGCGCGGCTGGCGCGTTCGGGGGTGTCGTTGTATTTGGTGGAGAGCGCGCCCATGGCGTCGAACAGGCTGCTCATCGCCCAGTGGACTTCTTCGCCGCCGCCGGCGAAAACGATGTCTTGTTTGCCCAACTGGATAAGCTCGGCTGCATGGCCGATGCAGTGGGCGGAGGTGGAGCAGGCGGAGCTGATGGAGTAGTTTACGCCTTTGATTTTAAACGGCGTGGCCAGGCAGGCGGCAACGGTGGATGCCATGGTTTTGGTTACGCCGTAGGGGCCGACGCGTTTGACGCCGCTTGCGCGCAGGATGTCGGCGGCTTCCACTTGCGATGCCGACGATGCGCCGCCGCTGCCGGCGACGATGCCGGTGCGGATGTTGGAAACCTGCTCTTCGGTGAGGCCGGCGTTGGCGATGGCTTCCTGCATGGCGATGTAGGCGTAGGCGGGGGCGTTGCCCATAAAGCGCAGGATTTTGCGGTCGATGTGGTCTTTGGGGTCGATTTTGATGTTGCCGGCCACGTGGGAGCGCATGCCCATTTCGCGGTAGCTTTCGTCAAACGAAATGCCGGATTTCAGGTTTTGCAGGGCGGCGAGGACTTCGCGGCAGTTGTTGCCGAGGCTGGATACGATGCCGATGCCGGTTACGACGACGCGTTTCATGGTTCAAACTCCGGTGGGGTGGCAGCCTGAAAGGTTTTCAGACGGCCTGGGTTGGTGTGGGCGGCTTGCGGGTGGTTTTCAGGCTGCTTCGGCTTTGTTTGGGACGGAGGCCGTCTGAAAAGCGGTTTTTTGTGTTTTCAGGCTGCCTGTTTGGGATTGGGGGCAGCCTGAAAGGGCGGTTTAGAAGTCGTCGGTGGTGGTGAACAGGCCGACGCGCAGGCCGTTGCCTTCGTAGATGGTGCGGCCGTCCACGCTCATTTCGGCGTCGGCAATGCCCAGCACCAGTTTGCTGTTCATCACGCGCTTGATGTGGATGTGGTAGCGCACGGTTTTGTGTTTGGGCAGCACCTGGCCGCTGAATTTCACTTCGCCGCAGCCGAGCGCGCGGCCGCGCCCGGGAGCGCCCGTCCAGCCGAGAAAGAAGCCGACCAGCTGCCACATGGCGTCCAAACCGAGGCAGCCGGGCATCACGGGGTCGCCCTGAAAATGGCAGTCGAAGAACCACAAGTGGGGGTTGATGTCGAGTTCGGCGATGATTTCGCCCTTGCCGTATTTGCCGCCGGTGTTGTTGATTTCGACGATGCGGTCGATCATCAGCATATCGGGCAGCGGCAGCTGGGCGTTGCCCGCGCCAAACAGTTCGCCGCGCCCGCAGGCGAGCAGTTCTTCTTTGGTGTAGCTGGATTGGGGGGTGAAGGTGGTCATGGGGTTCCTTTGCGTCGGATGTTGTGATTTGAGTTTAGAGACTAAGCTCTAAAAGACGCGCATTCTATTGCAGCACGGTCAATCCCGCAATGTGCTGCCGGTGTATTTAGCAGAATTTACATGAGGCGGCGCGCGGGGCGGGCGAAAAATGCGAAACGCCTCCCGTGCAGGGAGGCGTTTCGCGTATCCAAAGCCTGTCGGCTCTTTGGAATGTGTGTTTTCAGACGGCCTCGGAGGATAAGGCCGTTCCCGCCTATGCGGGAATGACGTTTCTGAAAAACGGTGCGGTTTACTCGGTGAGCAGGCGCAGGGCTTCGCGGTATTTGGCGGCGGTTTTTCCGATGATGTCGGCGGGCACCTGAGGCGCGGGCGGCTGTTTGTCCCAACCGCTTTGTTCCAGCCAGTCGCGCACAAACTGTTTGTCGAAGGAGGGCGGGTTGCTGCCGGGGCGGTAGTGTTCTTTCGGCCAGAAGCGGCTGGAATCGGGGGTGAGCACTTCGTCCATCAGGGTGAGCGTGCCGTTTTCGTCGAGGCCGAACTCGAATTTGGTGTCGCAGATGATGATGCCGCGCGTTTCGGCGTAGGCGGCGGCTTCCGTATAGAGGGCGACGGCTTTGTCGCGCACTTGGGCGGCGAGTTCTTTGCCGATGATTTTTTCGCATTCGGCGAAGCTGATGTTTTCGTCGTGGCCGCCGACTTCGGCTTTGGTGGACGGGGTGAACAGCACTTCGGGCAGTTTGTCGGCTTCGCGCAGTCCATCGGGCAGGCGGATGCCGCAGACGGTGCCGTTTTTTTGGTATTCCTTCCAGCCGCTGCCGGCCAGATAGCCGCGCACGATGGCTTCGATTTTCACGGGCGTGAGGCGTTTGGCAACGACGGCGCGTTGTTCGACGGCGCGGGCTTCGTTTTCGGGCAGAACGTCGTAAACGGTGTCGCCGGTGAAGTGGTTGGGCATGATGTGCTTGAGTTTTTCAAACCAGAAGTTGGAAATCTGCGTAAGGATTTCGCCTTTGCCGGGGATGGGTTCGGGCAGGATAACGTCGAAGGCGGACAGGCGGTCGGTGGCGACCATCAGCATACGCTTGTCGTCGATTTCGTAGAGGTCGCGGACTTTGCCGGAGTAGGTTTTTTTCAGGCTGATGTTGTTCATGCTGCTCTTTCGGGTTGCGTTGAAGGGTGGAAGGCCGTCTGAAAAAAGGGTTTCAGACGGCCTTTACAGGATTTCAGCGGCCGCTGATTTTGTCGGACAGCGGCACTTCGTGCGGGTTGATGCGGGCGTTTTCTTCCTGGCCGAGGCCGACGAGGCGGCGCAGGCGGGTGATGTAGGCGTTGACGTCCAAGCCTTTGCCGTAGCGCTGTGCTTCCCACACGGTTTCGGCCAGCGCTTCCATCATTTGGTGTTCGGCGGCGACCCAGTCGCCGTTGTGTTTGGCGGTGAGGCTTTGGTGGATGGCGCGGATGCCGGGCGGTTGGTCGATGGCGGCCTGCTCTTGGATGGAGAGGTGCAGCGAGAGATGGAGGAAGGGGTTTTCGCGGCCGTTTTCCGGTTTCCATTCGGTGTCGAGGTAGTTTTCGACGTGTTCGAGGTATTCGGCGTATTCCTGATGGGCTTCGATGATGCGCAGGGCTTTTTGCTGCAAACCGTCGAGGGCGAGGGGATTGAGCCGTTCTTTCCATACGTTGGCGAAGAAGCGGCGCACGTCGTGGGTGTTTACGTCGTACATGGTCTGCTGTGGGCTTTTTGCGGTTTGAGGCCGTCTGAAAACCGGAAATCCGTTTTCAGACGGCCTATGTGGTTTAGCGGAAGCGGCCGCCTTTACCCTTGCCTTTTCCTTTGCGCTGCTGCGCCTGCATTTCCTGCATGGCTTTGATTTGCGCCTGACGGTTTTTGGCGTTGAAGGGCGAGGTTTCTTTGAAGAATTTGTGCGCTTCTTCGGGCGGGCAGTTGTTGTTGGCCATGCAGTAGATGAGCACGGCGTCTTTCTGCGCCTGGCCGCCGCTGTTGTACATGCGGCGCAGGTCGGCGGGATTGATGCGGCCGCTTTCGGGGTCGATGTTGAAGGATTTGAGGCGGTCGGCAAACTGTTTGCGCTGGCGTTTCACCGCCCACACGGCGAGCAGGGCAATGATAGCGGCGGCAAGCAGCACGCTTAACACGGCCACCCACCAGCGCACGCCGAAGAGGATGAGGATGCCGGTGATGACGGCGGCGATGATGGAGATGCGGATGGCGGGTTTGACAAACATCGGGTTCATGGCGTTTCTCTTTATTGGTGTTTTGCAAAGGGCGGATTGTAAACCGAAACTGACATTCGGCGCATCTTTCTTAACGCGGCGCGAAGCGGTTTGCCATGCGTTTCAGACGGCCTCAGCCGGTGCGGCGATGGCGGGCATCAATGCGCTCTAAGCGGCTAAAGCGCAAACCGTCTGGCGGAAGGCCGCCCAGGCGTCGCCCGTTTCCGCGCCTTTGATGATGCGGTCGGTGCGGGCGCATTCCTGTAAGGCGGCGATGAGGCGGGTGATGCCGATGCGGCGGGCAGCCTGCGGCGCGAGGGTTTGCTTGTCGCCCCACAGGCGCAGGCTGCCGCGCACGGCCTGCACGCTCTGCCCCTGTTTCAGGGCGGCGGTGAGGCGGATGAGGGTGCGGATGTCTTCAGCCAGCACCCACAGCAGCAAAACAGGTTCTTCGCCTTCGGCTGCCAAACCTTCGAGCAGCCTGACGGTGCGCGCGGCGTCGCCGCCCATCCATGCGGCCGACAGTTGGAAAACGTCGAAACGGGCGACGTTGGCCACGGCCTGTTCCGCTTCGGCCATACCGACGGTGTGTCCCGGCGGATAGAGCAGGGCGAGTTTGTCGATTTCCTGTTTGGCGGCCAAAAGGTTGCCTTCGACGCGTTCGGCGAACAGGGCGAGGGCGTCGGCTTCGATGTCGAGATTTTGCGCTTTCAGACGGCCTTTGATCCACGCGGGCAGGGTGTGGCCGGACACGGCTTTGGCTTCGTAGACGCTGCCGTGTTTGGCGAGGGCGGCAAACCATTTGGCCTGCGTCTGCGCTTTTTCCAGCTTGGGCAGCAGAACGAGGGTAACGGTGTCCTCGGGCAGGTTTTCCGCCAGCTTTTGCAGGGTGTCGCCGCCCGCTTTGCCCGGTTTGCCGTTCGGAATGTGGATTTCCAGCAGTTTCAAATCGGCGAAGAGGCCGATGCTGTTGGCGGACGACAGGATTTCGTCCCAGTCGGCGGCGGTTTCCGGCGTGTATGACTCGCGGTTGAGATAGCCCTGTTTTTTCGCGGCGGCGCGCAGGGTGTCGAGGGCTTCGACGCGCAGCAGGTCTTCTTCGCCGTGGATAAGGCAGAGGGGCGGCAGGGGGGTGTCGGGGGTGAGGGTTTCGATGTTTTGTACGGGCATGGCGCAAATCGGATGTGCTTTCAGACGGCCTCCGAAGAAAGAAGGCCGTCTGAAAAACGGGAAAAACGGAAAATGGCGCTCAATGGGGCAGGAAGGAGAGGCGGCGGACGATCTGCTGCGCCGCGTCTTCGGCCATTTCGTTGCGGATCATGGTTTCCTCTTCCTGTTTGCCCAGCACTTCGCTGTCGGCATATTCGAGGGTGCGGCGCACTTCCACCACAATGGGCGTGCCTTCAGCCTTGCCGTTGCGGTAAACCTGCGCCTGCGCTTTGAGCGCCAGGCGGTATTCGCTGACGAGGGCGGCGCGGGTGATGGTGAGTACGTCTTTCTGTGTTTCGACGTTTTCCACTTTCAACACGGCCTGCGCGGCGGCGGCGGAAGCGGGCGTGCCATCGGAGCGGCGCAGGGCGTTTTCCAGCGGGCGTTGCAGCTCTGCGCCTTCGATGTGCCAGGTTTGGTAGGGCAGGCGGTCGTAGGTTTGCGTGCCTTTGAGGTGGAAGCCGCAGGCGGCGGGAAGCAGGGCGGCGGCGAGCAGGAGTTTTTTCATCGTTGTTCCTCGGCGGCGGCACAAAGGCCGTCTGAAAGCGGAGGCCGTCTGAAAACAGGCGACGTTGCGGTATGCGCGTTTGCGGGTATGGCGGCGGGAGGCCGTTGCCGCCTATGCGGGATGGGGTTTCTGAAAGGGGCTGTACTAGATAAGCCCTAAATTTCACACCACCGACGCAGCACTTTAAGCTGCTCGGAGGGTGTGCCAAAGTTAAAACGGAACTCGCATTCTTTCAAGAAAAGCGGGAAAGATTTACGGTCGATTCCATTGTATTTGCGCAGTACGCGCTTTGCCTGATTCCAGAAATTTTCAATGCCGTTGATATGGTTCTGTCTGTCGGCAAACAGCTTGCTGTGATTAATATCGGCGGCCGAACGGGCAGTAACTTCGAGTACAAAAAACTGAAGCAGTTTCTTTTGAATACTCTTTTTTAGTTTACAACGGGTTATCTTCATTTTTGCAGTCTGACATGACTGCTTATCTAGTACAGCCCCTTCTGAAAAAGCGGACGGGGTTTGCGGGTCGGGCGCAGCAGCCGTTTCAGACGGCCTGCGGCGCAAGGCGGCATTCTACCGCAGAATGCGGCGGGCGGCTGAGGCCGTTTCCGCCTGCGGAATGGCGTTTCTGAAAGCGAAACTAAAACGGGGGCGGACAGGGAAAAGCGGTTTCAGGCGTCTTCCGTTTCTTCTTCCGCACCGTTATCCGCACCGGCCGCCTGCGGCAGTTCGGGCAGGACGAGTTCGCCCAGCTCGGTAAGCGGCGGGAGCTGTTCGAGGGAATCGAGCTGCAAGTCGGCGAGGAAGGCGGGCGTGGTTGCCCACAGGGCGGGGCGGCCGACGGTGTCGCGCTGGCCGATGGTTTCTATCCAGCCGCGGTCGAGCAGGGTCTGCATCACATTTTGCGAAACGGCAACGCCGCGTATGCCTTCGATGTCGCCGCGCGTGACGGGCTGCTGGTAGGCGATGATGGCCAGGGTTTCCATCACGGCGCGGGAGTAGCGCGGGCTGCGCGTTTCCTGCAAAGCGCCCAGCCGCGCGAAGGCGGCGGGGGCGATTTGGAAACGCCAGCCCTCGCCGCTGTGAACCAGTTGCAGGGCGCGGTTCTGCCAGCGGGCTTTGAGGCTGCCGAGCACGTCGATGAGTTTGTCCTGCGACAGGGGCGGGTCGCACAGTTTGCGCAGGGCTTTTTCGCCGAGCGGTTCGGACTGGGTGAGCAGGGCGGCTTCGATGAGGGCGTCGGGCGGGAGGGTGTCGGTCATGGCTGTGTGTCGGTGTCGGCGGTTTTTTCAGACGGCCTTTCGGGCTGCGGGAGGCCGTCTGAAAAGGCGGTTTGGAAGGTTTGCAGCTGTTGCAGGACGCGGCGCGACTGTATGCCTTCGGGCAGGCGGAAGTCGAGCAGCAGACGGGTGATTTTCAGCGCCTGCTGCTGTGCGGCGCCGCTGTCGAACACGCCTTCGCGCAGCTGCAATAGGGCGCTGCCTGCGGCGGTGACGGCGGTTTTGCCGTCGGCGCGGGTGTCGGGCGGAACGGGCTGCGGCGGCTGTTCGGGTTCGATAAGGTAGTGCGCCTGTGCGCTGACGGGCTTGCCGCCGATGTCGTATTCGAGATCGGGCGCGTAGCCCAGTTCGCTTAAAAGCTGCCACTCGAAGCGGCGCAGGGCGGCGGTGTGGGCGGCTTGGGTGCAGACGGCGGCAAGGGCTTGGTCGAGGGCGTCGTAGAGGCGCGGGTGCGGGTCTTCGCGGGCGGTGAGTTTGAGGACGAGTTCGTTGAGGTAGAGGCCGCTGAACAGGGCGCGCCCCTGCGGCTGCGGGCGGCCGCCCAGCCATTCGGCGCGGTGCAGGGTTTTGAGTTCGGCGCTGCCGTACCACGATACGCTGACGGGCACGAAGGGAACGAGTACGCCGCGCAGCTCGCTCTGGCGTTTGCGCGCGCTGCGGGCAATCAGGGCGACGCGGCCGTAGCGGCGGCTGTACATTTCGAGCCGCAGGCTGCTTTCGCGCCACGGGGCGGCTGAGAGCAGGAAGGCGGGTTCGTGGTTGATGCGGCTGTTTTTGTCGGACATGGTGGGGAATGCGAGAGGCCGTCTGAAAAAGCGCTGCCGGTTTGGGCAGGCGCTTTTTCAGACGGCCTTTGCCGTTTATTTTTTGCTGTATTTGACGTCGTATTTCAATTCGGTCAGCACGTTTTTCAGGTTGTAGTCGAGGATGTCTTTCACCAAATCGGGCATTTCGCTCTGCACGGCCTGATAAAGCTGCTGGTTGAGATTGGCGGCCTGGCGGGTGATGGCGGTGCGTACCAGGCCGTTGACGGCGTCGGTCAGGTGCGGCATCAGGCGGTGCAGCAGGCGCTCCACCAGCTCCTGTTCCGAAAGGCAGAACACGGGGCGGGAGGCGGGCACGCCCTGCGGGTCGAGAACGTTGACGCTGACGGGGATGTCCTGCGGGCTGAATGCAGCGATGGTTTCGCCGTCTTTTTCGCCCTCTGTGTCGCTTTGCGCCTGCGGCGCGGCATGATGTTTCGGGTTGAACCAGACGGTTTGTCTGTCGAGTACGTTTTGCGTTTTGACATTGCCCTGCAGGGCATTTTGCGCGTTCAGCCAGTCTTCTTCGAGCAGCACGGTGGCGTCGGTTTCCGTCAGCTCGCCCGCCAGCGCCGCGTTGTGGCGGTTTTGCCAGTTTTTCAGATAGTTTTGCAGGATTTGCTTTTTGTATTCGGCATGCGCACGGTGGTTTTTCGGCGCGGCATTCTGCACGGGCGCGGCGGCTTCGCCGGCAGGAGCGGGTTTGCCGCGTTTGGCGCGCATCTGCTCCAGTTTTCTTTCCCATTCGGGCTGATTGTTCGACATGGTTATCTTCGGCGGTACGGCTTATAATGCGCGCCATTTTAACAGAAAACCGCGAAAGGTTCGGACGATGGCAGACATCGAACAGCGTTTGGAATATTTGGAAGAAGCCAACGAGGCGCTGCGTATGCAGAACCGCGTTTTGGCCGTGGCCTTCAAAGGCCTGCTGCGCGGCCTGCCGGCGGAAACGGCGCAAAACGTGGTCGAATCCGTGCAGCTTGCCTTTGAAGACGAACTCGACCGCCTGGCCTACGAAGACAGCCCGCATGTGGATTTGTTCCACGATGTGACTTATGCCTTTTTCCGTGAAAAAGAGTAAATTCGTGATAAACTCGCGCCCTAATCAGAAAACGACCGAAAAATCGAAAGGAACCGGATTATGAAACCCGCAAAAACCAAACTTTTCGCAGCCGTGCTGGCCTGCGCGGCTCTGCTGGCCGGCTGCGGCGGCAGCCAGACTCAAGACCAAAGCCAGGCTTCCGCCACCGCAGGCGGGCAGGATGCCGGCAAAGTCTACCGCGTTGCTACCAACGCCGAATTTGCCCCGTTTGAGTTTATGGACAGCAATAACAATATCCAAGGTTTCGACATCGACCTGATGAACGCCATGGCCAAAGAAGGCGGCTTTAAAGTCGAATACAAACACCAGCCGTGGGACAGCCTGTTTGCCGCGCTGGGCAACGGCGACGTGGACATCCTTGCCTCCGCCGTCACCATCACCGACGAGCGCAAGCAGGCGATGGATTTCTCCGATCCTTATTACAAAATCACCCAAGTGATTCTTGTGCCGCAGGGCAAAAACATCAAATCGGCGGAAGACTTGAAAAACGTCAACAAAGTCGGCGTGGTGACCGGCAACACAGGCGACTTGGCCGCAGGCAAAATCCTCGGCGCCGACAGCAGCAAAATCGCCCGCTTCGAGAACATTACCCTCGTTACCAAAGAGCTGGAAAACGGCGGCCTCGACGCCGTGATCAGCGACAGCGCGGTGGTGGCCAACTATGTGAAAAACAACGGCAGCAAAGGCTTCACTATGGTTTCCGTGCCCGATTTCACTGAAGAAAACTACGGTTTTGCCGTGCGCAAGGGCGATACGCAGACCCAAGCCATGCTCAACGGCGCACTGAAAAAAGTGCGCGAATCGGGCGAGTACGATCAGATTTCTGCCAAATACTTCGCCAAATAAACGGGTTTTCCAAACATCAAAAGGCCGGATGCAACGCATTCCGGCCTTTTTTCTGTGCGGCAGATACGGATTCGGGGATTCGTGCCAGGAGGCCGTCTGAAACCTTTTCAGACGGCCTCCGCCAGCATTTCGCGGGCTTAACGCCCGAACAGCTCCGCCACCATCTTCGCCTCCTCCTCCGTATAGCCCGCGCCGTTGAGTTTGGCGGCGAGGACGAATTCTCCGGTCAAGCCCTGATCGGCGCAGGTTTCCCGCCAGATACGCAGGCGCTCCTTATCGTCGACCTTGTTTTTCAGACGGCCTATCGCGCGTGCGGCCTGTGCCGCCTGTTCTGTTTTTTTGTCCATATCTGTTTTCCGTGTCATTCGGATGCGCCGACACCGCTTTCAGACGGCCGCAAACTCTTTATCAATAAAAATAAGCAAATTATAAAATTTACAATCGCTATGGTTGCACCTGCCGATGATGCCGACTAGAATACTACATATAGTATTCAAATAAGCAAATTCATACTATATATAGTATTTTAAGGACAACCGTTATGCAGACCCTGAAATTCACCATCGAGCAAATCGTATGGCAGGAAGTGCCGGGCGAAGTGTCGCTGGCGTTTCTGTTTTCAGGCTGCCAGCTGCGCTGCAAGGGCTGCCATAGCGCGGATACTTGGAAAGTGGGCTTGGGGCAGGAATTGACTGTTGAATACCTTAAAGGCCGTCTGAAACGCTATACGGGCTTGATCAGCTGCGTATTGTTTATGGGTGGCGAATGGGTGCCCGATATGCTGGAAAAAATGCTGCAAACCGTGGCGGCGGCGGGCTTGAAAACGTGTTTGTACACCGGCTTGGAGCGCGAGGAGCTGGAAGCGGTTTCAGACGGCATCATCCCGCTTTTGACCTATCTGAAAACCGGCCGCTGGGTGATGGAATTGGGCGGCTTGGACAGCCCGACGACCAACCAGAAATTTACCGATTTGCGCACAGGCGAGGTGCTCAACCATTTGTTCGTTAAAGACAAACCCGCGCCCAACAAAGTGATTCCGATTGCCGCCCCCGCGGCGGCAGCGGCAGGCTTGGCGGAGAACCGCGAAGCCCTTCTTCAGACGGCCTGAACCGTCTGTTTTCCCCCGTTTTGAGGCTGCCGTCTGAAACCCGCAAAGGCAGCCTGAAAACCATTCCAACCCAACTTTAGGAGGATTTAACATGATTCGGCTGCATCCCGAACAGTTAAACGGCAAACTGCAGTTCATGCACGACTATATTTCCGCCCACAACGCGGCCGACGGCTCGAAGATGGACGCCAACGCCAACGTTACGCAGAAAAACATCGCCACGATGGAAGCGGAAATCATGAAAGACTTTTTCGTGCAGATGAACCGCGCCCAAGTATCGCGCAAAATCGCCGAGATTTTCGACGAAGACACCGCGCGCGAATACATCCGCCAAATCGAGGCGCACGAAATCTATGTGCACGACGAAACCAGCCTGAAACCCTATTGCGTGTCGGTAACGCTGTATCCGTTTTTGCTCGACGGCCTAAGTAAGCTCGGCGGCGAATCGAAAGCGCCCAAGCATCTGGCGTCGTTCTGCGGCTCGTTTATCAATCTGGTGTTTGCCATCAGCGCCCAGTTTGCCGGCGCGGTCGCCACCGTGGAATTTCTCACTTATTTCGACTACTTCGCCCGCAAAGACTACGGCGAAAATTATCTTGAAACCCACGCCGCCGAAGTCTCCAACCATCTGCAGCAAGTGGTGTACAGCATCAACCAGCCCGCCGCCGCACGCGGCTATCAGAGCGTGTTTTGGAATATTTCGCTGTACGATCAATACTATTTCGACGCCATGTTCGGTGATTTCGTCTTCCCCGATTTTGAAAAACCGGTGTGGGAAAGCGTGGCCAAGCTGCAAAACTTTTTCCTGAAATGGTTTAACCAAGAGCGCACCAAAGCCGTATTGACTTTCCCCGTGGTAACCGCCGCCATGCTCACCGACGGCGGCAAGTGCAAAGACGGCGTGTTTGCCGACCAAATGGCTAAGGAATTGGCAGAAGGCAACTCGTTTTTCGTGTATCTGTCGGACAACCCCGATTCGCTCGCGTCCTGCTGCCGTCTGCGCAACGCCATCGAAGACCGCACGTTTAGCTACACGCTCGGCGCGGGCGGCGTGGCCACCGGCTCGATTAACGTGATTACCATCAATATGAACCGCTTGGAACAAGACGGCCGCGATTTGGCTGCCGAAGTCGCCAAAATCCACAAATACCAATACGCCTACCGCAAGCTGATGGAAGAATACCAGGCCGCCGGTATGCTGCCCGTGTACGACGCAGGCTTTATCACGCTGGACAAACAGTTCCTGACCATCGGCATCAACGGCATGGCCGAAGCCGCCGAAGCCAACGGCATCACCGTGGGCTACAACGACGACTATATTCAGTTTGTCCAAAGCCGTCTGAAAGTGATTTTCGACGCCAACCAAGCCGCCAGCCGCCACTACGGCGTGAAATTCAACACCGAATTTGTGCCCGCCGAAAATCTCGGCGTGAAAAACGCCAAATGGGATAAAGCCGACGGCTACAAAGTCAGCCGCGACTGCTACAACTCCTATTTCTACGTGGTGGAAGACGAGCAAATCAACGCGCTCGACAAATTCCTGCTGCACGGCAAAGAGCTGGTGGACTGGCTCGACGGCGGCTCGGCGCTGCACCTGAATCTCGACGAAGCCCTGCCCGAAGCCGGCTACCGCTCGTTGCTCGACATTGCCGCACGCACCGGCTGCAACTACTTCTGCGTCAACGTGCGCATCACCATCTGCAACGACTGCGGCCATATCGACAAACGCACCCTGCAAGCCTGCAGCGGCTGCGGCTCGCACGACATCGACTACGGCACCCGCGTCATCGGTTATCTCAAACGCGTTTCCGCTTTCAGCAGCGGCCGGCGCAAAGAGCACGCGCTCAGGCATTACCACCGCGAAGCGGCTTAGACACATAATGCAGGCAAAAGGCCGTCTGAAAATCCAAAACACGGGTTTTCAGACGGCCTTTTTTGCCCCTGACGGAGCGGGCGGGTAAGACGGCAGGTTTTGGGACGGTTTTATAAAGCTTGCAGGCCGGTTAGACGGCCTTTTGCCTTTTGGCGGCCGTCTGAAAAAGCGCGGGAGCAGATTTCAGACGGCCTTTCTTTCAGGCTGCGAATGTTTCCGAAAAAACGGCGGACGGGGTCAGCCCTGCTGTTCCAGCATTTTGCGGAAACGCAGCAGCGCCAGGGCGAGGAAGGCGGTGCCGATCAGTGCCATCACCAGCATCTGGCTCCACACGGTTTCGATGCCCGCGCCGCGGAAGACGATGTTTTGCGAGAATTTCATAAACTGGGTGAGCGGCCAGTATTCGCTGGCGATTTGCGCCGCGCGGGGCATATTGTCGCGCGGCGACGAGCCGCCTGCGAAAAGGTTCATCACGATGTAGACGGGCAGAATCAGCATGCCGAACTGCCCCATGGTCGGGGCGAAGGTGGAAATCATGATGCCCAGGGCGGCGGCGGAAAACATAAAAAGCGCCATGCCCGCCGCGTAGAGCAGGAGCGAGCCCTGTATCGGCACGCCGATGCCCAAATGGACGACAAACCACAGCGAGCCGAGGGCGGCAAGCATAATCACCGTGCCGTTGGCGAAGATTTTGCCCATCATCAGCTCGAAAGCGCTGACGGGCATCACCAGCAGATGTTCGATGGTGCCGCGTTCGCGCTCGCGGATCACGGCCGCACCCGCCAGCAGCATCAGCAGCATCAGCGCCATCGTGCCGATTTGCGAGGTGGGCATAAACCATGAGCTTTCGCCGTTGGGGTTGAATTCGGCGGTGATAACGGGCTTGACGATCACCGGCAGTTCGCGTCCGGCAAAGGCGTTGGTTTCGCGGCTGAAAATCTGCGACAGATAAGACGCGCCGACGCCCGCCTGCGTGACGGCGGTGGCATCGATAAGGAGCTGCGCCGAGGGGCTGCGTCCCAAGAGTACGTCGCGCTCGAAATGCGGCGGGATTTCGAGGATGAAGGTGTATTCACCCTTGTCCATCGCTTCGGCGGAATCTTCGCGCCGCACGTCGCGCACGGTTTTGAAATAGGGCGGCTGCACGGCATCGCGGATGCGCATCGACAGCGCGGAGCGGTCGAGGTCGATCACGGCGACGGAAGCGTTTTTCACATCGGTGCTCACCTGCGCCATCTGGTAGATGGTGGCGGTGAAGATGTAGGCGATGAGCAGCATCAGCACGGGATCGGTGAGGACGCTGCGGAATTCTTTCAGCGTTAGGGTAAGGATATTTTTCAGGGTGCGCACGGTTTTCTCCCTTTCAGACGGCCTTTTCAGACGGCCTTTTGCCGAAACTCCGCTTTCAGGCGGCCTATTTGCGCCAGTAGTCGGGTGTGAACAGAATGAAAACGGTGAAGATTTCCAGCCGCCCCAAGAGCATCACGGCGCAGCAGATCCATTTTTGCAGGTCGCTGAGGGCGGCATAGTTGTAGGCCGGACCGACGGTGCCCAAGCCGGGGCCTGCGTTGGTGATGCAGGCGATGGCGGCGGAGAGGGCGGTCACCAAATCCATGCCGCTTGCCATCAGGCCGAGGGTGGCGGCGACGACGGTCATGAAATAAACGAAGATAAAGGCCATCACGGCCATCGCCGTGCGGTCGGACACGGAGCGTTTGTTGAGTTTGACGGTGCGCACGGCGTTGGGGTGCAGCAGCAGCGACACTTCGCGCAGGCTGAATTTGGCAAGGACGAGGGCGCGGGCGAGTTTGATGCCGCCACCCATCGAGCCGGTGTTGGCCAGCACGTTGGCGAGAAAAAACATCCACAGGGTGACAAACAGCGGCCACACGGCAAAATCGGTGTTGGCAAAGCCGCTCGCCAGTCCGGTGGAAATGAAGTTGAAGCCGACGTAGCGCAGCGCTTCGGGCAGGGAATAGAAGCCTTTGTACCACATATACAGGCTGGCGGCGGCGATGCTGGCGGCCAGCACGACAAGCATGATGCGCGATTCTTCGTCGCGCCAGTAGGGGCGCGGCGATTTTTCCTGTGCGGCGGCGAAGTGGTTGGCGAAATTAATGGCGCCCAGCACGGTGGCGGCGGCGATAACGGCTTCGATGGCGGGCGATTTGTAGAAGGCGATGCTGGCGTCGTGGGTGGAAAAGCCGCCCAGCGAGAAGGCCGACATGGCATGACACACCGCGTCGAACCAGCCCATGCCCGCCCATTTGAGCGCCATGCAGGTGATGAGGGTGAAGGCGAGGTAGACCAGCCACAGGCGTTTGGCCGTCTGCGAAATGCGCGGCGCCATTTTGCTGTCTTTGTCGATGCCGGGGATTTCGGCTTTGAAAAGCTGTGTGCCGCCGACGCCGAGCATGGGCAGGATGGCGACGGCCAGCACGATGATGCCCATGCCGCCGAACCAGTTCATCATGTGTCGCCAGAAGTTCACCGACGGGGCGAGGGTGTCGAGGCTGGAAATAACCGTTGCGCCCGTGGTGGTGAGGCCGCTCATGGCTTCGAAAAAGGCGTCGGTGTAGCTGGCAGACGGGTAGTGGAAATAAAAGGGCAGGGCGGAGATGGCGGCGAAGCCGAGCCAGAGCAGGAAAACGAGGGTGAAGCCGTCGCGCGGGCGCAGCTCGCGGTGGTGCTTGCGCGTCGACGCCCACACGGCCACCGAGCCGGCCAGCGTTACCAGCGAAGTGCTGGCGAAAGCGGGGAAGGCGGAATCGTGGTAGAGGTAGGACACCAGCGTCGGAATCAGCAGCAGCAGCGCGTAGAGCGCGGCCAGCTTGGAGAGGACGTGGATAATCGGGGCGATTTTGTAATACATGGTGTTTGTGTTGCCGTTTTGTTGTTGGCCGCGCGGCAGCGGCGTTTTGGAAGCGGTATTTCGGTTTTCAGACGGCCTTTTGCGGCTTGTAGGCCGTCTGAAAAGGGGTTTGCGGCGTGGCGGAGAACGTGTGCGCCGCCTTGGGGCGGTACACCCTACCGGGTTGCCGCCTTTGGTTTTGGCTTTTCAGACGGCCTCAATAAACATAAAGTCTGCCCGATGCCCAGCCGCAGGGCAGGTGTCCGGTGTTGAGAACGGCGAGCAGGTCGAGATGGAGGGAAACGGCCGCCCCGCTTTTCGTGTGTTCTGCGGCCGCGTATTCCAAGAATGCACCCAAAACGATGGCATAGAGGGCGTCGCAGATGTCCTGTGTTTTCAGTTTGCAGCGTTTGGCCGCCGCTTCCCACTGCGGCCTGCGGGCATGGAAAAACGCGGCGGCGGCCGGGCCGAGGCGGTTGGCCTGTGCGCCGAGCACGGCCGGCACTTCGTTTAGCGCTTCACGCTGCACGCCTTCCCACAATTCGTCGTCCAGCCGTTTTCCGGCTTTGGACAAGGTGTCGGCCCGCACGCAGTCAAACGGGGCGAAGGCGGCATCTGTGTCAAACGGCAGGCCGGCCTGTGTCAGCCAGCGGCCGGTATCCGGCATTTTGTCGGCGGCGAAATGGTCAAAAAGCGCGGCGGCCTGCGGTTCGGGGCGGATGGGTTTGAGTGGTTTCATAAACGGAAATCTTTGTGTCCGGCGGTTTGAGGCCGTCTGAAAACGGGCTTGGGGAGGCGTTGTTCTTACTGTGCTGTGTGTGATGCGGCAGAAACCGCGTGCGCGGCTGCGCCGCACACCTTGTTTGTCGGTTTTTAACTTCGTTGAAGCTACGCTTTCAGACGGCCTCAACCGAAGAAGCCGACTTTCACCTGTATCAGTTTTTCCAACTCGCGCAGGACGCGGCGGCGGGAGACGAAGAAGATAAGGTGGTCGCCGTCCTGCATTTTCACGTCGTCTTTGTGCCCCATCACCACTTCGTCGCCGCGCACGAGGCCGGCGATGTGGCAGCCGGGCGGCCATTTGATGTCGGACACGCGGCGGCCGACGAGGGCGGAGGTGTCTTTCGTGCCGTGGACGACGACCTCGATGGCCTCGGCGTGGCCGCGCCGCAGCGGGTGCACCGCCGCCACGTCACCCGGGCGGATGTGGGTGAGGATGTTGCCGATGGTGATCATGTGCGGCGAAACGACGATGTCGATCTGGTTGCCTTCGAGCAGGTCGACATAGCGCGAGCGGTTGATGATGGTGATCACGCGCTTGGCGCCGAGGTCTTTGGCCAGCAGGCTGGCCATGATGTTGTTTTCGTCGTCGTTGGTGAGGGCGAGGAAGACGTCGATTTCGTCGATGTATTCGTGTGAAAGCAGGTTTTCGTCGGTGGCCGAGCCTTGCAGCACGAGGCTGGTGTCGAGGTGTTCGGCCAGCCATTCGGCGCGCTGCGGGTTGTGTTCGATGATTTTGATGTCGTAGGTTTTTTCGATTTGTTTGGCCAAGCGGTAGCCGATGTTGCCGCCGCCGGCGATCATCACGCGGCGGGTGCGTTGTTCGAGCGGGCGCAATTCGCGCATCACGGTTTTGACGTGGCGGCTGTCGGCGAGGAAAAACACTTCGTCGCCTTCGATAACGACGGTTTCGGCGGTGGGGACGATGAGGCGGTTGTTGCGGTAGATGGCGCAGATTTGGCAGTCGACGCCTTCGGGCAGGTGTTCGCCGATGGTAGCGATGGGGCGGTTGACGAGCAGGCCGCCGTTGTGCGCCTGGACAACGGCCATGCGGGCTTTGTCGTCGGCAAAACGCAAGACCTGCAAGGCGCTGGTGTAGCTCAACAGGGCGGACAGGCGTTCGGTCACGAGTTGTTCGGGGTGGATGGAGTCGGTAACGGCGAAGGCTTCGAGCACGCTGTTGTCTTCGTCGCCGCCGTATTCGAGGTAGTCGGCCAGGCGCACGCGGGCGATGCGGTTGGGGATGTTGAAGAGGTCGGCGGCGATGCGGCAGGCGGCCAGGTTGGTTTCGTCGTGCCGCGTCAGCGCCAGCAGCATGTCGCTGTCGCCCGCGCCCGCCGCCGCCAGCAGGCTGGGCGAAGCGCCGTTGCCGACGATGGTCTGCACGTCCAGCTGCGTGCCGATGTGGCGCAGGGCGTTTTCGTCGGTGTCGATGATGGTGACGTCGTTGTTGGGCATGGCGGCGAGGTTTTGCGCGATGGTCGAGCCGACCTGGCCGCTGCCGAGGATGAGGATTTTCACGTTGTCTGCCGGTTTGCGGGAAAGGCGGCATTTTAAACCAAATCCCGCGCCGACACCCGCTTGCGGGATGCCGCAAAACGTTTCGGCTCCGCCTGAAGATGCGTTTTCAGACGGCCTCTTAATATGGAGGCCGTCTGAAAACGGGTTTAGGCCGTCTGAAACGGCTATTCGATATTCTGTACCTGTTCGCGCATCTGCTCGATCAGCACTTTCAGCTCCACCGAAGCCTGCGTGCATTCGGCGGCTATCGCCTTGCTGCCGATGGTGTTGGCTTCGCGGTTGAGTTCCTGCATCAGAAAATCCAGCCGCTTGCCGATGCTGCCTTTGGCTTCGGTAACGATGCGGCGCACTTCGCCGATATGCGTTTTCAGGCGGCTGAATTCCTCATCCACATCCGCTTTCTGCATGAACAGGGCAAATTCCTGTTTCAGACGGTCTTCGTCGATATTGGCCACCGCCTCCGCCAGCCGCGCACGGGCTTTGTCCAAATGCACCTGCACCAGCGAAGGAAACTGCCCCGCCAGCGCATCGACGATGCCGTCCATCGCCGAAAGCCGCTCCAGAATATGCGCTTTGAGCTTTTCGCCCTCGCGCGCACGGGCGGCGGAGAACTCGGCCAGCGCGTCGTCCAACAGCGACTGCACGGCCAGAACAAAGGTTTCTTCGTCTTCCGACTGCGCCGCCAGCACGCCGGGGAAGTGCAGAATGTCGGCCACCGTCAGCTTGCCCAAACCGCCGAACTCACCGCGCCATTTGTCGTTCAAGGCCGCCAATTCGGCCGCCAGCGCATGGTTGACCGACAAAGCCGCCGCGCCCGCCGCGGCCGTCTGAACCTGAATGCGGCACTCGATTTTGCCGCGCGCAGCCGCCGCTGCGATTTTCTCGCGCAGGCTGCCTTCCAAATGCCGCAGATCGTCGGGCATTTTGAACTGCACGTCGAGATAGCGGTGGTTTACCGCGCGGATGTCGAGATTGATGCGCTTGCTGCCGCATTCGCCGGCGGCGTTGGCAAAGCCCGTCATGCTGTGGATGGTCATGTTTTTACTCCGTTTCGTTAAAGACGAGTGAAATCGGGCGGCAATATAGCACATTTGCCCGTGCTATAATTTGCATTTTTTAACAGAGGGAAACCATGCAAACCTATGCCCGCACCGGCCGCGCCGCCGACCAACTGCGCCCCCTGCGCATCACCCCGCACTTTCTCCCGCACGCCGACGGCTCGGCGCTGATCGAATGCGGCAGCACCCGCGTTATCTGCACCGCCAGCATCGACGAAAACGTGCCGCCCTTTTTGCGCGGCAAAGGCCAAGGCTGGGTTACCGCCGAATACGGCATGCTGCCCGCCTCCACCGCCTCGCGCATGCGCCGCGAAGCCGCCGCGGGCAAACAGAGCGGCCGCACGCAGGAAATCCAGCGCCTGATCGGCCGCTCCCTGCGCGCCGCCGTTAACATGGAAAAACTCGGCGAGCGGCAGATTCTGATCGACTGCGACGTGATTCAGGCCGACGGCGGCACGCGCACCGCCTCGATTACCGGCGCCTACGTCGCCCTCGCGCTGGCCGTGCGCAAACTGCTTTCAGACGGCCGTATCGCCGAAAACCCGCTGGTGTCGCAAATCGCCGCCGTGTCTGCCGGCATCGTCGGCGGCGTGCCGCTTTTGGATTTGGACTATCCCGAAGACTCCGGCTGCGACAGCGATGTGAACATCGTGATGAACGCCGACGGCGGCATCATCGAAATCCAGGGCACGGCCGAGGGCGCGGCTTTCTCGTTTGACGAACTGGCCGAACTCGTGCGCCTGGCGCAAAAAGGCATAGTCACACTGGCCGCCGAGCAGAACAGGGCGCTGGCGGCCGTCTGAAAACAACGCTTCGGCAAAGTTATAGTGAGCCAAAATAGAAAAGATACAAGGCAGCAAGCCGCAGACAGTACAGGTAGTACGGGGCAGGTTTTCTTGGCATTTCCAATGCCTTAGAAAACCGCCCTCTTTGAGCTAAGGCGCAGCAACGCCGTAGATTTTTTATTTTGGCTCACTATAAAACACCGCCCCGACAAAACCGCCCGCACGGCTAATCCGCATCGCGGGCGGTTTGCGTAAAACAAGCGGCGGGCTTGGTAAAAAGGCCGTCTGAAAACCGAAAAAGGGGTTTTCAGACGGCCTTTGCACTCTTGCCGCGTACGGACGGGAACGGTTTGTACGGTGAGGTCGGTGCTTTACGGCAAGAGGGCGGTGCGCGGCAGGCCGGTGTCTTCGGCGAAGCCGAACATCACGTTCATATTCTGCACCGCCTGCCCGGCCGCGCCTTTGACGAGGTTGTCCTGCACGCTCATCAGTATCCACAAGTCGCCGCTGTCGGGCGCTTTCTGCGCAGCGATGCGGCAGACGTTGGCGCCGCGTACGCTGCGGGTTTCGGGCGTGCTGCCTGCGGGCATCACGTCGGCGAAGGGGCTGGCGCGGTAGGCGTTTTCCAGCAGCGTTTGCGGGTCGGCGCCGCTTTTCAGGTGGACGTAAAGCGTGGCATGCATGCCGCGTATCATCGGCGTAAGGTGCGGCACGAACACCAGGCCGTCGGCTACGCCGCTTTGCAGGGCGGACAGGGTTTGCCGGATTTCGGGCAGGTGGCGGTGTCCGGCCACGCCGTAGGCTTTGAAATTGCCGCCCGCCTCGCAAAAGAGCGTGCCCACGGCCGCTTTGCGCCCCGCGCCCGACACGCCCGATTTGCAGTCGGCAATCAGCGGCATGCCCTCGCGCAGCGCGCCCGCCTGCAGCAGGGGAACGAGTGCCAGCGACACGCAGGTGGGATAGCAGCCGGGGTTGGCGACCAGGCGCGCTTGGGCGACGGCGTCGCGATTGAGTTCGGTCAGCCCGTACACGGCCTGCGCCGCCCAGGAGGGGCTTTCGTGTTTCATGCCGTACCATTTTTCCCATTCGGCCAGGTCTTTCAGGCGGAAGTCGGCCGACAGGTCGATCACGCGCACGCCGCTCTCGAGCAGGGCTGGTGCTTCCTTCATCGCCACGCCGTTGGGGGTGGCGAAAAACACCGCGTCGCATTCGGTCAGCGGCGCGTCTTCGGGGGCGGCAAAGCTCAGGCCGTCGTACACGCCGCGCAGGTTGGGGAAATAGTCGGCCAGTTTCACTCCCGTCTCGCTGCGGCTGGTGACCGCCGCCACTTCGGCGTAAGGGTGTGCCGCCAACAGGCGCAGCAATTCGACGCCGGTGTAACCCGTTGCGCCGACGATGCCGATTTTGATTTTTTTCTGTGTGTGGTTCATTGCCGTGTCCTTTGCAGAGTGGGGAAGGGGCGCAGTGTAAACCCATTCTTTACATGGGAAAAGGCCGTCTGAAAAGCCATGCGGCGGGTTTTCAGACGGCCTCTGAGCCTTTGGGCTGTGCTTTACGCTTTATACGGTGCAGCCGCAGCTTTTCATATCTATCACCATGCGGCCTTGGATTTTGCCGTCGCGCATTTCTTGGAAGATGTCGTTGGTTTCGTCCAAGCGGCGGGTTTGCACCACGGGAACGACCAGCCCTTCCGCGCCGAAGCGGAAGGCTTCGGCCAAATCTTCGCGCGTGCCCACCAGCGAGCCGACCACTTCGATGCCGTCGAGCACCATGCGCGGAATCGACAGATCCATGGTTTCGGGCGGCAGGCCGACGGCGACGACGCGCCCGCCCGCGCGCACGGCGTCCACGGCGGAATTGAAGGCGGCGCGGGACACGGCGGTAACGACCGCCGCATGGGCGCCGCCGGTTTTTTCCTGTATGACTTTGGCCGCGTCTTCCTTGGCGGCATTGACGGTGATATCGGCGCCGACTTCTTTGGCAAGCGCCAGTTTGTCGTCGTTAACATCGACGGCGATAACGTGTGCGCCGAACACTTTTTTCGCATACTGCACGGCCAGATTGCCCAAGCCGCCCGCGCCGTACATGGCGATCCACTGGCCGGGACGCACGCCCGAGACTTTGGTGGCCTTGTAGGTGGTGACACCGGCGCAGGTAATGCTGCTGGCCTGCGCGGGATCGAGGCCTTCGGGCACTTTCACCGCGTAATCGGCGTCGACGATGCAGTGCGTCGCCATCGCGCCGTCGGCGGTGTAGCCTGCATTCAAAACGGTGCGGCACAGGGTTTCGCGGCCGGAAACGCAGTATTCGCACGAGCCGCAGCTTTTGAAGAGCCAGGCGATGCTGACGCGGTCGCCCGCTTTGAGCTTGGTAACGCCCGGCGCCACTTCCTTCACGATGCCGATGCCTTCATGGCCGAGCACGCGGCCGGGTTTTTCGCCGTAATCGCCGGCGGCAACGTGCAGGTCGGTGTGGCACACGCCGCAAAATTCCACTTCCACCAGCGCTTCGCCGTATTCCAGCGCGCGGATTTCCTTTTCGACGATGTCTACGTTGCCGTTGCTGTTTTGGGTGACGACTGCTGCTTTCATTTTCATGTTTCTTCTCCTTGTGGTCGGTTGGAAAGGAAGGGCGAGTATTACCGGCTCGGCGGCGGAGGGTCAAGCAATGGATTTTTGCCAAATCATTGAAACGGTTAAATTTGTTATGGTATAGCAAGTTTGAATGGTGGAAATGTCGGTGTTTTAAAGTATGAAAAAATCTGTTTATGAATGATTTAACGTGTAGGCGTTTTTTCAATGAAGAATCGTCATGTGTAAATTTTCTTTACATTTTACCGCAAAACGGGCAAAGGCCGTCTGAATATCCTGTTTCAGACGGCCTTTACGCCTTTGTCGCGCCGTTTGTGGAAACGGCGGCCGCTCCGTATAATCCGCGTCCTTTGTATTCAGGAAACATTGCCATGCAGACCGAAGTCGAACTGAAAATCCTCAACCCGAAAATGGCGGACGCCCTGCCGGCCTATGCCACGCCCGGTTCGGCCGGTTTGGACTTGCGCGCCAGCATTGATGCGGCAATTACCGTCGCCCCCGGCGAAACCGTGCTGATCCCCACCGGCATCGCCGTCCACCTTGCCAATCCCGCCTACGCCGCCATGATTCTGCCGCGCTCGGGTTTGGGACACAAACACGGCATCGTGCTGGGCAATCTGGTCGGCCTGATCGATTCGGACTACCAGGGCGAATTGAAAGTGTCGCTGTGGAACCGCAGCGGCGTAGCGTTTGTTATCGAACCGATGGAGCGCATTGCCCAGATGGTGATCGTGCCGGTGGTGCAGGCGGAGTTTAAAGTGGTGGACGAATTTGCCGCCAGCGAGCGCGGCGAAGGAGGCTTCGGCAGCACGGGTAAAGCCTGATTTTCAGACGACCTCTGTGTTTTCAGACGGCCTATTTTCCCAAAATACCGCCACGGTCACGCCATGCAGACTCCGCTTTTCCCCACACCCTCCGCCGCCAAGCTGCGCAACGCCTCTTACATCCTGATGGGGCTGGCGCTTTGGGCGGTGCTTTATTTCCATTTCCTGCCGCTCTTGCTGGCGGTGCTGCTCACCTACGTCTTTATTGCCAAAACCAACGGCCTGCTGCTGTGGCTGCGCCGCCGCCTGCTCTCGCGCGGCCATTTCCTGCACAAAGTTCTCACCGCGCACAACATCAACCTGATTTCCGCCACCCTCGCCATCGGCATGGTCTGCCTGATGATTTTCCTGCTGTCGCTGGGCGTGTACCACCTGATACACGGCGGCCATATCACAGTAATGCTGGGCAAGCTGGCGGCGATTTTGGAAGATACGAAAAACAGCAAAGAGCTGCCCGCCGCCCTCTTGAACATGCTGCCGAACAACATTGCCGAAATCAAAGCGCAGGGCATCCGCCTGATTAACGAATACAGTGCCGCGCTCACGCGCATCAGCAAAAACAGCATCACATCCTTTGTGTACATCCTGATCGGCATCATCATCGGCGCGATGCTCAGTTTCCACCGCCTCAACATGCGCCGCAGCCGCCGCAAAATGCCGATCTTCAAGGCCGAACTCGTGCAGCGGATACGCAATTTCGAAACCAGCTTCGAGCGCGTGTTTATCGCCCAGGCGAAAATCTCGCTGGTGGACACGCTGCTGACCGCGGTTTACCTCTATCTGATCCTGCCGCTTTTCGGTGTGGATCTGCCTTTCCGTTTCACCGTGCTGGTGATCGCCTTTGTCGTCGGCCTCATCCCTGTGGCGGGCAACCTGATTTCCAACACCGTTATCATCATCCTGAGCCTGGGCACCTCGCTTTACGTCGCCGCCGCCTCGCTGGTGTTTCTCGTCGTGATCCACAAGCTCGAATATTTTTTGAACGCCAAAATCATCGGCTCGGAAATCGAATCGAGCGCGTGGGAACTTTTGGTGGCGATGGTCGTGTTCGAGCGCATCTTCGGCGTCGGCGGCATCGTCGTCGCGCCGGTTTACTACGCCTATCTGAAAAACGAGTTGAAGCGGCAGGCTTTAATCTGATTTGCCGACCGCAAACGTAAAGAGGCCGTCTGAAAAATGTTTTTCAGACGGCCTTTTCGCACGGCGCGGGGCACAGGGCGTTTACAGATTGCTCGCGCCGATGCCGTTGGCGATGTCGCGCACGGCGGTGACATACATGCGGCTGTGGTTGTACTGCCAGACGGTGTAGAAATTGTTCAGGCCGATGTAATACTGGTACAGGCCGGGCGACACTTCCAGGCGGTAGAGCACGGCGCGTTCGTGATCGGGCAGCGGCTCTTGGATGTCCACGCCCATTTTGCGCAGTTGGCCGACGGTGTATTTCAGCTCGGTTTTCTCTTCGATTACAGCCAGAAGCTGCGGCGTCGGCTCGAGCAGCACGGGCACAATCATTTTGCCGCCCGTTTTCCAGCCGTGCGCTTTCAGGTAATTGGCCACCGAGGCGGCAACGTCGGGCACGCTGCCCCAAATGTCGCGGCGGCCGTCTCGGTCGTAGTCCACCGCCCATTTGCGGTAGCTCGAAGGCATGAACTGCGGCATGCCCATCGCGCCCGCGTAGCTGCCGGCAAACCAAAACGGGTCTTGGTTTTCCTCTTTGCTCATCAGCAGCATTTCGTGCAGCTCTTTTTGGAAGAAATCGGCGCGGCGCGGGTAGTCGAAAGCAAGGGTGGAGAGCGAGTCGGCCAGACGGAAGCTGCCCATATTGCGGCCGTAGTTGGTTTCGATGCCGACGATGGCGACGATGATTTCGGCAGGTACGCCGTATTCGCGCGCCACTTGGTCGATGACCTGGCGGTGTTTCATATAGAAGTTGCGGCCGTCTGAAATCTTGGCCGCGCCCGCGTTGCCTTTTTGGAACTCGTACCACGGGCGCGAGGTACCCGGGCGGCTCATGATGTTGATAATGTTGCTTTTATAAACGGCATTGTTGAAAAAGGCCTGCAAATCGGCGCGGCTGTAACGGCCGTTTTCCGCTTCGCGGGCGATGAAGCGCTGCACGTTGTCGTTGCCGTTGAAGCCCACCTGCGACACGGGCGCGGCGTTTGGGTCGAAAGGCAGGGCGGTGCTTGGCGGCAGGGGGGCGACGGTTTGCGGCGCGGCGCGGCTGTCGGCGGGCTGTTCGGTCGTGCACGCGGCAAGCAGCAGCGCGGCGGCAAGAAGGGGGTAGCGTTTTTTTATCATCGGGTTTCCTGTTTTGGCTGCCCGTAGCGCGCCCACACGCTCAGGCGGCGGTAGGCTTCGCTCTCGGCGGCATCGGCGGGCAGGCATTGGCGGAAGGTTTTTCCGCCCGCGCGCCATTTTAAAAAGCAGACATAGGGGTGGATGAGGCTGTCGTCGAGCAACTCGGCTTCCTGCACTTCGCCGCGCAGCAGCAGCGAGGCGCGGCCGCGGGTGTCGATGCGGATTTCCCGCACAGCCTGCCGGTTTGGCGACGCGCTGCGCAGGCCGTGCGCGAGGGACAGCGCCAAGGCCGCCAATCCGGCTATGCGTATGGCGCCGTCGAAACAGGCGGCACAGAGTGCGAACGAGGCGGCGTGCGCCAAGAGGACGGCGGCAGGCCAAAGGCGCGACGGGCGGATGCGGACGGTAAAAGCCTGCACGGCGCTACATCATGTTGTCCACCACCGGCTCGACTTTGATGCTTTCGTCGTCAAGGTCGAACACGGAATCGTGGATTTCGACATCGAAAAATTCCCAAAAAGCCTGCAAGCCCATGTCTTGCGGCCAGTCTTTTTTCTCCACTTCCCAAGCAGAAATCTCGGCTTCGAAGATTTGGCGGTAGCGCTCGTCGAAATAGGCCACCACCGCCTCGGGCGCGTCGAACTCGGGCACGAGGAACACCGAGCAGTTGCTGCGCATCTGTTCCAAAGTGAGTTCGGGCAGGTTGTCGTCGGTGGATTTGAGCCAGTCGAGAAAGCGCTGGGTCGGTTTGAGCACCACGGCGGTGCGGTCTACGAAATACATGGTTTTCCTTTCGGCGAAGGCTGCGGATTGTAATGGATAACAGGCCGTCTGAAAACGCAGGCGGCGGCGTGCCGCAGGGGTTTCAGACGGTCTTATGCGGACGAAAGGCCGTCTGAAAAACCGGCCATGCGGCTTTCAGACGGCCTCTTGGCTGCGGACTCAGCACACCCGCAGCAGCCAGCCGTGTTTGTCTTCGGCCAAGCCGTATTGGATATCGGTCACCGCCTTGCGCAGCGCGTAGCCGCGTTCCGTGTTCTGCACGGGCACTTCTTCGCCGCCGATAACGAAGGAGGTGACGGGCGAAACAACGGCGGCCGTGCCGGTAAGTACGGCTTCGGCGCCGTTTTCCACCGCCGCGCGCAATTCGTCCACCGTGAAATTGCGCTCGCTGACGGTGTATCCCGCATCGCGGGCGACGGTGAGCACGGTGTCGCGGGTAACGCCGTGCAGAAATTCGTCGGTCAGCGGCTTGGTGATTAATTCTTTGTCTTTAATCAGAATAAAGTTGGACGCGCCGGTTTCCTGAACGTCGCCGCCCGGGCAGAACAGCACCTGGCTGGCGCCGTGTTCGGCTTTGGCTTTGAGCACCCAGGGCATGGCCGAGGCATAGTTGCCGCCGCATTTGACGCGCCCCATATGCGGCGCGCAGCGGATGTGTTCGGTTTCCACCAGGATTTTTACGGGCGAACCGGCTTTGAAATAGTCGCCGACGGGCGAGGCGAGAATGTAGAGCAGCGCGGTTTCGGAAGGCGCACCCGCTTTGCCGATAACGGGATCGGTGCCGATCAGGGTGGGGCGCAGGTAGAGCGCGGCGGGGGCATCGGGGATTTCGTCGGCGGCACGTTTCACCAGTTCGACCAGTGCGGCAAGAAAGGCGTCGGCATCGGGTTTGGGTAGATGGAGGATTTCCGCGCTCTGGCGCATGCGTTCGATATTGGCCTGCGGGCGGAAAAGGACGGTTTTGCCGTCTGCCTGACGGAAGGCTTTCAAGCCCTCGAAACACTCGCTGCCGTAATGCAGCGCGTGCGCGCCGGGTGCGAGGGATAGGTCTTGCGAACTCTGCCAAACCGTCGGCTGCCAGGCTTGGTTTTTGTAGGCGATAACGGGCATTTGGGCGTGGAAAACGCTGCCGAATATGGCGGGAACGGGTCTGCTCATGATGTGGAATACTCTCAACCGGGTTTTAAAAAACGTAAAGATACGCTCCCGCACGCGGGTTTGGCAAGACGCTCCGCAGCGCGGCGGATGCGGCGCAAAACGCCGTGCAATATGCAAACGCGGGCTAAATCGTTTACACTAGCGCCTGTTTTGCGGCCTGCTTTTATAGTGAGGCCGTCTGAAAAACGGTTTTACAAACCGCCCGTGCGCGGCGCGGTTTACGGAGCGATAAATGAAAGCAGTTTCCCTGATTGTCAAAGTTTTGATTTTGCTGGTGTTCGCCGTTTTGGCGGTGATTAACGTCCAAAGCGTGCAGTTTCATTACCTGCCCGGCCAGGCTGTTGAATGGCCGCTGATTGTGGTGCTGTTCGGCGCCTTTTTAATCGGCGCGCTGTTCGGCCTCTTTGCCCTTTTCGGCCGCCTTTTGGTGCTGCGTTCGGAAAACGGCCGCCTGCGCGCCGAGGTGAAAAAGGCCGCCCGCCTGAACAACACCGACATCGCCGCCCCCGCCGCCGCGCCCGTTCCGGCTGCCGTGCCCGCGCCCGCCGGCGGGGCGGCAGACAAAAAAGACTGAGGCGCAGATGGAAAACGAACTCTCCGCCTGGTGGCTGCTGTTCGCCCTCGTTCCCTTCCTCTGTTTCGCCCTCGGTTGGCTGGCCGCCCGCATCGACATGAAAACCGTGCTGAAACAGGCCAAAAGCATTCCCGCCGGTTTTTATTCCGCCCTTGATGCGCTGGTGGACAGAAACAGCGGCAAGGCTGCACGCGAGTTGGCCGAAGTGGCCGATATGCAGCCGCAGTCTTATGAGCTGAGCCTCACCCTCGGCAAGCTCTACCGCTCGCGCGGCGAAAACGACAAAGCCATCCGCCTGCTGCAAAGCCTGTCCGAAGCGCCCGACACCGTCGGCGACAAAAAAGAGCGCGCCCTCTTCGAGCTGGGGCAGACCTACCAGAGCGCCGGGCTGGTCGACCGCGCCGAACAGATTTTCCTCGCCCTCGAAGACGGCAACATGGCCAAAGGCGCGCGCGAGCACCTGCTGCACATCTACCAGCAGGACAGGGACTGGGAGCAGGCCGTCGATACCGCCCGCAAACTCAGCCGCGACGAGCAGACCTACCAGTTTGAAATCGCCCAGTTCCATTGCGAAATGGCGCAGGCCGCCCTGTTCCGTTCCGATTACGACGCAGCCCGCCGCCACATTCAGACGGCCTTGTCCGCCAACGGCAAATGCAGCCGCGCCAACATCATCCTCGGCGATCTCGAACAGAAACTCGGCAACCACGCCGCCGCCGCCGAAGCCTACGGCGCCATCGAAAAGCAAAACCACGCCTATCTGGGCATGGCCGGCGAGCGCATCTACGACGCCTACGACGCACAAAACCGCGCCGAAGAAGGCCTGGCCGTCTTAATCGGCTACATGAAAACCTTCCCCCATCTCGACCTGCTCAACGTCGTTTACGACAAATCCCTGCTGCTTTACGGCGAGCAGAAAGCCAACGAAATCCTGGCCGAACTCGTGCGCGCCAAGCCCGACCTCAACGGCGTCTACCGCCTGCTCGGCCTGCAAATTTCCGGCCTCAACCCCGCTTGGAAAGCCGATGCCGACATGATGCGCGGCGTCGTCGGCCGCCAGTTGCAGAAAAACTGGATGTACCGCTGCCGCAACTGCCACTTCAAATCGCAAGTCTTCTTCTGGCACTGCCCCGCCTGCAACAAATGGGAAACCTTCACCCCCAACCGCATCGAAGTCTGAACCCGTTTTCGGAAACGCCATGCCCGCCCGTGTGGGTAATGGCGTGTCCGCAAGCAGAATGTCAACGAAGCAGACAAAACATATCCGATTCGCCTGAGGCCGTCTGAAACATGAACATCCCGCCGATTCCCGTCGACACCGAAGCTGCCGCCTTCCTCTACACCCTCGCCGACCATTGTTTCGCCTGGCTCGAACAGCACGGCGAAGACGCCATCGGCCGCCTCACCGACGAACAAAACACCCTGCTGGCCTACGTCTACCTCGACAGCCAGATGGAAGAAGGCGGCTTCATCCGCCTGATAGCGGGCGGCTACGGCGGCTACATCTTCGACAACCCGCTCACCGACAGCCTGCGCCGCTGGAAAATCAAAGCCACAGCGCGCGTTCTCGACGCCGCCGCCGCGCTCTACGCCGAACACGGCGCCGCCATCGAAGAAGCGGCGGAACACGGAGCCGACGACGATACCCTGCGCAAACGCTTCCCCCACTTTGAAGAAGTCGACGGTGACTATTACGACGCAGCCGAAACCGACCTCGAAACCGCCGCCGCCTACGTCCGCAGCCATTGGGACAAGTTTTCCGTCCTGCCCGACTGAGCTTTCAGAAACGTCATTTCCGCGAAACGAAAACCCAAAGTCCAAGCGCAACCGCCAGAGAAAACCCATGACCCGCACTGCCGTCCTCCTCCTCGCCCTGCTGGCCGCCGCCCCCACGGTTGCCGACACGCAAACCGACCCCGCAGCCGCCCTGCAAACCCGACAAAACCCCGACAGCGAAGCCCTGCACAACGAACTGCGCGCCCTGCGCGACGCCATGCAGCAGGCCCTCAACCGACGCGACCTCGACACCCTGCTTGCCCACGTCGCCGACGACGTCGTCTTTACCACCATGAACGGCGACCGCGTCCACGGCAAAGACGGCATCCGCGCTTACTACGACAAAATGCTCGGCGGCGCGAATCCCGTCGTACAAAGCATAGAAGCCGAATTCAAGGTAGAGCAGCTCTCCCACCTCTACCACGGCAACACCGCCGTCGCCTTCGGCAGCAGCAGCGACCGCTACCGCCTGACGGGCGGCGAAACCTGGACGGTCGAACCCAAATGGAGTGCCACCCTCGTGCGGCAGGACGGCCGCTGGCTCATCGCCGACTTCCACTACTCCGTCAACATGTTCGACAACCCCGTCCTCGCCGCCCAGCGCAAAGTCCTCCTCGGAGGCGGCGCGGCCGCCGCACTGGCCGCCGCTGCGGCAGGCTTCCTGCTCGGACGGCGCGGCCGCAAAAAGGCCGTCTGAAACGCAGCCCGACCCTCTTTCAGACGGCCTCCACCGTAGGGCGTATGGCGCAGCCACGCACGCGGCCTATGCCGGAAAACAAACAACAGGCCGTCTGAAAATGCAGCCCCAACCCTCTTTCAGACGGCCTCCATGTAGGGTACACCGGCAAGCGAATAACAGGCCGTCTGAACCTCCAAAAAACCCGCCAAACAAGGAATTCCCCGTGAACCCCCTGATTACCGACCCCGCACCCGCACCAAGCCGCACGCCCGTTATCGTTGCCCTCGATTTTGCCACCGAAGCCGAAACCGTCGCCTTCGTCCGCCGCCTCGATCCGACGCTGTGCCAACTGAAAATCGGCAAAGAACTCTTCACCGCCACCGGCCGCAGGCTGGCGGAAAACCTGGTCAACCAAGGCTACAAGCTCTTTCTCGACCTCAAATACCACGACATCCCGAATACCGTCGCCCAAGCCTGCAAAGCCGCCGCCGACATGGGCGTGTGGATGGTCGACATGCACGCCTCGGGCGGGCGGCGGATGATGGAAGCCGCCGCCGAAGCCCTCGCCAACCGCAGTACCAAACCCCTGCTGATCGGCGTCACCGTCCTCACCAGCATGGAAGAGGCCGACCTGGCCGAAACCGGCATCACCGTCCCCGTCGAACAGCATGTGTTGCGGCTGGCCGCGCTGGCCGAAGATTCCGGCCTCGACGGCGTCGTCTGCTCCGCCCGCGAAGCCGCCGCCCTGCGCTGTGCGCGCGGCGCGGATTTCGTCCTCGTCACCCCCGGCATCCGCCCCAATCCCGACGGCAACAGCGACGACCAGCGCCGCATCATGACACCCGCCCAAGCCCTTGCCGCCGGTTCGACCTATCTGGTGATGGGACGACCGATCACCCAAGCCGCCGCCCCCGCCGCCGTGCTGCGCGACATCAACAGCCGGGTGCAGGAGGCCGTCTGAAAGCGGAATTGCAACGGAGCCAGAGCATATACAGGCCGCCTTTCAGAAACGTTATCCCCGCGAAGGCGGGAACGGCCTGAATCAACGGAGATTTTGTGAACCGCCCCGCCCGCATGATTTTGCTGCTGCTAACCGCCGTTTTCGCCCTGGCCTCGTTTCAGACGACCAACGGTTTTTTCAGCGACCGCCGCATGGCGCGCAAAATGCTGCGCGACACCGTCGACGCCCTGCGCCTGCGTCTGCCCGCGCCCGACGATCCCGATTTGGTCGCAGCCATGCCGCGCGGCCTGACTGGGCTGCGCGACGGTTTTCTTTATTATCCCGAACGCAATGCCTACAAATACACCTTCACTGGCAACGCGCCGCAGCATTTGGAGCGGCGCAGCATCTGGCTGGCGCCGCGCGAGGGCCGCTGGCTGTGCTGGGCGGGCGTCAAAGACAGCGTGGCGGCGGCGGACTGTGGCGACCGCGAAATCGTCAAAGGATTGAAAGAAGAAGAGCATTTTCAGGCGCAGACGCGGGCGCATTTGTATTCCGACTGGTGCAACAGAGCCCTGCCGCCGCCCGATTGGGAAAACGCGCCCGTTTATGTGGTGTACAGCCCGCAACAGAGCGTATGGGAAAACGGCAAACCGAAATGGCCGCAGGCACGCGTGCACGCCGAACATTTCGCGGGCGCGCATCTGGTGCTGTTTGCGGCGGACAAACAGACGGACTGGCTGCTCGATCTGCCCGAGCGGCCGAAAAGCCTGACCCTGATCGGCGCGGCGGCAGACAGCCAGCTCACCGTCAACCCCGCGCCCGCAGACGGGCAGGGCGTCTATCTCTTCAGCTACGAAACAACCAAAAAAGCCTGCGAAAAGATCGGGGGCGGCCGCTACGACACGCCGGCCGAATATTACGAAAACGAAACCTGGCAGGAGCAGGCGGTGGCGCACCTGTTCCGCAACAAAGCCGTGCGCCCGCTGCTGACCGTGCTTGACGAAGCGCGTCCCGAAGCGGTGTTGGATGCGGCGGAACAAAAAGGCCGTCTGAAAAACGGCGGATCGGCTGCGGCAGACGGAAAACCGGGAGAATGACGATGCCCTTATTTTTCGGCGGGGCGATAGGGCTGATTGTCTTTACGCTCGGGCTTGTTATCCTGTTGCTGGCCGCCCGCTTTGTTTTTTCTGCGTCGGCGTGGGGCATCACATCCTTGGGCACTGTGTTCAGACGGCCTCCGTCCGCCCGCCATCCGCTGATGTGGCTTTATGCCGCCATGCTCGGCTATCTGCTGTTCGGCGTGCTGTATGCCGACTTTGCCGCCGTGCCCGCGCTGGTTGCACACAGGTGGCACGACGCTTACGCCCTGCGTACCCTGAACAACACACTGCTTTTCGCCGTGCTGGCCGCCGCCAACCTGCCGCTGCTGCCCCTGCTGCGGCGCAAGGCGGAGCAGGACAGCGTCTGGCTCGGCACGGTCTGGTGCGTGTGGCGGGTATTGTGGGGCGTGTTTTTCGCCGCGCTGCTTCTGTCGCTGCTCGCGAAAAATTCCGTTTTCGGCGGTTACTACGCCGCGTTTGCCGACGCGCCGTGGCCGTGGCGGCAAAGCGTTTTGACCCTGCTCGAAGCCGACGGCGCGCACACCGCCCGCCTGTTGGCTCAGCCGCAACTGCGCAACGGCCTAACCGCATGGGCGGACGGCCTGCTGATGTCGGCCGCCAACCTGCCGTTTTTCCTGCTTTACGCGGAAACCCTGCCGCCTTCGCACGACGCGGCAAAAACCGGCCGCCACCGCATCGACATTCTGGCACGGCGGCGCAGGCCGTCTGAAAAGCCCGAATAACCGCCAAACCAAGCTTTCAGACGGCCTCTGCCGTAGGGTGTGGCGCAGCCGCGCACGCGGTTTACGTTGGCAAACAAGACAACAGGCCGTCTGAAATGCAGCCCCAACGAAGTCAAAACACAACAAGGAGTGGATTTATGAACACCGCAACCCTGAAAACCCGCCTGCAACAGGCGCGCGTGCTGATAGCGGGCGACGTGATGCTCGACCGCTACTGGTTCGGCGACGCCGCCCGCATCTCGCCCGAAGCGCCTGTTCCCGTGGCGAAAATCGAGCGCACCGAATACCGCGCGGGCGGCGCGGCCAACGTCGCCCGCAACGTCGCCGCGCTGGGCGGACAGGCCGTGCTGCTGTCGGTGATCGGCGACGACGAAGCGGGCGACAGTCTGGAAAAACTGATGGAAGAATGCGGCGTGAAAAGCGCCCTGATGCGCGACAAAACCATCTCCACCACCGTCAAAACCCGCGTCGTCGCCCGCAACCAGCAGCTCTTGCGCATCGACTTCGAAGATGCGCCCGCGCACGAAGTGCTCGACAGCGTGCAGCAGGCCTTCCGCGACCGACTCTCGGGTTGTGACGTCGTTATCCTCTCCGACTACGGCAAAGGCGGCCTCACGCACGTTGCCTCCTTTATCGAATGGGCGCGGCAGGCAGGCAAACCCGTGCTCGTCGACCCCAAAGGCGGCGACTATGCCAAATACGCCGGTGCCACGCTGCTCACGCCCAACCGCGCCGAATTGCGCGAAGTGACGGGAAGCTGGCAGGGCGAAGACGACTTGGCCGAAAAAGCGCAAACCCTGCGCCGCAACCTCGGCCTCGAAGCGCTGCTGCTCACCCGCAGCGAAGAGGGCATGACCCTGTTCCGCGACGGCGGCGCATACCACCGGCCGACGCGCGCGCGCGAAGTGTTCGACGTTTCCGGTGCGGGCGACACCGTTATCGCCACGGTGGGCTTGGCGGCGGCCGCGGGCTTGGAGCTGACCGAAGCTGTGCGCCTGGCCAACGCGGCGGCGGGCGTGGTGGTCGGCAAGCTGGGCACAGCGGTGTGCACGTTTGACGAACTGGCGCAATCATTGTAAAGTAGCGTAATAACTTGGTATGTTCATGTTGCGAAAGCCTATGTTTTGTTTAAGAATTTTCAAGAATAGGCAAGGCGCGGCAGAAAATTGCCTTATAACACAACTGCTTTGAAATTTTTTAAGGGGACAACATGGCCGTGAGCATGACCCGCCTGGAACTGAACTGGGACGACAGCGAAAGCCGCAACAAACTCGACATTACCTCCGTGCAGGCGGTTGCCGCCGTGTGGCTGGCCGATACTAAAGCCAGCCGCCATGCCGCCATGGACATAGAAACCGTGGTTGACGAGCCTTTCTCTTTCGCCTTCAATGGCTTGGATGCGGCCACCGTTATCGGGCTGTTCGACGAAATCGCCCGCCAGTTTCCGACCGTCCGCTTTTACGTGCGCGGCATCGGCGAAGATTTCAGCAATATGTGGCTGCGCGAGTATTTCGGCGGCGCCACCGTGTTTGCCGCAGGCCCCTTCGATCACAAAGTGTCGGAACATTTGAGCAACAAGGGCAAAAGCTGGTTCAGCCGCTGGCTCAAGTAAAGCCGCAAAAAGGCCGTCTGAAAGCGTTTTTTGCAGGCGTTTTTCTGCCCGCAGCCGTTTTCAGACGGCCTGATTCCTTGCGCTGCGCCGTCTGTCCGGCCATGCAAACCCTCTGCCGCTGATTGAGATTGCCGCCTTGTGGCGGTACAATCCGCGGCGTTTTATTTTGTAAAGAAATATTATGAACCTGATTGGCGACATCCTTCCTTTAACGCATATCCTGCTCGATTCCGATGCGGGCAGCAAAAAACGCCTGTTCGAACAGGCCGGACAACTGCTGGAAAACGAAGCGGGCGTGCCGCGTTCGGAAGTGTTCGACTGCCTGTTTGCCCGCGAAAAACTCGGTTCGACCGGACTGGGGCAGGGCGTGGCCGTGCCGCACGGCCGTTTGGCCTCGCTGCAAAAAGCCGCCGGCGTGTTTATCCGCACCAAAGAGCCCGTTCCCTTCGATGCGCCCGACGGCAAACCGGTGTCGCTGGCCGTTGTTCTGCTCGTGCCCGAAGACGCGGCTTCCACGCATTTGGAAGTGCTCTCGAAGCTGGCCGGACGGTTTTCCGACAAAAGCGTGCGCGAGCGCCTGATGCAGGCGCAGGATGCCGCCGAAGTGCAGCGCATACTGACGGAGGAATGATGCCCAGCATTTCCGTGCGCCGTCTGTATCAGGACAACCGCGACAAGCTGCGGCTGGCTTGGGCGGCCGGCGCGGCCGGTGCGGACAACCGCATCGGCGTCGAGGCCGACAAGCCCGTGCTGGCGCTGGTCGGCCATCTCAATTTCATCCATCCCAACCAGGTGCAGGTACTCGGCGTGGCCGAGGTCGACTACCTCTCGCGCATGGAATCGGGCGATCTGGCCTACAATTTTGAGCAGCTTTTCGAGCTGCCCATGTCGCTGGTGATTGTGGCCAACGATTTGGACGTGCCGCAAATCCTGCGCGACTACTGCCACACCAACAACGTCCCCCTGCTCACGTCCAGCCTGGAAAGCCCGTATCTGATGGACGTGCTGCGCATCTACCTGCAACGCACGCTGGCCGTGTCCACCGTCAAACACGGCGTGTTTCTCGACGTTTTCGAAATCGGCGTGCTGCTTACCGGCCAGTCAGGCCTCGGCAAAAGCGAGCTGGCATTGGAGCTGATTTCGCGCGGACACAGCCTGGTGGCCGACGATGCCGTCGAGCTGCACCGCACCGGCCCCGAGCTGCTCGAAGGAAGTTGCCCGCCCATGCTGCGCGACTTTCTCGAAGTGCGCGGGCTGGGCATACTCAATATCCGCCACATCTTCGGCGAAACTTCCATCCGGCCGAAAAAAACCCTCAACCTCATCATCAACCTCGTGCCCGCCGACGACGACTACATGAAACAGATCGACCGCCTGAGCATACGCACCGAGACCGAAACCATCCTCAACGTTACCGTCCGCTCCGTCACCCTGCCCGTGGCGGCCGGACGCAACCTCGCCGTCCTTGTCGAAGCCGCCGTACGCAACTACATCCTGCAACTGCGCGGCAAAGACAGCATGCGCGAATTTCTCGAACGCCACCAAAACATCATGAAAGAGCAGGGCATGCAGCATGAAGATCATCCTGATTAGCGGCCTTTCCGGCTCCGGCAAATCCGTCGCCCTCAAACAACTCGAAGACGCAGGCTACTACTGCGTCGACAACATGCCGATGGAAATGCTGCCCCAGCTCGTGCTGCACCACATCCGCGGCGGCGGCGTCGAAAATCTTGCCGTCAGCGTCGACATCCGCTCCCGCATCAAAATGAGCGAAGTCGAAAAACAGCTCGACTATCTCGCCAAACAGGGGCATCAGGCCGAAATCCTCTTTCTCGAAGCCGACGAAGCCACCCTCGTGCGCCGCTTCTCCGAAACCCGCCGCAGCCACCCCCTCTCCTCCCTCAACCAAGCCCTCACCGAAAGCCTGCGCCAAGAGCGGCAGACCCTCGCCCCGCTGCGCGAAAAAGCCTACTGCATCGACACCTCCAAAATGAACGCCCAGCAGCTGCGCCACACCGTGCGCCGCTGGCTCGGCGCCGAACACAGAGGCATGATGCTCGTGTTCGAATCATTCGGCTTCAAATACGGCACGCCCACCAACGCCGACTTCATCTTCGACATGCGCAGCCTGCCCAACCCCTACTACGACCCCGCCCTGCGCCCCTTCAACGGCATGCAGCCCGAAATCCGCGCCTACCTCGACGCCGAACCGCTCGCAGGCGAAATGGCCGCCGACATCGCCGCCTTTCTCGAACGCTGGCTGCCGCGCATGCAGATAGAAAGCCGCAGCTACGTCACCGTCGCCCTCGGCTGCACCGGCGGACAGCACCGCTCCGTCTACATCGCCGAACGCCTGGCCGACCGTTTCCGCGGCCGCTACCCCGTCCTTGTCCGCCACCGCCAGCTCGACACACAATAAAACGCCCGTGCAGACTGCCCGAAAAGGCCGTCTGAAACCCCGTTTCCCTTCCGACAAACAGGCCGTCTGAAACCCGCAACCCTTTCAGACGGCCTCCACACAAAAAGGCACAGCAACATGGCAATCCAATGGTATCCCGGCCACATGCACAAGGCCAAAAAAGCCATCGCCGAACGCCTCAAAAGCGTCGACATGGTGATCGAAGTCCTCGACGCCCGCATGCCCGCATCCGGCGAAAACCCCCTGCTCGGCCAACTCTCCGCCGGCAAACCCAAACTCAAAATCCTCAACAAACAAGACCTCGCCGACCCCGAACGCACCCGAATCTGGCTCGACGATTTCAACAGCCGTCCCGACACCCGCGCCATCGCCCTCGACGCCTCCGACCGCCAAGCCGCGCAGAAGCTCATCGCCGCCAGCCGCGCCCTCGTTCCCAACAGAGGCGGCATCGACAAACCCCTGCGCGTCCTTATTTGCGGCATCCCCAACGTCGGCAAATCCACCCTCATCAACGGCATGCTCGGCAAGAAATCCGCCAAAACCGGCAACGAACCCGGCATCACCAAAGCCGAACAGCGCCTCTTCCTCGCCGACGACTTCTGGCTCTACGACACCCCCGGAATGCTGTGGCCGAAAATCATCGTCGAAGAAGCAGGCTACAACCTCGCCGCAGGCGGCGCCGTCGGCCGCAACGCCCTGGACGAAGAAATCGTCGCCCTCGAACTTCTCGACTACCTGCGCCGCCACTACCTCCCCCTGTTGCAGGAGCGCTATCAGGCCGACAAAAACGAAAGCAGCCACTGGCGCGACGACCAATGGCTCGAATGGATAGGCCGCAAACGCGGCGCCCTCCTCCCCGGCGGCCGCATCAACCACCAAAAAGCCGCCGAAAACACCCTCACCGACTTCCGCGACGGCCACATCGGCCGCATCACCCTCGAAACCCCGCACCAATGGGCGCAATGGCTCAAAACCGCCCGTCAAAAAGAAGCCGAACTCAAAGCACAGCGCGAAGCGAAAAAAGCCGAACGCAAAGGGAAGGCCGTCTGAAAATACGGTTCCGACAAACCGACACCTGCTTTTTTCAGACGGCCTCAGCACATCAGAGGCCGTCTGAAACGCATAAATTGTCCATTCTCCCGCTCAGGCGGGAATTTTTTCGGCAGCTGCACCGGCTGTTCTGCGGACACAAACGGCAAAAGGCCGTCTGAAAGCGCAGCTTCAACGGAGTTAAAACCGTATTTCAGACGGCCTTTTGCGTTTTAGCTTCGTTGAAACCGTACTTCGGAAACGCCATTCCCGCACGGGCGGAGTAGCTCAACGCAGCCAGGAGGCGGGGTTCATGGCGCTTTGGCGGTAGCGGATTTCGAAATACAGGCCTTCTTCGCCCGAGGCAGTGCTGCCGCTGGTGCCGACGGTGCTGCCGCTTTTGACGCTGCTGCCTGCGGCGGCGGCGAGGGAGGAGAGGCCGGTGTAGATGCTGGTGTAGCCGTCGCCGTGGTCGATGACGACGGTGTTGCCGTAGCTGCCGAGGCTGCCGGCGAAGGCGACTGTGCCGTCGGCGACGCTGCGCACGGGGGCGGGGGCGGTGGCGAAGAAGAGGCCGCGCCAGACGCCGCCTTCGGGGCGCGGGCGGCCGAAGTGTCCGGTGATGCTGCCGCCGACGGGGCGGGGCAGGCTGCCCTGTAAGCGTGAGAAGCCGCTGCTGCCGGCATATTCGCCTTGCAGGGCGCGGTCTTCGGCGGTGAGGGTGGAAACGGGAGCGGCGGGTTTGTTTTTTTCTTCGGATGCGGCGGGCGGGGCGGGTTTGTTTTCGGGTTTGCCGTCGGCGGGTGCGGGTTTGCCCTGTTTGCGCACTTTGGCGGCCTGTTTTTCCGCTGCCAGGCGCTCGCGGGCGGCTTTGGCGCGGGCGGCGGCTTCCTGTTTGCGTTTGGCGGCGTTGCGGCGGGCGATTTCGGCTATGAGGTAGTTGAGGCGGGCTTCGTCGGTTTTGAGGCGGGCGAGGTTTTGGCTCTGTTTGTCGATTTCGGCGGCGAGGCGGCTGTTTTCGCGTTCGGCGGCGGAACGGGTTTTGCCGAGTTTGCCGAGGGCGGCCTGTTTTTCGGCTTTGAGTTTGTCGAGTTTGTCCAGTTCGGCGTCGATTTCGGCTTCGCGCTGTTGCAGCTCCTGCTGCTGGCGGGCGAGGTCGGCGACGACTTTTTGGTTGGCGAGGCCGATTTGGCGGGCGTATTCGAGGTAGCGGGCTTTGCGGCCGGGTTCGGCGTTTTTGAGGAAGAGGATGACGGCGTTGCTGCGGCGGTTTTTGTATTGGCCGCCGAGCAGGCGGGCGAGCTGGGCTTTGCCGGAGGCAATTTCGGTTTTGAGGCCGTCGAGTTCGTTTTGCAGGGTTTGCAGTTTCTGCCAGGTGTCGCGCTGGCGGCGGGTGAGGGCGGCGAGTTCCTGCTGCGCTTTGGCCAGGGCGGTGCGGGTTTTGTCGAGGGTCTGCTGCGTCTGCTGCCGTGCCTGCTGTTTTTTTTGCAGGTCGTTCTGCGTGTCGCTGATGGCTTGGCGGATGCTGTCGAGACCGCCGTCTTCGGGAGCGGCACTGAGGGCGGCAGAGAAGAGGAGGGTACAGAGGAGCAGGGGGCGCAGGTTCATGAAGCGGGTTGTCCGGCGGTTGGAAAGCGGTGGATTATAGCGGAATTTTTCTGCGGGGCGGGGCGGGACGTCGGCCTTGACGCCGATGTGTTTTCAGACGGCCTCATGCATTTGTCGGCTTTGCCGCCGCCGTGTTTCTACTGTGGGAGCTTCGTCTTTCAGACGGCCTCTTTGGTGTCGGACAGGGCAGCGAGCAGGGGGGCGGCGAGGTTTTCCGCCAGCAGCCAGAAGAGTTCGCCGTCGACGGGAGGAGTATCGTCGCGGCCGAAGACTTGGGCGACTTCGGCGTAGTCGCACTGGCCGGTGCTTTTTTTGCCGCCGAAGTAGGCGGTGGCGGCGGCTTTGTAGGCGGACAGGCGCCGCTCTTCTTCTGTTTTTTTGCCGTCGGGCAACAGGGCTTCGGCGGCGGCGAGGGTGGTTTTGGCAAAGAAGGGCAGGGGGCGGCTTTGGCCGGTGCGCCACCAGGCGAGCCAGGCGGCAAGCAGGGTGCGCGCCTGTTGCTGCGGGATGGGGGGGAGAGTGGTGATTTGGTCGGGCTGCACCCAGTGGCTGCACAGGTCGGCGGCGCTGTCGGGGCGCACGGCGTTGTAGATGAGGTGTTCGAGTAGGAGGACGGTTTTTTCGGGGGCGTTGGGGGCGTGGTCGAGGAAGCGGATGCGGCCGTCGCGGTGCAGGCTGTCGAGGCTGCCGTAGAGGGTGAGGCCGTCTGAAACGAAGGTGTAGGGGGCGGCTGGTAGGGGCGGGCTGGCGATGAGGTCGGAGTCGAGGGATTTGGCGGCGGTTTCGCAGCGTTCGCGCCAGAGTGTGCCGATTTCGCCTGCGGGCAGCAGGGAGCGGGCTTCGAGGACTTGGGCGGTGTCGGCGAAGTCGCGGCGGTTGAGGCGGGCGTCGAGGTAGGCGGCGGCGGTGTCGCGCGGGCGCGGCGGCTCGAAGGGTTCGGCGGTTTCCCATGCGCCGCCGAGATAGGGCGCCTGCCAGTCGAGTGTGTGCGAGAGCCAGTGTTTGACGGGGTTGCGCCAGAAGTCGAGAAAGGCTGCGTGGCCGACTTCGGTGGAAATGCCGGCGCCGCCGTCTGCGTTTTCCGATTCAGTGCCGCAGAAGGGGGCGGGTTTGGCGGGCGGGGCGGACAGGGCGGCGGCGTAGTCGGCGCGGGTAGAGCTGAGTCTGCCGCCGTCGAAGTAGCGGGTGGAGAAGGCTTGCAGGGGGTGGTTTTCGACGAGGGCGGCGTTTAACTCTTCCACGCTTTGCCCGGTCATGTCGGCGAGGCAGTCGGCCAGTTCGCCGACGAGGGCGGAGGGGGCGAGGGCTTCGTTGGTGCGGATGTCGCGGCCGACGTAGGAGAGATAGAGGTGTTCGCGGGCGCTGATGAGGGCTTCGAGGAAGAGGTAGCGGTCGTCGTCGCGGCGGGCGCGGTCGCCTTTGCGCGGGTGGCGGGCGATGAGGTCGAAGGCGGCGGCGCGGGTATCGCGCGGGAATTTGCCGTCGTCGAGGCCGATGAGGCACAGGACTTTGAAGGGCAGGGAGCGCATGGGCACCATGCCGCAGAAGGTGATGCCGCCGCGCAGGAAGCCGGCGTCGCTGCGGCTGCCGAGAAAATTCGACAGGTGCAGGCTTGCAATGCTGCCGGAGAGTTCGCCGATAAAGCCGGCGAGGGCGGCTTCCTGCTGCCAGCGGGCGAGTGCCTGCGCGAGCTGCTGGGCGGCGGCGCGGTCTGCTTCGGACGGTTCGCATATGTCTTCGGCAAGGCTGCGGATACGCTCCGCCCATCCTGCGATGTCTGCGGGCCGCTGCCAGATGGCGTGCCAGTGTTTCAGACGGCCTATGAAGGCGGCGAAGCGGGCGTAAACGGCGGTGTGGCTGGGGTCGGCGTGCCACGGGCTGACGCCCTGCCACAGGCTGCCGTTGTCGGGCAGCATCCAGCCGAGGGCGATTCTGTCCAGCCCCTGCTGCCAGGTGAACAGGGCACTGCCGCCACCGCGCATGGTTTCGTCGGCGCCCCAGCGGATGTTGAGGCGTTCGGCGGTGTCGCGCAGCAGCGGCAGGTCTTCGAGGGTGAGGCCGAAGCGGGCGAGGACGGTTTCGTTTTCCAAGAGGGCGAAGATTTTGTCGGCTTCGAAGCGGCTGTCGAAGATGTCGGCCAGCTGTTCGAGCGCCGCCAGCAGCGGGCGGCGGCGGCCGAGTTTGACGTCGGACACGGAATAGGGCAGCGGCTGTCGGCTTTCGCGGCCGAACACGGCTTCGAGGAAGGGGGCGTAGGGTTCGATGTCGGGGGTGAGGACGGCGATGTCGTGCGGCTGCCAGTCGGGATGTTCGGCCAGCAGGGCGAGCAGGTGTTCTTTGAGGATTTGCAGTTCGCGCAGGGGGCTGTGGGCGGCAACGATGCGGATGCTGTCGTCGGCGCGGGCGCTTCCGTCGGGCAGGGCGAGGGTTTGCAGGCCGTATTGCAGGCGGTGCAGGAGGCCGTCTGAAAGGGCTTCGTCGCGGTAGACGGAAAGGTCGGCGGCCAATTCGCTGTCGGCCAGGGCGTTGAAAAAGTCACGCCCCTGTTTGCCCAACGAGGCGAGCAGGGGGTGGCCTGCGGCGGCGGGATCGGCATCGTTCTGTTGCAGCATCTGCGCCGGTTCGATGATGTTGCCCCAGTATTCGGCCGAGGGGTTGAGGGCGAAGATGTGCACTTCGCAGTGTTGTGCGAGTTCCTGTAAGAGTTGCAGGTACATCGGCGCGAGGGTGGCGATGCCGAACACGCACAGGCGATCGGGCAGCACGCCTGCGGGCGGCGCGGCAAGGGCGGCGCTCAGGCGGCGGCGCATTTCGACGCGGTGCGGCGCGCTTTGGCGGCCGTCGTCGAGAAAGCGCCACAATTCGGCCTGCCAGGCTTCGTCGCCGCCCAGCCCGATCGGTTTGCCGCGCTGCCAGGCGTCTATCCAGTCGGGACGGTAGACAAGGTATTGGTCGAAAATGTCGGCGATCTGCCCGGCAAGCCGGTAGGCCGCCGTTTCGCCGCCCGCAAGATAGCCCGACAGCACCTGTTTGGCCGACGCCAGCTCGGGGGCATTGAGGCCGTCTGAAACAAACAGACCCAATAGCCGCCAGCGCATCACTTCGGTGTCGAAGGGGCTCAGTTCGGGAATGCCGGGCAGCAGGTCGCGCATCAGCCGCCAGGCGAAACCGGCAGGCAGGGAGAAGCGGATGTTGGCCGCGATGCCGTCCTGCTTCGCCAGATAGCGGGCGACAAAGCGGCGCATGCCCTGGCTCTGCACCATCACTTCCTCCGCCGCCAACGCCTGCGGCAGCGGGCGGCTCTGCTGCACTTTGTGCATCATGGCGGCCAAATCTTCGAGGCGGTTGGACTGGTAGAGGTTAAGCATGGCAATCTTTCGCAGACAGGAAAGCCGCGCATTATATAGAGAGCGGCGGCCGATGGCAGCGGGAGGCCGTCTGAAAGCGCGTTTTGCGCTGCAAATGATAATTTATGCAAACTTTATGGCGGTTTGTTATAATCCGCCGCCGCAGATTTTGATATTTGTTTATGTGCAAACCGGTTTTCCGGTTTGTTTTGACTGACCTGTAATGGAGAGAAAACCATGTCTGAAAACACCCCGCAACAACCCGCACCGCAACAGAGCGCTCCCGCCGGCACCGACAAACGCATCATCGCTTCCGTTTTGGCCTTTTTCCTCGGCGGCCTGGGCGTGCACAAGTTCTACCTCGGCGTGAACAAAGTCGGCGTTATCTACCTGCTTATCAGCATTTTGGGGTCGTTTGCGTTCGGTATCGGCCCGCTGGTTGTCTTCGTGTTCTGCATCATCGACATCGTAAAATACATGAAATGCACGCCCGAAGAGTTCGAGCAGACCTACGTTATCGGCAAGAAAGAATGGTTCTGAGCGCGCGAGCCGCAGCCAAGCCCATTCGCAACAGCCCGTCCGACGGGCTGTTTTTCCGTTTCGGGAGGAACAAAACATGATTAAGGACACGCGGCAGAGCATCAAAATCTGGGATCTGCCCACCCGCCTGTTCCATTGGACGCTGGCCGCCGCGCTGGCCTTTATGTTTTTCAGCGCCAAAAGCGGCGGCCTGTGGCTGGTGTGGCATCTGCGCTGCGGCCTGCTGGTGGCGGCGCTGATTATCTTCCGCCTGTGCTGGGGGCTGTGGGGCAGCGACACCGCGCGTTTTGCCCGCTTTGTGCGCCCGCGCGCTGTGCCCGCCTATTTGCGCGGGCAGTGGGACGAAAACCGCCATCCCGGCCACAACCCGCTCGGCGGCCTGATGGTGGTGTTGATGCTGGCCGCCGTGCTGTTTCAGACGGCCACCGGCCTCTTCGCCGCCGACGGCAACACCTTTATCAGCAACGGCTATCTCAACGGCTGGATCGGCGCGGACGCGGGCGAAACCGTGCGCGCCGTCCATATCCGCTTCCCCCGCCTGCTCGCCGCGCTGGCGGTGCTGCACATTGCGGCGGTGCTGTTTTACCGCGTGGCGAAAAAACGCAATCTCGTCACGCCGATGATTACCGGCCGCCAAACGCAGGCATCTGCCGACGCGGTGCGGCCGCGTTTTGCCGGACGCTCGGCCTTTTGCGCCGCCGCCCTGATGGCGGCGGCAAGCGTGGCGCTGGTGTGGCTGCTGCGCCGTTAGCCGTGCGTTAAACGACACGGCAAAAGGCCGTCTGAAAGCAGGATTTGCTTTTCAGACGGCCTTTTTGTTACGGCAGGCAAAACGGATAAGCCTTACAAAGCCCCCGCTTCGATATACGGCACGCGGCCGTCGAGATCGGGCGGTTCGCCGAGGGAAACGGCAAACAGGCGGCCGCCTGCGGCGATGTGCGGATAGGCCGCCAGCTCGGGCAGCAGGGGATCGTTTTCGTGCAGGCCGCCGACCATATAGTGCCAGCCGCGCCGCCTGCCCGCGCGGTAGAGCGCACGCAGCAGCAGGCGGAAAACGGCGGGGTCGTCGTTTTCCACGGCAAGGGCGGCGATGTAGCCGTGGCGCATCTGTCCGCCTTCAGGCGGCAGCGGCGGCAGGCGCAGCAGGCGGGCGGCGGCGTTGTACAGCGGTTTGCCGATGCGCCATGCGCCGTTGTAGCGCTCGACGTGGATTTGGCGGAAGGCGTGCTGATCCCAGCCCGCCAGCGCGCCGACGAGACGGTTTTGTTTGAAGGCCAGCAGGAAATCGCCGATGTCCAGCCCTTTCAGACGGCCTTGTGCCAAATCTTCGGCGCGATAGTGCGGGGCAAACTGCCGCCGCGCGTGTTCGCGGTTGAGAAAGGCAAACAGCGCCTCGGCATCCTGCGGCCTGCCCGCGCGGATTTCGATGCCGGGCATATCGAGGGCGCGGCGCGGCAGGGTCAGGCCGATCACGGGGGTGTGCACCATGCCCAGCGGCGTGTAGCGCGGCATGCCCGCGCGGTTGGCGGCGATGGTGGAGAGCGCGGCGGCGTTGTCGTGCAGAATCATGGTGATTTCGGCGGCCAGCGGTTCGGCCGCCATTTTTTCCGCCAGCACGCGGTAGCCGCGGTAGAGGTGCAGGCCGTTGCGGTGGCATTTGTCGATGCGCAAATCGGCCAGATAGCCGGTGTCGCACAGTGTGCCGTTGAGGTAGGCAGGCCGTCTGAAACGGCTGCCGAGCATGACGATTCTGCCGTCGGCATCACAGCCTTTGTAAATCTGCGCCCTTTCGCCCTGAACGGCCGCGGCGGCGAAATAGGAGGGTTCGCGGCGGAAGCTGACGCTGATGCCGCCTTCCATGACGTTGCGTGCGAGCAGGGCGCGCAGTTCGGCGTCGTCGGCGGGCGTAACGGGGGAAAAAACGATTCTGCTCATGATGGGGCCGTCTGAAAAAAGGGCGTGTGCGAAAGGGCGGCATTATAGGCCGTCTGAAAGCGTTTCAGACGGCCTTCTGCCGCGTAAAACGCGCCGCCTGTGTTAAAATCCGCCGTGTTTTTCCGCCGATTTTTCCTTCTGTTTTCCTATCGAGAAAGCCCGCCTCCGTGGACGCCGTCAATACCCTGTTTCTGATTATTGCCCTGCTGCTGTTTATCAGCGTTGTCGCTTCGCGCGTATCGACCCGTTTCGGTATGCCGCTGCTTTTGGTGTTTCTCGGCGTCGGCATGCTGGCGGGCGACGAAGGGCCGGGCGGCATCGGTTTCGACAGCTTCGCCGGCGCGAATATGATCGGGCAGATGGCGCTGGCGGTGATTCTGCTCGACGGCGGCCTGCGTACGCGCTTCGACAGCTTCCGCCTGGCGCTGAAACCGGCGGCGGTGCTCGCCAGCTGGGGCGTGGTGGCGACGGTGGGTCTTTTGGGCGCATTTGCCACGTTTTTCCTCGGTACCGACTGGAAAATGGGGCTGCTGATGGCGGCCATCGTCGGCTCGACCGACGCGGCGGCGGTGTTTTCCCTGATGCGCAGCAGCGGCGTGCGCCTCAATTCGCGTATTCTGGCGACGCTGGAACTCGAGAGCGGCTGCAACGACCCGATGGCGATTCTGCTGGTGAGTGCGCTGATCGGGCTGATTATGAACCCGGCCGAAACGGGGGCGGCGCAAATGCTCACCCTGTTGGCCAAACAACTCGGACTGGGGCTGCTCTTCGGCTATCTGGCGGGCAAGGTGCTGGCGCGGATTTTGGAGCGCATCAGCCTGGCCGAAGGGCTGTACGCGATACTCATCGCCTCGGGCGGCCTTTTGGTGTTTGCCACCACCAACCTTTTGGGCGGTAGCGGCTTTCTCGCCGTGTATCTGGCGGGCGTGTTCATCGGCAACTCGCGCAACAGCTCCACCGAGCACGTTTTGAATGTGATGGACGGCCTGGCCTGGCTGGCGCAGGCGTCGATGTTTCTGGTACTCGGGCTGCTGGTCAGCCCGGCACGGCTGTTGGAAAACTGGACGAATGCGCTGGTGATCGCCGCCTTCCTGATTCTGGTGGCACGGCCGCTTGCCGTGTGGACGTCGCTGAAATTCTTCCGCTACAACCCGCGCGAAGTGGCCTATATCAGCTGGGTGGGGCTGCGCGGCGCCGTGCCGGTGACGCTGGCCATCACGCCGCTGATGGCCGGCGTGCCCGATGCGCTGAAACTGTTCGACGTGGCTTTTGCCGTGGTGATTCTGTCGCTGCTGATACAGGGCACGACCATCCCCTTTTTCGCCCGCCTGCTCAAAGTCGTGCTGCCGCCCAAGCCCGAGCCGCTGGCGCAGCGGGAAATCTGGCTGGCCGACAAACTGGCGGTGTCTTTGCAGTCGTTTAAAGTGGAAGCGGGATCGGACGCGGAAAACAGCCACCCTTCGGCCATGACGCGCGACCGCTTTTCAGACGGCCAAATCTTCGCCCTGCTGCGCGGCGACCAAACCGTTGCCGTGCTGCCCAGCACGCAGATGCAGGCGGGCGACGTGGTGTGGTTTATCCTCGACGAAAAACTGGGCGACGATTTTGCCAAACAGTTTGCCGCCGCCGCAGGCGAAGAACAGAGCTTTTTCGGCGCGTTCAACCTCAACCCCGAAGCCGTGGTGGGCGATTTGGCCGAAGTGTACGGCCTGCCCGTCGGCGAACACGAACGCGGCCTGCGCTTGGACGATCTGTTCCGCGAACGTTTCGGCGACATGCCCGTGGCGGGCGACCGCATCAATCTGAACGGCTTTGAAATCACGGTGAAGGAACTCGACAACAAAGCCCGCATCCGCCTGCTCGGTTTGAAAATGCCGCAGGAAGGCGCGGCGGCGCACGCGGCTTAGACGCGCAGATAAAGCAAAGAGGCCGTCTGAAAGCAAAGCTTTCAGACGGCCTTCTTTTCAGCGGCAGGTAGCACGCGGTTTTCCCAAACCGCCTGATCACAAACCGCGTGCGTCGCAGAGCGACACACCCTACAACCGTTTTTTCAGACGGCCTCCCGCTTTCAGGCGGCCTTTTGGTTTAACAACAGGTAGGGTGTGTTGCGCAGCAACGCACGCGGTTTCGGGTTTTCAGACGGCCTTTTGTGGTGCGCGGCGGATGAGGGCTGAAAAGTGTCGGATACAAGTATCCGACCTACAAGACTTTCAGACGGCCTCAACGCTTTCAGACGGCCTCTTGCGGCATCAGTATGATGAATTGGCGCAGGCTGTAGAAGTGTTCGCGGTGCGGCCAGTCGAGGCGGGCGAGGGCGGTTTCGGCGAAGGCTTGGTTTTCGTTGTCGATGAGAAATTCGACGCAGTCGGTCTGTCCCGCGCTCTGGCTGTAATAGAAGCGGACGAAGTGGATGCGTTTGTCGGGGCGGGCGCGGCGCAGGGCTTCGCGGATGGCGTTTTGCAGGGCGTCGGCGGGCAGATCGGGTTTGTCGCCCGCGTATTTGGTGACGGTGTTGCCGGTGTAGGCGTCGAAGAAGATGCCGTTGAGCGTCAGGCTTTGCGCTTTGCTGCGGCGGCGGTTGAAGGCGTCGAGGATGGTGTGCAGGGCGCTTTCCTGGAAGTTTTCCCAGTTGCCGCTGAGGGCTTCTTCGACGGTGGCGCCGACATCGCCGTAGGCTTCGTAGAGCAGGCGGCCGTCGGGCAGGGCGGTTTCGACGTCGAGGCGGGTGACGACGGCGTTGTCGTGGCGTTGGCTGACGTAGGCGAGGGTGTCGAAGGAGGCGGGAACGGCGAAATCGGGGATGAGTTTGCCGTCTTCTTCGCGCACTTGGTGGCCGTGGGCGGTAAGGGCGGCGTGGAGGATTTGGTTGAGGGTGTAGTCGTCGCTGTCTTGTGTGTCGGGGATTTGGTCGGTCATGGCGGTTTTCGTCGGTTTGCGGGGTGTTTCAGACGGCCTTTTTCAGACGGCCTGTACTTCGAAACGGATTTGGGTTTTCGCCCATTGCTCGCTTTCGTCGTTCAGGGCGCCGGCGGTGAGGGGGTTTTCGTCCAGCCATTGTTGGGCGATGCGCAGGACGATGGTGTTGTTTTCGGGGCTGCTCAGGCGGGTGTGGCGGGGCAGTTCGAAGGGGAGGCGGGCGCGGTTGAAGAGGACGGACAGGCGCAGGGCGAAGAGGGCGTACCACATGATGTTGCCGCCTTGGATTTGGTCGGCGACTTTGCGCACGTCGCCGCGCTGGCCGAGGGCGAGGGCGGCGAGGATGTTTTGTTCTTTGCGCGAGAAGCCGGGCATGTCGGCTTGGGCGAGGATGTAGGCGGTGTGTTTGTGGTAGGCGGTGTGGGCGATGTCGGTGCCGATTTCGTGCAGTGCGGCCGCCCAGCGCAGGTATTGCCGCCAGTGTTTGAGCTCCTGCACGGAGACGTTTTGCGCGAGGCTTTCGAGCAGGTGGTCGGCGGTGCGGGCGACGCGTCCGGCCTGGCTGCGGGAGACGTGGTAGCGTTCCTGGAAGCGGACAACGGTTTGTTCGCGCATGTCTTCGTTGAGGCTGCGGCCGATGAGGTCGTAGAAAACGCCGTCGCGCAGGGCGGCGTCGGTGACGTTCATGGTTTCGACGCCGAGTTCTTCGAATACGGCAATCATCACGGCCAGGCCGCCGGCGAAGACTTCGACGCGCTCGGCTTTGAGTCCTTCGAGTCTGGCTTTTTTGACGCTGCCGGCTTCGGCGATACGCTGCGCGAGTTTTTTCATGCCGGCGTAGGTGATGGTTTCTTCGGTGTTGCCGGTTTCGGCGGCGAGAACGTCGCGGATGGATTTGGCCGAGCCGGAGGTGCCGACGGCGAAGTCCCAGCCGGTGCGCTTGTATTTTTGCGCGATGCGCTGGATTTCGGCGCGGGCGGCGGTGACGGCCGTCTGAAAGTCTTTTTCGCCGGTTTTGTTTTTGAAAAAACGCATGGTGTAGGTAACGCAGCCCAGGGGCAGACTTTCGGCGCAGGCGGGCTGGGCTTCCGAGCCGATGACGAATTCCGTCGAGCCGCCGCCGATGTCGACGACGAGCATGCGGTCGCCGTTGGGCGGCAGGGTGTGGATGACGCCGGTGTAGATGAGGCGGGCTTCTTCGCGCCCGGCGATGACTTCGATGGGAAAGCCCAGCGCGGCTTCGGCCTGCGGGATAAAGGCGGCGATGTTTTTGGCGACGCGGAAGGTGTTGGTGGCAACGGCGCGGACTTGCTCGGGGGCGAAACCGCGCAAGCGTTCGCCGAATTTGGCGAGGCAGGCGAGGGCGCGCTGCTGCGAGGCTTCGTCGAGGTTTTTCTGTTCGTCCAAACCTGCGGCAAAGCGCACCATTTCTTTAATGGAGTCGACGACTTGGAGCTGGCCGTTGTCGTTTTGGCAGATTTGCAGGCGGAAGCTGTTGGAACCGAGATCGACGGAAGCGAGCATTTGCGGGGCGTTGGGGCTGTTCATGCGGGGAGGGGGCGGAAAAACGGAAAGGCGGCATTGTAGTCAGGCCGTCTGAAAACCGCAATTTCAGACGGCCTCGGGCTGTGGCGGAACAAGAAGCCGTCTGAAATTGCGGTTTTGATTTGTTTTGCGGCCGTCTGAAAAAACGGAATCGTGGTTTTTCAGACGGCCTTTCTCTTGCACAAGCGTTCAAAAGCCGTCTGCCTTCGAGTATGCAGGTGTGTTGTTTCTAAAAAACAGGCAGGCAGAAAAAAATCGCCTGCGGCGGCGGCTTTGGTTAAAATATGTCAGCTTTATTAACTGTATCAACCGTTTTGTCCGAGCAATTTTTAACAGGAGTATTTATGAATCCCTACGAACCTTCTTCCCAGACGCCCGAAACGCCGTTTTCCCCGCCACCCGCCAAGCAGCCGCCGCTGCTTTTGGCCGAACCGCGCAAAGTGGCGTGGGGCGAGGGCGCTGCCTGGATCAGTCAGGCGTGGCGGATATTCAGGCTGCGCCCGTGGATGTGGCTGGGCATGATGTTTGTGATGGGACTGATCAGCATGCTGGTGCAGCTTGTTCCCTTTATCGGCGGCCTGATCGGCGCGCTGATTCCGTTTTTCTTCACCGGCGGCCTGATGCTTTCATGCGATGCGCTGGAAGAGGGCGGCGAATTGCAGTTTGATTATCTGTTTTCCGGTTTCAAATACAAATTCGGCGAACTGGCGGTGCTGACGCTGCTTTATATCGCCTTTATCATCGTCGGCCTGATTGTGGTCGGCATTCTGTTTGCCATATTTGTCGGCGGTTTCAACCCCGGCGAGTTTGCCGCCGCCATCAATTCCGGCTCGGGCGATGCGGGTGACGCGCTTCTGGTTATCCTGTTTATGCTGATTATTATGATGCTGTATATCCCGCTGGTGATGATGGTTTGGTTTGCGCCCGCGCTGATTGTGCTGCACGACGTGCGGCCGTTCGAGTCGATGAAAATGAGCTTCAAAGCCTGCCTGCACAATATCGGCGCGTTTATCGTCAACGCGCTGGTGTGGTCGGGTATGGCCTTGGCTGCGGCTTTGGCTGTTGTCTTGGTCGGCCTGCCCTTCGGCTTGCTTTCCAACAGCGCCGAACCGGCCTATTTCGTGGTCGGCCTGATGACGCTGCTGATGATTCCGCTGTGGCTTGTTTTTGCCTGCATGATGCAGATCGGTTACTACACCGCCTACCGCAGCATTTGGACAGACCCGCCGCTGAAACGTTAAACACACCATCCGAACATGCCGTTCTGTTTTTCAGACGGCATGTTTTTTGCGGCGGCGGCAGGCCGTCTGAAAGCCTGTTTCAGACGGCTTGATAAGACAATTTGTCTAAAAATAAAATAAAAATCCGAATCAGGCTCTCCATTTTGAAAATTTTTAGACATTTTGCTTGCGCCATGCTCTGTTCGCCGCTACCATAGCCGCCGTTTTTCCCTATGAACACAAGAAAAAAACCATGAACACCCAAGCACAAACCCTTTACGACAAACTCTGGAACAGCCACGTCGTACGCGAAGAAGAAGACGGCACCGTGCTGCTCTACATCGACCGCCATCTGGTGCACGAAGTTACCAGCCCGCAAGCCTTTGAAGGCTTGAAAATGGCCGGCCGCAAGCTGTGGCGCATCGACAGCGTGGTTTCCACCGCCGACCACAACACCCCCACCGGCGATTGGGACAAAGGCATCCAAGACCCGATTTCCAAGCTGCAAGTGGACACTTTGGACAAAAACATCAAAGAATTCGGCGCGCTTGCTTATTTCCCGTTTATGGACAAAGGCCAGGGCATCGTGCATGTAATGGGCCCCGAACAAGGCGCGACGCTGCCGGGTATGACCGTAGTATGCGGCGATTCGCACACCAGCACCCACGGCGCATTCGGCGCATTGGCGCACGGCATCGGCACTTCCGAAGTGGAACACACCATGGCCACCCAGTGCATTACTGCCAAAAAGTCCAAATCCATGCTGATTAAGGTTGAAGGCCGTCTGAAAGCCAACGTTACCGCCAAAGACATCGCCCTTTACATCATCGGCCAAATCGGCACCGCCGGCGGCACGGGTTACGCCATCGAGTTTGGCGGCGAAGCCATCCGCAGCCTGTCGATGGAAGGCCGCATGACCCTGTGCAATATGGCCATCGAAGCGGGCGCGCGCTCGGGCATGGTGGCAGTCGACCAAACCACCATCGACTATGTACACGGCAAACCTTTTGCGCCCAAAGGCGAAGCGTGGGACAAAGCAGTCGAATACTGGCGCACGCTGGTATCCGACGAGGGCGCGGTGTTCGACAAAACCTACACCTTCCGCGCCGAAGACATCGAGCCGCAGGTAACTTGGGGCACTTCGCCCGAAATGGTGCTCGACATCAGCGGCAAAGTGCCCAACCCCGCCGACGAAGCCGACCCCGTCAAACGCAGCGGCATGGAGCGCGCGCTCGAATACATGGGCTTGGAAGCGGGCACGCCGCTGGCCGAAATCCCTGTGGACATCGTGTTCATCGGTTCGTGCACCAACAGCCGCATCGAAGACTTGCGCGAAGCCGCCGCCGTGGCCAAAGGCCGCAAAAAAGCGGATAACGTCTCGCGCGTGCTGATTGTCCCCGGCTCGGGCTTGGTCAAACGCCAGGCCGAAGCCGAAGGCTTGGACAAAATCTTTACCGATGCCGGTTTTGAATGGCGCGAACCCGGCTGCTCGATGTGCTTGGCGATGAACGCCGACCGCCTTACCCCCGGACAGCGCTGCGCGTCCACCTCCAACCGCAACTTCGAAGGCCGCCAAGGCAACGGCGGGCGCACCCATCTCGTCAGCCCTGCAATGGCGGCGGCGGCAGCGGTGAGCGGACATTTTGTCGATGTGCGGCAGATGGGCTAAACCTTCCCCACGCCGCAAGCGCACCTCCCTAACCCTCCCCCGCAAGCGGGAGAAGGGACAAGGTTTCAGACGGCCTTAAGGCAGCCTGAAAAAGCAACAGGCCGTCTGAAAACCCTTGCCGGCCTTTGATTTGCGTCATTCCCGCGCAGGCGGGAATCCGGTTTCGGTTGCGCCGCCGTGCTTTTCCGCAAGGCTATCCACTGCTTTCAGACGGCCTCTAAGGCAGCCTAAAAGCGGCAAACATAGTGCCAAACGGGGAAACGGGCAGTTCGCAAAAACCGCTTGCCTGCCGCGCAACCGTTTCCCACGCCGAAAGCGCCCTTTCCTAACCCTCCCCTGCGAGCGGGAGAGGGAACAAGGTTTCAGACGGCCTCAAGGCGGCCTGAAAACCCCAAAAACCGGGTTAGCAAACCGTTAATCAAATTTAAGAAAGGAAAAAATATGTCCGGCAACCCCGTTGGCTGGTTCGGCATCCACGCGCAGGATATGGCGTGGGCGAAAGCGTTTTACGAAGGCGTGTTCGGCTTGCCTTTGCAGGAAATCGCCGGAGGCCGTTTCTACCTCTTTGGCGCAGACTGGCAGCGTTACGGCGTCAGCGGCATGATCTGGCAGGATGCAGGCGCCAATCCCGCCGCATACGGCGGCTGCACGCTGTTTTTCAGCTGCGAAGACTGCGAAGCGGCGGCGCAAACCGCCCTCGCGCACGGCGGCAAACTGCCGCAGGAAAAATTCCCCATCGCCAACGGTTTCGCCGCCTTTGTGGCAGACAGCGAAGGCAACCGCATCGGCCTGCATTCGCAGAAATAAGCGCCGTGTAAACGCCGCCCGCCGTCCCGCCCCGCGGTTTGCGCCGGCCGCGTTTGCCGATATAATCGGCGGCACATGGTTTCGGCCGTGTGTCTGTTTGACCAACCCCATATAAGGAAAGCAATATGAAAAAAGTATTCGCACTGGCACTCGTATCCTTCGGCTTGGCCGCCTGCTCCAGCACCTGGCACGGCATGAAGAAAGACACCAGCAACAACGTTGAAAAAACCGAAAACGGCCTGGAAAGAGGCTGGGACAAAACCAAAGAAGCCGTCCGCAAAGGCGGCAACGCCGTCGGCCGCGGCATGAGCCACGTCGGCGAGAAAATCGAAAACGCCACCGAATAAACGGCGTACCCGGGCAGCCTGAAACGCTTTCAGGCTGCCTGAAAACCAAAAAAACCGAACAGACCGCAGGAACACCATGAAATCGTTTACCACCCTCACCGCACTCGTCGCCCCGCTCGACCGCGCCAACGTCGACACCGACGCCATCATCCCCAAACAATTCCTCAAATCCATCAAACGCAGCGGCTTCGGTCCCAATGCCTTTGACGAATGGCGTTATCTCGATCACGGCGAGCCGGGCATGGACAACAGCAAACGCCCGCTCAACCCCGATTTTTCGCTCAACCAACCACGCTACCAAGGCGCGCAGGTTTTGCTCACGCGCAAAAACTTCGGCTGCGGCTCTTCGCGCGAACACGCCCCTTGGGCGCTAGACGACTACGGTTTCCGCGCCGTTATCGCTCCCAGCTTTGCCGACATTTTCTTCAACAACTGCTACAAAAACGGCCTGCTGCCCATCGTGTTGAGTGAAGAAAGCGTCGAACAATTATTTCGCGAAACCGAAGCCAACGAAGGCTACCGCCTCGACATCGACTTGGAAAAACAAACTGTTACCACCCCGTCGGGCGAATCTTTCCCTTTCGACATCACCGAACACCGCAAACACTGCCTGCTCAACGGCCTCGACGAAATCGGCCTCACGCTGCAACACGCCGACGAAATCAAACATTTTGAAGCGAAGCGCCGCCAAAGCCAGCCCTGGCTGTTTAACGGCTGAACACGCAAAAGGCCGTCTGAAACCCGCCTCAGACGGCCTTTGCCTGCCTGAGGCCGTCTGAAAAACCATCCCGACCTTCCCGCCCCCACCATGTGCCAACACCACGAAACCCTCGTCAGACAATCCCGCCACCGCTAAGAGCGGCTGCTGTTTGCCATCGCCGCCATCCGCCAAAACCGCCACGGCGATTTGTTTTGGGCGAAAAAAAACCGAAACCGTAACCAAACAGGCCGTCTGAAACCCACCGGCACAACACATGATTACCGACACCATCGCCAACGCCGCCCGTTACGCCGCGCTGCATCCCGATTTTCCCGACGCCGTCCGCCTGCTGCAAAACACGGATTTCGCCGCGCTGCCCGACGGGCAACACGACACCGGCAATCCCAACATCCGCCTGTTTATCGGCAGCGAACCCATGCGCACGCGCGAAGCGGCCCAACCCGAAGCGCACCTGCGCCACATTGACATCCAAGTGCCGCTCAGCGGCACGGAAACCTACGGCTGGGCGGACAGAGGCCGTCTGAAAAACGGCACAGGCTACGACGAAGCGCGCGACATCGAATTTTTCGACTGCCCCTGCGAAACCTGGCTCGACATCCGTGTTGGCGAGTTCGCCCTGTTTTTCCCCGCCGACGGCCATGCGCCGCTGGTCGGCAGCGAAGCCGCCATCCGCAAAGCCGTGTTCAAAATCCGACTGTAAGTTTAAATGTCCCGACAAACATGCCCGACTCACACTAAATATATAAACATTTAATTTAAAATGAGAAACTTATGATTATCGGCGTGATTGATTGCCTGTCTACGGAAGCCACATATAGAAATCCCCAACCTGATATTGACCAATACAAACAAGTTTGTCAGATTGTGGATGCTTTTCAAAATGACTGCCTCCAGCCTGATGTCTTACATGTTGTCCCGCCTTCGATGGCTAATTTTTACGGAGGCACGAAAGTAAGCTTCACTTTGGATTACAAACACAGCTACTATCCATGGATTAACACCAATATCATTGAAGCATTAGAAGATTTAATGAATCTTTTACCTTTTCACAAAGCCGTACTCTATGCTGAAAATGCCAGTTGCGTTATAGAATGGCATCTGGTTGACGATATGAAAGAAAACCTATCAAACACCATCAGTGAGTCTTCCAAATATGCACATATCTGCAGAGTAGCGCATGGCAGGATTGATGAGTTACCCCCTTGCCGCCCTACCGATAAAGACAAATTATTTATTGCTTGAAATGCTTCAAAGCCAATCTGCATCAATATTTACCCACCTAGGAAACCCCTTATGACTTACCAAATCGCCATTCTGCCCGGCGACGGCATCGGCCCCGAAATCACCGCCCAAACCGTGCGCGTGCTCGACAAACTGATTGCAGGCGGCCTCGACGCCGCCTACGCCTACGCCCCGCTCGGCGGCGCGGCCTACGACGAATACGGCCATCCCTATCCCGAGTTCACCCAAAAGCTGTGCCGCGCCGCCGATGCCGTGCTGCTCGGCGCGGTCGGCGGGCCGCAGTACGACAATCTCGATCGCCCCCTGCGCCCCGAGCGCGGCCTGTTGGCCATCCGTAAGGATTTGAACCTGTTTGCCAACCTGCGCCCCGCCGTGCTGTATAAAGAGCTGGCCAACGCCTCCACGCTCAAGCCCGAAGTGGTGGCCGGTTTGGACATCCTGATTGTGCGCGAGCTGACCGGCGATATTTATTTCGGCGAACCGCGCGGCATCCGCGCGCTGGAAAACGGCGAGCGCGAAGGCTACAACACCATGCGCTACAGCGAGGGCGAAATCCGCCGCATCGCCAAGATTGCCTTTGAAGCCGCGCAAAAACGCGGAAAGAAACTCTGCTCGGTAGATAAAGCCAATGTGCTGGAAACCACCGAATTGTGGAAGGAAATCTTCAACGACGTCGCCAAAGACTATCCCGACGTAACGCTCACCCACATGTACGTGGACAACGCCGCCATGCAGCTGGTGCGCGCGCCCAAGCAGTTTGACGTGATCGCCACCGGCAATATTTTCGGCGACATTTTGAGCGACCAAGCCTCGATGCTTACCGGCTCCATCGGCATGCTGCCCTCGGCTTCGCTCAACGAAAGCGGCAAAGGTCTGTACGAGCCCTCGCACGGCTCCGCGCCCGATATCGCCGGTCAAAACAAAGCCAACCCGCTGGCCACCATCCTGTCGCTGGCGATGCTGCTGCGCTACAGCCTGAACGACGAAAAGCGCGCCCGCCAAGTGGAAAACGCCGTGCAAAAAGTTTTGCAGCAGGGCATCCGTACCGCCGATATTTTTGAAGAAGGCTGCAAACTGGTTTCCTGCTCGCAAATGGGTGACGCGGTATTGGCAGCGTTATAAAGCCGTCTGAAAAGCCGGGATGCCGTCTGAACGCTTTTCAGACGGCCTCTTGCTTATCCCTTGCAGCCGGAATAAAACAGCGGCCGGACATTCTTTGTCCGGCCGCTGTTTTTCGGGTTCAGACGGCCTATTCGTAAACCGTGCAATCCTTATCCGTGCCGTTGGCATTGGAGAAATAGGGCGAAGTATCGGAACAGGACGAATTGCTGCTCTCGCAGATGGTGAGGATATGGTCTTGGTTGATACGCAGGACACGCGGCTCGTTGTCTTTGTCCAAGGCCACGGCTTTGACGGTGAAGCTGTCGGTCAGCGCACCGCGGGCGTCGCCCTGCATTTTGAAGCAGAAATGTCCGTTGCGGGTGAAGGGGATGTCTGTCCAGGTGGTGGAATCGGCTTTAAACGAGCGGTTGCGCGCATAAAACTGTTCGAGCGCGCGGGCGTTGTCGAATAAAACGGCGGAAGCCTGTTTCATGCGGGCATTTTTGACGTGGCGTTGGTAGGAAGGGTAGGCGATGGCAGCCAATACGGCCAATATGGCTGCAGCAACCATGACTTCTATAAGGGTAAAGCCGGAAAAGGAAAAATGCCGCTTCATGGTCGGACTCCTGGTTGGGAATGCAGATGAAGCGGCAGTATTCGGCAAACTGGGGATTTTGTAAAGATAGGAATCAGTACATTTCGCAGTCTTTGTCGGCACCCGCCCCGGTGCAGACGGTGACAATGCCGTCGTCGTTAAGCTGCATATAGCGCTTTTCGTTGGCATTGTTGGCTTTGGGCGTGGCGGTAAGCAGGTAATGGCCGACATCGGGATCGGTCATGTTTTGATTGTCGTCATTGTAGACGTAGGTGATCTCGAAATATTTGTTGTCGTTTTTCAAATCATTGAATTTGTTGAACGTGCGGTTGCGCGCGTAGAAACGCTCCAAGCGCTGGGCATTGTTGAGCAGATCGCCGCGCGCGTTTTCCAAACGGGTTTTGCGGATAAAGTTGTCGTAGGACGGATAGGCGATGGCGGCAAGAATGGCGATGATGGCAATGGCAATCATCAGCTCGATCAGGGTAAAGCCGCGTTGGTTGTGATGTTTCATGGTATTCCGTTCTGTAATGTGTGCCGCCTGACGGGCGGCGGATTATTGTGGAAAGACGGTCGGATTATAGCGGATTTTTCCGCCTTATGCGGTTGTCACGGCTGATTTGCCGCAGGCTTGTGTAAAATCGTTCTTTTTCATGTAAACGGCAAAGCAAAAAACCGTTTTCCAATCAAATATCTGAATTCCGTTCTGCCGTCTCCCCCCGCTTGGCGCCCATGGGGCTTTACAGTAAACTCGCCGCCGTTTGTGCGTTGAAGACGCATTGTTCCCCGATTTCCGAAAGAGAATCAGCCGATGAAAAAAGCCTTGAAGTGGGGCGCCGCCCTGATTGCCGCCGCAGCCGCTGCCTTTGCGGCCTGGTCGTATTTCCAACCCAAAAACGAAGTGAACTACCTCACCGAGCCGGTAACGCGCGGCGACATCAGCCAAACCGTGTCGGCCACGGGCGAGATTTCTCCGTCGAATCTGGTGTCTGTGGGCGCGCAGGCTTCGGGGCAGATTAAAAAGCTGTACGTAACGCTGGGGCAGCAGATTAAAAAAGGCGACTTGGTGGCGGAAATCAATTCGACCACGCAGGTGAACGCGCTGAACACGGAAAAATCCAAGCTGGAAACCTATCAGGCCAAGCTGGTTTCGGCGCAGATTGCCTTGAACACCGCCGAGAAAAAATACAAACGCGAAGCCGCGCTGTGGAAAGAAGAGGCCACGTCCAAAGAAAACCTCGAAAGCGCGCAAGATACCTTAGCCGCCGCCAAAGCAACGGTGGCCGAACTCAAAGCCTCGATTAATCAAACCAAAATCTCCATCAACACCGCCGAATCGGATTTGGGCTACACGCGCATTACCGCGCCGATGGACGGCACAGTCGTCGCCGTGCCGGTGGAAGAAGGCCAAACAGTGAACGCGGTGCAGTCCACCCCCACCATCATCCAGCTTGCCAATCTGCAAACCATGCTCAACAAAATGCAGATTGCCGAGGGCGACATCACCAAAGTCAAAGCGGGGCAGGACATTTCGTTTACCATTTTGTCCGAGCCGGACAACCCGATTAAAGCCAAGCTCGAAAGCGTTGATCCCGGCCTGACCACCATGTCGCTGGGCAGCTACACCACCAGCACCGACACCACTTCCAGCGCGATTTACTACTACGCCCGCGCACTTGTGCCCAATGAAGACGGCAAACTCTCCATCGGCATGACCACACAAAACACCATCGAAATCAGCGGCGTGAAAAATGTGCTGACTGTGCCGACGATGGCCGTGAAAAAACAGGGCGGCAAATCTTATGTGCGCGTGTTGGGCAAAGACGGCAACGCCGTGCAGAAAGAAGTGAGCGTCGGCCTCAAAGACGGCACGCGCACCGAAATCAAAAGCGGCGTGAGCGAGGGCGAGCAGGTGATTCTTTCCGAAATCAGCGCGGCCGAGCAGGCGCAAAACAGCGAACGCGCCATGATGGGCCCGCCGCGATAAAGCGTGAAAAGGCCGTCTGAAAGCCTTTCAGACGGCCTTGAATCTCTCAAACCATGCTTTATCAGGAAACACCATGAGCTTGATCGAATGTAAAAACATCAACCGCTACTTCGGCAGCGGCGAAAACCGCGTTCATGTTTTGAAAAACGTGAGCCTTTCCATCGAAAAAGGCGATTTCGTCGCCATCATCGGCCAGTCCGGCTCGGGCAAGTCCACGCTGATGAACATCTTGGGCTGCCTCGACACCGCCACATCGGGTTCGTATCAGATCGACGGCATCGAAACCTCGAAAATGAATCCCGACGAACTGGCGGGGCTGCGGCGCGAACGCTTCGGCTTTATCTTCCAGCGTTACAACCTCTTGGGCTCGCTGACCGCCCGCGACAACGTCGCCCTGCCCGCCGTGTATATGGGCGCGGCGCACAAAGAGCGTTCCGAACGCGCCGAAAAACTGCTGCACGATTTGGGTTTGCAAAGCAAAGAAAACAACAAACCCAACGAACTCTCCGGCGGCCAGCAGCAGCGCGTGTCCATCGCCCGCGCCCTGATGAACGGCGGCGAAATCATCTTCGCCGACGAACCCACCGGCGCGCTCGACACCGCCAGCGGCAAAAACGTGATGGAAATCATCCACAAGCTGCACCAAGACGGGCATACCGTGATTATGGTAACGCACGACCCCGGCATCGCCGCCAACGCCAACCGCGTGATCGAAATCCGCGACGGCGAAATCATTTCCGACACCGTGAAAAACCCCGACATCCCGCCCAGCAGCGTCGAGCGCGTGAAAGAAAACGCCTCGTGGTCGTTTTATTACGATCAGTTTATGGAAGCCTTCAAAATGTCGGTGCAGGCGATTACCGCGCACAAAATGCGCTCACTGCTCACCATGCTCGGCATCATCATCGGCATCGCCTCGGTGGTGTCCGTAGTGGCCTTGGGCAACGGCTCGCAGCAGAAAATCCTTCAAGACATCAACTCGATGGGCACCAACACCGTGAGCATTTTCCCCGGGCGCGGCTTCGGCGACCGGCGCAGCAGCCGAATCAAAACGCTCACGATTGCCGACGCGCAGGCCATCGCCAAACAAGGCTACGTGGCCTCCGTAACCCCGCAAACCTCATCGAGCGGCACACTCACCTACCGCAACACCGACCTCACCGCCATGCTCTACGGCGTGGGCGACCAGTATTTCGACGTGCGCGGCCTCAAACTCGCCTCGGGTCGGCTGTTTGACGAAGACGACATCAAACAGGACGCGCAAGTGGCTGTGGTGGACGACAACGTTAAAACCAAACTCTTCGGCGACGGCGTTGACCCGCTGGGCAAAACCATCCTGTTCAAAAAACGCCCGCTCACTGTGATCGGCGTGCTGCAAAAAGAAGAAAACAACTTCGGCAGCTCCGACTCGCTGATGGTGTGGTCGCCCTACACCACCGTGATGCACCAGATTACCGGCGAAACCTACGCCAGCTCGATTACCGTGAAAATCAAAGACGACGTGAGCAGCCAAGTGGCCGAAAAAAGCCTGACCGAGCTTTTGAAAGCGCGGCACGGCACGGAAGACTTCTTCATGAACAACAGCGACAGCATCAAGCAGATGGTGGAAAAAACCACCGGCACGATGAAGCTTTTGATTTCCAGCATCGCCGTGATTTCGCTGGTGGTCGGCGGTATCGGCGTGATGAACATCATGCTCGTGTCCGTAACCGAGCGCACCAAAGAAATCGGCGTGCGCATGGCCATCGGCGCAAGGCGCAGCAACATCTTGCAGCAGTTTCTGATTGAAGCCGTGCTCATCTGCCTCATCGGCGGCCTCATCGGCGTGGGCATTTCGCTGGCTATTGGTGTGTTGTTCAACCAGTTTGTAACCGACTTCCCGATGACCTTCTCTACCCTCTCGATCGTCGGCGCAGTGGTCTGCTCCACCGCCATCGGCGTGGCCTTCGGCTTTATGCCCGCCAACCGCGCCTCCAAACTCAACCCGATCGACGCGCTGGCGCAGGATTAAACTTTTTCAGACGGCCTTTTGGGTTTGAATATCAAAAGGCCGTCTGAAACTTAAACGGAATCACATTATGCAAACCAAACCCCTCTTTCAGACGACCTCCGTCCTCATCCTTGCCGCTGTATTGAGCGGCTGCGCCGTGCACAGCACCGAGCAGGCACTCACGCTTGAATCCACGGGCAAAGTGATGTCTGCTGCCGAAGCCGCTGAGCGTTACGACGTAAACGGGAACTGGTGGGAAATCTACCAAAGCCCGCAGCTTAACGCGCTGACCGAGCAGGCTCTGGCCAATAATATCGACCTGAAACAGGCCGCCATCAGCGTCAACAAAGCCCTGTATCAGGCCAATATTCTCGGCGCGGACTTAGTGCCCAAATTCAGCGGCGCACTCAACGCCTCCACCTCGAAAAACCTCAAAACCGGCGATCGCGGCAGCACCTACGGCAGCCAGCTCGGTTTGAGCTACGAGCTGGATTTGTGGCGCAAACTCAGTGCCACCGCCGACGCGCAAGTGTGGGAATATCAGGCCACGCAGCAGGATATGGCCAACACGCGGCTCACGCTGGTGAACAATGTAGCCGACGCTTATTTCAACATCGCCTACCTCAACGAAGCCATGACGCTGGCCGAAAAATCCGTCAAGCAATATCAGGAAATCGCCCGCATTACCGATGCCAAATTCCGCCTCGGCCGCGCCGATTCCAGCGAGCCGACGCAGGCGCGCCAATCGCTGCTTTCCGCGCAAAACAGCCTGATTTCGCTGAAAAACAGCCGCGAGGCGCAAATCCAAACTCTGCGCAACCTGCTGAATTTGAAACCAAACGAAACCATCGCCGCCGATCCCGCCGCCTACCGCCTTCCGGGCGTCAAAGGCGTGGATTTGAACGTGCCCATCACCGTATTGGCCAACCGCCCCGATTTGCGCGCCGCCGAATACCGAGTGCAGTCTTCCCTGCAATCGCTCACCGCGCAAAAACGAAGCTGGTATCCGAGCATCACACTGGGCGCGACTTTGAGCACATCGTCAAACCAAGCCAAAAGCGCGTTCAACGTCCCCATGCTGGGCGGCACGGTGGCGGTCAACCTGCCGTTTCTCAACTGGAACACCTTGAAATGGAACGACAAAACCGCACAGGCCAATTTCGACAACGCCCGTCTGTCGTTTGAAAAAGCCCTCACCACCGCACTCAACGAAGTCAACACCAATTATCTGGCCTACCAAAACGCCCAAGCCCAGCTTGCCAACCAAGAGCAGCGTTACACACTCGACCGCAAAAACAGCCGCTACTACCAAGTGCGCTACCAACACGGCAAAAACGAGCTCAAAGACTGGCTCACTGCACTCAACAGCGAATACGGCACGGCGCAAAACGTGCTGAACCAGCGTTACGAAACCCTGAAATACGAAAACATGGTCTATAAAGCCATGGCCGGACGCTACACGCCCAAATAGGCCGTCTGAAAACGGAGAAAACACCAAAGGCCGTCTGAAAACAGGTTTCAGACGGCCTTTTTGCCGCAGGGCAGGGCGCTTGTATAGTGAGTCAAAATAAAAAAGATACAAGGCAGCAAGCCGAAGACAGTACAGGTAGTACGGCAAGGCGCAGCAACGCCGTAGATTTTTTATTTTGGCTCACTATATAGTGAAACGGGTTCAGGCCGTCTGAATATCAAACCCAGCCCGGCTCGGCTTCCAGTTCGACGCCGAAACGTGCCCGAACCTGCCCGCGCACTTCGTCGGCGAGGGCGGCAACGTCGGCTGCGGTGGCGCGGCCGGTGTTCACCAAAACCAGCGCCTGTTTGCCGTGCACCGCCGCACCGCCGACGGTGCGGCCTTTCAGACCGCATTGGTCGATAAGCCAGCCTGCCGCAAGCTTTACCGAGCCGTCGCCCTGCGGGTAGCGCGGCATATCGGGGAAGGCGGCGGCAAGACGGTCGGCTTGTTCTGCCGCAACGACGGGGTTTTTGAAGAAGCTGCCGACATTGCCCTGCACCTGCGGGTCGGGCAGCTTGGCGCGGCGGATGCGGCAGACGGCTTGTGAAATGTCGGCGGCGCAAGGGCTGCGGCCGCCGCAGATTTCCGCCAACACGGCGGCCAGGTCGCCGTAGCCCGTTTTCGCCTCGAAGCGTTCGGACAGGGCGAAGGTGACGGCGGTAATGACGTAGCGGCCGAGACCTTCCTGCTTGAACAGGCTGTCGCGGTAGGCGAAGCGGCATTGCGCATTGTCCAGCGTGACGAAGCGGCCGGTGTCGAGATCGAAACAGCGCACCGAGCGGATCAGGTCTTTCACTTCGACGCCGTAGGCGCCGATGTTCTGCACGGGCGCGGCGCCGACCGTGCCGGGTATCAGGCTGAGGTTTTCCAGCCCGTTCAGGCCGAGGGCGACAGTGTGCCGCACGAAGTCGTGCCAGATTTCGCCCGCCTGCGCTTCGACAAGCACGGTGCCGTCGGAACGGGCGGTTTCGCGGATGCCTTTTGCCGCCATTTTCACCACCAGGCCGGGATAGTCGCCGCGCAGCAGGATGTTGCTGCCGCCACCCAGCCACAGCACCTTGGCGCGGTTAAAGCAGGGCAGGGCGCACACGTCGGGCAGGGCGGCGGCATCGTCCAGCTCGACAAAAAAACGCGCCCGTGCGTTCAGGCCGAAGGTGTTGAAGGGGCGCAAATCGACGTTTTCGAGTATTTTCATAGCAACAGGCCTTTATCGTTCGACAGGTTTTTGCTGTGTTTTTCCAAGAGCCACACAAGCAGCACGGCGGCGGCGGCCAGCGATACGATCAGCGCCGTCCAGAAGCCGTAAATCTTCATGCCGGCAAGATTGGCCAGCAGCCAGCCGGGCAGCAGGCCGAAGCCCCAAAAGGCAATGCCGTGTACCAGCATCGGCGCTTTGGTGATTTTGTAGCCGCGCAGGGCGTAGGAAGAAATGCACTGGGTGAAATCAAAAAGCTGGAACAGCGCGGCAAACAGCAGCACGGAAGCGGCCAACGACAGCACGGCGGCATCGTCGGTGTACATCGACGCCAGCGGTGCGCGCAGCAGCATCAGCAGGCTCATCGTGCACAGCGCCAAGCCCAGTCCGAGCACGATGCCGACGCCGGAAATATAACGCGCCCGCCGCCGCTGCCGCCTGCCCAGCGCAAAGCCGACGCGCACGGTAACCGCCGCGCCCAAAGCCTGCGGAATCATGTAGATAATCCCCGTCAGGCTGATCACGACCTGCTGCGCGGCCACATAGTCTTCGCCGAATTTGGCAATCAGGAACATGATGAAGGTAAACAGGCTGGCTTCGAGAAAATACGACAGCCCCGACGGCCAGCCCAGCTGCCAAAACTGTTTCTGCGCTGCCCAATCGGGCTTGGAAAAGCCGCCCGCCATGCCGAAGCGGCGGAAATAATCCGCTTTTTTCACATAAAGCCACAAAGCCGCCGCCTGAAACCAGCAAACCAGCATCGTCGCCAGCCCGCAGCCCGCGCCGCCCAATTCGGGCATGCCGAATTTCCCGTAAACAAACATATAGTTGAGCGGAACATTCAGCGCCAGAGCCGCCCAACTGATCCACATCAGCGCCTGCGTTTTATTCAGGCTCGACGTGTAGGCGTGCAGGGCGCGGTGCAGCATCATCGCCGGCATCGCAGGCGCAGTGAACCACATATACTGCGCCAGCATTTTCTCCACCCGCGGCGGCAGGTCGAGATAGGCCAGAAAGGGCGGAACCGCCGCCAGCAGCAGCACCATGCCCGCCATTCCGAGAAACAGGCCGAACCACAAACCCTGCCGCCCCGTTTCGCCGACTTCGGCATATTTTCCTGCGCCGTTGAGCTGCGACACAATCGGATTGAGCGCCGCCATCACGCCCATCCAGGTGATGAACACCGTGGCAAAGGCCGAGCTGCCCAGCGCCACCGCCGCCAGGTCTTCCTTGCCCGCGCCGCCCGCCATCACCGTATCGACGAAGCCCAGCCCCACCGCCGCAATCTGCGCCAGCATCATCGGCCAGGCCAGCACGGCCAGCGCTTTGGCTTCCTTAAAGAAAACGGCGGGGGAGTAACGGTTTGCATCGAGCAGCATAAAGATTCCAAAGTTTCAGACGGCATCAGGGGTGTAGTGACATTCGGCTTGCGAGACGGTTTTTTGAGTAAAAAATGCCCGAATGCAAGGAAAAAAGCACAGCAAGGTGGACACCTGCGGGCATTTTTAAGGCCGTCTGAAAAACAAAACGGTTGCGGAAAAAACACAAGCCGGAGGCATCCGGCAGGGCGCGCATTTTAGCAAACAATGGCTGGCGCGGTATGGCAAAGACAGAGGCCGTCTGAAAGCCTGCGGTGTTTTTTCAGACGGCCTCCGTCCGCCGCCATGGCAAACGCAAAAAGGCGGAGTGGTTTTCAGACGGCCTGCAAAAGATTTGGAGCAGAACGGCTTTCAGACGGCCAACACGCCGCGCAAATCTTTTTTCAGCGCCACTTGGCGGTTCGGGTCGGCCAGCTGCGGCGCGTAGAGCAGGAAGCTGTCTTCGGCGCGCTCGTCGGAGGTGTTGATTTTGGCGTAACGCAGGCTGATGGCGTGACGGTTGAAGATGTCGGCGGTGTCGGCGAGCAGGCCGGGGCGGTTGACGGCGGTGAGGGTGAGGGTATACCAGCCGGGCTGTTCTTCTTCCGCCTGGATGTCGATCAGCGGGGCGATGGGCAGGTGGCGGGCGCGGCGGCTGGGAATGCGCCCGGCAGCGGGTGCGGGCGCAGGGCTGCCGTGGAGGAAGGCTGTGAGATCGTGCATCAGCGCGGCTTCGATGCGGCCGCGGTCGGCATCTGTGCTGCCTTCGGGCGGGCGCACGGCGAAGGTGTCGAGGACAAAATCGTGGTCGGTAACAAAGGCACGCGCAGCGGCGATGTCGAGATTGTGGCGGGCGAGGATGCGGCACAGACCCGAGAAAATGCCGTGTGCGTTGGGCAGATAGGCGGCGATTTGCAGCATGCCGGGGTCGGCGGGGTGGGGGCGGATACGGGCAAAGGGGGCTTCGGGATCGGCGGCGACGGCGGCGGTGTGCCAGAGGATTTCGCTTTCCTGATGGCGCACGAAATAGGCTTCGCCGAGGGCTTTCCACAGGCGGCGGCGCTGTTTTTCGTCGTATCCGGCTTGGGCGAGGGCGGCTGCGGCGGCACTTTGGCGGCGGCCGGTAACGGCTTCGCGGCTATCGGGATTTCCGGAGAGATGGCGGGAGGCCGTCTGAAAAAGAGTGTGTAAGAGACCCGCTTTCCACGAGTTCCACAGTTTGGGGTTGGTGCCGCGGATGTCGGCAACGGTGAGCAGATACAGGGCGGACAGGCGTTCGGCCGTCTGAACGCGGCGGCAGAAGCGGGCGACGACTTCGGGGTCTTGGATGTCTTCTTTCTGCGCGGTAAGCGACATTAAAAGATGGTTTTCCACCAGCCAGCAGAGCAGTTCGGCATCTTCAGACGACATGAAGTGGTCAGCGGCAAAACGGCGGGCGTCGGCCACGCCTTCGCGGGAGTGGTCGCCGCCGCGTCCTTTGGCGATGTCGTGGAAGAGGGTGGCGAGATAGAGAACGTAGGGCTTGGCAAACGCGTGCATCAGGGAAGAGGCGAAAGGCAGCTCGTGCAGGTGCTGCTCCATCGCCAGCCGCCGCATATTGCGCAGGACGGTGAGGATGTGGTCGTCGACGGGGTAGATGTGGAAGAGGTCGTGCTGCAACAGGCCCACGATGTTTTCCCACGCGGGCAGGTAGCGGCCAAGCACGCCGTAGAGGTTGAGAAAACGCATGGTGTGGGTGAGGCCGCTGCCGTAGCGGAAAAAGCCGATAAAGCGGCGGCGGTTGGTTTCGTCGGCGTAAAACGCGGCATCGATATGGCGCGTGGCCGCCCACCAGGCGCGCAGGGTTTTCGGCGCCAATTCGCTCAAATCGCTGCGCGTCTGCAAAATCTCCACGGCGCGGAAAATGTGTTCGGGCTGCCTGCCGAACAGGTTTTTGTCGCGCACGGCCAGCTGGTTGCCGATTTGGTAATAGTCGGCGTCGATGTCGCGCACGATACGCGGCAGCGGCGAATACACGCGGCCGCGCAGCATCGGCAGGATAATGCCGTTGAGCTGCTTTACTGCCTTGGCGGCGCGGTAAAAGCCGCTCATCAGCCGCTCGTTTTTTTTCAGACGGCCTCTGCCGGGCGCATCGGGCATACCGTCCGCCAAACGGTTTTGCAGATCGAAAACCAGCCGGTCTTCCTCGCGCCCGGCCGCCAAGTGCAGATCGATGCGGATGGCAGCCAGATTGCGGTGGCTGCGTACCAGAAGCGCGGCTTCGGCGCGCGTGAGGATGCGGCGGCGGAGCAGGGCGGCGATGCCGGCGTCCAGCCCCTGCGCTTTGGCCAGCCACAGCATGGTATGGATGTCGCGCAGCCCGCCGGGACAGGTTTTCACATTCGGTTCGAGCAGCGCGCCCGCCCCCTGCTGTTTGTTGTGCCGCTGGCGCATTTCCAAAAGTTTGCCTTCGACAAAGGCCGCCGGATTGCGCTGCGCCTCCAAAGCGGCAGTGAATTGTTCCGCCAAATCTTTGTTGCCGCAGAGAAAACGCGCTTCGAGAAAGGCGGTGTCGGCGGTCAGATCGTCGCGCGCGGCCGCGCAAAGTTCCGCCACCGTGCCCGATTTCACGGCAGGTGCCAAACCGATGTCCCACCAAGCCTGTACCAGAGCGGCTATCCGCTCCTGTTGCGCTCCGTCCGGCGCCTCGGCGCAAACCAGCACCAAATCGGTGTCGGAAAACGGATAAACCTCGCCTCGCCCGTAACCGCCTGCCGCCAACAGACAACTACCGCCGTCGGGAAAAAAATGCGCCCACACGCCGCAAACCGCCTGATCGACAGCCAAAGCCCAACGGCTGAAAAATTCTTCGGGACGCCGCCACAGCGCATAGGCATCGGCGGCCTGCTGTTGCTGCCGCCGCAGCCGGGCAGCCGTATCGGAAACAAAATCGGGGTTCATCACGAGAAAGAAGCAAAACAAAGCGGCCTGCCGCCGCAGAAATCAAAATTGCGGAAGCAGGCCTTTTACAAGCGAGGCTTCAATGAAGAGACGTGTCGGGTTTATCGTGAAAGGGGATATTCAAAAAAGCAGCCTTACTCATGCTGCTTTAACGTATACTATAAAAATTTAACATAATATCAATTATGCGAAATTAAACTTACAGCATACAAACCTGTTTTAACCGATTCTTCCGTTTTCACTTCGTTAAAGCGTGCTTTCAGACGGCCTGACAACCGCAGCGCTTGTCACAATCAGAATTTCACGCCTTTGTGTAAGGCAACGATGCCTGCGCTCATGTTGTGGTAATCGACGCTGTCGAAGCCCGCGTCGAGCATCATCTGTTTGAGCGTTTCCTGATCGGGATGCATACGGATGGACTCGGCGAGGTATTGGTAGCTGTCGGCGTCTTTGGCGATGAGTTTGCCCATCAGCGGCAGCAGTTTGAACGAGTACACGTCGTACGCGCCCTCCAGCGGCTTGTAAACCTTGGAAAACTCGAGCACCAAAAGCGTGCCGCCGGGTTTGATCACGCGGTACATTTCTTTGAGCGCGGCGTCTTTGTGGGTCATGTTGCGCAGGCCGAAAGCGACGGACACGAGGTTGAAATAGTTGTCGGGAAACGGCAGCTTCTCCGCGTCGGCCAGCGACACGGGCAGAATCAGGCCTTCGTTGAGCAGGCGGTCGCGGCCGACGGTGAGCATGGAGGAGTTGATGTCGGTGAGCCACACTTCGCCCTCTTTGCCTACGCGTTTCGCCCAGCCGCGCGACAAATCGCCCGTGCCGCCGGCGATGTCGAGCACTTTGTCGCCTTTTTTCAGGCGCGCGGTGTGGATGGTGAAGTGTTTCCACACGCGGTGCAGGCCGCCGGACATCACGTCGTTCATGATGTCGTAGTTTTTGGCGACGGAGTGGAACACTTCGGCCACTTTGCCGGCTTTTTCGTTTTCGTTGACGGTGGAGAAACCGAAGTGGGTTTTTTGCTCGCTCATGGGTGTTTTTCTTTCTGTGACAGGGGTTTCAGACGGCCTTCAATGCCCACCGCAGCTTCCGCCGCCGCAGCCGTGTCCGCCTTTCTTTTTCGGCACGGGGGCGTCGGCGGCGGACGGTGTGCGCGAGGCACCGGCGGCTTCGAGGCGGGCGAGGTAGTCGCGCCACATTGTATCGTATCCGTGTGCCAGTTTATACAGATAGTCCCAGTCGTAGAGGCCGCTGTCGTGGCCGTCTGAAAAGACGATTTTCAGGGCGTAGTGGCCGACGGGTTCGAGGTCGTTAATCAGGACGCCGAGTTTGCCGGTCTGCAAAACTTCCTGGCCGGGGGCGTGGCCGCGCACTTGCGCGCTGGGGGAATAGACGCGCAGGTATTCGGCGGGCAGTTCGCGCGTTTGGCCGCCGTAAACGAGGGCGAGGACGGCGCGGTCGGGGCGCAGGCGGATTTCTTCGGGAACGGGGTTTTGCATATTGTCGGTTCTTTGTGTTTAGGGTTTAACGGCCGAACAGCAGCACCAGCGAGATGCTGGCGAAAGACAGCACGGTGGTCAGCAGCATGATGGCGGCGCCGCGCTGTTCGTGGCCGTATTGGCTGTGGACGATGGCCACCATGCTCGCCATCGGCACGCAGGAAAGCAGCGCACCGGCAAACAGCGTGTCCCTGCCCGCACCCAAAAGCAGCAGGAACAACACGGTCAGCAGCGGGAACACGGCCAATTTCAGCAGGGTCAAGATCAGGATGTCGGCCAGTTTGCCGCCGAGTTTCAGGCCGACGAGGCTGCCGCCGATAACAAACAGGGCAACAGGCGCGGCGCCTGCGGCAAGGACGGACGAGGTTTTCAGCAGCGCCCCGGGCAGCGGCAGCCAGCCTAAGGCAAACGGCAGCGCGGCAAACTGGGCGAGGATAATCGGGTTTTTCAACAGGTTTTTCGCTACGGGCAGCAGCGTTTTCAGACGGCCTCCGCCCTGCCCGCCCGCCGAGTCGGCCAACAGGAAAAACAGTGGAATCAGAAACATATTTTCCACCAGCACGTTCATGGCGAAATACGGCGCGGCCGCCTCGCCGATCACCATCGCCAGCAGCGGATAGCCGATGAAGCCGGTGTTGGAAAACGATACGGAAAAACCACCCAGCGCCGAAAGCGTGCCGTCGCCGCCGCGCAGGCGCACCACAAGCGCGCCGAGGGCAAACAGCGCCAGCGTCGCGCCGCCGTAGCCCAAAAGATACGCCGCGTCAAACACTTCGCGGAACGGTTTGCCCGCGATGGCGAAAAACACCAGCGCGGGCAGGCCGATTTTCATCACGAATTTCGCCGCGCCGCGCAACTCCTCGAAACGGAACACGCCGCCGCGCACTGCCGCCCAGCCCAGGCCGATAATCAGGAAAATCGGCGCGGTGATATTGAAAACTTCCAGCATGGCGGTCTCGGTTCGTGCGGTGAAAACGGAAAGCGCGGATTCTAGCAGAAGCGGCAGGCCGTCTGAAACCGTCCTGCCCCGCTTTCGGATTGTAAAGCCCGCAGGCGCGGGTTATAGTGCCGCCCGTTTTCCCGCCCTCCCCTGCCCCTAGGGTCTGTTGACAATCAGCCTTGCGGCGGTGTTTTTGGTAAAAATCCGCGCCTGCCGCGTCAAAAATGCTCGCAAGATGTCCAATCTTGCTGTGCTTTTTTCCTTGCATCCGCGAATTTTTCCTCAAAAAACCGCTTCGCAAGCTGAATGTCAACAGCCCCTAGGGCGTGTTGATTGTCAACACGCCCTAGGCCGTCTGAAAAAGGATTTTCCATGCAAACACAAGCCGTAGCCGGACACATTGTCCGCTGGCTACAGGACTACGCCGCCTCCGCCCGCGCCAAAGGCTTTGCCGTCGGCATTTCCGGCGGCGTCGATTCCGCCGTCGTCTCCGCCCTCGCCGCCCGCAGCGGCCTCAACGTTCTGCTGCTGGAAATGCCCATCCGCCAGCAGGCCGACCAGGTCAGCCGCGCGCAGGAGCATATCGCGCGCCTGCAAAGCGCGTTTGCCAACGTCAAAAGCCTGCGCGCCGACCTCACGCCCACGTTTAACCTGTTTGCCGACACCGTCAACGTAGACGAAGCCGAATACCCCGCCAAGCAGCTCGCCCTTGCCAACAGCCGCGCCCGCCTGCGTATGCTCACCCTCTATTACTACGCGCAAATCAACGGCCTGCTCGTGGCGGGTACGGGCAACAAAATCGAAGATTTCGGCGTCGGCTTCTTCACCAAATACGGCGACGGCGGCGTCGACCTCAGCCCGATAGCCGGCCTCACCAAAACGCAGGTGTACGAACTGGCTGACCACCTTGACATCCTGCCCGCCATCCGCCAAGCCGTGCCGACCGACGGCCTGTGGGACACCGAGCGCACCGACGAAGCGCAGATGGGCGCGAGTTATCCCGAACTCGAACGCGCCATGGCCGCCGCCGAAGCGGGCAAAACGCGCGACGATTTTTCCGGCCGCGAGCAGGAAGTGTTCGACATCTACACCCGCCTCAACCGCGCCGCCCAGCACAAAATCCGCCCGATACCCGTGTGCGAAATCCCGCCGCAAATGCTGGCCTGAGTTTCAGAAACGTCATTCCCGCGTTATGTCCCGAAGGGGTATAGGCGGCAACGGCCTTTCTGACGGACACACGACAGGCCGTCTGAAAACCGCAAACAGCGTTTTAAACTCCGCCGAAACCGCCTTTTCAGACGGTCTGCAAAGAACTTCGGGCAATAAGGATAAAAACGGGCGTTACTTGTACAGGCCGTCTGAAAACCCTATCATGCGCGGATTTTCAATCCAGCAGACAGGTAAACGAAATGCCCCTAGCCGTGATGTCCGAAACATATCTGAGCGAACTCCAGGCCTTCGAGCGCAAAATCCTGGCCAAACAGCCGCAGATCGAAGCCTGGTTCCGCGCCAAATGGAAAGAGCACACCCCGCCCTTTTACGGCTCGGTCGACATCCGCAACGCCGGTTACAAAATGGCCTCCATCGACATGAACCTTTTCCCCGGCGGCTTCAACAACCTCAACCCCCAATTCGTCCAACTCGCCGCCCATGCCGCCCAAGACGCAGTGGAGCGCGCCTGCCCGCAGGCCAAATCCGTGCTCATCGTGCCCGAAAACCACACCCGCAACACCTTCTACCTGCAAAACGTCCATGCCCTCAGCACCATCCTGCGCACCGCAGGCTTTGAAGTGCGCCTAGGCAGCCTCAACCCCGAAATCACCGCACCCACGGAATTCACCACCGCCCTCGGCGACACCATCACCCTCGAGCCGCTGCAACGCACGCGCGGCCGCGTCCATCTGGCCGACGGCTTCTCGCCCTGCCTCATCCTGCTCAACAACGATCTCTCTGCCGGCGTGCCCGACATCCTCAAAGACATCAGCCAAACCGTGCTGCCGCCGCTGCACGGCGGTTGGACGACGCGGCGCAAAACCGCCCATTTCGCCGCCTACAACCACATCGCCGCCGAGTTTGCCGAACTGGTGGGGCTCGACGAATGGCAGATCAATCCCTACTTCGAGCAGATTTCCGGCCTCAACTTCCAAGAGCGCGAGGGCGAAGACGCGCTGGCTGAGGCTGTGGACAGAATGTTGGCGAAAATACAGGCGAAATACGACGAAAAAGGCATCACCGACCAACCTTTTGTGATCGTCAAAGCCGACGCGGGTACTTACGGCATGGGCGTGATGAGCGTCAAATCCGCCGACGAAGTGCGCGGCCTCAACCGCAAAAACCGCAACAAAATGGCGAAAATCAAAGAAGGCCTGGAAGTGAGCGAGGTCATTGTGCAGGAAGGCATTTACACCTACGAAACCGTCAACGGCTCGGTGTCCGAACCCGTGGTGTACATGATCGACCGCTTCGTCGTCGGCGGTTTTTTCCGCGTCCACGAAGGCCGCGCCGCCGACGAAAACCTCAACGCCACCGGTATGTCCTTCGTCCAGCTCAACCACATCATCCCCGTTGCCGAAGACGGCGGCGCGCAGGAGCAGGACGACGAGCCGAACAAGCGCGTGTTCGAGCAGTGGCAGGAATTGGGCGTGCCGCAAACCAACGCCGCCGACCCCGACTGCGGCTGCAACCGCCTCTATGTCTACGGCGTGATGGCGCGCCTGTCGCTCTTGGCCGCCGCTGTCGAGCTCGAACAAACCGCCTGATGCCGCAAAAGCGGCAGAGGCCGTCTGAAAACCCTCCCGCGTTTTCAGACGGCCTTTTTCCTTTGCCGCGCCGCCTTTTGCTGCCGAAGCGGCGCGGCGGTTGGCTCGGCGCGTTTTTTTCGCTATAAAGGCCGTTTTCAGCGCACGCCGCCTTTTTCAGACGGCCTCAAACAGGCCGCTGCCCTTTCTGAAAAATCCCCTGTAAAGTTTTCCCATGAACGCCGTTTCCATTTCCCGTCTCTCCCACCGTTTCGGCAAAACCCAAGCCCTCGACGATGTGTCGCTCGACATTCCGCGCGGCGCCACCGTCGGCCTGATCGGGCCGGACGGCGTGGGCAAATCGACGCTGCTCTCGCTGATTGCGGGCGTGCGCGTGATTCAGGGCGGGCGGGTGGAAGTGCTCGGCGGCGATATGGCCGACAAAAACGTGCGGCTGCACATGTCGCACCGCGTGGCCTTTATGCCGCAGGGTTTGGGGCGCAATCTTTATCCCACGCTCACCGTGGCCGAAAACATCGATTTCCATGCGCGGATGTTCGGCCTGAACGCCAAACAGCGGCAGGAGCGCATCCGTCGGCTCACCGAGGCCACGGGGCTGCTGCCGTTTGTGGATCGTGCGGCGGGCAAGCTCTCGGGCGGGATGAAGCAGAAGGCCAGCCTGTGCTGCGCACTGGTGCACAGCCCCGATTTGCTGATTCTCGACGAGCCGACCACAGGCGTTGACCCGCTCTCGCGCCGCCAGTTTTGGGCTTTGGTGGACGACTTGCGGCAGGAACACGCGGGCATGACGGTGATTGTCGCCACCGCCTATATCGAAGAGGCGCAGCAGTTTGAACGGCTCTTGGCGATGGATGCGGGGCGGCTGCTGGAAAACAAGCCCACCGCCGAGGTGCTGCGCGAATACGGCACGGACAACCTCGAAGAAGCCTATATCAAAATGCTGCCGCCGGAAAAACAGCAGGGCTCGGGCGGCTTGGAACTCACGCCTTTCGTGCCCGTGCCCGACGCGCCGCCCGCGATGGAGGCGCACGGCCTGACCAAGCGTTTCGGCAGTTTCACCGCCGTGGACCATGTGAGTTTCACCATCCAAAAGGGCGAGATTTTCGGCTTTTTGGGCAGCAACGGCTGCGGCAAGTCCACCACCATGAAAATGCTCACCGGACTGTTGGAAGCCACCGAGGGCACGGCAGAGATTTTGGGGCGGCCGGCCAGCGCTGGCGGCATCGAAACCAAAATGCGCGTCGGTTATATGTCGCAGGCGTTTTCGTTGTATGAAGAATTGAGCGTGCGGCAAAACCTGCAACTGCACGCCGAGCTTTACGATATGGGCGGCAGGGGCGCGGCGGCGGTGGCCGAAGCACTCGAACAGTTCGACCTCGCCGACGTGGCCGACACCGCGCCCGCCTCGCTGCCTTTGGGCATCCGCCAACGCCTGCAACTGGCCGCCGCCTGCCTGCACCACCCCGAAATCCTGATTCTCGACGAGCCGACATCGGGCGTTGATCCCGCCGCCCGCGATATGTTCTGGCGGCATCTGCTGAAACTGTCGCGGCAGGACAAAATCACCATTTTCGTGTCCACCCACTTTATGAACGAGGCCGAGCGCTGCGACCGTATTTCCTTTATGCACAAAGGCCGCGTGCTGGCCGTCGGCGCGCCGCAGGAGCTGGTGCAACGCCGCCGTGCCCCCGATTTGGAAGAGGCGTTTGTGCGGTATCTGATTGATGCGGAAGCGGAGGAAAACGGCGGGAAGGCGGTTTCAGACGGCCTTCTTGAAAGGCCGTCTGAAACTGTCGAACCCGCGCGGCAAAGCGTTTCTGCCGAAACGCCACCCCCACCCCGGCCCTCCCCCGCGCAGGCGCAGGGGCGGGAGAGTGAAGCGGCAGGCGTTTCAGACGGCCTTTCAGAAGGCAGAAGGCCGTCTGAAAACGTCGAACACACCGCCAATCTGCCCCCTCTCCCGCTCGCGGGGGAGGGTTGGGGTGGGGGCAAACCGCCTGCCGATTCCCTGTACGGTGTTTCAGACGGCCTCAAAGCCGAAAGGCCGTCTGAAAACCCCGCTCCGCAGTTCGACACATCCTCCTTCGCCTACTGGTTTTCCATGGTGCGCACCTTTGCCGTGCGCGAGGCCAAAGAGCTGCTGCGCGACCGCATCAGGCTGTTTTTCGCCGTGTTCGGCCCGCTGATTATGATGGCGGCGGTATCGTGGGGCGTGTCGTTTGACGTGCAGAACCTCAAATTCGCCGTGTACGACCGCGACCAGACGGCACAAAGCCGCCAGCTCACCGAGTATTTTTCCGGCTCGCGCTACTTTATCGAACAGCCGCCGATACAGTCGGAAGCCGAAATCGACACCGTGCTCCAAAGCTCGAAGGCGGTGCTGGTGATCGACATTCCGAGCGGCTTCGGCCGCGATTTGGAACGGGGGCAAAAGCCCGAAGTGGGCTTTTACATAGACGGCGCGATGCCGTTCAACGCCACCAATATACGCGGCTACATCGGCAGCCTGATGGCGGCCTACACCAAAGACCGCATCGCGGCAACAGGGCTGCCCGTACCGCTCGATCCCCCCGCCGCCGTCGAGCCGCGTTTTCTCTACAACCAGGATTTCGACAGCATCAACGCCGTTTCGCCCGGCGTGATGATGATGGTGCTGATGATGATTCCGGCGATGATGGCGGCGGTGGGCGTGGTGCGCGAGCGCGAAACCGGTTCGATCGCCAATTTCTACGCCTCGCCCGCCTCGACGGCGCAATACCTGATCGGCAAACAGCTGCCCTATATTGCCGTGGGCATGGTGAATTTCGCCGCCTCGTTCCTGATGATGGTCTTGTGGTTCGGCGTGCCGCTCAAAGGCAGCTTTGCCGCGCTGGCGGCGGGCACGCTGCTGATGGTGGCCGCGTCCACCGCGCTGGGGCTGCTGGTGTCGTGTTTTGTGAAATCGCAGCTGGCGGCGCTGTTTGCCACGTCCATCATCGCCATGATTCCCACCATGAACTATTCGGGCTTTCTCTACCCGATGTCCACCCTCTCCGGCGGCGGCTACGCGATGGGCAAAATCTTCCCCGCCTCGTGGTATCTCACCGTCAGCCTCGGCACTTTCGCCAAAGGCCTCGGCCTGCGCGACCTGCTGCCGCAATACGCCGCCATCGCCGCCTTCGCCGCAGGCTGCATCGCCCTGTCCTGCCTGCTGTTGAAAAAACAGGAAAAATAGCCTTGTCCCTCTTTCAGACGGCCTCCCGCGACAAAAAGGCCGTCTGAAAGGTTTTCAGACGGCCTCCGCCGCAGCCGCTATAATCCGCCCCCTTCCCCATCCCGTTTCCCGACCTTTCAGACGGCCTCACACCATGCAGCTCAACCCCCAGCAACAGGAAGCCGTGCGCTATCTCGGCGGCCCCCTCTTCGTCCTCGCCGGCGCAGGCAGCGGCAAAACCCGCGTCATCACCGAAAAAATCGCCCACATGATACGCAACGCGGGCTACTCCCCCCGCCACATCGCCGCCATCACCTTCACCAACAAAGCCGCGCGCGAAATGCAGGAGCGCATTGCCGCCATGCTCGGCCGCCGCGAAACGCGCGGCCTCACCGTCTCCACCTTCCACTCCCTGGGCATGAAAATCCTGCGCGAAGAAGCCGCACACGCCGGTTTGAAAAAAAACTTCTCCATCCTCGACGCCTCCGACAGCGCGAAAATCATCGGCGAACTGCTCGGCAGCAGCGGCCGCGAACAAATCTTCGCCGCCCAACACCAAATCTCCCTGTGGAAAAACGACCTGCAAACCCCCGAACAGGCCGTGCAGGCCGCCGACAACAACTGGGAAAAACAAATTGCCCGGCTTTACGCCTCATACGCGCAAACCCTGCACAGCTACCAGGCCGTCGACTTCGACGACCTCATCCGCCTGCCCGCCCTGCTGCTGCGCGACTCCGACGACATCCGCCTGCGCTGGCAAAACCGCCTGCGCTACCTGCTCATCGACGAATGTCAGGATACCAACACCTGCCAATACGCCCTCATGCGCCTGCTCTGCGGCGCCGAAGGCATGTTTACCGCCGTCGGCGACGACGACCAGTCCATCTACGCCTGGCGCGGCGCCGACATGGAAAACCTGCGCCGCCTGCAAACCGACTACCCGCAAATCAAAATCGTCAAACTCGAACAAAACTACCGCTCCACCGCCCGCATCCTCAAAGTCGCCAACCAAGTCATACAAAACAACCCCAAACTCTTCCCCAAAACCCTGTGGTCGCACTACGGAATGGGCGACATCGTCACCGTCGCCGCCTGCCAAAACGAACAACACGAAGCCGAATGGGTCGCCGGCGAAATCGCCCGCCGCAAAACCATAGCCGAAGGCCGTCTGAAATACGCCGACTTCGCCATCCTCTACCGCGGCAACCACCAGGCACGCGTCTTCGAAGAAGCCCTGCGCGCCGCCCGCATCCCCTACCGCCTCTCCGGCGGCCAAAGCTTCTTCGACAAAGCCGAAATCAAAGATATCCTCTCCTACATCCGCCTCATCGCCAACCGCGAAGACGACCCCGCCTTCCTGCGCGCCGCCACCACCCCCAAACGCGGCATCGGCGACACCACCTTAGGCCGTCTGAACGACTACGCCAAATCCCATGCCGCCTGCCTTAGCGACGCCGCCAAAAGCCCCGCCGCCCTCGAACCCATGCCCGAACGCAACCGCCAAAGCCTCGCCGCCTTCACCGACCTTATCGACACCTACCGCCGCCGCGCCGCAAACGAAGACGCCGGCGCACTCATGCAGAACCTGCTCACCGACATCGGCTACGAAGCCCACCTATTGGGCAGCGAAGAAGGCAAAGCCGGCGAAATCAAATGGCGCAACGTGCAGGATTTGTGCCGCTGGCTGGCAAAAAAAGGCCAAGAAGGCGGCAAAAACCTCCTCGAACTGGCGCAAACCCTCGCCCTCATGACCCTGCTCGACGGCCGCGAAGACGAAGAAAGCGACGCCGTCAAAATGTCCACCCTCCACGCCTCAAAAGGACTCGAATACCCCGTCGTCTACCTCGTCGGCTGCGAAGAGGGCCTGTTTCCCCACGCCGACAGCGTCGAAGAAGGCAACATCGAAGAAGAACGCCGCCTCATGTACGTCGGCATCACCCGCGCCAAACAAACCCTCACCCTCACCCACTGCACCAAACGCAAACGCCAGGGCACATGGCAGTTTCCCGAACCCAGCCGCTTCATCGCCGAAATGCCGCAGGAAGATTTGCGCATCATCGGCCGCAAAGGCGGCGCCCCCCTCGTCAGCAAAGAAGAAGGCCGCAGCCGCCTCGCCGGCCTCAGCGCCATGCTCGCCGAAAAAAGCGCGGGCAAAAAAGGCATCTAGGCCGTCTGAAAGCACCGAAACGGTTTTTTAACTTCGTTGAAACTTCGCTTTCAGAAACGTCATTCCCTCGTAGGCGGGAACATCCTCAAAAGCAGCCTGCAAACAAAAGGCCGTCTGAAACCTACGGAACAGGTTTCAGACGGCCTTTTGCATCCGCACGGGCGCTGATTTTGTTTTCAGACGGCCTCAGGAATGATGGTGGCCGATTTCGCCGTCGAGTTTGTAAATCGTGCCGCAGTAGGGGCATTCGATTTCGGAATTCGATTGGATGGCAAGGAAGACGCGCGGGTGGCCGTTCCAGGTTTCGTGGCGCGGGCCGCTGCAATGCAGCGGCAGCTCGTGCGGTTTGATAACGACGGTGTCGTAGTGGGGCGTGGTGTTCATGGCATATCCTTTTTTCGGCGTTTTGTCGGCAATGTGTTCAGACGGCCGCCATTTTACGGCATCGCCGCGCGATAACAAAGTGGGCGGCAGCGCGACCCTGCAGCGCTTTGGCGATATAATCGCGCCTTTTTTCAGACGGCCTCCACCATGCAGCTTTCCGACTTCGATTTCGACCTGCCCGAACACCTGATTGCCCAGCAGCCGCCTGCCGAGCGCGGCGCCAGCCGCCTGCTGGCGGCTTTGCCCGGCGAGCCTCTGCGCGACGAGACCTTTGCCTTCCTGTCGCAGCTGGTGTCGGCGGGCGATGTACTGGTGTTCAACAATACCAAAGTGATGAAGGCGCGGCTGTTCGGGCAGAAGGAGAGCGGCGGGCGCATCGAGGCGCTGATCGAGCGCGTGCTTGACGCTCATACTGCGCTGGCACACATCCGCGCGTCGAAGTCGCCCAAGTCAGGCACACGGCTGCTGTTTGACGGCGGCCTGACGGCGCAAATGGTCGAACGCGCGGGCGAATTGTTTGTGCTGCGCTTTGACGGGGAAGAGAGCGTGTACGCGCTGCTCGAACGCCACGGCAAACTTCCGCTGCCGCCCTATATCGAGCGTGCTGCCGACGCAGCCGACGATACGCGTTACCAAACCGTATATGCCAAGCATCAGGGCGCGGTGGCCGCGCCAACGGCGGGTCTGCATTTTACCGACGCCCTGCTGGCCGCGCTGAAAGACAAGGGAGCGACACTGGCGGAGGTGACGCTGCACGTCGGCGCGGGCACGTTCCAACCGGTGCGTGTCGAAAACATTGCCGATCACAAAATGCACAGCGAATGGTACGAAGTGCCGCAGGCAACGGCCGATGCGGTGGCTGCGGCCAAGGCGCGCGGTGCGAAAGTGTGGGCGGTGGGCACGACCTCGATGCGCGCGCTGGAATCGGCGGCGCGGGAGACAGGCCGTCTGAAAGCCGGATGCGGCGACACCGACATTTTCATCACGCCGGGCTACCGCTTCCGCGTTGCCGACCGCCTGATTACTAATTTCCATCTGCCCAAATCAACGCTGCTGATGTTGGTGAGCGCCTTTGCAGGCACGGAAGAAATCCGCCGCATCTACCGCCACGCCGTTGAGCAGAAATACCGTTTTTTCAGCTACGGCGATGCGATGGTGCTGGGTTTGCAAGAACATGAGGCCGTCTGAAAACCCCAAAACACCGGTTTCAGGCTTTCAGACGGCCTCCCACCCCGGAACAATGCCATGACACACCCCGCTACACGCAGCAAAGAGCGGCAGGAGCTTTTGGGCTCGGCCTGGATGATCGCCGCCGCGCTGTTTTTCACCCTGATGAACCTCTGCATCAAAGCCGCCCATCAGCAATTCGCCATGGGCAGCGGCGAACTCGTGTTCTGGCGCATGGTGTTTGCCGCCGCCGTGCTCGGCGCAACGGCGAAAATGCAGGGTAAAACCTTCGCCACGCCCCATTGGAAAAGCCATCTCAACCGCAGCGTCAGCGGCACGGTAGGCATGACCTGCGGCTTTTACGCCGTGATGCGCCTGCCGCTGGCAACGGGCGTGACGCTGGCCTATACCTCGTCGATATTTCTGGCCGTGCTGTCGGTTGTCGTGTTGCGCGAACGCATTTCCGCCTACACCTTCGCCGTGCTGCTGACGGGCTTTGCCGGCGTGGTGCTGCTTTTGAAACCCTCTTTCGCCGCCGGACAGGAATGGGCGGCGGCCGTGGGGCTGTTCGGCGGACTGGCGGCGGGCTGGGCGTATATGCAGGTGCGCGAACTCTCGCTGTTGGGCGAACCGGCCTGGCGCGTGGTGTTTTACCTGTCGCTGGTCGGCATGGCGATGGGCGCCGCGCTGGCCACGCTCACGGGCTGGCACAGCATTTCGCTGCAATCCGCGCCCTATCTCATCGGCATCGGTGCGTCGGCCGTGCTGGCGCAGCTGGCGCTGACGCACGCCTACGCCGTCGGCCGCAAATTCACCGTCGCCGCGCTGGCCTATCTCACCGTGGTGTTTTCCACGCTGGCGGGCATTTTCCTGTTCGGCGAGCAAATCGGCTGGCAGGAATGGCTGGGCATCGGTATCATTGCCGCAAGCGGCATCCTGAGCGGCTTGAAGAAATAATCCCGACAACCAGAGAAAAGAAAGGCTGAAACCATGATTTCCATCCGCGAACAACACTACGGCTTGAACGTCGCCCTCTACAACGAGTTCACCCTTGCCGATTTCCGCGAACTGGAAGAGGCCGTCAAGGCCTCCCTCACCCGCGTCCACCGTCCCGACCTGCTGCTCGATCTCTCCATGCTCAAAGACTTCACCATCGACATGGCTTGGGAGCAGCTCAAATTCGTCAGCAGCCACGATCAGGATTTCGGCCGCATCGCCGTGGTGGTGGACGACATCTGGATCAAATTCGCCGCCCACGTCTCCGACCTCATCACCCGCACCCACCCCAAATATTTCGACACCGCCGCAAAAGCCCAAGCCTGGCTGCTGGAAGCCGGAGAGGCCGTCTGAAACCCGCCGGATAAAAAACGAAACCGCCTGCCCGTATCAAAAAACGGGGCAGGCGGTTTTTTCAGACGGCCTAACCATATCAGCGCGGGCGCACGGTGGCCGACAGCGGCAGATGGTCGGACAGATAAAGCCAAGGCTCGCCGCTGTGCAGCCTGGCATCGAGGATTTCGAGGTGGCGGGTGTAGATGCGGTCGAGACTGAACACGGGCAGGCGGGCGGGAAAGGTTTTGGGCAGGCTGCCGCGTTTGTCGAGGAACACTTCCGTCAGACCGAGGGCGCGGCCGATATTCAGCGGCGATTTGTGCCGCCAGTCGTTGAAGTCGCCCGCCAGTATCAGCGGTGCGTCGGGGCTGATGTAGGTGGTGACGTATTCGAAGATGGCGACGTATTGTTTGACGCGGTCGCGCTCCAAAAGGTTGAGGTGGGCGCAGAGGCAGACGATGGGCACGTCCCAGCCTTCGGGCAGGATTTCGCAGTGCAGCACGCCGCGTTTTTCCAAACGGTTGACCGTAATGTTCAGATTGCGCCGCTCCCGTATCGGCAGGCGGCTGAGGATGGCGTTGCCGTGGTGTTTTTGCGGGAAAACGGCATTGCGCCCGTAGCTGGTGTGGAAATCGAGGCGCTCGGCGATGATGTCGTGCTGCGGCACGGCGGGAAAATCGGGCAGTTTCGCCTCGCGCGCCAGATGCAGCCCCTGCACTTCCTGCAAAAACAAAATGTCGGATTTCAGGCTGTCGAGCGCCGCCGCCATGTCCGCAATCTGCACTTTGCGGTTCAGCGGCGACATGCCTTTGTGGATGTTGTAGGTGGAAACGGTAATCGGCAGGGTCATAGCGGTTCGCCATCGGAGGAATGACGCATTATTAAGGCTGCAGCTGCCTTATTCAAGCGCCGGGGTGCATTTTCGCTGTTTCAGACGGCCTCAAACGGGACAGGCCGTCTGAAAGCCCGAACCGCCCGCTTTGCGTTAAAATGCGCCCCTTTTTTATCGGACACCCGCCCATGTTGGTACTCGGCATCGAATCATCCTGCGACGAAACCGGCGTCGCCCTCTACTGCACCGAACGCGGCCTGCTCGCCCACGCCCTGCACACACAGATGGCGATGCACGCCGAATACGGCGGCGTCGTGCCCGAACTGGCCAGCCGCGACCACATCCGCCGCCTCGTCCCCCTCACCCGCGCCTGCCTCGCCCAAGCGGGCAAAACCTACGCCGACATCGACGCCGTCGCCTACACCCAAGGCCCCGGCCTCGGCGGTGCCCTGCTGGCCGGTTCGTCCTACGCCAACGCCCTGGCCTTCGCGCTGGGCAAACCCGTTATCCCCGTCCATCATCTCGAAGGCCACCTGCTCTCGCCGCTTCTGGCCGACGACAAACCCGAATTTCCCTTCGTCGCCCTGCTTGTCTCCGGCGGCCACACCCAATTTATGGCCGTGCGCGGCATCGGCGACTACACCCTCCTGGGCGAAAGCCTCGACGACGCGGCGGGCGAAGCCTTCGACAAAACCGCCAAACTGCTCGGCCTGCCCTACCCCGGCGGCGCGAAACTGGCCGAACTGGCCGAACAGGGGCGCGACGGGGCATTTGAGTTCCCCCGCCCCATGATCCATTCCAACGATCTGCAAATGAGCTTCTCCGGCCTGAAAACCGCCGTGCTCACCGCCGTGGAAAAAGTGCGCGCCGGACACGGCGGCCGAGTGCCCGAACAAACGCGCAACGACATCTGCCGCGCCTTCCAAGACGCCGTTGTCGACGTATTGTCCGCCAAAGCACAAAAAGCCCTGCTCGACACAGGCTTCCGCACCCTCGTCGTCGCCGGCGGCGTCGGCGCAAACAAACAACTGCGCCAGCGCCTGAGTACCCTCACCGTCCGCCCCCCTGCCAAAGGCCGTCTGAAACCGCCTGCCGAAGCCGTCAAAACCTACTTCCCGCCCCTCGAATACTGCACCGACAACGGCGCCATGATCGCCTTCGCCGGCGCCATGCGCGTCCAAGAAGCACAGCCCGCCGCCGCCTTCAACGCCAAACCGCGCTGGCCGCTGACGGACATCGTGCGGGAGGCCGTCTGAAACCGAAAATCCCGCAGCACACCAAACTCCCTCCCCTATGCCCAAGTGTACAGACCGGGCACAAAGGTAACACCTGTGCGGGGACATGGTTAACAGTTTTTCGGGCAGTTTGGCAGAAGTCGTTCAGGTCAATCCGGCCGAGGCGGTAGAAGCAGAAACAGACTTCGTACACACCGTCTTCGCTTTGTACCGGACGGCAGGCTACGGCTTGTCCGACCAGCCCTTTGCCGATGCGTACCTGCCGACCCGGCAGGCTGATGTGGCCGTTGGTGTCCGTTTTGCGCACCAAGTCTCCCGGCAGGTATTCGACCGGTGCCAAGTGTTCGGGAAATTCCCTCGGGCTGCTGCGGTAGCTGTCTACTATACACATATGACGCTGCCGCAGAATAGGTATCGGCTTCCAGTGAAAGATGATGGCTGATGACTTCGCGAATCTTGCGGTAAAACAGCACTGCCGAATTAGGGTGGATGCCCAATAAATCAGCTGCTGAACGGGCAGTAACTTCGAGTACAAAAAACTGAAGCAGTTTCTTTTGAATACTCTTTTTTAGTTTACAACGGGTTATCTTCATTTTTGCAGTCTAACATGACTGCTTATCTAGTACAGCCCCAATGAGTTTGCTCGTGGAGCGCAACATATTAACGGTATTGAGTCGTTTTGGAGTTATGAGAAACACCGTCTGATACACAACATGGTGTAGCAAAACATACGTTTTACTTGCATCTGAAAGAAACTGAATTTCGCTTCAATCACAGGCATGATGATTTGTACAAAGTACTGCTGAAAATGTTGCGGAATGATCCTTTAAAATGATTTTTGCTTCCTAAGCCCCTTATAAGTAATCAGTTGCCAAAATTTAGCCAAGATTTCCGCCTACACGGGAATGACAACAGTTGTATAGATTTAAGATTGAGCAAAGATTTCAGGCTGCCCAACCCCGCCAACCAAAAGGAATCCCCATGCCTCGCCGCATCATCGCGCTTATTTTCCTCGCCCTTTCCATTGTGTTTGTAGAACAAGCCTTGACCAACCATGCCTTTCAAGATTGGCTGTTTGCCCGCCATCATAATATCCTAAGCTGGTATATCCGCCCGCTGCTGCTGGTTCCCATTATGCTGGCGGCGTGGTGGCGCAGTTGGGCGGGGCTGGCGGCGGGTATTTTCGCGCTGCTCACCAGCATGGCATGGTTTCCCGCGCCCGCGGTTGCCGATGCCAACGTCGCCCGTTTTCTTGCCGATGAAATCGCCTTTTTGCGCGGCGGTTGGACGCTGCAAACAGAGGGCTATACACGCTTGCCGTGCTGGCGTATTTCACGCTGCTGATTAGCGCGGCTTGGCAGCGCAGCGGCAAAGGCTTGGCGGCGGTGTTAGCCGCAGCGGCGTTGAGCAAGGTGGCGTTTAGCTTAATGGGAAGCGGCGCATCTGCCCGCGCGTTGATTGCGCCTGCGTTGCTGGGCTTAGTGATTGGGCTGGCGGCGGTGTGGCGATTGTGGCGAGCGTGGCAGAAATAAGGCAGCCTGAAAATGGGTTGGGCGTTTTCAGCAAGCGTAGCGTGGGTCATGCGTAGGGTATGTCGCCCCTGCGACGCACGCGTTCTATGCAACATCCGCCACCCGCTCCAAAGGCCGTCTGAAAGGTTCAGACGGCCTTTTGTGTAAGCAAAGGAATCCGCCATGAATTTCAACAAACTGATACCCGAACTGTCCGTTTTCGACATCGCGCAAACCAAAGATTTCTACGAGAAACTGGGGTTCCAAACCGAATACGAGCGCCCGAGCGAAAACTTTGTTTTCATGTCGTTTAACGAGAGCCAGTTTATGTTTGAGCAAATCCACGAAAAAGGCTGGAACACGGGCGAATTGGCCTATCCGCTGGGGCGCGGCATCAATTTTTCCATCGCCGCCGCCGATGTCGAAGCGCTCTACGAAACGGTGAAACAAGCCGGCATCGAAACCTACCGGCCGCTGACCAAAAGAACCTATTTAGTCAACGGCATCGCAGAAGAGCAAATCGAGTTTCTGATTCAAGACCCAAACGGGTATTTGTTGAGGTTTACCAATTAGGCAAGGTATGGGACGGATTCGAGCATCCGGCCTGCACAGCAATCCTTTCAGAAACGCCATCCCCGCGCAGGCGGGGACGGCTTCAAAGCTACCTGTACGAAAGCAAACCCATGAACATCACCCTGCGTATCCCCGCCGAACACGACGCGGCCGCCGTTACCGCCCTGTTGGACGAACTCACCGCCGCAGGCAGCGACACCGACGGCTTTTGGCACGGCGCCGACACCTTCGTCTATGCCGACTGGCTCGCCGCCTGCCGCGAAGCCGCACACGGGCGCGGTCTGCCCGAAGGTTTTGTGCCGTATGTCCAATATGTTATGTTCGCCGATAACGGGCAGGCCGTCGGCTTTTTAAACCTGCGCCTGCGGCTGAACGATTTTCTGCGCCAGATCGGCGGCCATATCGGCTACTGCGTCCACCCCGCGCAGCGCGGCAAAGGCATTGCCAAACAAGCCCTGCACCAAGCCGTAAGCGAAGCCCGCCGCCACAGCATCGGGCGCCTGCTGGTTACCTGCCGCAGCAGCAACCCCGCCAGCCGCCGCGTTATCCTTGCCAACGGCGGCACGCTGGAAGACATCCGCGACGGAATCGAGCGCTATTGGATAGAAACCAAATAGGCCGTCTGAAAGCGCCAATCCGCTTTTCAGACGGCCTGCACGGTTTTCCGCAACCGGCCAAGCCGCGTGTACCGCTCCAAGGCGATACACGCGTTTTTGCCGTTCATTAAAACCGTGTCCGTTGTTTGGCGCGGATGACGGATTCCGACGCCGTGTATGCTGCGGTGCTGTATGCGCTGCCGTTATTTGCAAGGGAAAAGGCCGTCTGAAAACCGGATTTTTTGTTTTCAGACGGCCTGTTGTTTCCGGCGGTTTATTGTACGAGCAGGGCGGTTTCGCCGGTGTTGCCGTAGAGGGGTTTGACGCGGACGCCGCTGCCGCGTTTGCCGCTGACGGAGACGATGAGGCCGTCGTATTCGCCGGTGTAGGTGGTGATTTCGGCGTCGCCGTATTCGCGGAAGCTGATGCGGCTGCAATCGGGGCGGCAGGTTTGGGCGGGCCAGCGCAGGTAGTAGCTGCGGCCGGATTCGACGGCGAGGTTTTCGCCGCCTTTGAGGTTGAAGTAGGGGTAGTCGGGTTTGCGGGTGCGGAAGCTCCATTCGGCCGTGTGTTCTTTGATGTCGCCGTCGTTTTCCCAGTCGAACAGGCGGTAGCGGAAGACGGCGCGGTAGGCGGTGTCGTAGGCGAGGGGGTCGAGGGGGAAGAGGGCGAACTGGTAGGGGGTCAGGCGTTTGTTGGGGTCGGTTTCGGCGGTGAGCAGGCGGGTGTTGCCGATTTTTTCTTTGCCTTTGAAGAGTTCGAAGGAGATCATTTGGGGTTCTTCGCCGCCTTCGGCGAAGGCGATGCTGACGGGGTTGCCGCTGTATTCGCGGTCGGGCAGGGGGTTGGGGGTTTCGTTGGAGAAGACGGGGGCGGCGAGTTTGCCGACGGGGTAGACGGTGTAGTCGGGGATGTTAAGTTTGAGTTCGTCGTGGTAGAAGACGGCGCCGTTGCGGCAGAGGCCGGAGTAGTAGGAGCGGCTTTCGTCGACCTCTTCTTCGCTGCGGTTGAGGCGGCACAGGCGTTCGGCGTCGCGCCGCCCTTGGTTGATGACGAGGGCGTGGCGGTTGTTGTGTGTCGAGTAGGCGATGCCGGCTTCGTCGGCTACGGGGTCGAGCAGAGAGAAGCGGTGATAGATGGCGGTCATGAGGCCGTCGATGTATTGGTGTTGCAGGGCTTGCTCGCCCATGGGGGCGGCGTGTTCGCCGGTGCTGAGGTTTTCCTGTACGCCAAGGTAGAGGTAGCCGGTTTTTTCCACGCGTTCGTCGAGTTCTTTGCCGGTGTAGAGGGGGCTGTCGGCGTGGTTTTCGTCGTGCATGTCTTCGGGGTAGTCGTTGAGGTAGCGGGCGTGTTTGGCGGCGGAGCGGGTGAGTGCGTCGGAGCGGGAGAAGGGGTCAAGCCCGGCTTCGCGGCGCAGCAGGTTGAGGTAGCCGAGGGCGTCGAGGCGGGCGTGGGGTTTGCCGTCGTGTCCGCTTTGGGCGGACAGGGTGGGCGGCGGCGGACGTTTGGTGAGGATTGCGGCAGCATACATGAGGGCGGCCAGCAGGGCGATCCAGATGATGAGGGCTTTGAGGGAGCCGGGGATGGAGGGAGCGCGCATATTATTCGAGGATGTAGAGACCGACGGCCAGGGTGGCGACGGTGAGGCAGAAGAGGAGGATGACGGAGATGACGAATCGTTTCATGGGAAATCCTTGGGGCTGCCGGCCAATCGGCGCTGCGGTAGTTTGGGTTTGGTTTGTTTGTTTTGCGGGGCTTTAAGCGGGTTCGGAAATGACGCAACGCCCGGGCTTTCAGACGGCCTCGGGCGGATACGGGGCTGCGGCGGTATGCGGATACCGCCGCAGTGTCTGTGTGCGGCTTATTCGTCGGCAAACATGTTTTTAAACCACAGTTTGATGCCGTCCCACAGGCGGCCGAAGAAGCCGGCTTCTTCCACGGCTTCGAGGGCGACGACGGGTTTTTCAGCCAGCACTTTGCCCTCGTAGGTGATTTTCAGCTTGCCCAGCACCTGGCCTTTTTCCACGGGCGCGATGACGGGTTGGACGGTTTCCAGCACGGTTTTCACTTTTGCACCTTCGCCGTGCGGGATGGTGACGTAAACGGGCTCGGCAAAGCCGGTGTCGACGGTGTCTTTCTGCCCTTTGTAAATCTGCACGGGGGCGACGGCTTTTCCGGCGTCGTAGGCTTTGGGCGTGTCGAAGGCCTGCAGCGCCCAGTTGAGCAGCTTGCTGCTTTCGCCGGCACGCGATTCGATACTGTCGGCGCCGACAACGACGGAGACGACGCGGCGGCCGTTGCGTTTGCTCGATGCGATGAGGTTGTAGCCTGCGGTGTTGGTGTGGCCGGTTTTCAAACCGTCGACGTTCGGGTCGCGGTAGAGCAGGAGGTTGCGGTTGGGCTGCTCGATGTTGTTGTATTTGAAGGACTGCATCGAGTAGATGGGATAGTACTTGGGATAATCTTTGATGATGGCGGCGGAGAGAATGGCAAGGTCGCGCACGGTGGTGATGTGGCCGTCGCCCGGCAGGCCGGTGGCGTTCATGAAATGGGTGTTGTTCATGCCCAGGCGCTTGGCTTCGGCGTTCATCTGTTCGGCAAAACCCGCTTCGCTGCCGCCGAGCGCTTCGGCCAGCGTGATGGCGGCGTCGTTGCCCGACTGGACGATCAGGCCTTTGAGCAGGTCGCCCACCGACACGGGTTTGCCCATGTTGAGGAACATGCGCGAGCCTTCGGCGCGCCAGGCGGTTTCAGACGGCGTGAGCATGTCCTGCGCTTTGAGTTTGCCGCTTTCGAGGGCTTGGAAGGCGAGATAGGCGGTCATAAGCTTGGTGAGCGAGGCGGGCTCGACGGGTTTGTCCAAGTCTTTGCCGGTGAGAATCTGGCCGCTCTGCAAATCTTGCACGAGGTAGGCGGCGGCGGCAATTTCGGGTGCGGACGAGGGCTGCGGCTTGGGCTCGGGCGGCAGAATGTCGGGTTCGGATGCGGCCTGTTCGACGGGCGCGGCGGCCGCGGGTTTGCTCGATTTGTGGCGGTGTTTGGCGGCATAGGCCGTCTGAAAAGAGAGCGAGGCACAGAGTGCCAGCACGGTGAGGGATACGGTTTTTTTCATAATGATGCGGCAGGAAGGGCGGAGGGATTGGAAGGCTGCGGCAGGCCGTCTGAAAAGAGGGGGCGGCGCGCCGCGCGGAATGTGCGTAAAAAAAAGGCGCATTATACCCACGAGCCCCGCGTTTGCTAACTTTTTCTTGCGTTCGCCCTGACGCGCGGGTATGGTTTTACCTTTCGTAAAATAACTTAACATCATGAGCACCCTGCCGCATTCCGACTACCTCACCCGCATCCTCACTTCCTCCGTTTACGACGTCGCCGCCGAAACCCCGCTCGAACCCGCCCGCAGCCTGTCGGGCCGTCTGAACAACACCGTCCTGCTCAAACGCGAAGATTTACAACCCGTGTTTTCCTTCAAAATCCGCGGCGCCTACAACAAAATGGCCGCGCTCGGCGAAGAAGAACGCGCCCGCGGCGTCATTACCGCCAGCGCGGGCAACCACGCCCAGGGCGTCGCCCTCTCCGCGCGCAAACTCGGCTGCGAAGCCACCATCGTCATGCCCGAAACCACGCCGCAAATCAAAGTCGACGCCGTGCGCGCCCTCGGCGGCAAAGTCGTCCTCAAAGGCACGTCCTACAACGACGCCTACGACCACGCAACAGAGCTTGTCGCCCAAAGCGGCCTCACCTACATCCCCCCCTTCGACGACCCCGACGTGATCGCGGGGCAGGGTACCATCGGCATGGAAATCGTCCGCCAGCACCCGCAGCCCGTCCATGCCGTGTTCGTTCCCGTCGGCGGCGGCGGGCTGGCGGCGGGCATTGCCGCCTTTATCAAACACGTCCGCCCCGAAATCAAAGTCATCGGCGTCGAAACCCGCGACGCCTGCGCCATGAAAAAATCCATAGACGCAGGAGAGCGCGTCGAACTCAAAGACGTCGGCCTCTTCGCCGACGGCACGGCGGTGAAACTCGTCGGCGAACAAACCTTCGCCCTCTGCCGCGACCTGCTCGACGAAATCATCCTCGTCGACACCGACGACATCTGCGCCGCCGTCAAAGACATCTACGACGACACCCGCAGCATCACCGAACCCTCAGGCGCCCTCGCCCTGGCCGGCCTCAAAGCCTACACCGCCCGCGAAGGCTGCACAGGACAGACCCTGATTGCCGTCAACAGCGGCGCCAATATGAACTTCCACCGCCTGCGCCACGTCTCCGAGCGCAGCGAACTGGGCGAAGGCAACGAAGGCATCTTTGCCGTGTCCATCCCCGAAGAGCCCGGCAGCTTCCTCAAATTCGTCGACCTGCTGGGCAACCGCAGCGTCACCGAATTCAACTACCGCTACGGCGACGCTGCCACCGCCCACATCTTCGTCGGCATCCAAACCACCGGCGCCGCCGACCGCGCCGCCATCGCCGCAGAACTGGCCGCCGCAGGCTTCCCCGCTACCGACCTCACCGACGACGAAACCGCCAAAATCCACATCCGCTACATGGTCGGCGGCCGCAGCCCGAACGTGCGCCACGAACACCTCGTCAGCTTCGAATTTCCCGAACGCCCCGGCGCCCTGCGCCACTTCCTCAGCCACATCAAAAGCGGCTGGAACATCACCCTTTTCCACTACCGCAACCACGGCGCCGACTACGGCCGCATCCTCGTCGCCATCGACGTGCCGCCCGAGGACAACGCCGCCTTCGCCGCCTTCTTGAACAGCGTCGGCTACCCCTACGAAGACCAGACCGGCAACGCCGCCTACCGCCTGTTCCTCGGCTGAGCCTGCGGCGCGAACCGCACAAAGGCCGTCTGAAAAACCTGCTTCGCAGGTTTTTCAGACGGCCTTTTCAGACGGCCTCAATCCCGCGTCGGCAGCGCTAAAAAATGGTCGCGGTAGTAGCGCATTTCTTCGATGCTCTCGAGAATGTCGTCCAGCGCTTTGTGCGAGCCGCGTTTGACCACGCCTTTGGCGACGGCAGGGTGCCAGCGTTTGGCCAGTTCTTTGAGGGTAGAGACGTCGAGATTGCGGTAGTGGAAATAGGCTTCGAGGCGCGGCATGTATTTCTGCATGAACCGGCGGTCTTGGTGCACCGAGTTGCCGCACATCGGCGAGGCTTTTTCGGGTATCCAGGCGGCGATGAAGTCGAGCAGTTTTTGTTCGACTTCGGCTTCGGTGAGCTGCGATTGGCGCACGCGCTCGGTGAGGCCGGTGCGGCCGTGGGTGGCGGTGTTCCATTCGTCCATGGCGTTGAGAATCTCGTCGCTTTGGTGGATGACGTACACTTCGGATTGCGCCAATACGTTCAAATCGCTGTCGGTGATGATGACGGCGACTTCGATGATGCGCTCTTTTTCGGGGTCGAGCCCGGTCATTTCCATGTCGAGCCAGCAGAGGTTGTTTGCGTTTCGGGTCATTTCAGACGGCCTTCGGTCAGTGAAAAAAACGGGCGGCATTATAGCGGAGGCGGAGGACAAGAGGCCTTCTGAAAAGAGGCCGTCTGAAAAAAGTTCAGACGGCCTTTAATTGCGTTAAAGCTGTGCTTTCAGACGGCCTGTGCGCATTTTGCGGCGGGCGTTCCGTCTGCCTGTTTCAATCTGCCTGTTGCGGGGGCAGGGCGGTGAAGCCGAGTTGTTCGGCGCGGCCGCGGTCGGCGGCGGGGATGGTGTAGACGTTGATGCTGCCGGTTGCGCCGCCGCAGACGGCGGGGAAGGCGACGCCCCGCATTTGGTCTTTGCGCTCGGCGTATACGGGGATGCCATCGAGCAGGCGGCGCATTTGCCGTGTGTCTATACCGCCGCCTTGGCATTGGCGGGATTCGTCGGAGCGGTAGACTTCTATGGTGCCGTTTTCAGACGGCCTGCCGCTTGTGGCGCAGGCGGCGCAGAGGAGGGCGGACAGTAGGACGGAAAGGGCGGGTTTCACGATGGTTTTTCCTTTTTCGGAGGGACGGTTTCGGCTGTGTCGGTAATCGGCGTTTTGGCGGCAGCCGTGTCGAAAACGCCAAACGGGTTTTCAGACGGCCTGTCGGCGGAGGCCGTCTGAAAACGCGGTTAGTGCTTGTTTTGTTAATCGCTTTGCGCCAGATAGTCGAGGATGTCGCGGCGGAAAGCGGATTTTTTGCCGAGGCCGGACAGTTTTTCGTGCAGGAGGGCGCGGATTGTGTCGGAGCGGTAGCCGCGTTCGGCAATGGCGAACAATGCCCATGATGCGTTGCCGCGCGTGCCTGCAGCCAGTTGTTTGAGCAGGAAGCTTTCGATGTACGGCCGCTGCGGCAGGTAGGCGGCGGCAAAAATCAGGGGAAAAATAAGGGCGGCGGCGGGGGCGGCAAAGTATGGGCGGACGGCGTTTTCAAAGCGGGCGTAGTCGGACGGGCTGAAGATTTGCCTTCTGAACAGATGGGTTAGGGCGCGTTGACATTCAGCTTGCGAAGCGGTTTTTTGAGGAAAAATTCGCGCCTGCAAGGAAAAAAGCGCAGCAAGATTGAATATCTTGCGAGCATTTTTGACGCGGCAGGCGTGGATTTTTACCAAAAATACCGCCGCAAGGCTGATTGTCAACGCGCCCTAGAGCAATCAGGCTTTCGGCTTTGACGGTGGTTTTTTCGCCGCTTTGCAGGATGGCGGCGAGGGTGCCGCCGATTTTGCCGGTTTGCGCCGGTGTCAGGGCGGTTTGCATTTGGCCAGTGACGAAAACGGCAGCGGCTCTGGTTTTGGCGTATTGGCCGTCCAGCAGCCGGTATACGGTATCTTCGATTTGCGCGTAGGGGAGGTGTTGCAGGGCGCGGGCGGCGGCGTAGCGGAGGGTAAGGCCGGTGGCGGGGTCGGCAATCAGACCGGCCAGCTGCGCGGCGTTTTGCCCGCGGCACAGCAGGTAGGCTTGGTGTTCTTCGTCTTGCTGCCGTTGTCTGTCCATGGTTGTGCTTTCCGTTTCGGAGGCCGTCTGAAAGGGTTTCAGACGGCCTTTTTGTCTTTTTTCTGGTTGGCGATGCCCATCAGGAGGGCGAGTATGGTCATGATGGAGAGGGTGGCGGTGCCTCCGTAGCTGACGAGGGGGAGGGGGACGCCGACGACGGGGAGGATGCCGCTGACCATGCCCATGTTGACGAAGGCGTAGCAAAAGAAGGTCATGGTGAGGGCGCCGGCGAGGGTGCGGCTGTACAGGTTGGGGGCTTGTGCGGCGATGTAGAGGCCGCGCGCGAGGATGATGAGGTAGACGGCCAGGAGCAGGAGGTTGCCGATGAGACCGAATTCTTCGCCGTATACGGCGAAGATGAAGTCGGTGGTGGATTCGGGGATGTAGTCGAGGTGGGTTTGCGTGCCGTTGAGCCAGCCTTTGCCCCACACGCCTCCCGAGCCGATGGCGATCATGGATTGGATGATGTGGTAGCCGTCGCCCAGCGGGTCTTTGGTGGGGTCGAGCAGGGTGAGGACACGGGTTTTCTGGTAGTCGTGCATGACGTAGTTCCACATCAGGGGCAGGGCGGCGACGGCGGCAACGAGGGCGGCAAGGATGACTTTCCAGGGCAGGCCGGCGAAGAAGACGACGAAGAGGCCGGAAGCCATGATGAGGGTGGCGGTGCCCAGGTCGGGTTGTTTCAAAATCAGGAAAACGGGGACGATGACGATGATCAGGGCGGTAAGGTAGTGGTGCCAGCGCAGGTTGCCGGCGTTGCGTTGCAGATACCAGGCAACCATCATGGGCAGGGCGATTTTCATGATTTCGGAGGGCTGGATGCGGACGCCGAGGTTGAGCCAGCGGGTTGAGCCGTTGACGGTGACGCCGAAGAAGTGGACACCGACGAGCATGAGCACGCCGAGCAGGTAGGCGGGCAGGGCGAATTTGGCGAGGGTTTGCGGTTTGGTGCGGGCGATGAGCCAGATGAGGGCGAAACCGATGACGGTGTGCATGGTTTTGCTTTCTAGGCGGCCGATGTCCTGCCCGTCGGCGGAGTAGAGCAAAAAGAGGCTCATGACGTAGATGATGAGCATGGCGTAAAACAGCCAGGGGTCGATGGGCTGCCAGATGAGGCGTTTGGCCTTGGCGATGATGTTTTCGTTCGGGTTCATGGCTTGGGCTCGGAGGCGGCGGGGGCGGGGAGGCCGTCTGAAACGGGTGCGGAGGCGGGTGTCTGCGCGGCTTCGGGCTGTGCGGCGCGGAAGGCGCGGGTAACGGGGTTTTCAGACGGCCTCCGTACTGCGCCGCCGGCCAGCAGGGGGTTGGCAACGGTGGTTTTGCCGCTGTTGTCGACGGGGATTTCGCGGTCGCCGCCGGCTTTGAGGGTGAGCAGGTAGTAGTCGGACAGGGCGCGGGCCAGCGGGGCGGCGTTCGCGCCCCAGCCGCCGTTTTCGAGGATGACGGCGATGGCGATTTTGGGTTTGTCCAGCGGGGCGAAGGCGATGAACCAGGCGTGGTCGCGGTGCTGCACGGCGAGGGCGGCGGCGTTGTAGGATTTGCCTTGGGCGATCTGCACGACTTGGGCGGTGCCGGTTTTGCCGCCCATGCTGTATTTGAGCCCCGCGCCGACTTTGCGGGCGGTGCCGCCCGGTTGCAGCACTTTGGCCATGGCGGCTTTGATGTAGTTGAAGTGTGCCTGTTTGAAGGGCAGGGTGCGGACGGGTTTGGGGTCGATGAGGGTGATTTGCTGTTTGTTGTGGTCGAGCAGTTCTTTGACGAGGTGGGGGCGGTATACCGTGCCGTTGTTGGCAAGGGTGGCGGTGGCGTGCGCCATTTGCAGGGGGGTGTAGGCGTTGTAGCCCTGGCCGATGCTGATGGGCACCATTTCGGCGACGTTCCATTTGCGCCGCGCGGGGGGGAGTTTGGCGAAGCGTTTTTCCTTCCATTCGGGCGAGGGTAGTACGCCTCTGTATTCGTGCGGCAGGTCGATGCCGGTTTGTTGGCCGAGGCCGAACTGGGACAGGTAGGGGTGGGCTTTTTCGATGCCCAGCTCGAAGCCGAGGCGGTAGAAGAAGGTGTCGGAGGAGACCTGTATCGCTTTCATCAGGTTGGCCGAGCCGTGGCCGCTGCGTACGGAGTCGCGGAACATGTGTTTGGTGCCGGGGATGCTCCAAGCGCCGGGGGCGGGGACGACGGTGCCGGGGCCGATTTTGCCGCTTTCGAGCAGGGTCATGCCCATGAAGGGTTTGAAGGTGGAACCGGGCGGGTAGAGACCCTGGGTTACGCGGTTGATCATCGGCTTTTGCCAGTCTTCGTTGAGGGCTTTCCAGCTTTCGCTGTCGATGCCGTCGATAAAGAGGTTGGGGTCGAAGGAGGGGTTGGAGACGAAGGCGATGACGCCGCCGGTTTGCGGGTCGATGGCGACCATCGCGCCGCGTTTGCCTTTCATCAGGCGCATGGCGTACTGCTGCAAACGGATGTCCATCGCCAGTTTCAGCGTCTGGCCGTTTTGCGGCGGCACGGTTTTGATGGTGCGGATGATGTTGCCGTAGGCGTCTTTTTCCACTTCGCGGTAGCCGGGGATGCCCAGCAGCTGGCGCTCGTAATAGCTTTCGAGGCCGGATTTGCCGATGTGGGTGCTGCCGCGGTAGAGCGGGGTGAGCTTTTCTTCGGCCAGCCGCGCCTGGTCTTTGTCGCTGATGCGGCCGATGTAGCCGAGAAAGTGGGCGGTTTGTTCGCCGTAGGGGTATTCGCGGAAGGTGCGGGCGTTGATTTCGACTCCGGGCAGGGTGTAGAGGCGGGCGGCGATGCGCGAGGCTTCGTCGGGCGTGAGTTTGAGTTTCAGCGGGATTTTTTCGTAGGAGCGGAATTCGCTGCGGAATTTTTTGAAGCGCTTGAGATCGGTTTCGCTGATGTCGGCCATGGTTTTTAAGACGGCCACGGTGTCGTCGAGTTTGCCTTCGATGCGGTTGGGGACGATTTCCAGCGAGTAGGCGGGGTAGTTGTGTGCCAAAACCACGCCGTTGGCATCGACGATTTCGCCGCGTATCGGCGGCGTGGGAATCAGGGAGATGCGGTTGGAGGCGGCCTGGGCGGTGAATTCGCCGTGCTTTTGCACCTGCAGGTAGGCAAAACGCGCCGCCAGCGCGCCGAAAAGCAGCACGATGAAGGCGAATGCGGCGAACAGGCGGATGCGGAAGTCGCGCTGTACGGCGGCGGCATCGTTGCGGGCGGCGGGATAGGGGCGGAAGATCTTCATCGGCGGCGGGAGAAATGCAGAAGTGCCAGCATCAGTTTGTTGAGCATCGGCCAGGCCAGTGCGCCGACGACGGGGGCGAGCAGGCCGGGCAGGCCGGTGAGGCGGTGGTCGGCAATCAGATGCAGGAGGATGAGGACGATGTGGCTGCCTGCCAGTGCCAGCAGCACGGCGACGGACTGGAAGGCATAGCTTTGCAGGACGATGAAGCGCTGGTATTTTTGGATGAAGAATACCATCAGGATGTAGGCCAGCGCGTGGCGGCCGAGCGGCGCGGCGATGCCGATGTCGATCAGCAGGCCGCAGACAAAGGCGGTGACGATGCCGACGGACTGCGGGCGGTTGAGCGCCCAGTAGAGCAGGGTGAGGGCGGTGGCTTCCGGCAGCCAGAAGGAGAGGTGTGCGGGAAAGGGAATCAGGTCAAACAAGAGCGAGACGGCAAAGGTCGCGCCGATCAGGCGTTTGGGAATCCGGTTGTAGAAATCGTCGAAATCGGTCATGGGCGGGGGGCGGATGCCGCCGCTTCGGAGGCCGTCTGAACACTCAGGGGCTCGGTTTGCGGCAGAACCAGTACGTATTTGCTGCTGCGCACGGCGGCGGGAACGGACAGCGCGGCGCGGTAATAGGGTGTGCCTGAGGAGCGCTCGGCGCTTTCCACTTTGGCTACGGGAATGCCGGCCGGATAAACGGAATCAAGGCCGGAGGTGACCAGAAGGTCGCCCGCCTGCAAATCGGCGTCAACGGGAAAATAGCGCAGGGAAACACGGTTGCCGTCGCCGTAGACCAGGCTGCGTACGCCGGTACGCTCAACTGTGACGGGAACGACCGATTGGGCGTGGGTGAGCAGGGTCAGTTCGGCGCCGAACGGGTGCACGGCGGTGAGCTGGCCGATCAGGCCGTTTTGGTCGACCACCGCATCGCCCGCCTGCAAACCGTCGCTGCTGCCTTTGTTGATAACCAGCTTGTCGGCAAGCGGATTTTTGCCGTTGGACACCACTTCCGCCGCCGTGCCGTTTCCCAATGCGGCGTTTTTCAGGCCGTTGATCCGTCGCAGCTCCGCCAGCTCGCGCCGTTCGGCGCCGCTTTGCCGCAGCATGGCGGACAGGCGCATGTTTTCCGTTTGCAGGCGGCTGTTGGCGGCAATCAGCGACTGCTGCGAGTGCAGGAAAGTGCTGCCGTATTCGTACAGTTCGACCGGTTTGTCGGCCAGCCACTGCAAAGGTTTGAGCGCGGTGGAAAGATAGGATTTGAGCTGCTGCACGGCGGCGTAGCGGCCGTCCAAAACCATCAGCGCAATGCTGGCAATCGACAAGATAACCAGCCGGTTGACGGGGCGGTTGCGGTTGCGTGTGAAGCTCAGGGATTTGGACATGGCGCCGGCGCAGTTTCGGGTTTAGGGGTTGGCGACGAAGATGGAATTCAGACGGCCTACCAGATCAAGGGCGCGGCCGGTGCCGCGGGCGACGCAGGTGAGCGGGTCTTCGGCAATCATCACCGGCAGGCCGGTTTCTTCGGCCAGCAGTCTGTCCAAACCTTTGAGCAGCGCGCCGCCGCCGGTGAGCACCAGGCCGCGTTCGGCGATGTCGGCGCCCAGCTCGGGCGGGGTTTGTTCCAGTGCGGTTTTTACCGATTGGACGATTTGGTTGACCGGCTCGGTAATCGCTTCGAGCACTTCGTTGGAAGAGATAGTAAAGGAGCGCGGGATGCCCTCGGCGACGTTGTGGCCTTTGACTTCGATCTCCTTCACCTCCATGCCGGGGAAGGCCGTGCCGATGTCTTTTTTGATGCTTTCGGCGGTGGCCTCGCCGATTAACATGCCGTAGTTGCGGCGCACATAATTGATGATGGCTTCGTCGAAAGCGTCGCCGCCGACGCGCACAGAGTGTGAGTACACCACACCGGAGAGCGACATTACGCCCACTTCGGTGGTGCCGCCGCCGATGTCCACCACCATTGAGCCGGTCGGCTCTTCGATGGGCAGACCCGCGCCGATGGCTGCGGCCATCGGTTCTTCAATCAGATAAACCGCCGATGCGCCCGCCGCTTCGGCCGAGTCGCGGATGGCTTTGCGCTCTACCTGCGTCGAGCCGCAGGGTACGCAGATAACGATGCGCGGCGTGGCGGCAAAGCGGCTGTGCGTCACTTTTTTGATGAAGTGTTTGAGCATTTTTTCGGTGACGGTAAAGTCGGCGATCACGCCGTCTTTCATCGGACGGATAGCTTGGATGCTGCCGGGTGTGCGGCCGAGCATTTTTTTCGCGTCCGTGCCGACTGCCAGCACCGCGCTGCGGCCGGTGTTCGGGTCGATCTGCATCGCCACCACGGAAGGCTCGTCCAGAACAATGCCTTTGCCTTTGGTGTAGATCAGCGTGTTGGCCGTGCCCAGGTCGATGGCCAGATCGTTGGAGAAATAACGGGTGATGAAACGGGGAAACATAGGGGTTCCTGCAATGGTAAACGGAGGGTGTCGATACGTTTTCAGACGGCCTGAATCCGGCGGCTGTTTACATTTGGTTTGTGAAGCGGGTTGTAAACAGCATCTTGCGGTGAGGCCGTCTGAACGGGGGAAATTAGTTATTCCGGCAGCGCGTTTCGGTTATAATCCGCGCCGCTTGGTGGAAAGCGCGCTATGATACCCTAAATTGTCAATATTGCTAATTATCTTTAAGGAAATTTTCATGTCCCTGAGCCTGTCCGATGTAGAGAAAATCGCCCGCCTGTCGCGGCTGAGTCTGGACGAAAACGAAAAACAGCAGATGCTCGGCGATCTGAACGGCATCTTCGATCTGGTCGGAAAAATGCAGGCCGTCGATACCGAAGGCGTCGAACCCATGACCCACCCGCACGACCTCGCCCTGCGCCTGCGCGACGATAAAGTTACCGAAACCGACCGCGCCGCCGAATACCAAACCTGTGCGCCCGAGGTGCGAAACCGTCTCTACATCGTGCCGCAGGTTATCGAAGAATAAGCGTTCAGACGGCCTCATGCCTGACTTGAAGGCCGTCTGAAAATATCACATCAGCTTGGCGCGCCCTGTTTCCATTATTTTTCAGCAACACAGATTGCAGGCCGTCTGAACCGCATTTCCCGGAAAAAACATGACCCCCTACACCCTCAAACAAGCCTCCGAATTATTACAGTCCAAACAAATTTCCGCCGTCGAACTGGCGGGCGAATACCTGAAAGCCATCGCCGCGCACAACACCGCCATCAACGGCTACATCACGCTTGACGAAGAAAAAACTCTCGCCGAAGCCCGCGCCGCCGATGCGCGCATTGCCGCAGGCAATGCCACCGCGCTTACCGGCGTACCCGTCGCCTACAAAGACATCTTCTGCCAAACCGGCTGGCGCAGCGCCTGTGCCAGCAAAATGCTTGATAACTTTATCTCACCCTACACCGCCACAGTGGTGCAAAACCTGCTCGACCAAGGCATGGTTACGCTCGGCCGCACCAATATGGACGAATTTGCCATGGGTTCGGCCAACGAAAATTCCTACTACGGCGCAACCCGCAACCCGTGGAACACCGCCCATGTGCCCGGCGGCTCGTCCGGCGGCTCGGCAGCCGTGATTGCCGCCCGCCTTGCCCCCGCCAGCTTAGGCTCCGACACCGGCGGCTCCATCCGCCAGCCCGCCTCCCATTGCGGCATTACCGGCTTGAAACCCACCTACGGCACCGTTTCCCGCTTCGGCATGATTGCCTACGCCTCCAGTCTCGACCAGGCCGGCCCGATGGCGCAAACCGCCGAAGACTGCGCCATCCTGCTCAACGCCATGGCAGGCTTTGACGAACGCGATTCCACCAGCCTCGAACGCGAAAACGAAGACTACACCCGCGACCTAAACCGCCCGCTCAAAGGCCTGAAAATCGGCCTGCCCAAAGAATACTTCGGCGACGGCTGCGAAGCAGACGTCAAAACCGCCCTGCAAAACACCATCGACCTGCTGCGCGGCATGGGCGCGGAAACAGTAGAAGTGTCCCTGCCGCAAACCGCCCTGTCCATCCCCGCCTATTACGTGCTCGCCTCCGCCGAAGCCAGCACCAATCTCTCGCGCTACGACGGCGTGCGCTACGGCCACCGCGCCGCCGAGTTTGCCAATCTCGAAGAAATGTACGCCAACACCCGCGCCGAAGGCTTCGGCAGCGAAGTCAAACGCCGCATCATGATCGGCACTTATGTACTGAGCCACGGCTACTACGATGCCTACTACATCAAAGCGCAAAAACTGCGCCGCCTCGTCGCCAACGACTTTCAGACGGCCTTTGCCGGCTGCGACCTTATCTTAGGCCCCACCGCCCCCAGCTCCGCCCCACAAATCGGCAGCCACGGCGGCGACCCCGTACAAGCCTACCTTTCCGACATCTACACCATCGCCGTCAACCTCGCCGGCCTGCCCGCCCTCAGCCTGCCCGCCGGTTTCTGCCGCAACGGCCTGCCCATCGGCGTACAGCTTATCGGCAACCACTTTTCCGAAGCCCGCCTGCTCAACGCCGCCCACCAAATCCAATTGGTAAGCGACTGGCACAGCAAAGTGCCGAAGCTGTAAAAGCGCAGGCAAAAGGCCGTCTGAAAACCCAAAACAGGCTTTCAGACGGCCTCATTAATCCAAACCCAACCCGATCATGTCCAAAGTGTTCACTTTCCCCGACTACCGCGCCGTGTACAACTTCGCGCCCAAATACCGCACGCAGCATTTCAAATACGCCCTGCGCATGCTGCTGCACCGCCGCCAAATCCGCGCGCTGGAAGCCTTTGTCAACAGCCGTCCCGATTATCAGGCATTGTTTGCCAAGCGGCCGCAGGATGCTTACCCGCTGGTGCACGCCTTTATCGACAAGCGTTTTAATGCCGACGGTCGGCTGGCGGCCATGCGGCACGACATCGCCGCCGCCTGCCGCCTGTTTCCCGAACCTATGCTGGCCAAGCTCGACAATATCGGTACCGACATTCCCCTCGTCCGCATTTCAGACGGCCTCTTGCTGGTGCTCAACCGCAACGGCATCTGCGCCGATGAGGGCCTTTGGGCGGTAACGCTCACCGACGGCGCAGGCAGCCGCCTCTATAACGCCACCTTTGCCCTGCTGCCAGAAGGTCTGGTGGCCGCTTCGGTGCAGGGGCCGGCGGGCGACGAAGCCAAAGACACCGTGCGCCGCCTCACCAAGCAGCTTCACGGCCTGCGCCCGCAGGGGCTCATAAGCTCCGCCCTGCAATACCTCGCCGCCGCGCTCGGCCTGCCTGCGTTGGGCATCGCTCACGACCACCAAGTCAAATTGCGCTGGAAACTGAAAAAACGCGTGAAAATGAACTACGACCACTTCTGGCAGGAAAGCGGCGCAATATTGGGCGACGACGGCTACTGGCACCTGCCCGCCGCGCCGCAGCGCAAACAAATGGACGAAATCGAAAGCAAAAAACGCTCGATGTACCGCAAACGTTACCAAATGCTCGATCAGACCGAAGCCGAAATACAGGCGTTTTTCAGACGGCCTCAAAACAATCAGGCAGACGGAAAGGCCGTCTGAAAAAAAACCGTCAAGCCATTCAAAAAAGGAAGAAAACATGACCCGCGCCCTGCGCCGCATCATATCGAACGGTTAAAAAACAAACGCCGCCGCGACTTTCACTTTGCAGGCATACCGCTTGGCGCACACGTTGCCACGCCTGCCCGCTGCTCCTGTTGGATGTGCGGCAACCCGCGCCGCTTTTACGGCAACGGCCGCGCCGCATTAACCGTTCAGCAGCTTCGCCAAGCTGAGTCAGCGGCGCAAAATGAGGAAGATTTTTTCTTGGCAGCCTGAACACAAATACAACAAACCAAAGGCCGTCTGAAAGATACCAAACCTTTCAGACGGCCTCCCGTCAATCCCATAACCCGTCTTACCACACATCAAAACCATGACTCCCACCGATCTTATCAATATCACCGGTACCGCCGCCTTCGCCATCTCGGGCTACCTCGTCGGCTACGGCAAGCGGCTGGACGTACTTGGCGTTGTGATTACCGCGCTTTTGACCGCTGTGGGCGGCGGCATGATGCGCGACGCGCTGGTCGGCCATATTCCGCAGGTGTTTTTGCGTACCGACGCGCTGATTGTGGTGTTTGCCGCGCTGGCCGCCGCCTGGCTGTTCCGTCTCGAACGCCACCGCCGTGCCGCGCTGAACGCCGCCTTTATCGTCGCCGACTCCATCGGCCTGGCCGCGTTCAGCATCACCGGCGCACAAGCCGGCGTGGCTTTGCATCTGAACATGTTCGGCGTGGTGGTGCTCGCTTTCGTTACCGCCGTCGGCGGCGGTATAGCCCGCGATATTCTGGTGAATAAAGTGCCGATGGTTCTTCGCTCCGACCTTTATGGTAGTGTCGCCATCCTAATCGGCATACTGGTTTACCTGCTCGCCCAGGCAGGCTGGATTAATGTGCTGACCCTTAACGCGCTCTTTATCGGCGGCTGCCTGCTGCGGCTGACGGCCTACCGTTTCCACTGGCAGCTGCCCGGTTTCCAAAACCGCCGCGGCGCGGCAAGTAGTTAGGCCAACCAAGGTTTTATGTATCAGGCGTTTGGTTTACGGCATTAGATGGCGTTAGACGTAAAAAAACGGGTTGATGGAGAGACTAGAATTATGTTCATAATTAATTGATTTTTAAAAGTCAAAAAATCATCTGTAACCAAAATACCCCCAAAAATACCCCCATTTTGCAAAGGTCAGACATTTTTAGGGGGATTTGCTGCCCCCGCTTTTGGCGGTTTGCCCGCTTGCCGGATTTTTGACTACTGGGCAGGTTTTGGCAAGGCAGCCTGAAAAAAACATATATATAAACGCAAAATGCAAAATTTAGTGGGTATGTGGGTATTAACATTGTTAGTTAATGTTTCTACTGTGAAAAGTGCATACCCACTTACATAAATTTACGGGGTATGCAATGGGTAGGTGGGTATGCGGGTATCTTAAATTGTTGATTTTAAATTCATACCCACCATACCCACCGCATACCCACGTTAAGATAGGCCAGTGGGTATGGTTTTTATATTTTAAATAAATAACTTAAACCATTCATACCCACCATACCCACTAAAAACGCGTTTTTCTCGCGCGTATAGCGTTTTTGAAATTCAACAATCGGCGCGTTTTTCGCCTGATTGTTTCCTGTTTGTTGATGATTGGGCAGGCGGGTTTGGCCGTCCGAATCGGTCGGCGGCGGTTTCCTGACGCACAGATGCCCCGCTTTATGGCCGTGCAGGGCGGCAAATTCCGCCTGTTTGGGGTGCGGGTAAGGGGTAGCCGTCTGAAAGGGGAAAGGCGCAGATTTGGCCGTTTGGGGGCGATCGGCGGGTTTGGCCGTCTGAATAAAGTAGGTTTTTGTAGGTTGCAAAAAAAGCCGCTTTGCTTGGCGGCTGGTGTTTTTTTGGCTGCTTTTCTTTGGGCGGTATCTTGAATTTGGCGGGGCGGTTTTCTTGAATGGTGGCAAAAAGCCGCCTTTGCGGCGGCTTGGTGTTTGGGGCAAATCGGCGGCTGCCCGGGCGGGCTGCCTACATGATGGCTTCAATGCCTTTGTTTTTTACCAGTGTCAGCAGCTTTAAGGCCGCGCCGCTGGGTTTCTTGATGCCCCGCTCCCAGTCGGAAACTTGGTTTTTCCCTACGTTCAGATGAATGGCAAAGGCGGCCTGTGTCAGGTCTTCATGTTCGCGGATGGCGCGGATTTGTTCGCCTGTCAGCGGTTCGGCTTTGGTCAGGCACGATTTGTCAAAACGCCTCATTTGCGTATCGCCGATTACGCCCGCTTGGTGCAGGCCTTGCGCGGTGTCGTGTATGGCTGCGAAAACTTCGCTTTTGTATTTCATGGTTCTATCTCCGTTAGTGTGCTGTTTTCAATGGCTGCCGCTATCTGCGTATCGGTCATTGCAAGCATGATTTCGGCGGCGGCTTTTAATTCGGCCAGTTCTTCGCGGCTGATGTTTGCGCGGTTGTTCTTGGCAAATGCCAGCATGAAGAAGGCTTTGTCGCCCTTTCTGAAAATAATCAGACTCCGATAACCGCCGTTTCTACCCTGTCCTTTTCGGGCTATGCGCTGCTTGATTACGCCGCCGCCCAAATCGGCGTCTATCAGGCCGTTATCTGCCCTTTCGGCGGCTTCGCGCAAGTCTGCGTCTGTAATTCCTTGTTTGGCGGCAAATCGGGTTATGTATCTGTTTTTGAATATCCGCATGCTGTTCTTTCTGTAATGCTGGGCATTATATCGGCGTTGTCTGTTTCCGTCTAATCCGATGCATTGCCGTGTATTCGGGCGGTAAAAAACACAGGGGCGGGAATGGGGCGGCTGTTAGTTTTTGTTATTGTCGCAAAAAAGCCACCATGCGGCGGCTGTTGCGGTTTTTCAGACGGCCTTTACTCTTGGCTGTCGGAATCGGGCGGCTCTGCGCCAAGTAGGACGTAGAAGCGGCCTTTGCTGAATTTTTTGAATTGCCAGCGTTTGCCGTCGGACGGCTTGGACAGCCACCCGATGCCGTGCAGTACGGTGCAGGCTTTTTTTGGTGTCTTTGCCCTGTAGGATTTCGCCTTCAAACACGGCAGGAATAATCCAATATTCTGCTTTTTCGTTCGGCTCGCCTTCGCGTCTGTATCCTGCGTGATCGCGGTTGGTGTATTCGCTGTGCCAGTCGGCAAAGCGCATGCCGTGGGCGTGTTGCTGCATAAAGGCGGCCATGCTGCGGATGATTTGGCGGTCTTCATGCTTGCCTACGTCGTTGGCGGCAAACCAGTCTTCAAAGCATTGCTTGATGCCTGCGGTGCCGATGCCTGCGGCAAGGCCGGTGATTTCGGCGGACAATTCCAGCGCGGCAGCGGCAAGGGCAAAGCGGCGGGCAACGCGGGCGGCCTGGCCGTCTAAATCGGGCAGGGTGGAAAGAAAGGCGGCCTGTGCGGCGCGGACGGTATCGGCGCTTAAGGTCTGCAGCTTGGCTAACCATGCGCGGGCGGCGGTGCCGTGGTATTGCGCTGCGGCCTGTTGCAGGTGGTCGGACAGGGTGGCGCCGTTGGCAAAGCCGTGCAGGGTGTCGTAGATGCCGTAGCGGGCGGCAGCGGAGACGCTCGGCAGGCGGACGGCCTGCCCTGCTTCCCACGGCTCGCCTGCGCGTTCCATGTATGCCTGCATGGAATATTCGCCGGTGGAAAACAGCAGGATGAGCCATTCCTGATCGGGGCGGTTGCCGCCGTCTTTGGCGCCCTGTGCTTTGCTGGTGCCGTTGATTACGCTGTAGGCGGTTTTGCTGACGGTTTTGGGGCCGGCTTCGCCGATTTCGTCGAGAACAAGGAAACCGTCGTTGCGCTCAAGGGCAAAATTGGAAAATCCCAAATCGGTGCCGCGCCATGTTTTTTTCAGCGTCTGCGGCTGGCCCCATACCGAAAGGCCGACAAGGGCGGCGGTGGTTTTGCCGTCGGATGAGTCGCCGCAGATGTGGAAACCGCCGCCTGCTTCGTGCAGGATGTGCAGCAGCGGGGCGGACAGCGATGTGCCCAGCGCCAGCAGCAGGCGGCTGTTGCCTGCGGCATAGCGGGCGATGTTGTCCTGCCAGTCTTTCAGGCCGCCTGCTTCGGTGTAGGCTTGGCCGCCGGTGCCGTTGTAAATCACTTTTTCGCTTGTCTGGTTTACGATTTCGCCGTTTGGCAGAATGTAGGCGCTACCCTGCCAGCCTGCTTTGTCGGCCACGGTGTAGGGCGTGGTGGCGCCGCCGGTCTGCAGATAGTCGGCCAGCAGTTCGCGCTTGCGTCTGCCGCTTAGGATGGTGATTCCGCAGCCTTGCAGGCGCTGCCAGCTTTGCGGGGTGCCGATGTCGGCGCAGGCAAGGGCGGCGGTGCGCCGTGTGTGGGCGTCGCGCCAGCGGATGATGCGGTAGTGGCCGCCCGCCGCGTCGATGCCCCGCCCGATGATGTCGATTTGGTCGGACAGGCGCAGGGGCGGCTTTTCGATAATGCGGCCGTCTTTGTCGGTTTCGGTGTGGATGTAATACACGCCGCTGCTTTTGCACTCAAAGTAGGGGCGGGCGGCTACGGGTTCAAAGTCGGCGGCGGGATAGTTTGCTGCGGTTTGGGGCTGGTGTTGTGCGGTCATGGTGTTCTCCTTTCAGACGGCCTTTGCGGCCTGTTTGGCGTTCAGATCGTTCAGTGCGTCGAATCCTGCGGTTTCACTCTGCCAGATGCCGCCGCCGATGCCTGCGCGGGCGGCGCGGCGGGTCAGGGCTTCGGCGGCTTTGCGGCCTGTTCGGCTGTGGTCGTTGTCGGCGGCTATCAGCAGGGTTTGCGTTTCAGACGACCATTGCAGGGCGTGCAGGCCGTGGGCGGACAGGGCGGCAAGGGCGGGGATGCCGAAAAGCTGCCAAGCGGCAAGGGCGGTTTCTATGCCTTCGGCGGCGATGATGCGGCCTTGCGTATCGGGGCTGCCCAAATGCACGGCTGCGCCTGTGAATGCGCCCGCGTATCGGGCGGTCATTTTCTTGGCGGGCAACGGCTCGCCCGTATCGGGATGGATGCCCGCGAACTTGCAGAATCCGCCGCGCCTGTCGGCCTGTAAGTAGGTTTTGTGCAGCCCTTGCAATGTGCCGCATGGCGTTTTTACTGCGGCCAGCAGGGCGGGATACTGCCCGATGCAGACAGGGGCGGCGGTATGGCCGTCGGTGCAGCGCGTTACCCAATAGGGCAGGGATGGATGGCAACGCAAATCGCGGCTTTGGCCGATTAGGCCGTCTGAAAGGCCGCGCCCTTTGAGATACAGGGCGGCGGGCGTGCCGTCTATCGGGGCGGCGGCGTTGAAAAGGCGGATTAGTTCGGGCTGTTTGTCCCGCTCGGGTTTCGGTTCGGGGCTTTCAGGCTGCCTTGCGTTGGGCGGGTTTTCAGACGGCCTCTGCCCCATGCCAAGCAGTGCGGCCACTTGGCGGGCGGCTTCGGGAAATGTCCAACCATACACCAGCATGGGCAAATCAAAGCCGCTGCCGTGGCCGCATTGGTTGCAGATGTAGCCGCCGCTGCCCTTGTGGTCGGTGTAGCGGTAGCGGTCTGTTCCGCCGCAATGCGGGCAAGGCTGGTGTTTGCGGGTATTCAGCAGGCGGGCGGGAATGCTCAGCGCGGCATGGATGTCAGGCCAGCGGCCATGCGCGGCGGCTTTGAGGTCGGACAGGTCAAAGGCGGTCATTTGGCGGCCTCCGTGCGGGTTTCAGACGGCCTTTCATGCGTGCGTGCGGGCAGTTGTCCGCCCTGAAAGAAAAAGCGCGGCAGGGTTTGGCTGATACGGCTTTCCTGTACGGGGTTTTTTGCGGCACAGACGTCGATAGCGGCCTGCGCCAGCTCGCGGGATGGGAATGCGCCAAGCGATGCCCAAGCGTGGGTAAAGGCTTCGCCGGCGCGTGGTGTCGGATTGGGTAGGGATACGATGGCGATAAACATAGCTTGCCTTTCGGTGCGGCAAACCTGCCATAAGGCGCAGATGCGCGATAATGGCTCTGTATTGCGTTTTGGCGGGCTTGCCGGTGTAGGAATGGGTGTCCCGCCCTGCAAAACGCGCTGTGCGGCGCTTCACGGGGCGGGAATGGGGATTAGCTTTGTTGGTCGCCGATTTCGCAGATTTGGGCGGACAGCCATTGCCCGCCGATGTTGTCGGCTTCCGTGGCAAGATCGGCCAGCATGGCGATGTTTTGATGCACGCCTAAGCTGCTTCCCGTTTTGTTGAATGCTTGGAGATTGTCGGCAATGATGCCCGCATGGGTGGCAAAGTTGCCAAGCTGCAGCAGGGCGTTAGCAATTTGGCAGTAAAGCTCGTGCGGGATGGTGATGGTTTTTTCGGGGGATGTTTGGGTAGATGATTTCATGATGTTGTACCTTTTCGAGATTTGAGAATGCCCGTTAGGGGGCGGGTGCTCTCTCCGGCGTACAAACCGGCCTGCGCCTTACGGTTGGCAGACACCCGCACAGCTTGACGGCTCGCCCGATGGTTTCAGGCTGCCTTTTGACTGGATGCAGGAATTTTTTACACCGCGAACGGGCGCAAAAAAATCAGCTTTACCGCGCTGATTGCGGTGTACATTAGGAGAGAGAACCGCAATTCTGCTTCTCTGTATCGGTTTTGTCAATGCTGTGGGCAGCCTTTCAGGCTGCCTGAATGGCGCTTCTTTGCGGGGCGGCCATGGCAAACAGCACGGCTTTGCGCTCTTGGTAGGGCATGCCCTGCCCGATTAGGGCGGCGTTGCGGCCTACCAAGCGGGCAAGCAGGGCAAGGGCGGGTTTATCCAAGGTGTCGCGCTGCAAGGGGGCAAACTGCCCCGTCAGGGCGGCATTGCACAGCAGGGCTTCATTGCTGTAGTGGTGCGGCTTGGTGTCCTTGCCTTCGGCCTTGCGTGTTGCCTGCAGGATTTCGGCCATTACCTGCTGCCCGATGCTGCTTGCTTGGCGCGCGCCCTGCCAGTCTTTGCCGTCGCGTATCAGGGTTTCTATCTGCTCGTCGCACCAGATGGCAAAATCAACGTCGCACCAGCGGGCGAAAGCAACGGCCAGCTTCGGATGCAGCCACGTGCCTTGCTGCGTTAGGTCGTTGCCGCCTTTTCGGGTTTTTATGAAGTGAGATTTTCTCACTTCGGCTATTTGCCTTTTCTCGGCTTCGCGCTTGCACAATGCGGCGATGTAGCGATCTGTTTCAGGCAGCCTTAACCAGTCAATGGGGCGCTTGCCAAACAGGGCGGCGATTTCGGTAGCGTTAAACCACGCTTCGCGGCTGGCGTGCAGGGCAAGGCCGTTGTAATCGAGTGTCAGGGTATTCATGCGCTTTTCTTCGTTGCTGCCGGCTCGCTGAAAATATCAGCAAGGCCGCGCGTTTCCACTTTGACGGCCATGTTTGCGGACAAGTCCACGCGGTCGCCGTATTTCTTGGGGGCAAGGCGGGCGACCAGCCATTTGCGGGCGTCTATCCGCGCTTTGGCTTTGGCTACTGCGGCGGCTTCCGGCTCGCAGGCGTCGGCAATCTCGATGATTTCATCTGCCAGCATGTCGGCCTGTATCTCGCGCGCGCGTATCTCTCCGAAAATTCCGCACTTTCGGCAAGCCAGCGGTAAACGGTGGACTGCGCCGGCATGGATTTGCTGCGGCAGATTTGCGCCATGCTCTGCCCTGCGGCCAGCATTTCGCAGATGCGCCCGATAATGTTGGCTCTATCGGTCTTCATGGCTGCTTCTCCGTGTTTTCGGGGGTGGGGCCGATACCGCGTTTCTGCGCTTCCTGTGCCAGCAGGTTGAAAATCGCGCTGGGCGTTTTGCGCTTGGCTTCCAGTATCAGATAAACGGCTTCAGGATGCTGCGCCAACACTTGGGCAACAGCGGCCTTTGCCGCGTGCTTGCTGGGGAAGTAGCCTAATGGTGTAAAGGTGTAATTCAGGCTGCCGGCGCCGCTTGGCAGGGCGTAGGCGGCAAGGCAGGGTTTCGGGGCGGGCGGGGTGCGTTTTTCGGTTTGCATGGGCTTGACTTTCGATTGCATGGGGTTATTTTTCAAAAACGGGTCTGCATGGGATTGAAGTTTCAAACGGCCAGCGTGTAGATGCCGCGTTTGATGGTCTTGCCGTGCTTGTTCTTGGTTGGCTCCATGCGGCAGACAACGGGAAAGCCTGCCGCCCTGATTTCTTTGATGCGTGCGGTAAAGGCCATGATGCCCATCTGGGCGGCCTGATAGTGGGTAAAGCTCTGCCCGCTTTGCAGGATGGCCAGCAGCTCGGCGCATTGGCTGTTGGGTTTGAACGGGTTACAATGGCGGCTCGCTTTCTCTGCCGCGCCTGAAATGCCTTGTGTGTTTCGGGCGTTTTTCATTGGGCGGCCTCCCGTGTTGCGGCCAGCTCGGCCATGTAGGCGGCCACTTCGTCGGCAGGCCAGCGGGTGGCGTTGGCCGATACCTTGACGGGTTTGGGGAAGTTCGGGCGGTAGTGGCGGCTTTTCGGGTTATTCCAGTTCCAAATCGTCGAAGTGGAAACGCTGAAAGCCTGCGCAAGGCCGTTGGCGTCGATAAAGCTTGGTATGGTTTGCATAATCTGCCTTTCCGCCGTGTTGGGAGTGGTTGGATGATGGGCAAATTAAAAACCGCCCACTAGGGGCGGTCTATGCAGTAGCGCGCTGATTTCAGGAAATACCGCGCTGATTTCGGTAAATCAGCATGCTGATTTCTGTTTTTCCCATTGCGTTATCCATGAAGCGGCGGTTTTTTCCGTAGGTATATCGGGGGCGGGGATTTCCTGATTTGCCGCCATGCTTTGAATCTTGCGGATAGCGTCGGCCTTGCCGCCGCGCGGCTCCAAAATACGGGGATTTTTATCCAGCCATGCGAAAACAGCGGCAATTGTGCCGGCCTTTTCGTAGGGGCTTTGTTTAGCTTTGGCGGCGCGGCGGGCTTGCTCACGAACGGCTTGCTTCTCTATCTCTTGCATTGCCGCCATGTCGATAATCTCTTTCCGTCTAAGGACTGTTTGAAAATAATCGTCTTTCGTGTAAATCAGCAGCCAAAAGGCATTTAATGCAATCTCTTTTGCGTACCCTTTTAAAAAAAGCGTCCATTCGCGACGCGACAAAGGAAAATTTTCTCCGCAGGTATCGTCTATAATTTCGTCGTCGAAGCAGTCGATAACTTCGTTGATTTTTTCATACACCAACACGGCGCAAAGCTCGTAAAAGCTAGGGTCCTCAAATTTTTCTGCATCAATCCAGTCGAAGTCGTGTTTTGCAACGTAACAATCAAGCGCATCTAAGCGGTCAAATCTTCCCTCATAACTATCATCGGAATTTTCAGCTTCATAGGCTGCTATACAGTCATCAACAGCTCTTGCAATGTAGTCGATTTCTGCTTGGCTTCTATTTTTCCAAATGTGTCTAATTCCTGAAATCAACACAAAAATTTCAGGAATATCCGAACTTACGTTAAATGGGTCTTTTTCGATTTCCGCAAGCGGTCTCAACATTTTTCAGGCTGCCTTTACTCAATATTCTCAACAATCCAAGTCTGCAACAGCGGGCTGCCGACAATCAGGCGGCCTTGCGCGTCTGTGCTTAACCATTCCTTGCGCTTCATGCGCCCTGCCGGCGCTATTCGCAATTAGCCACGGGATGGCTAATTGTGGCTAACGGCTCGGGTGTTTTCATGCTTTACCCCAAAGGGTTGATCAGCCGCACGCCCGTGCGTTCAAAATCCGCAATGTTGCGGGTAACCAGTATCAAACGGTGCTGCTTGGCTGTTGCCGCTATCCATGCGTCGTTCTCCGGCGCCTTGTCGGGGATGTGCAGGGTGGCGCAAACGGCAGCGGTATCGGCGTCTGCGGGCAGGATGCGCCCCCCGAAAATCTCCTTTATCCCATCAAACCATGCCCGCAGCCTTGCGCCCTGCGCCTTGTCTTTGCGCTCCATGCCCAAAACGCCCCGCTCCAGCTCCATCAAAACAACGGCGCTAGTGTACAGGTTGTCTTGCCTCTGCCCTGCCAGCCATGCAGCTAAGCCCGCGTTTGCCGTGCCGCGCGGGATTTTCCGCATTTCGCTAATGATGTTGGTGTCCAGCAAATACATTAATCCAGCTCCACAGGGCGGCGCTGCGCGGTGCTGCGCGGTGGAATTTCCAGCTCTATATCTGCGGTATCGGGCAGGGCGGCAAGGACGTCCAGCATGCTTTGCGCTCGCCCCGTCAGTCGCAGATATTCCGCATGGCTCAACAAAACCAAATCAGGCCTGCCCCTGTTGGTTATCAGCACGGGGGCGGCATGGGCGGCTTTTTGCGCTTGGTTGGTGCGCTGGTTAAATTCCCTACTGCTGTAAATCTTCATGATGCAGCCTTTCTGTATTGATGTTTATACGGGATTATAACGCATTGGGTCGGATTGCACGGCATGGAATGAAAAATACCGGTGAAAATACGGATTTATCCGCAGTCCAGTGATAGCGAATAGCACAACTTGCAAAGGCGGTTCCGTTTGCTGGCGCTGTGCTGCGTTTCTAGGCGGGTTAAAGCGCTTGGGAATGGGGGTAAGTAGCCATCAAGGGTAAAACGCCAGCATTTCGCAATACAGGCGCATTTGTGAAAGTGTGGTTTTCAGGCAGCCTGAAGATTCATACCCACCATACCCACCATACCCACCGCATACCCACCAAAAAATCAGTTAGTGGGTATGGTTTTTATCTTTTAAATAAATAACTTAAACCAATCATACCCACATACCCACCAAAATCGCATTTTCTCGCGCGTATAGCGTTTTTTCAGGCTGGCAGAAAAAAACGCCGGTATTGCGGGCGCCGGCGCTTAAGTTTTACCAAGTTTTCATATGGATACAGCCTTGATTCATGTAGGCTTTTTGGCCTCTTCATAGTGCCGGCGCAGAAAATCCGCATACCACTGCATCATCTCCCGCCGCTCGTCCATGTAGTCGGAGCGGTTGTAGGCTGCCCTGATTCGGTTTTCGTCTATGTGGGAAAGCTGCCGTTCGATGGCGTCGAGGTTGTAACCCTGCTCGTTCAACACGCTGCTTGCAAGGCTGCGGAAGCCGTGGGGCGTGGCGATGCCCTTGTAGCCAAGCCGTTCCATGATGCGGGTTAGCGTCATGCAGAAAGCCTTTCAGGGCGCGGGCGGGGTTGCGGTCTGTGATTTCCAGCATGGCCGCATAGTCGTAAACCGCGCCGATCCAATCCCTGATTTTTTCTGCCGTGTTGATTGCCCCGCGTGCCAAGATGCGGCCTAGCAGGTCTTTGATGTCGGCCACTTTCAGGCCGTCTATCGGCTCGTTTCCGATGTGCGGGAAAACGTCTTTTTCAAAATAGGCCAGCAGGCGGGCGGCGTGGTTTGGCTTCCAGCGGTGCAGATTGTCGGCATGCCAGCGGCGGGCAAGGGCTTCAAACGTGTTTTGCAGCGCCGCCCGCCGCTCTGCTTTGTCCTGTTGTTTGGCGGCGGCGGGGTCAATGCCCTTAGCCAAGTCCGTCCGCGCCTGTTCGGCGGCTTGGCGGGCTTCCAGCAGGGAAACAGCGGGATATTTGCCGATGGTGAGTCTTCTCTTTCCCGTCGATACGGTACTTCAGCCGCCATAGCTTGCCGCCCGCAGGGGTAACGGCCAAATGCAGACCGCCGCCGTCTGCCAGTTTGTAGGGTTTGGCGGCGGGCTTGGTGTTCCTGATTTGGCGGTCGTTTAAGGGCATTTGGGGGGTATTTTGAGATACCCCCAAATATACCCCCTGAATTTGGTTGATTCAATCGGGCGGGATTGGACGGCGTTAGACAATTAAAGCGGGAAAATAGGAGGGGGAAATAGGCGCAAAGCCTTATGGGTCGGGCGTTTGGTTGATGGCGTTAGACGGCGTTAGACGTAAAAAAACAGCCCGAAGGATTGGGCTGTTTTTGTATGTTGGTGCGGATGGAGAGACTCGAACTCTCACGTTTCTCAACGCCAGAACCTAAATCTGGTGCGTCTACCAATTTCGCCACATCCGCATGAAACGAAGCGGCGGATTATACGGAAACAACGGGTTTTTGCAAGGGCGGCGCGGACGGCAATCGCGGCCATAGCGGGTGTCGGCTTGAAAATCCGGCAAAACGGATTATATTGGCCGACATTCGATACAGGCCGTCTGAACGGTTTCAGACGGCCTTTCTATTTATATTTGCTTGACGAGAAAGGTCGGACGATGTCGGACACATTGGTTCGGGATTACCTGCAAACGCAGGGTTTGCGGCTTTCTGCCGACGAGGTGCGCATGGCGCATCTGGCGGCGCAGGCGGTGGTAGGAATGGGGCAGGCGGAGATCGACCGCTCCGTGCTGTGGGGCGGCGTGGTGCCGTCGGACTATCTGCCGCAGGATGAAACCACGGAAAATTTGTTGAAACAGGTATTTATGGCGCTCGATTCCGCTTGGGATCGTTCGGGCGCGCGTTCGGCGGCGGTGTATCTGCGGCTGCGGGAAGCGGGCGTGCTGCTGGGTTTGGCGCGGCGCGGCGAAGCGGCGGAAGGGCTGCTGCCGCTGGACGAAGAAACCGGCTGGCGGCATCTGGCGAGCCGTTCGGCGCAGAGCGGCTGGCTGAATCTGGCCGACGATGTGGCGCGCTGGTTGGAATTTGACGAGCTGCGCGGCGCGGCGCATGCGGATTCGGGCAGCCAGATGGCCTTGCCGGTCACGCTGGAAAACGGCACGGTTTTGGGCGTGGTTTATGTCGAAGCGGCGGAGAAAAACGCTTTCGACGCGGCGGCGCAAACGGTATGGGTCGGCCTGACGCTGGCACTGGCCGAGCCTTTGCGGCAGCTCGCAGGCGAAGACGAAGCGCAGGAGGACGGCCATGGCTAAGCTGGCATTTGTCGCCTCCTGCCGCCTGCCGACCGAGTGGGGCGTGTTCGTCATGCACGGTTTTGAAGACGAAAACGGTCAGGAACACGTGGCACTGACGATGGGCGACGTTTCAGACGGCCTGCCCGTTCTGGCGCGCGTGCACTCCGAATGCCTGACCGGCGACGCGCTGTTTTCGCGCAAATGCGACTGCGGGCCGCAGTTGCAGGCGGCCATGCAGGCCGTGCAGCGCGAAGGGCGCGGCTGCATCGCCTATCTGCGGCAGGAAGGGCGCGGCATCGGCCTGATTAACAAAATCCGTGCCTACCGTTTGCAGGATGAGGGCATGGACACGGTGGAGGCCAACCTTGCCCTCGGCCTGCCCGTCGACGCCCGCGATTTCCGCCTCGCCCAACAGATTTTCGCCCATCTGGGCATCAAGGGCGTGCGCCTCTTAACCAATAATCCCGACAAGGTTCGGACGCTGCGCGAAGCGGGCATCAACGTTGCCGAACGCGTGCCGCTGCATGTGGGCGAAAATACGGAAAACGAGCGTTATCTGCAAACCAAGGCCGAGAAGCTGGGGCATTTGTTTTAAAAGACATGGGGCTTTGAGGCCGTCTGAAACCCCTTTTCCTGTTTTCAGACGGCCTTAAAGGCTGCACACGGAATCCTTTAAACAACAGAAAGAAAAACAAAATGGTCTCATTTTGCCGGTCTGCACCGTTTTCGTGCTGCACCTGCATACCTGTTTCAGCGAAGCGCAACATCTGAACCGCTGGCAGGGTTGGCAGGTTATTCTGATGTTTGCGCTGACGGGCACGCTGTTTATCTATAAGTGAAACAAAATAGAAAATCTACGGCGTTGCTGCGCCTTGCCGTATTACTCATACTGTCTTCGGCTTGCTGCCTTGTATCTTTCCTATTTTGTTTCACTATACTTCGTCAGCCGCACGGCTCTGCTCAAAGGCGCGGTGCAGCTTGTGCTGATAGCGGGCGGTATTGCTGTGTTGTTTGCCTGAATGGAGGCCGTCTGAAAGCACCACCGCAGCCTTTTCAGACGGCCTCAACATCCCCGCCCAAAGGAAAACCCATGTCCCACACCCTGCCGCTGCGTCCCCTGCCGCTGGCCGAACTGCCCGACGTGATGTATGCCGCCGTGCGTCCCGAGCCGTTGAACGAGCCCTATTGGGTGGCGACCAATCCCGACCTGCTGGCCGATTTCGGCCTGGCGGCGCAGGATTTTCAGACGGCCGCCAACCTTGCCTACCTGTCGGGCAGCGCCGACGGCTATTCCCCGCCGCCCGTCGCCACTGCCTACGCAGGCCACCAGTTCGGCGTCTACACCCCCAAACTCGGCGACGGCCGCGCCCTGCTGATCGGCGAAGCCAACGACCGCCACGGCCGCCTCTGGCAGTGGCAGCTCAAAGGTGCGGGCAAAACCCCGTATTCCCGCTTTGCCGACGGCCGCGCCGTGTTGCGTTCGAGCGTGCGCGAATACCTGTGTTCCGAAGCCATGCACGGCCTCGGCATCCCCACCACCCGCGCCCTCGCCCTGTGCGGCAGCGCCGACCCCGTCTACCGCGAACGGCAGGAAAACGCCGCCGTCCTCACCCGCCTCGCCCCCGACTTTCTGCGCTTCGGCCATTTCGAATACCTGTTTTACACCGGCCGCAGCGGAGGACTGCAACAGCTTGCCGACTACCTCATCCGCCGCCACTACCCCGACTGCACCGACGCCGCAAGCCCCTACGCCATCCTGTTGCAAACCATCATCCGCCGCACCGCCGACCTTGTCGCCGCCTGGCAGGGCGTCGGCTTCTGCCACGGCGTGATGAACACCGACAATATGTCCGTCCTCGGCCTCACCATCGACTACGGCCCCTTCGCCTTCCTCGACGCTTACGACCGCCGCCATGTCGCCAACCGCTCCGACAAAGCCGGACGCTACGCCTACCACGCCCAGCCCTACGCCGCCCACTGGAACGCCGCCGCCCTAGCTGCCTGCTTCGCCCCGCTGCTCGCAGGCGGCGAAAACGAAGCCGACGCGCTGGTGCAGCAGTGGCCGCAGCATTTTCAGACGGCCTATCTCGCCGTAATGCGGCGCAAACTCGGCCTACAAAACGGGCACGCGGGCGATGCCGCTTTGGCAGAAGACCTCTTCGCCGCCCTGCACGGCAAAGACATAGATTTCACACTTTTCTTCCGCCGCCTGTCCCTGCTGACCGAAGCGCACGCCGACGCCTTCCCCGAGCCGCTGCTCAACCTGTGCGGCGGCAGCCTGCCGCCCGACCTTGCCCTGTGGATCGGCCGCTACCGCCAACGCCTGCGCGCGGAAAACAGCCGCCGCGACGAACGCGCCACGCGCATGAACCGCGCCAACCCGCTCTACATCCTGCGCAACCATTTGGCGCAACAGGCCGTCGCGGCGGCGGAAGCGGGCGACTTCGCCCCCATCGAACGCCTGCGCCGCTGTCTGGCCAATCCTTACGACGAACAGCCCGAATTTGCCGACTTCGCCGAAGCCCCGCCCGCAGGCACGCCGCCGCCCGCCCTGTTCTGTTCGAGCTAACGTATGAGGCCGTCTGAAAGCCGTTTCAGACGGCCTCATTCTTAATTTATACGCAACGGCCTTTATCGTTTGTATTACAATCCGCGCTTTGCCGCAGGCATCAGGCCGTCTGAAAACGCCTGCCGACAGGAGAACGATATGACCGACTGCATTTTCTGCAAAATCGCCGACAAGCAAATCCCCGCCGCTGTGGTGTACGAAGACGAAGAAACCCTGTGTTTCAAAGACATCCGCCCCGCCGCGCCCGTGCACCTGCTGCTGATTCCCAAAGAGCATTTCGACTCGCTCGCGCACGCCGAAAGCCGCCACGAAGCCCTGCTGGGCAGAATGATGCTGAAAGTGCCGCAAATCGCCGCCGAACACGGCCTTGCCAACGGCTTCAAAACGCAGATCAACACCGGACGCGGCGGCGGTCAGGAAGTGTTCCACCTGCACATCCATATCATGGGCACGCCCGCACAGGCCGTCTGAACAGCCCCAACCAAACGTTATATATAAAGGAAAAACTCATGCCCGGTTTCAGCAGCCTCAGCCACTGGCTCTTATTGTTACTCATCGTCGTGCTGGTGTTCGGCACGAAAAAACTGCGCAACGTCGGCAAAGACCTCGGCGGCGCGGTGCACGACTTCAAAAAAGGACTGAACGAAGGCACCGACGGCGAAGGCAAGGACGAAGCCGCTGCCAAGTCCGCCGCCGACAACGACAAATCCGCCTAAACCATGTTCGATCTCGGTTTCAGCGAACTGCTGCTCACCGGCATCGTCGCCCTCGTCGTCCTCGGGCCCGAACGTCTGCCGAAAGCGGCGCGCACCGCCGGAAAATGGCTGGGCAAACTGCAAGGCTTCGTCGCCGACATGAAAGGCGAACTCAACCGCCAAATCGAACAGGCCGAGCTGGCGGAAGTCAAAGACAACTTCGTCTCCGCCGTGCGCGAAGTACGTGACGGCCTGCAAAGCCCGCAATACGGCGAAAGGCCGTCTGAAAACCCCGAAGCGGACGATGGCCTGCCCGCTTGGGAGCGCCTGCCGCCGCAGCGTACCCCCGCCGATTTCGGCCTCGACGGCAACGGCCGTCCGCTTGATGCGGGAGGCGCTTTTTACGACTGCGCCGTGCCCGTGCACATGGTGACCCTGCGCCGCCAGGCGATGAACCGCCGCCGCGACCTGCGCCCGCGCCACCGCCCGCAGCCGCAGTTGCGCGTGCGCCGCCAAAGAGGCCGTCTGAAAGGAGCAGGGCAATGAGCGCGCAGACGCAAACCCTGATGGAACACCTGATCGAGCTGCGCCGCCGCCTGATGTGGATCATGCTGGCGCTTTTGGCCGCCTTCTTCGCCACCGTTCCCTTCGCCCAGCAGCTTTACACCTTCGTCGCCCAACCGTTGATGGCCACCCTGCCGCAGGGCTCGCAGATGATTGCCACCGACGTGATCGCGCCGTTTTTCGTGCCGGTGAAAGTGGCGCTGATGACCGCCTTCCTCGCCACCCTGCCGCACACGCTCTACCAAATCTGGGCTTTCGTCGCCCCCGCTCTCTACCGCAGCGAAAAACGCCTGATTCTGCCGCTGGTGCTCTCCAGTCTCATCCTCTTCGCCTGCGGCATGGCCTTCGCCTATTTCGCCGTTTTCCCCATCGTGTTCAAATTCCTCGCCGGCGTCACGCCGCAGGGCGTGAGCATGGCCACCGACATCGACAAATACCTGTCTTTCGTGCTCGGCATGTTCGTCGCCTTCGGCGCAACTTTTGAAGTGCCCATCGTCGTCGTCCTGCTGCACCGCATGGGCGTGGTGTCGCTGGAACAAATGCGCGGCGCACGGCCTTACGTTATCGTCGGCGCGTTTGCCGTCGCCGCCGTCATCACCCCGCCCGACGTCCTGTCGCAGGTGCTGATGGCCGTGCCCATGGTGCTGCTCTACGAACTCGGCCTGCTGGCCGCCCGCCTGTTCAAACCCGTGCACGACAGCGGCGAAGCGGACGGGGAAGAATAAGGCCGTCTGAAAACGCAGCTTGACAATAGTTAAGACGGTTTTCAGACGGCCTTTAGCAGCTTGATAGTGAAGCAAAATATCCGCCCGCGGCGGCAGCGTCGGACGGTATTCGGAAGACGCGGCGGGCATTCGCAGGCGTGTCGTTGAGGCCGTCTGAAAAAGAGAGAGGCCGTCTGAAACGCTTTCAGACGGCCTTTTGAACTGAACGGCTTTGGCGAGGCGGCTTAGGCGCGTTTGCGGAATTCGCCGGTGCGGGTGTCGATTTCCACTTTGTCGCCGTTTTCGATGTAGGACATCACCTGGATTTCGGTGCCGCCGACGAGACGTGCGGTTTTCATCACTTTGCCCGAAGTGTCGCCTTTGACGGCGGGCTCGGTGTATTCCACTTCGCGCACGATGATGGTGGGCAGCTCGACGGAAATGGGGTTGCCTTCGTAGAAGGTCACTTCGCACACGTCTTCCATGCCGTCGACGATGAATTTCAGCGCGTCGCCGATGTTGTCGGCTTCGATTTCGTATTGGTTGAACTCGTCGTCCATAAACACATACATCGGGTCGGCGAAGTAGCTGTATGTGCAGTTTTTGCGCGCCAGAATCACGACGTCGAATTTGTCGTCGGCTTTGTAAATGGTTTCGGAAGCCGCGCCGGTGAGCAGGTTTTTCAGCTTCATGCTCACTTTGGCGGAGGAGCGGCCGCCTTTGATGTATTCGGTTTTCTGTACCACCATCGGGTCGTTGCCGACCATAAATACGTTGCCGGCGCGCAGTTCTTGTGCGGTTTTCATGCTGTTTCCAATTCTGTAAAGGTTTAAAAATCAAAGCGGCGCATTTTAGCGGTGTTTGACGAAGTTTGCCAGTTTTTCCGCAGCCGTTTCTTGGGCAAACAGGTGCTGCCGCCAGGCTTCGGCGGCCTGCGTCCAGCCGTTGTCGCGCCCGGCCAAAAGCCGCCAGTGCGCCAGCCGTTCGGCGTCGTTCAGACGGCCTCTGCCGTTCAGCTCGTCCGACAGGGCGCGGTGGGCGGCGGCGGTGTCTGCGGGGAACAGCGGGTAGGGCAGGCGCCAGAAGGCGTCGAGTTTGTCCAAATGCGCCATTTCGTCCTGCGGGTAGATGTGCCAGAAAAACGGTTTGCCCGACAGCTGCGCGCGCACGAAGCTGTCTTCGCCGCGCACAATCAGGCCGTCTGCAAGATACAGCAGCGTGTCGAAATCGTCCTGCGGCACGAAGGGCAGGCGCACCAGCGTGACGCAGGCCGTCTGAAAAACGCTGCCCGCTTCTTTCAGGCTGTCGCGCGGCAGGACGCCCGCTTCTTTCAGGCTGTCGGTAATCTGCGTGCCCGCCAGCAGCAGGGTGAGCGGCTCGCCCGCCGCCTGCCACATACGCAGCCAGTGCGCCCAAACGGGGCTGCGGTAGCCGAACAGAAGCCACTCGGGCGCGGTTTTCGGTGTCAGACCGAGAGAGCGTCTGAACGCGGCGAGAGCGGCCGTATCGGGCGCGGCATAGTCTTTTTCCCGCAGCAGGCCGCCGCCGCGCCCGTCAAAACCCATCAGCCAGAAGAATTTTTCCGTGCCGTCGGCCTGCGGCGAGGGTTTGCCGTGCATCGCCGCCGCCCATTCCTCCGCGCTGAGGTATTCCCAGTTCAGCCACAACGATTTACGCGCCCGTATGCCCTGTCTGACGCGCCCGGGCAGCTCGCAGCCGAAGGTTTCGATCACCACGTCCGCGCCCTGCCATTGCGGCAAATCCCCGCCTTCGCGCCACAAACGCATTTCCATTCCCCGGTAAACGCAGGGCAGCGCGGGCAGGTCGGGACACAGGGCGCGCAGCGCGGCTTCGTCGTCCGTCCACAGCGTCACGCGCCAGCCCGGTTCGTTTTGCAGAATGCGCGCCAGCCGCAGGCTGACGCCGATGTCGCCGAAATTGTCGATAACGGTGCAGAAAATATGGCAGTCGGCGGCGGGGTAGGGCATGGCGGTATCCGTAAAATCCAATCGGATGCGGGTTTTACGCCGATCCGCCGTTTTGTCAAGCCCGAAAAGGCGTACAAAATGCCGTTTATCCACACGGCCGTCTGAAAAACGACGGGCTGTAAAGAAATTTTAAATTTCGCTCTTGACAAGCCTTAAAATCATTTAATTTGATGATTTAAAACAAATTTTATAATTGACTATTTTTTATGCAGTTTAAGGGAAAATCCCGATTCGACGGCAAAAACCGCTTCCGCCCACAAAATACCCACAAAGTTATCCACAGCTTTTGTGGGCAACTCGGCGAAGCCTTGTTTTATCGCGGATTTGCTAGAGACTGTCGGCATTCTGCCTCTAGGCGAAGAGGCGGATGAGGCAGACCCTAAGGCCGTCTGAAACAGCGTGCGGCGGCATTTCCTCAGCCCGCCGCCGCTTTTTCAGACGGCCTTTGTGCCTGTCGGACGGATGCCGCGCCGCCCTGCGGCCGCTGCGCTTCGGGAGCGGGTTTTTTATATAGAAAAAACATTGCGATGATATGAAACCCCGTTTTTCCTGCGTGAAAACGCTTGCCTGCAGGCGGCCGATGCCGGATAATGCGCGCTTCTTTCAGCCGGTGTAGCTCAGTTGGTAGAGCACCTGACTTGTAATCAGGGGGTCGCGAGTTCGAATCCTGCCGCCGGCACCAAATTAAAACAGCCCGACTTTTCAGTCGGGCTGTTTTGCGTCTGCCGCAGATGCGGCGGCTTATTTTGTTTCGACGGCTTTGCCGTTGCGGTAAACCTGTTGGTTCAGCAGTTCGCCGCTGCGGGCATAGACGGCGCGGCTGCCGTTGTCGGGATGGGCGTCGGCGTCAAACAGGGCGCTGCGGGGGAGTTCCATCGGGTCGGTGCGTTTTTGGTCTTCGGTGTAAAAATCCTGCACCAGATAGACGCTGCCGCGTTTGCCGATCAGCCGGCGGTAGTAGCCGCCTTTGACCGGGCTGTCGGCGGTTTTGCCGTCGGCGGAGAAGTGGGCGACGGTTTTTTCTCCCGCATCGGCCGCGTCGGGCAGGGCGGTTTTGCCGCCGATGGGGATGTTGACCGATGTGCCGAGGCCGAGGTGGCGGCCGAAGCCGCCGATGCCTAGGCTGAGGGATGTGCCGTTTGTGTCCGAGCAGGCGGAGAGTGCGGCGGCGGTGGCGAGTAAAAAGGCAAGTTGTTTCATGGAGTTCTCCCGTTGGGTTGGAAACGGCGGCAGTATAGCGGAAACTCCGCGCCGCTGCGGCGGTTTGTTCGGGCAGAGGAAAAACGGTGCCGACTGTTTTCAGAAACGTTATTCCCGCGTTTATGCCCCGAAGGGGTATAGGCGCGAACGGCCTCAAAAAAAGCGGCAGTATGTTTCCCTGCCGCTTTGGCGTTCGGACAATGCCCGCAGGCTATTCCGAATCGGCTTTTTCTTCGATAACGCTTTGTGTGATACCCGTGTCAAAGGCGGTTTGCGGCATCAGGTTGTCGAGGCTGAGGCTGTTTTTGTCCAGTGTGGGGTAGCCGGAGAAGGCGACGGTGTAACCGCCGTTGCCGTCGCTGCGGATTTTGGCGTGCGCGCCGAGCGGGAAGGTGGTTTTGTCGGCGATGTGTCCGAAGGGGAAGCCGGTCAGCACGGGGATTTTCGCAGCACGGGAAACGGCGGCGGTGACGGCGCTCAAATCGTAGCTGCCATCGTACACGTCGCGGATGGAGCCCATGCGGAAATCGCCCAATACAACGGCCTGCTGTTTCTGCAAAACGCCCGCCAGAAGCAGGGTTTGCAGCATCCGTTCGATGCGGTAGGGCTGCTCGCCCACGTCTTCGATAAACAGAATGCCGCCTTTGATGTCGGGCATATAGGGGCTGCCGGCCAGTGCGGACAGGACGCTGAGGTTGCCGCCCCAAAACATGCCTTCGATGTGCAGGTCGCGCCGCTGCACGGCGGGCACGGATACGGTGTAGTCGGGGTTGGTGGTGCAGCGGATAAACGAATCCATCGTGTAGCTGCTCGGCACGGGTTTGCCGAACTCGCTGTACACCATCGGGCCGGCGAAGCTCAGCCATCCGCCCTGCGCCAGCAGCGCCAGTTGCAGGGCGCAAACGTCGCTGAAACCGAAAAACAGCGTGCCGTGTTCGCGCATTCTCGCGCCCAGCGAGGCAAAGTCGATATGCGGCAGCAGGCGGTGCGCGCCGTAGCCGCCGCGCATGCCCATCAGCACCTTGGGTGTGGCCGCGCGGCCTGCCGCCACGTCCTGCACGTCGGCAATGCGTTCGGCGTCGCTGCCCGCAAAGCGCTGGAAGCGGCGGAAGGCCGCTTCTTGGTTGGTAACGGCAAAACCCGCGTATTGCAGCAGATTGATACCCGCCTGCGCGCGGGCGGGTTCGGGCGCGAAGCCCGAAGAAGCGATAATACGTAACACGTTGTTTCCTGATGTTTTCGGTTGTTTGCTTTGCGGCTGCGGCCGCACTTGCGCGGCATTCTGCCCCGCAGGCGTGCCCGCGCAGGCCTGCAACAAGCCCGCGCCCGCCACGGCGGCCGAACCGCGCAGCAGGCTGCGGCGTGAAATCTGCCAAGTCATTTTTCTATCCTTTCAGACGGCATCAAAAAAACAGATTTGCAAAATCAAAACGCGGCGTTTTGGCTGCGTTGCAACTTTGCTTTCAGACGGCCTCAATGCGTGCCAGCTGTTCGCGCACCTGCCGCGGCCAGTCTTCGGGCAGCACAACGGCGCTTTCGCGCTGTGCCGCCGCCCACACCGGCGCGGGAAAATTCGCATCGCCGGCAAAACGCGCAATCACATGCCAATGCAGGTGCGGCACGACATTGCCCAGGCTCGCCAAATTGATTTTCGCCGGGCGGAACACCTCGCGCATCGCCGCTTCCACGCGGTACACGGCCGCCATCAGCTCGTCGCGGTCGGCAGGCGTAAGATCGGTCATCTCCGCCACATGATCGTGCCAAATCACGCGGCAGAACGCCGGCGCATTGGCCTCGCCGTGCACCGCAATCACCCGCAGCCTGTCGTTTTGCCACAGCACGTCTTCGTTTTCGGCCGTGCAGATAGGGCATTGTTCCATCGCCAAACTCCGCAAAATAAAAGGCCGCATTGTAACGGAAACCGCCCGCGCCGACTTTTCAGACGGCCTCTGCGCTTCCCTCCTTTACCTGATTTGACGGAGAGGCGGGCAAACCCGTCCCGCTTTCCGTTCTGCCGAACAGGTTTCCCTGCATGCGGTGCGCAAGGCGTAGAGAGGCCGTCTGAAAACCAATATTTCAGACGACCTCTCATACACTTGCAAATACATCTGTTCGTCTTCCCGCCGTGTTTTTTCAGACGGCCTCCCCGCATCAAAAAGTGCCAAACAGTCGCGCGTGCTTTATCGAAACCGTTTTGTTCTGTTGCACTGAGTTAAATTATGTATAATCCTAATCTTCAAACAAAAATCAAACTGATTTGCATAATTTTAGAATCATTCTGCAAGGACTTCCGTCATGAATAAAACCCGTCTCAAAACCCTCGCCGCCTGCATCGCCGTACTCGGCACGCCTGCCGCCTTCGCCGACAACACCGCCGCCGACGCCGCAGAATCCTCCGCCCTCGAAACCGTTATCGTCAAAGGCAACAAAAACAAACACCAAACCGGCCGCGACCGCGTTTACACCCGCGAAGTGGTGAATCTTTACAAAGGCAAGGAAGAAGTCGAAACCTTCAAAGGCAACACCGTATCCGACCTTTTAAGCGGCATGGTCGGCGTGTACAGCGGCGACGCGCGCAACAGCGGCGCCATTGATCCCAACATACGCGGCGTGCAGGGGCAGGGACGCATTCCCGTAACCGTGGACGGCACCGAGCAGGCGATTACCGTGTGGCGCGGCTACGCGGGCGCGAACAACCGCAACTATGTCGACCCCAACATCATCAGCAGCGTCTATGTCGAAAAAGGCCCGTCGTTTAACCGGGGCATCAAAAGCGGCATCGGCGGCTCGGTGGCCATGAAAACCATCGACGCCGACGATATTGTCCCCGAAGGCCAAAACAACGCCGCCACCGTCAACGACGTACTCAACGCAGGCTTCACCGTCCAAGGCAACGGCGTAGCGAAAGACTTCGTAACCCACGGCGACACCGTCAACTTCGCCAACGGCCAAGGCACAGTCGCCAAAGTCGAAAGCAAAGACGGCGTAACCAAAGTCAGCTTCGACACCCCGATGCAGTACGTCGACAACAGCGGCAAAGCCAGCACCGACCCGACCAACACCGTCAGCCTCGTCGGCAAAGACAGCGGCAAACCCGTACAGCTCAAAAACGTCGCCAAAGGCGTAGCCGACACCGACGCAGTGAACGTCAGCCAGCTCAAAGGCGCGGCATCGGCACTGGGCGGCGGCTCGTCCATCGACAAAGACGGCAACTTCACCGCACCGAGCTACACCCTTGTGGACGGCAAACCGTCTGACGGCAAAACCAAAGCCTACAACAACGTAGGCGACGCCCTGAGTGCCCTGAACACAGCGGCCACCAGCCCGCTGACCTTTGCGGGAGACAGCGGCACGAACGTCGAACGCAAACTGGGCAGCACCGTGAACGTCAAAGGCGGAGTAACCGACGCTTCCAAACTGAGCGACAACAACATCGGCGTAGTAGCCAACGGCACAGACGGGTTGAACGTCAAACTGGCCAAAGAGCTCAAAGGCCTGACCAGTGCCGAATTTGCCAACGCGGCGGGCGACGTAACCGCCATCGGCGGCAACGGCGTTACCATCACGCCGAAAGCTGCGGGCAAGAAACCGGTGAGCCTGACTTCAAACGGCCTCAACAACGGCGGCAAATTAATCACAGCAAGCTGTTTGCCGACAGACAGAACCATATCAACGGCATTGAAAATTTCTGGAATCAGGCAAAGCGCGTACTGCGCAAATACAATGGAATCGACCGTAAATCTTTCCCGCTTTTCTTGAAAGAATGCGAGTTCCGTTTTAACTTTGGCACACCCTCCGAGCAGCTTAAAGTGCTGCGCCGGTGGTGTGAAATTTAGGGCTTATCTAGTACAGCCCCAAAAAGAGAGCCGCAAGAATTTCTTAATCAATTGAGGGACGATAAATGATAAGGGGCTTAGGAAGAAAAATCACCAAAAACAGTGATAAGCTTCTGAAATGAAATTAAAAAACAAGTATCAAAAGTTCAGCAAAATTTCCGAACCGCAATTTCGTCAAATCCTGCGGCTGTTTGCTTTGGATTTGACCGCCTCCGATACTGCCGGGCTAACCGGTATCGGCGTCCGAAGCATCAATACGCCCTTTCTGAAACTGCGCCGGCGTCTGGCTGTCGAAAGCGGGCGGCAAACCCCTTTTGACGGCGTTGTGGAACTTGACGAATCTTACTTTGGCGCAAAGCGCATCCGTGGCAAACGCGGGCGCGGTGCCGGTGGCAAAACCATCGTTTTCGGCGTACTCAAACGGGGCGGCAAGGTCTATACGGAAATCGTTCCTGATGCGTCCGAAGCCAAACTGCAAAAGGTAATACGCGGGCACATTTCTGTTGGGAGTGTCATCAATACCGATGGCCGGCGTGGTTATCACGGCTTGGTTGATATGGGTTTTGCAAAGCATTTCAGGGTGCGTCACGGGCAGAATGAATTTGCCCGCGGAGCGCGGCATATCACCGGTATCGAGTCGTTTTGGAGTGATGCAAAACAGCGTCTGATACAATTTCACGGCGTAGCACGACATACGTTTTACCTGCACTTGAAAGAAACCGAATTCCGCTTTAATCACAGGCATGATGATTTGTACAAAGTGCTGCTGAAAATGCTGCGAAAAGATCCTTTGAAATGATTTTTGCTTCCTAAGCCCCATGATAAACAAAGACGATTTAGTATTTTTTGAAGAAAATGGCTTTGAAGTTTGTTTGGAAAAAAAGAAATCAAAATTAACCATACATGATATAGAAAGAGACGTTTTTTCTTTTTTAGAAGACTATCCAGATATGGGTTTTTATTTCGCAAAATTTCCAGACCAAACATTTGATATTTCAATAAATAACTTGGATTATTCTTTATTTGGAAAATGTTGGTCCGGGTATTTCCTGACAGATGAAAAAGGGTGTGTCGTATTGTTTCAAAATAAAGAAAAACATTTTTCCGATAGTGATTTTATATATACAAACAACTCATTACCTTACTTTCTAAAATCTTATTCGCTTTTTATGTCAGGAATATTTTTATTAAAGGCAAATAGGGAAATTTTTTTAGAAATGAGCAGCGAGGTATCTTCTTCATTAGTTGAAAAAATAAGTTTATTTGACAAACCAGCGGCGGAAGAAACAAATTTTTGGGGAATAATAAGTTATTTAATTGATGATTGCGGGATTAAAATCAACATTCCTGTAAGCAAATATATTGAAAGCGATAGGTTTCAACCTAATTCATAAAATGAAAAAAAATGCAGACTGGGCTGTCAAATCCAAAGTAAGCGAGCGTAGTCCGCATAGGTAGGGCGTGTAGCTCTGCCGCGCACACCGTTTCAGGCAGCCTGAAACGCCCGATTCCATTCTTTCAGACGGCATCAAAGGCAGCCTGAAACCGAAGCCGCGTAGGTCGGGCATTTATGCCCGACAACCCACCGCCTGCAATGTCGGGCATAAATGCCCAACCTACTGCCAAATCCCTTTCCAGTCTGCCTTTCAGACGGCCTCAGGAAAAGGCCATCTGAAAAGGTTTCGGTTTCGTTCGTACCCCGCTTTCAGACGGCCCCAAGCGCCCTTACGCCGAATGTTCTGCCTGCCGCCGCTGCGGCGGAGTCGGCCGACGGCGGCGGTACCAAATCCAGATAGGTTTCGGCGCATTTGAAGCCGAAGCCGACGTAGGCGCGGTTGAGGGCTTCGTATTTGACGTCGGCTTCGGTGCGGCCGCCGCGGCTGAGGGCGGTGTTGAGGTGGCCGAGGTGGGCGGCGGCGTGGCCGATTTCGGCGAGGGCGAGGATGTAGGCGGTTTGGCCTTCGTCGAGGTCGCCGACTTCTTCGACCAGGTGGGACATAACGCGGAACCAGCGTTTGGTGCCCAGGTCGATGTCCAATTCGCCGCTGCCGAATTTGCGGTAGTCGCGCAAGGCGTTTTCGACTTGGAAGCGGGTGCGCGGGTGGATGGCTGGTTTGAGGCTTTCAGCGTGGTCGATCACGCGGTTGTAGTAGTCGTAGAGTTCGTCGAGGGTGTAGTCGGGGATGTCGTAAAGGTGGGTCATGTTTCGGGTTCCTTTTTTGGTAATGGGGCGAAGGCAGCCTGAAAACGTCGGCGGCGTTTCGCGGGACAAGCGGCTGCCGTTTCTTCCACTCTTGCGCTTGCTTGGGGGCGGGTTGTGGAGGGGGTGGCATTTCGCAGAAATGCGGTGGCAGATATGGCTGCAATGCCAAGCGCCCCCACCCCGACCCTCCCCCGCAAGCGGGAGAGGGGGCAAACGGCTGCCGGTGTTTTGCCTGTGGCAGATGCTGTTTTAAGCCGTCAGGCAGCCTGAAAGCCTTTTCAGGCTGCCTTTGGCTTTTTCAGGCTGTCTTTTCAGACGGCCTTGCGGATGTGGGCGACGGCTTCGAGTTCGACCAGCAAATCGTCGCGGCAGACGTCGCCGATGGTGTAAACCACGGGTACGCCGGGGAGTTGGCGCTCGCACACGGCGCGCACGGTTTCGTAGTCGGCGGCGTGTTTGACGTAGGCGCGCACAGCGGCGAGCTCGCCCAAGGTGGCACCGTAGCCGGGGAAGCCGGAGGTGGCGAAGTTGTCGGCGCTGATCAGGGTGGCGATGTTGAGCAGGGTTTCTTCGGTCTGCTTGGCGGTGTTGCCGATGTGTTGGGTTTCGGAGGCGGTGATGGAGGCGGTGCCGGAAACATAAACGTCGGCGGTGCCGTCGTAGATAACGGCCATGGCGCGGGCGAATTTGGGGCTTTCGGGGCTGTAATGGCGGGCGTAGTCGAAAGCGGGGGTTTGGCGGGGGTTTTCCAGCGGTAGGGTGTACACGTCGCGGCGCTCGGTCAGGATGGCGGTGGTGCCCAGGGCGATGTCTTCGCCGCCCATGCCGATGCCGGTGGATGCGGGATAAACGTCGAAGGCGGGTTGGGTTTTCAGGCTGCTTTCAAGGAAGCGGGTGTCGCCGAAGACGTCGGTGCGGGCGCGGTTGAGTTCTTTGTAGCGCTGCTCATGGTCGGCGGCGCGGCTGTCGGGGGCGACGATGCTGCCCATGTAAAACCAGGTGCGGAACACTTGGTCGAGGCGGGCGCCGCCTTGTTTGAGCAGGGCAAGGTTTTCTTCGAGCACGGCGCGGGTGTCGGCATAAGAATTTTCGCGCGGGGCGCGGCCGTTTTGGAAGGCGTCGGCGTGGGTATGGACGAAAGTAATACCGTTGTGGGACACGGTGGTCAGCTGCGGGCTGATGCGCCGCACTTGGGCGTCGGCGGTGGAAACGGCGGCGATTTCGGCGGTGAGCAGGCTGCCGTCGGCGGGGGCTTGGGCAACGTAGGCGGTCAGCGGCAGACTGTCGCCAAAGTTTTGTGCAAACAGCACGGCCACTTCGTCCAGGCGTTCGGCGTCGCGCAGAAAGACGGTTTGGCGCACGATTTTGCGGCCGCTGCCTTTGAACTGGCGGCGGATTTGTTCGGCAATATCGGCGGCCTGCGCGGCGTAAGTTTCGCCCTGCTGCGGCACGATGGCGGCGTAGGAATAAGGGGTGAAGCGCTCGGCTTCGTCGGCTTCAAAGTAGGTTTCCAGCGGTAAGGCACTCATGATTTTCTCCTTGTGCGGCGGCAGTTTTCAGGCTGCCACGGCTTCGTCGTTAAAAGCAAAATTCGGTTTCAGGCTGCTGTCGGCCAGCGCCAGAAATTCGTCCACGCCCTTGAAGGCGAAATTGACGTAGGCGGTTTGCAGCTTCACATATTCGGCATCGGCACGGGTGCGGCTGCCCCGGCTGAGCGCCATGTTCACATGCCCCATATGCGATGCGGCGTGCGCCACTTCGGCGGCGGCAAGGATGTAGGCGGACTGCACGGGCGTCATGTCGCCCACTTCTTCGGCGAGCTTAGTGAGTTTTTTAAACCACAGCTTCGCGCCTTCGTCGGTGCCCAATTCGCCCGCCACAAAGCGGCGCAGATGGTCGATGGCCTGGCGCACCGTCGGCAGCGCACGTTTGTGGGCAAAGGCGCTGTGCGCTTCGATAATGTCGATGCCTTGCGACAGGCGGCGGTAGAGTTCCGAGAGCGGCGTGCTGTCGGATACGGTGAAGAGGATGTTTGTGGCGTGGGGCATGGGGTTTCTTCCTTTTTTTGGTTTGCAACGGCGGCCATCATAGTTCCCTGCCAAACGGGCGGCTAAGAATTTTTCGGAATATTCTTTTTCTTTTGAAAGGCATAAGCAATCGGCAAAAAGGAATAAGGCCGTCTGAAAGCATGGTTTCAACGAAATAAAACGGGCAGACGGTGGTTTAACCACGCCGAAACCGTGCTTTCAGACGGCCTTTTTCTGCCGCAATAAAAAAAGCCCGGTTTTCTGCAAAACCGGGCTTTTGTTTGTTTTCAGACGGCCTTTTTGTCTGTCAGGCCGTCTGAAAATGTGCCGTTACGAGCGGCAGGTGGTGTTGACTTTGTTGCCGTAGGGATCGGTGAATTCGAAGTAGGCTTCGCCGCCTTTCTGATGCCATTCCGCGCCTTTGCCGAACAGACCTTCGGTGGCGGTGTAGCGTTCGCCCGAGGCGGCGACGGCGGAATTAAGGACGGCCTGTTTGTCGTCGAGGCGCAATTCGATTTGGCTGTTGCTCAGGCTGCGTACCTGTACGGAGAGGCCGTTTTCGCAGCTGAAACGTGCACCGGCGCCGTTTTGTTCGGGCGCGCTGCCGGCAGAATCGGGGCGTGCGCCTTCGGGAGAGGCGCAGGCGGCGATAACGAGTGCGGCGGCAAGGGCTGCGAGGGATTTTGCTTTCATGTATTCACTCCTGTGGGTTGTTTTTTAACAAATGCAGCAAAACTGCCGCGCCATGTTAATGGCGCCTCCTGCGGGCGGGCAAGTCTGTTTAACGCGAATTTACGCGTATTTATGGCTGTGCAAACGGGCGGCGGACGCGCTTTGGCGCCTGTTTTTTTCCGCACGCGGAACGCGGAAAAAGCCGCGCGGCGGACGAATCCTGCGCACGGCTTTCTGCTTGGTGTTTTGTCCGCTCCGACTGCGTCGGCGCGGCGTTTTCAGACGGCCTCAAATTAAACGATGCCCTGCGCCAGCATGGCGTCGGCCACTTTTTTGAAACCGGCGATGTTGGCGCCGTTGACATAGTTGGTGTAGCCGTTTTCCGTGCCGTTGGCGACGCAGTTTTCGTGGATGTTGGCCATGATGTCGAACAGGCGGCCGTCCACTTTTTCGCGCGGCCAGGAGAGGCGGATGTGGTTTTGGCTCATTTCCAAACCCGAGGTGGCGACGCCGCCCGCGTTGGAGGCTTTGCCCGGCGCGTAGAGGATTTTCGCTTTCAGGAAGGCTTCGACGGCTTCGAGGGTGGAGGGCATATTCGCGCCTTCGGCTACGCACTGCACGCCGTTGGCCAGCAGGGTGGCGGCGTCTTTGCCGTCCAATTCGTTTTGCGTCGCGCACGGCAGGGCGATGTCGCACTTCACGCCCCACGGTTTCTGCCCTTCGAAATACTGCAAGCCCTGCTCCTGCGCGTAGGTTTTCACGCGTTCGCGGCGCACTTCTTTCAATTCGATCAGAGCGGCCAGCTGCGCTTCGGTCATGCCGCTGTCGGGGAAGAGTACGAAGCCGTTGGAATCGGACACGGTGAGCACTTTCGCGCCGAGCTGGATGGCTTTTTCGCAGGCGTATTGCGCCACGTTGCCGCTGCCGGAAATCACGACGCGTTTGCCCTCAAAGCCGTCGCCCTTGGTTTGCAGCATGGATTGGGCGAAATACACCGTGCCGTAGCCGGTGGCTTCGGGGCGGATAAGGCTGCCGCCCCAAGTAAGCCCCTTGCCGGTGAGCACCGAAGTAAATTCGTTGCGCAGTTTTTTGTACTGGCCGAACAGGAAACCGATTTCGCGGCCACCCACGCCGATGTCGCCTGCGGGCACGTCGGTGTCCGCGCCGATGTGGCGGTAGAGCTCGTTCATAAAGGCCTGGCAGAAGCGCATCACTTCGCCGTCGGATTTGCCTTTGGGATCAAAGTCCGAGCCGCCTTTGCCGCCGCCCATCGGCAGCGTGGTGAGCGCGTTTTTGAAGACTTGTTCGAAGGCCAGGAATTTGAGCACGCCCAAATCGACGGTGGGATGGAAGCGCAGGCCGCCTTTGTAGGGGCCGATGGCGGAACTCATCTGCACGCGGTAGCCGCGGTTGACCCGCACCTGCCCTTGGTCGTCCACCCACGACACGCGGAACATAATCACGCGTTCGGGTTCGACGATGCGCTCCAAAAGGCCGTGGCGGGTGTATTGCGGGTTTTTCGCCAAAAAGGGTTGCAGGCTCATAAACACTTCTTCCACCGCCTGATGGAAGGGCGCCTGGTTCGGGTCGCGTTGTTTGATTTGTTGGAACAGGGTGTCGAGATTGGTTTGGCTCATGGTGTTTCCTTTGCAGAACGGTTAAGAGATTAAGGGAAAGACTTGCGGCGCAGTCTAGCAATAATTGTCTACAATCTTCAACCGTTTTTTACGCGCAACTCGGGCGCAAGCCAAGTGCCAAAATTGAAAAATTGTCTACAATTTATCCGTCGGATTCCGTTTTAAAAACATTCGCGCAATAAAAAAGCGCAAACATCGTTTTTTAAGACAGATTTATGCCGAAAAACCGAAAATGTAAAAAATGTCAGCCTGCCCTGCTAGGGGCTGTTGACATTCAGATTGCGAGACGGTTTTTTGAGTAAAAAATGCCCGAATGCAAGGAAAAAAGCGCAGCAAGGTTGGACACCTTGCGAGCATTTTTGACGCGGCAGGCGGGTATTTTTTGCCAAAAACACCGCCGCAAGGCTGATTGTCAACAGACCCTAAGGCTTCCGCTCCCCGCACAGCCGCGCTTTCAGACGGCCTTAACACCGATTTGCCTTTTCCTCAGTCAGGCGATAGAGTTCGCCCCTTGCCCGAAGGCGCGGCACCCCTGCCCGCCCTTTCAGACGGCCTCATCCGCCCATCCGTTATATAAGGAAACCCCAAATGTCCCATTCCGTTCTCACCGTTATCGGCAAAGACCGCATCGGCATCGTGTACGACGTTGCCAAACTCTTGGCCGAACACCAAATCAACATCCTCAACATCAGCCAACAGCTGATGGACGACTACTTCACCATGATTATCCTGATGGACACCGAAAAATGCCCGCAAAGCCGCGCCGAAATGCTCGACGTATTCGCCGAAGCAGGGCAACGCCTGTCGCTGGACATTCGGATGCAAAACGAAGAGCTGTTTGCCGCCATGCACCGGATTTAGCAGACAAAAGGCCGTCTGAATACGCATTCAGACGGCCTACAAATAAGGTCGGGCATTTATGCCCGACAAACACCGACAGACTTCAAAAACATCGGGCATGAATGCCCGACCTACTGAAAGCAGTTTTCAGACGGCCTCCGGTTCAACCCCATTCAACAGAAAGTCTCCATGAAAACCCAATTCCAATCTTCCGAAATCCTCGAAACCGTACGCATGGTTGCCGACCAGAATTTCGACGTGCGCACACTCACCATCGGCATCGACCTGCACGACTGCATCTCGCCCGATCTCGACACGCTCAACCAAAACATCTACAACAAAATCACGCGCGTGGGCAAAGACCTAGTAGCCACAGCGCAATTTTTGTCGGCCAAATACGGCGTGCCGATTGTCAACCAGCGCATTTCGGTTACACCGATTGCCCAAATCGCGGCGGCCACAGGGGCGGACAGCTACGTTTCCATCGCCCAAACGCTGGATAAAGCCGCCAAAGCCATCGGCGTGTCATTTATCGGCGGCTTTTCCACGCTTGCGCCCAAAGGGCTTACGCCGTCGGGCGAAACCCTGATCCGCTCGATACCCGAAGCGATGCGCACCACCGACATCGTGTGCAGCTCGGTCGCCATCGGCAGCACCCGCGCCGGCATCAATATGGACGCGGTACGGCTGATGGGCGAAACCATCAAACACACCGCCGAGATTACGCCCGAAGGCTTCGGCTGCGCCAAAATCGTGGTGTTTTGCAACGCGGTGGACGACAACCCCTTTATGGCCGGCGCGTTCCACGGCGCGGGCGAAGGCGATGTGATGCTCAACGTGGGCGTATCCGGCCCGGGCGTGGTTCAGGCTGCTTTGGAAAACTGCCCGCCAGACGCGGATTTGACTGCCATCGCCGAAACGGTGAAAAAAACCGCCTTTAAAATCACCCGCGTGGGCGAACTCATCGGCCAGGAAGCGGCCAAGCGGCTGGGCATTCCTTTCGGCATTTTGGACTTGTCGCTCGCCCCCACGCCTGCCGTGGGCGATTCGGTCGCCCGCATTTTGGAAGCGATGGGCTTGAGCGTATGCGGCACGCACGGCACTACCGCTGCGCTCGCGCTCTTAAACGACGCGGTGAAAAAAGGCGGCATGATGGCCAGCAGCGCGGTGGGCGGCCTCTCCGGCGCGTTTATCCCCGTGTCCGAAGACGAAGGCATGATTGCCGCCGCCGAATCGGGCGTGCTCACGCTCGATAAATTGGAAGCCATGACCGCCGTCTGCTCCGTCGGCCTCGACATGGTCGCCGTACCCGGCCACACCAGCGCCGCCGCCATCAGCGGCATCATCGCCGACGAAGCCGCCATCGGCATGATCAACAGCAAAACCACCGCCGTACGCATCATCCCCGTGCCCGGCAAAGACGTGGGCGACTCGGTGGAATTCGGCGGCCTCTTGGGCTATGCGCCGATCATGCCGGTGAAAGACGGCTCGTGCGAAGTGTTCGTCAAACGCGGCGGGCGGATACCCGCGCCGGTGCAGAGTTTGAAAAACTGATTTTCAGATAGTCTTCCCCCGCAAGCGGGAAAGGGCACAAGGTTTCAGACGGCCTTTAAGGCCGTCTGAAAACAAAGCTCCCGACGGCAGCAAACCGCAGCCGCCCGCAAAGCCGTTTTCAGACGGCCTGAAATATAGTAAAAAGCCGCCCTTCCGAAACCCTCCGCGAAAGCCCGCGCCATGAACAGAATCACCGCCGCCTTTGAGCGCCTGAACGGCAAAAAAGCCCTTATCCCCTACATCACCGCCGGCGACCCCTCGCCCGCCGTCACGCTCGAACTGATGCACAGCCTCGCCGCCGCCGGTGCGGACATCATCGAGCTGGGCGTACCCTTTTCCGACCCGATGGCCGACGGCCCGGTTATCCAGCGTGCCGCCGAACGCGCCCTCGCGCAGGGCGTGTCGCTCACCGGCGTGCTCGACATCGTGCGCCGCTTCCGCGAAAGCGACAAAAACACCCCCGTCGTGCTGATGGGCTATCTCAACCCCGTGCACAAAATGGGTTACGCCGAATTCGCCCGCGCCGCCGCCGAAGCGGGCGTCGACGGCGTGCTGACGGTAGACAGCCCCATCGAAACCGTCACCCCCCTACAAACCGCGCTCAAAGCGCACGGCTTGGAAACCATCTTCCTCATCGCCCCCACCACCGCCGAAGAGCGCGTTAAAGAAATCGCCAAACTGGCGGGCGGCTTCGTGTATTACGTTTCCCTCAAAGGCGTCACCGGCTCGGCCGCGCTCGACACCGCCGACGTCGCCGAAAAACTCGCCGTCCTGCGCCGCCACATCAGCCTGCCCGTCGGCGTCGGCTTCGGCATTTCCGACGCACAAAGCGCGCAGCAGATTGCTGCCGTGGCCGACGCCGTTATCGTCGGCAGCCGCATTGTCAGGGAAATCGAGGCCAACCCCGGCTGCGAAGCCGAAGCCGTCGGCGCCCTGGTGCAGGAGTTGAAAGCGGCGGTTAAGGCCGTCTGAAACGCACAAAGGCCGTCTGAAAGCCCGCAAACCCGCTTTCAGAAACGTCATTCCCGCACAGGCGGGAACGGCCTTGCCTAACAGGGCGTCTTTGGCTACCATCCGCGCCTTTCCCCAACTGACAAACGGTCTGACAGGCCGTCTGAAACGGAGTCCACATGAGCTGGCTAGACAAAATCCTCCCGCCGAAAATCAAACGCGAAGGCAAAAGCGAATCGGCCGTGCCCGAAGGCCTGTGGCACAAATGCCCCGCCTGCGCCGCCACGGTGTACACCACCGATCTGGTGCAGAACGACAAAGTCTGCCCCAAATGCGGCCACCACAACGCCATGGGCGCGCGCGAGCGGCTGAACCTGCTGCTGGACGAAGAAGGCCGCGAGGAAATCGGCGCCGACGTGAAGCCCACCGACATCCTCAAATTCAAAGACAGCAAAAAATACCCCGAACGCCTCAGCGCCGCCAAAAAAACCACCGGCGAAGACGACGCGATAGTGGTGATGAAAGGCCGTCTGAACGGCCTGCCCGTTGTCGTTGCCGCCTTCGAATTCCGCTTTATCGGCGGCTCGATGGGCTCGGTGGTCGGTGAGCGCTTCGTTCAGGGCGTACGCCGCGCCGCCGCCGACGGCTGCTCCTTTATCTGCGTGTCCGCATCGGGCGGCGCGCGCATGCAGGAGGGACTGAACTCGCTGATGCAGATGACCAAAACCAGCGCCGCCCTGCACCTGCTCACAGAAAAAGGCCTGCCCTTCATCTCCGTGCTCACCGACCCGACCATGGGCGGCGTGTCGGCCAGCTTCGCCTTTTTGGGCGACATCGTGATGGCCGAACCGGGCGCGCTGATCGGTTTCGCCGGCCCGCGCGTTATCGAACAGACCGTGCGCGAAACCCTGCCCGAAGGTTTCCAGCGTGCCGAATTTTTGCTGGAAAAAGGCGCAATCGACCAAATCACCGACCGCCGCGAAATGAAAGCGCGTCTGGCCGAACTGATTACCCTGCTGCGCCGCGAACCCTCCGCCGCATAAGCGCGTCCGCCGCACGAAAAGGCCGTCTGAAAACCCTTTCAGACGGCCTTTTGCCTGACGGGCACGGCAGCAAAGCGGCATGGAGGTCGTCTGAAACCCCATCCCGCGCTTCCAAGAACGTCATTCCCGCGTTTATGCCCCGCAGGGGTACTGGGGAACGGCCTTTCTGTATAATCCGCCCGTCACCAACATACACGTCAGGAGCTTGCCATGGCCGCCTCCCCCGAAGCCAAATTCACCGAAGAAACCGTCTTGTGGGTCAAACACCATACGCCCAAACTCATCACCTTCGCTATCAGCCGTCCCGAATCCTACCGCTTTGCCGCCGGGCAATTCTCCCGCCTCGGCTTCTACGACGGCGAAGGCTATATCTGGCGCGCCTATTCCGTAGTGTCTGCCGAATACGCCGACACGCTGGAATATTTCGCCGTACTGATACAGGGCGGGCCGATGTCGGCCAGATTCGCCCGAATGAAAGCGGGCGACACCATCCTGCTCGACAAAGCCGCCACCGGCTTCCTGCTGCCCGAACGCTTCGCCGACGGCCGAGAACTCGTCATGCTGTGCACCGGCTCGGGCATCGCCCCCTTCCTCTCCATCCTCGAACAGCCCGAAGTCTGGCAGCGCTTCGACCGCCTCGTGCTGACGCATTCCGTGTCCCACGCCGACGAGCTGATTTTCAACGGCCGCATCGCCGCCCTACGCGAACACCCGCTGGTGGGCGAACACGCCGCCCGCCTCACCTTCATCCCCGTGCTCACCCGCGAAACCAGCGGCGCCAGGCTCTACAAACGCCTGCCCGAGCTGCTGAAAAACGGAGAACTCGCCGAAGCCGCCGGTTTCCCCTTCACCCAAGAAAACACCCGCTTCATGCTCTGCGGCAACCCCGAAATGGTGAAAGACACCTTCCAAGCCCTGCTGGGCATGGGGTTTTCCATGCACCGCAACCGCATCCCCGGCCAGATTCTGATGGAAAACGGCTTCTAAACCTGCACTCTCCCGATACCGTCCGAACCGCTTTCAGACGGCCTCCCGCACTGCGCCGGGCGCAAGGCGGCGCGTGCCAAGAAAACCAAAACTATGCTAAACTCGCGCCTTTATTTTCGCCCCGCAAACGCGCGAAGGCACATCATTCCGGGCGGACTTCCCCCGTCCAAACCGATCAACCGAAAACAATTTAAGGGTTTACGATGAGCGTAACTTTAGAAAAACTGGAAAACTTGGAACGCAGAGCGGTTCTGTCCCTGCCTTGGGCCGACATCAACGCCGAATGCGACAAGCGCCTGAAACAGACCGCGCGCCGCGCCCGCATCGACGGCTTCCGTCCCGGCAAAGCGCCGCTGGGCATGATTCAGTCCATGTACGGCGCAAGCATCCAAAACGACGTGATGAACGAGCTGGCGCAGAAAGTGTTTTTCGACACAGCCGTAGCCGAAGGCTGGAAAATCGCCGGCATGCCGCGCCTTGAAGGCGTCGAAGGCCAAGACGACAAAGAAAACTTCCTGTTTTCCGGCGTATTCGAAGTATTCCCCGAAGTGAAAATCGGCGACCTGTCGGCACAGGAAGTGGAAAAAGTCACCGCCGCCGTTACCGACGCCGAAGTAGACAAAACCATCGACATCCTGCGCCAGCAGCGCACCCGCTTCAACCACACCGACCGCGCCGCGCAAAACGGCGACCGCGTCATCATCGACTTTGCCGGCAAAATCGGCGGCGAACCCTTCGCCGGCGGCTCGGCCGAAAACTACGCTTTCGTACTGGGTCAGGGACAGATGCTGCCCGAATTCGAAGCAGGCGTGGAAGGCCTGAAAGAAGGCGAAAGCAAAGACGTGGAAGTCAACTTCCCCGAGGACTACCACGGCAAAGAAGTTGCCGGCAAAACCGCCGTCTTCACCATCACCGTGCGCAACGTCGCCGAGCCCGTGCTGCCCGAAATCGACGAACAATTCGCCAAAGCGCTGGGCATCGCCGACGGCAGCATCGACACCATGCGTGCCGAAGTGAAGAAAAACGTAGAACGCGAAGTGAAACGCCGCATCGACAGTCAGAACAAAGAAGCCGCGATGGATGCCCTGCTCGCCGTTTCCGACCTGCTCGTCCCCAACGCGCTGGTAAACGACGAAGCCGCCCGCATGGCCGCCGAAATGAAACAGAACTTCATCAACCAGGGCATGGCCGACGCGAAAAACCTCGACCTGCCCCTCGACATGTTCAAAGAGCAGGCCGAACGCCGCGTGAAACTCGGCCTGATTTTGGCCGAAGTGGTGCAGGCCAACGGCCTCGAACCGAAGCCCGAGCAGATTGACGCCGTTGTCGCCGATTTTGCCGACAGCTACGAAGATCCGCAGGAAGTCATCGACTGGTACCACGCCGACAAGAGCCGCCTCGAAGGCCCGACCTCGCTGGCCGTCGAAGCCAACGTCACCGACTTCGTGCTGGGCAAAGCCAAAGTCAGCGAAAAAGTCCTGTCTTTCGACGAAGTCATGGGCAACCGCGCCTGAGGCCGTCTGAAAGTCCGTTCCTAACCCGAAAGCACCGAAGCCGCACCGCTTTGGTGCTTTTTCAAAACAGAAAGGCAAACCATGTTTCCCGAAATAGGCAACAACACCCTCATCCCCACCGTAATCGAACAGAGCGGACGCGGCGAGCGCGCCTTCGACATCTACTCCCGCCTGCTCAAAGAGCGCATCATCTTCCTCGTCGGCCCCGTCAACGACGACACCGCCAACCTCGTCGTCGCGCAAATGCTGTTCCTCGAAAGCGAAAACCCCGACAAAGACATCTTCTTATATATCAACTCCCCCGGCGGCTCGGTCACCGCGGGCATGTCCGTTTTCGACACCATGAACTTCATCAAGCCCGATGTCTCCACCCTCTGCCTCGGTCAGGCCGCCAGCATGGGCGCGTTCCTCCTGTCTGCCGGCGCGAAAGGCAAGCGCTTCGCCCTGCCCAACAGCCGCATCATGATCCACCAGCCCCTTATCAGCGGCGGACTGGGCGGACAAGCCTCCGACATCGAAATCCACGCCCGCGAGCTGATTAAAATCAAGCAGAAACTGAACGAATTTCTTGCCAAACACACCGGCCAGCCGCTGGAAAAAATCGAGCGCGACACCGACCGCGACAACTTCATGTCCGCCGACGCCGCCCAAGAATACGGCCTGATCGACCAAGTCATCGCCACCCGCGAAGACGCCGCCAAAGCCGCGTCCAAATAAACGCGCACGGCAAAAAGGCCGTCTGAAACTTCGGATTAAAAGTTTTCAGACGGCCTCCCGCCCCCACCACCGCCTATGAACAGACACGCCCCCGACACCCTGCGCCGACGCCTGCTGCTGGCCGGCAGCGCCGCCCTCCTCGCCCCGCGCGCCCTCCTGGCAGGCGCCCAGCGCGAAGAAACCCTGTCCGACGACGTCGCCTCCGTCATGCGCACCTCCGTCAACAACGTCAACCCCGCCCGCCTCGTCTTCGCCAACCCGCGCGACGGCGAACGCTGGCTGGCCGACATGTCCGGCCGCCTCGCCCGCTTTCTGCCCGACGAAGCCGCCCGCCGCCGCATCCTCATCAACGTCCAGTACGAAACCACCCGCGCCGGCCTCGACACCCAGCTCATCCTCGGCCTGATCGAAGTCGAAAGCGGCTTCCGCCAATACGCCATCAGCAACGTCGGCGCCAAAGGCCTGATGCAGGTCATGCCCTTCTGGCAGCGCTACATCGGCAAACCCGACCACAACCTCTTCGACATCCGCACCAACCTGCGCTACGGCTGCACCATCCTGCGCCACTACAACAACATCGAAAACGGCAACATCACCCGCGCACTCGCCCGCTTCAACGGCAGCCTCGGCAGCAGCAAATACTCCAACGCCGTTATCGGCGCCTGGCGCAACCGCTGGCAATGGGCATAAAACCGATCCCAACCGCACACTTTATTTCTTTATTTTTCAGAGGACAGACCGAATGAACGACTTCACCAACCCCAACCAACCAACGCCCGAACAAAACCCCCGCTACTACCAAGCGCCGCCCAAGCCGAACAACGGCACCAACGGACTCGCCATTGCCTCACTCGTCTGCGCCCTGTTCGGCTGGTTCATCCCCATCATCCTCGCCATCGCCGCCGTTACCTGCGGCCACATCGCCCGCAGCCAAATCCGCCGCAACGGCCAAGGCGGCGCAGGCATCGCGCTGGCCGGCCTCATCATGGGCTACATCCAAATCGCCATCATGGGACTCGGCATCGCCGCCGCCATCGCCCTGCCCGCCTACCAAGACTACGTCGTCCGCGCCAGAATGGTCAAAGCCGACGCCTACATCGCCCCCATACGCAGCGAACTGGAAAAGCGTGCCGCCGCAGCAAACGACGAAGAAGCTGAGCCCGCCCCCATCGAAACGGCCGAACCCGGCATGTCGGAATACTGGCAGGAAGTCTACATCGACAAAGGCGTCCTCTACGCCCGACTGAGCAACGCATCCTTCTGGCCCGGTTCGCTGAACGGCAACACCATCGTCTTCACGCCGCAAACCGAAAACGGCCGCACCGTATGGCACTGCGCCTTCGCCAAAGAAGCCCGCAACAGCTACCTGCCGCGCGCCTGCAACACCGACAACCCGCAATAAAGCGCAGGCCGTCTGAAAGCGCCGAATCCTTTTCAGACGGCCTGACCGCAGCGCACAACCCGAATCAAATCTTGTCGCAACCGACAACCTTACCCGCCAAACAGCACCGCAAAAACAGCAAATAAAGGCCGTCTGAAAAGGATTCGGCGCTTTCAGACGGCCTTTGCCGTTTTCCCGCCGTTTATTGATACCATCAATTTCTCATATCAAAAAATAAATTGCGCTGATACGCAATCACAAATAAAATCCCCTCCATGAATATCCACCTGCAACGACTCAATCCCACCGCAACAGGCGGCCAAAGCGATCCGATGCGCAATGCCGAACACGTTGCCGAAATGCTCAAACTGATGGCGCACCCCCACCGCCTGATGATTCTCTGCCTGCTGGCCGAAAGCGAGCGCAACGTCACCGAGCTGGTCGAAGCCATCGGCGTCAACCAAACCGCCGTCTCCAACCATCTCTCCAAACTGCGCAGCGCCGGCATCATCGACTACACCCGCTACCACCGCGTACTGCAATACCGCCTCTGCTCGCCCGAAGCGCGCACCATCCTCGACGTCGTCGGCGGCCTCTGCCTCAACCGCTGTCCGCATGCCGAAGCGGAAAACGCCGCCGCAACGCCTGCCGAATAAACTCCTCCAAGCCGTTTCAGACGGCCTTTTTTATAGTGGAACAAAATAGAAAAGATACAAGGCAGCAAGCCGCAGGCAGTATGAGTAATACGACAAGGCGCAGCAACGCCGTAGATTTTCTATTTTGTTTCACTATATTGGAAAGATGCATGAAAACCGCCACCTGGAACGTCAACTCCCTCAACGTCCGCCTGCCGCAGGTACAAAACTGGCTGGCCGAACACCAGCCCGACATCCTCGCTTTGCAGGAACTCAAACTCGACCAAGACAAATTCCCTGCCGCCGCGCTCAAAATGATGGGCTGGCACGCCGTATGGAGCGGTCAGAAAACCTACAACGGCGTCGCCATCATCAGCCGCCACGAACCGCAAGACGTACACACCGGCCTGCCCGCGCTGCCCGACGACCCGCAGCGGCGCGTCATCGCCGCCACCATCAACGGCGTGCGCGTCATCAACGCCTACTGCGTCAACGGCGAAGCCCCCGACAGCCCAAAATTCCAATATAAAAAAGAATGGTTTGCTTCACTCACCGAATTTGTGCGCGGCGAAATCGCCCGCCACGAAAAACTCATCCTGCTCGGCGACTTCAACATCGCCCCCGCCGACCAAGACTGTTACGACCCCGAAAAATGGCGCGACAAAATCCTCTGCACCGATGAAGAGCGCGGCTGGTTCCAAACCCTGCTCGATTTGGGACTGACCGACGCGCTGCGCCAAGTCCGTCCCGAAGGCGCGTGTTACACCTGGTTCGACTATCGCGGCGCAATGTTCCAGCGCGGCTTGGGGCTGCGCATCGACCACCTCCTGATTACCCCCGCACTTGCCGCCGCATTGCAAAACGTACAAGTCGATCTCGACGCCCGCGCCCAAGAACGCCCTAGCGACCATGCGCCCGTATGGGCGGAATTTGCTTTGTAAACATAGAATTGGAAAACCCATCCTGTCTGCTATCCGCAACACAAAGGCCGTCTGAAAAACTTTTCAGACGGCCTTTGTGTTGCCGTTAAAGATCAGAACGAATAACGCATACTCATGTAATAGCTTCGGCGGCGCTCGTTGTAGGTGCGGGCGGTGCCGGCGGTGCGCAGGACGGTTTTGTCGAACAGGTTGTTCACGCCTGCACGCACGCTGATGCGCTCTTTCCAGTTATAACCGACGTTGAAGCCGAAAACGCCGTAGCTGCCGAGCTCGTATTTGCTGACGACGCTTTGGCCGTTGGTGTAGATCACGTCCATAAAGCGCACGGGGTTGCTGCGGGTTTGCTGGCGGCCGTAGTAGGTGTACACGGCGTTTGCGTCCCATGCGGGGGTGATTTGCCAGTTAAGCGTGCTGTTGATGGTGTATTTGGGCACGATGGAGACGGGGTTGTCGTGGCGTTTTTCTTTGTTGCGGCTCATGTAGGTGAAGTTGGTCGACCAGGTGAGCTTGTCGCGCACGAGCGGCAGGGTAACGTTGCCTTCCAGGCCGGCGAGTACCGCGCTGCCGCCGTTGCCCCAGCGGTAAACGGGGGTGGTGGTGTAGTTGCGGTAAACGGGGGTGCCGCCGGGGGTGTTGTCGGAGCGGATTTCACGGTCGTAGCCGCCTGCGGGGCCGTTGACGGTGCCGACGTAGTTGCCTTCGTCAACAATGCGGTTTTTGTAGTTGTTGTGGAAGAAGGCCAGTGAGGCGAGGTAGCCGTCTTTTTTGAACTCGAAACCGATTTCCTTGTTCAGGCTGGTTTCGGGTTTGATGTTGCTGTTGCCCAAGAAGTAGCAGGCGCGTCCCCAGTCGTAGCCGCCGGGGTTGGCGTTTTTGTAGGGGTCGGCCGCTGTGCCCGAGCCGCTGGTGGCGTTTTGGGCGTTGGGGTTGTTCCAGTGGTTGTGGCTGTCGATGGGGCAGCCGTTGCTGGCGTTGATCAGCAGGTAGTTTTCCTGGGTCTGGTACAGGTTGGGCGCTTTGAATGCACGGGCGATGCCGCCTTTGATTTTCCAGTTGCCGTTCACTGCGTGCGAGAAGTTGAACGAGGGGGAAAATACCGAGCCGAAGGCGGTGTTATAGTCCCAGCGCAGGCCGGGAATGAGGTAGGTTCGGCCTTCGTTGAGCGAGATGTTGTCTTCGGCATAAAGCGCGTAATTGTTCTGCGAGGCTTTGCCGCTGCGGCCGTTGGCGGCCAGCCACGGGATTTGGCCGTAGGCGCGGGCGGTGGCGGTCATGGAGAGGGAGTCGTCGAGCACGGAGCGGTTGGCTTCCGCGCCGACGGTTACGGTGTGGCGGCCGAAGGGCAGGTCGGCTTTGGTGCCGAAGCGGTAGTTTTTCAGCACGCTGTCGGCAAAGCCGCTGGTGCTGTTGTAGGCGCCTTCGGTGCTGCCGAGCAGGCCCTCGGGCAGGTGGCTGTTGACGGTTTTGTCAAAGCCCACATAGCTCTCGGTTTCGCCCCAATCCCAAATGCCGTTGTGGGTCAGCGTGTAGCTTTGGCGGTAGATTTTGGCGGTTTCCGTGCCCAGCAGCAGGGGCGCGACTTTTTGCACGGCGGGTACAAGTACGTTGCTGTTTTGCGTGTCGCCGTTGTAGATATTGCCCTGGCGGCTGTATGTGGCATCGAACATTAAGCGTTGCTCGGGCGTGATGTTCCAAGTTAAGCGGCCGGCGATGTCGCGGTTGCGCACGCCTTCGCGGCCGGCGGAGAGGGCGGTGCGCGAGGATTTGACGCTGTCGTTGATGTCGAACGCATCGGGATTGGTTTTGTTCAGGCTGCCGTAGAGGCGGAAGCCCAGTTTGTCTTGGATAATCGGGCCGCTGAGCGCGAAGTTGGCGCGGCGGGTGTTGCCCTGCTGCGTGCCGCTGGCGGGTTGGTCGTAAAACAGGCCGACGCTGCCGTGCAGCTCTTTGCTCACGCCTTTGGTGCGGATATTGACCACGCCGCCCATCGCGCCCGAGCCGTAGCGGGCGGCGGCCGCCGTGTTTTCCCTGTCGTGGGGGCGTTATCCCGTGCCGCTCGATGCCGTATGGCAGACCCTGACCGGCCAAAACACCGACGAAACCTACCAAAACATCATCTTCAACCTGCGCCTGCCGCGCATTGCCGCCGCCATGCTGGTGGGCATGGCGCTGTCGCTGGCGGGCGCGGTGTATCAGGGCATTTTCCGCAACCCGCTGGTGTCGCCCGATTTGCTCGGCGTATCCTCCGGCGCGTGCGTCGGCGCGGCGGCGGCGGTAATTGCCGGCGGCGGCATGCTTGCCATGCAGGGCGCGGCTTTCGGCGGCGGCCTTGACCCTGACCCTGCCGCGCCTGATCGGCCGCGACTCGGCGGTGGTGCTGGTGCTCGCGGGCATTGTCGTATCCGGCTTTATGGGCGCGACGCTCGGCGTGGTCAAATATCTGGCCGACCCCGAAACCGAGTTGGCCGAAATCGTCTATTGGCAGATGGGCAGCCTGGCCAAAGCGCAAACCGAGCAACTGCTGTGGCTTGCCCCCGTGATGCTGCTGCCCGCGCTGCTGTTGCTGCTGATGCGCTGGCGGATTAACGTACTGTCGCTGGGCGAGCGCGAAGCGCGGCTGGTGGGCGCGGACACGCGCAAAGAGCGGCTGCTGATGATTGTGTGCGCCACGCTGCTCACCGCCTCGGCCGTGTGCATCAGCGGCACCATCGGCTGGCTCGGACTGGTCGTGCCGCATCTGGCGCGGATGCTCGCGGGCGACAACAATCTGCGCAGCCTGCCGCTGTCGCTGCTGGTCGGCGCGCTGTTTCTGCTGTTGGCCGACACGCTGGCGCGCAACCTTTATACGCATATACGCAGGAAATCCCGCTGGGCATCCTCACCGGCTTTATCGGCGCCCCGTTTTTCGCCTGGGTGCTGGTGCGACAGAAACCGGCGGATTAGGCCGTCTGAAAAGCAAAAACCGCAGCCGTAGGTCGGATTCTCGAATCCGACACGCCGTTAAAACAACAGGCAGCCTGAAAGAATTGTCGGATACAAGCATCCGACCGACGCAAACCTGCCTTTTCAGACGGCATCAAAGGCCGTTTGAAACAGTTAATCCCGCAGCAATCAAGCTCCCTCTCCTGCGCCCGCGCGGGGGAGGGTTGGGGATGGGGTGGCAGTTCGCAGAACTGCTTGGGCTGTCGAACTGCAAACGTTTGCCCAGCCGCAACCACCCCCACCCTGACCCTCCCCCGCAAGCGGGAGAGGGAATAACAGCAGCCCCAAAAGGCCGTCTGAAACCCCGTTCAGACGGTCTCCCCAAAAAAAGCAGCCTGAAACCCAAACCCGAAAAATGCTCCAAATCCAAAACATCCACTACGCCTATCACGCCCGCGCCGTGCTCCAAGGCGTGAATCTCGAGCTGCCTGCCGGCACGCTGCTCTCGCTGCTCGGGCGCAACGGCGCGGGCAAATCCACCCTGCTCAACTGCATCAGCGGCCTGTTTAAGCCGCAGCAGGGCCGCGCGCTGCTCGACGGGCGCGACACCGCCCAACTCAACCCGCGCGAAACCGCCCGCAGCATCGCCTACGTTTCGCAAAACGCCCCGCAAACCTACCGCTACACCGTACTCGATTACGTTTTGCTCGGCCGCGCCGCCCGCCTGCCGCTGTATGCCAAGCCAGCCGAAGCCGATTACGCCGTCGCCGAAGCCGCGCTCGAAAAGCTCGGCATCACGCATTTGGCACAGAAAATCTATATGGAAACCAGCGGCGGCGAAAAACAGCTCGCCAACATCGCCCGCGCCCTTGCCCAAGAGCCGCGCGTAATTCTGTTTGAAGAACCCACCTCCGCCCTCGACTACGGCAACGCCGCCGCCATCCTCAGCCTGATGGCCGACTTGGCCGAAGCGGGCTACACCGTTGTCAACACCACCCACAACCCCGAACACCCGCTGCTCTTGCACGGTCGCCACCCGCAAAGCCAAACCGCCCTGCTGTTGGCCGACGGCACCGTGCAAAGCGGCAACACCGCCGACATCCTGACCCAAGACGCGCTGCAGGAACTCTACCAAACCGACCTGCGCCTGCTCGACATCCCCGGCTGGAGCCGCCGCGTCTGCGCCCTTGCCCCGCTGCCGCCGAAAACAGGACAATAAAGGTTTTCAGGCTGCCTTCCAGACAGCATAAAGGCAGCCTGAAAAGGCCGTCTGAAAAACCTTTCAGGCTGCCGCCGAAACCATCCGGAAAGGAGAGAGCCATGCCCCAAACCGAACGCCAAGCCTTTTGGAACCAACGTTATCAAACCGACGATTATGCCTACGGCACCAGCCCCAACGTCTTTTTCAAAGAACAGCTCGACAAACTGCCCGCAGGCAGCATCCTGTTGCCCGCCGACGGCGAAGGCCGCAACGGCGTGTACGCCGCCGAACGCGGCTGGCAGGTTAGCGCCTTCGATTTGAGCCGCGAAGGGAAACGCAAAGCCGAAGCCCTGGCTGCCCAACGCGGCGTGTCCCTGCGCTACCTTGTCGGCACGCTGGACGACACCGGTTTTCAGGCTGCCTCCTTTGACGCGCTGGCACTGATATTCGCCCACTTTCCCGCAGAGCAAAAATCCGCACTGCACCGCCGCCTGCTGAACCTCGTCAAACCCGGCGGCACGGTTATCCTCGAACTGTTCGCCAAAACCCATTTTGCCTTGGCAAGGCAGAATCCCGCGCTTGGCGCCCCCCCAAGTCCCGACATGATGTCTTCTGCCGATGAAATCCGCCGCGACTTTTCAGGCTGCGATATCCTGCTGCTGGAAGAAACCCAAACCGAACTGCACGAAGGCCGTTACCACAACGGTCTCAGCAGCGTCGTCCGCTTTGTCGGCCGCAAAATGTGCTAAGCAGCCTGAAAAGTCGGATACAAGCATCCGACCTACGGGGATTAAGGCAGCCTGAAAATGGTGAAGGGTGGTTTTCAGGCTGCCTTTGGTTTACGGGGGGAATGGGCGGATTGGACTGGACGCAAGGTGTGCGTGCAGTGTGGTAGGGTGGGCACTCGTTGCCCACGCGTTCCGTATCCCAAGCTTAGTTTGAAACCGCGTGGGCATAAATCCCACATCCTACTTACGTATCTGTTTAGTATGTTATGTGTGCGTTTATAGCGGATTAAAATAAGAATATTACAGAGTTGGCTCGTTTTTCTACGCTATCTGCAGTATTTGTGGCTAACCGTTTTGTTCCGTTCTTATTTTAATTCGCTATGTATTCCGTCATTTTTTACGAACAGACCTTTTCACATCCGAAGGCAAAAATCCGTAATGCCGTCTGAATGCTTCGTTGAACCGTCCCGCGTGGCGGTAGCCGCAAAAGTGCATGGCGGCTTGGACGGTGCTGCCCGATTCGATGAGGGCGAGCGCGTGTTCCAGCCGCAGGCGGCGCAGGCATCCGGCGACGGTTTCACCGGTTTGCGCTTTGAAATAGCGTTTCAGGTAGCATTCGTTCAGCCCGACTCGGCGGGCGATTTCGGCGATGGTCAGCGGGCGGGTGAATTCGTGTTGCAGGATGTCGGCGGCTTCGTCTATGCGCCGGCGGCGGTAGCCGTTGTCGTGGCGGCGGAAGGTGAAGCGCAATAATCGGGCGGAGAGTTCCAGCGCGGCGGCTTCGTCGGCGAGTAGGCCGAAGCCGTCCGATTCGAACGGGCGTTGCAGCAGGGGGCAGGCCGCCGCCGTCAGTGCCGCCGCGTTTTGCGCCAGCCGTTGCAGGGCGAATCGGCCTATCGTTTGCGGCGAAAACAGGCGTTCGTCCAGCAAGCCTTCGTCGTGCCAGCGGCGCAGTTTTTCCAGCGAAAAATCCAAATGCAGCGCGCACATGCCGCCGTTGTCGGGCAGCAGGGTTTCGGACACGTCCGCCAGTTCGCCGCGTACCAGCCAGATTTCGCCGGCAGACGGGCGGTATTCCCTGCCGCCCATTTGTAACCGGTTCTGCCCCGACACCATGACGAACAGGGCGCAGTTGTGGCTGAAATTGTGGATTTCGGTGGGAAACGCACCCGTTCCACCGCCGCGCATCCGCGACAGGGTGATGCCCGAGTCGAAGCGGTTGATGCACATTTCCAGATGCAAACCAGGCTGTTTTGCCTGCGCCATGAGCGCGCTGTCGGAACAGCCGTCCAACGCCCAGCCGGATTTGTCGGAGCGGACATAGGTTTGGTACTGGCGGTAGATGGCGGCGGTGTTCATGCTTGGATAGGAACGGGTTGTCTGATAAGTGGATTAAATAGGAATTATTGCCAATAATCAAGCGCAGGGATTGGTTGAAACGGGAAAGGCCGTCTGAAAGGGTGTTTCAGACGGCCTTTCCCGTTTCGGGAATTTGTTTTGCCGTATCGGGAATTTTGCGTTTTGCGGCATGGTTTCTGCGGATTGTTTGCCTAATAATAAGCATTCACATCCGCATAAAGGAACCACACACCGTGAAACCGCGTTTTTATTGGGCAGCCTGCGCCGTCCTGCTGGCCGCCTGTTCGCCCGAACCTGCCGCCGAAAAAACTGTATCCGCCGCATCCCAAGCCGCATCTGCCGCCACGCTGACCGTGCCGACCGCGCGGGGCGATGCCGTTGTGCCGAAGAATCCCGAACGCGTTGCCGTGTACGACTGGGCGGCGTTGGATACGCTGACCGAATTGGGCGTGAACGTGGGCGCAACCACCGCGCCGGTGCGCGTGGACTATTTGCAGCCTGCATTTGACAAGGCGGCAACGGTGGGGACGCTGTTCGAGCCCGATTACGAAGCCCTGCACCGCTACAATCCGCAGCTTGTCATTACCGGCGGGCCGGGCGCGGAAGCGTATGAACAGTTGGCGAAAAACGCGACCACCATAGACCTGACGGTGGACAACGGCAATATCCGCACCAGCGGCGAGAAGCAGATGGAAACCCTGGCGCGGATTTTCGGCAAAGAAGCGCGCGCGGCGGAATTGAAGGCGCAGATTGACGCGCTGTTCGCCCAAACGCGCGAAGCCGCCAAAGGCAAAGGGCGCGGGCTGGTGCTGTCGGTTACGGGCAACAAGGTGTCCGCCTTCGGCACGCAGTCGCGGTTGGCAAGTTGGATACACGGCGACATCGGCCTGCCGCCCGTGGACGAATCTTTACGCAACGAGGGGCACGGGCAGCCCGTTTCCTTCGAATACATCAAAGAGAAAAACCCCGACTGGATTTTCATCATCGACCGTACCGTCGCCATCGGGCAGGAAGGGCCGGCGGCTGTCGAAGTGTTGGATAACGCGCTGGTACGCGGCACGAACGCTTGGAAGCGCAAGCAAATCATCGTCATGCCTGCCGCGAACTATATCGTTGCCGGCGGCGCGCGGCAGTTGATACAGGCGGCGGAACAGTTGAAGGCGGCGTTTGAAAAGGCCGAACCCGTTTCGGCGGGGAAAGAATAGGGAGGCGTCTGAAAACTCCTCCACTTTCTTCGGAAACTTCGTTTTCAGACGACCTTTTGGAGCACCACAGGCACACGCATCGAGCGGCTGAATCAAAGATTCAGACCGATGGCAGTCCGCACGCGAGTTTATGCGGCAAACAGCGAGACTACGGCAACCCGTCCCCTCTCCCCGTGGGAGAGGGTTAGGGAGAGGGCAGTAAGCCGCAGGCTTGCATCAAAGCCGATAACACTTCCGTTACAACCCCGCCCACTGAAAGCAGCCTGCAACGAAACCAAAACGACAAACCGCATCGTAAACCACCCAACCCATAGGAGAACCCCATGCAAAACGAAACCATCAACCTGAAACAGCACCTTGCCGCCATCAAAGAATACTGGCAGCCCGAAATCATCAACCGCCACGGGTTCCAATTCCGCCTGGTCAAACTTTTGGGCGATTACGGCTGGCACACGCACGGATACAGCGACAAAGTGCTGTTTGCCGTGGAGGGCGATATGGCGGTGGACTTCGCCGACGGCGGCAGCATGACGATACGCGAGGGCGAGATGGCGGTCGTGCCGAAGTCGGTGTCGCACCGCCCGCGTTCGGAAAACGGCTGCTCGGTGGTGCTGATTGAGTTGCCCGACCCGTCCGAGGCCGTCTGAAAACGAAGTTTCCGAAGGAAGCTGAGTTTCTGCGAAGCTAAAACGAAGTTTCTGCGAAGCTAAAAGCAGCCTGCACCTTCAATCAATATGCCGAAAATACAACCCCACCGCACACCAACACACAAAGGAAACCCCATGACACGCTTCAAATACTCCCTGCTTTTTGCCGCCCTGCTGCCCGTGTACGCGCAGGCCGATGTTTCTGTTTCAGACGACCCCAAACCGCAGGAAAGCACCGAATTGCCGGCCATCACCGTTACCGCCGACCGCACCGCGAGTTCCAACGACGGCTACACCGTCTCCGGCACGCACACCCCGCTCGGGCTGCCCATGACCCTGCGCGAAATCCCGCAGAGCGTCAGCGTCATCACATCGCAACAAATGCGCGACCAAAACATCAAAACGCTCGACCGCGCCCTGTTGCAGGCGACCGGCACCAGCCGCCAGATTTACGGCTCCGACCGTGCGGGCTACAACTACCTGTTCGCGCGCGGCAGCCGCATCGCCAACTACCAAATCAACGGCATCCCCGTTGCCGATGCGCTGGCCGATACGGGCAATGCCAACACCGCCGCCTATGAGCGCGTGGAAGTCGTGCGCGGCGCGGCGGGGCTGCTGGACGGCACGGGCGAGCCTTCCGCCACCGTCAATCTGGTACGCAAACGCCCGACCCGCAATCCCTTGTTTGAAGTCCGCGCCGAAGCGGGCAACCGCAAACATTTCGGGCTGGGCGCGGACGTATCGGGCAGCATGAACGCCGAAGGCACGCTGCGCGGCCGCCTGGTTTCCACCTTCGGACGCGGCGACTCGTGGCGGCAGCGCGAACGCAGCCACGATGCCGAACTCTACGGCATTTTGGAATACGACATCGCACCGCAAACCCGCGTCCACGCAGGCATGGACTACCAGCAGGCGAAAGAAACCGCCGACGCGCCGCTCAGCTACGCCGTGTACGACAGCCAAGGTTATGCCACCGCCTTCGGCCCGAAAGACAACCCCGCCACAAATTGGGCGAACAGCCGCCACCGTGCGCTCAATCTGTTCGCCGGCATCGAACACCGCTTCAACCAAGACTGGAAACTCAAAGCCGAATACGACTACACCCGCAGCCGCTTCCGCCAGCCCTACGGCGTAGCAGGCGTGCTTTCCATCGACCACAACACCGCCGCCACCGACCTGATTCCCGGCTACTGGCACGCCGACCCGCGCACCCACAGTGCCAGCGTGTCATTGACCGGCAAATACCGCCTGTTCGGCCGCGAACACGATTTAATCGCGGGAATCAACGGCTACAAATACGCCAGCAACAAATACGGCGAACGCAGCATCATCCCCAACGCCATCCCCAACGCCTACGAATTTTCCCGCACGGGTGCCTACCCGCAGCCATCATCGTTTGCCCAAACCATTCCGCAATACGGCACCAGGCGGCAAATCGGCGGCTATCTCGCCACCCGCTTCCGCGCCGCCGACAACCTTTCGCTGATTTTGGGCGGACGATACACCCGTTACCGCACCGGTGGCAGCTACGACAGCCACACCGGCGGCATGCCCACCATCCGCGCCAACCGTTTCACCCCCTACACAGGCATCGTGTTCGACCTGACCGACAACCTGTCGCTTTACGGCTCGTACAGCAGCCTGTTCGTCCCGCAATCGCAAAAAGACGAACACGGCAGCTACCTGAAACCCGTAACCGGCAACAATCTGGAAGCCGGCATCAAAGGCGAATGGCTTGAAGGCCGTTTGAACGCGTCCGCCTCCGTGTACCGCGCCCGTAAAAACAACCTCGCCACCGCAGCAGGACGCGACCCGAGCGGCAACACCTACTACCGCGCCGCCAACCAAGCCAAAACCCACGGCTGGGAAATCGAAGTCGGCGGCCGCATCACGCCCGAATGGCAGATACAGGCAGGTTACAGCCAAAGCAAAACCCGCGACCAAGACGGCAGCCGCCTGAACCCCGACAGCGTGCCCGAACGCAGCTTCAAACTCTTCACCGCCTACCACTTCGCCCCCGAAGCCCCCAGCGGCTGGACAGTCGGCGCAGGCGTGCGCTGGCAGAGCGAAACCCACACCGACCCTGCCACGCTCCGCATCCCCAATCCCGCCGCCAAAGCCCGCGCCGCCGCTAACAGCCGCCAAAAAGCCTACGCCGTCGCCGACATCATGGCGCGTTACCGCTTCAATCCGCGCGCCGAACTGTCGCTGAACGTGGACAACCTGTTCAACAAACACTACCGCACCCAGCCCGACCGCCACAGCTACGGCGCACTGCGGACAGTGAACGCGGCGTTTACCTATCGGTTTAAATAAGGTCGTCTGAAAACGAAGTTTCCGAAGGAAGCTGAGTTTCTGCGAAGTTAAAAGCAGCCTGCATATTGGGAATGCTGCCAAAGCAAACCCGAGGTTTGCCGCCACCTCCCTAACCCTCTCCCACAGGGAGAGGGAATTGGTTGCTGAAAATACAACCACTGCGGAATTGCCGCCCATTTGCCACTTTCAGGCAGCCCGAAACAGAATTTTTACCTGCAACCAAAGGAAAACCATCATGAAAAACATCAAAATCCAACTTTTCGCCATCCTCATCAGCCTCTCTGCCGCAGCAGCACCCGCAGCAGAAACCGCCCAAGGCACGGGCAAAGTCTTTGAAGGTGAAAACTACACCGTCATCCGCGAAACCCTGCCCAAAGGCAAGGAAATCCCCCGCCACAACCACCCCGGCCACACCCTGCTGGTTACCCAAACCAAAGGCCGCTCGGTATTTTTGTTTGACGGCGGGAAAAGGCAGGAATTGCGGCCGGGCAGCGTCCTGAAGGCGGACGGCAGCGAATACGTCGCCATCAAAATAACCGCGGACAGCGAGTTTGTGATTGTGCTGGTGAAGGACGGGGCAAGGTAACGATATAAATGGTTTACTGCCCGAGACCTTTGCAAAACCTCAGATTTGAGCGCATCTCAAAAATAACATCGCATCATGCGCAGAGAATATTGAAATATTTTCAAGCATTAGAAAAGCGCATTGCGAAGAAATAGGCCAAAGATGAGGATTTTGCAAAGGTCTCAGGCAGCCTGAAGACGGGAAGGATGGTTTTCAGGCTGCCTTTGGTTTACGGGAGGAATGGGCGGACGGTGTGGTAGGGTGGGCACTTGTTGCCCACGCGTTCCGTATCCCAAGGTGGTTTGAAACCGCGTGGGCATAAATGCCCACCCTACGCGAAACCAACCTTTCAGGCTGCCTTTAAATCAGCCCAAACCCCATCCCCGCAACCTCAAAACAAGGAATCCCGCCATGTTACGACACCCCGTCAAAACCCTTGCCGCCGTCTTGATCGGCGCCACACTCGCCCTTGCGCCCGCCGACGCCCGCAGCGTGCGCGATATCAAAGGCAATGCCGTCGAGATTCCCGACCAAGTCAACCGCATTGCCGATTTGTGGCCGGCCAACAACCAAGTCGTGCTGCTGTTGGGCGGCGCGGACAAACTCGTCGGCACGGTCGAAGCCATCCACAAGCGCCCGTGGTTTGTCAAAGTCTATCCGCGCATCAAACAAGTGCCCTCGCTTAGCAACGGCTCGAGCGTGCAGAGCGAAGCCCTGCTCGCCGCCCGACCCGATGTGGTGCTGCTCTCCCAGCCCGCCATGCAGCAGCAGGTGAAGCAGGCCGGGCTGAAAACCGTGCTGGTCAATTTCCAAACTTATGACGGCCTGAAAAAAACCGTCAGCATCACCGCCGACGTCATCGGCGGCAAAGCACCGCAGATTGCCAAGCAGTACAACGCCGAGCTGGACGCCAATATCCGCCTGGTTTCCGAGCGCACCAAAGCCATTCCCGCCGCGCAAAAACTGCTGGTGCTGCATCTGTCCGACGGCAAAAACCTGCGCAAAATCGACGGCGGCCGCTCCATCGTCGGCGACTGGATCCGCATCGCCGGCGGCCGCGCCGCGCTGCCGGACACCGCCAATCTGGTCGAAGTGCCGATGGAAGAAATCGTCAAAGCCAACCCCGACATCATTATTATCGGCGGCCGCAACGCTGCAGAAGCCATCGCCAAAATCCGCAAAGACCCGGCATGGCAGAGCATTAAAGCGTTGAAAAACAATCGCCTGCACGCCAACCCCGGCGGCACTTTCGGCTGGGACCGCTACAGTGCCGAAGGCGCGCTGCAGGTGCTGTGGGCGGGTAAGCTGTTCCACCCCGAGCGCTTCCGCGACCTTGACCTGGCCGCCAAAACCCAGGCGTTTTACCAAAAATACTACCGCTACAATTTGAGCAAAAGCGACGCACAGCGGATTGTGGACGGTTTGGATCCGCAGTAGTCCGTTCGGGTAAAAGGTTTTCAGGCTGCTTTTCCGTGCGGGAAGACAGCCTGAAACTTTTGCCAAACCCGCAGACTGCTCCAAGCGGCACCATTCCCGCGCAGGCGGGAATGACGTTGCTTAGGGGGGCGCAATCAGCGTGTTGGCAAACTCAAAAATAAAAAAGGCCGTCTGAACCCGCAATCTGGTTCAGACGGCCTTTTCTTTTCAGATAAACCGCTTTAGGCCGGTACGCCCAAAATCACGCTGCCGGCTTTAAACAGCGCGGTGGCGGTTTGGCCGACCTGCAAATCCAGGCCGTCGGAGCTTTCGATGGTGATGCCCGCGATGATGAAGACGCCGCTGCCGAGGTCGATTTCCACCAAGGAATACACTGCGCCGCGGCTGATGTTGCTGATGGTACCGGTCAGGCGGTTGCGGGCGGAGAGTCTGATATGGGCGGCGTCGGTGGCGATGATAACGCTGGTGGATTTGATCAGGGCGACAACGGGTTTGCCTTCTTTGAGTTCGAGATATTCGCGGCTGTCGCAGGTAATGGTGGCGGCCAGTTCCTGGCCGCCATTCAGGGCGACGATGACTTCGTCGTTAACTGCGCCGTGTTTGATGGCTTTTACGGTGCCGACAAGCTGGTTACGCGCGCTGGTTTTCATGTGGAGTCCTTTATCGATATTTATATGAAATCATTAAAAAATATTTTACTTAAAACGGTCTTGGCGCCGCCTTGGCAAAAACGGGCGCCATCTTAGCCGAAGTGTGATTTTTTGTAAATTTGACCGAAAGAATTAGGGTCTATTTCAGCCCAAACGGCGGCGGCGCTTTCAGGCTGCCTGTTGCGCCTGCCACGCAGCCAGCGCGGCGGCAAATTCGGCAGGGGTGTTGAAATTGGCATAGGGCTGCCACGCCTCGGGCATGGCGGTGTCGCGGGCTTGAATTTGCGCCACCCAGCGCATTACGCGGCGGCTGCCGCCCTCGAGATAAGCGGCCAGGCCGTCTGAAAGGCACGACGGCCAGTAGGCCAAGAGCGGATAGGCGGTTTCGGGCGAGCGCAGCATCAATACGGTATCGCTGTGCGCCGCGCCCGCAGCGTTCAGACGGCCGATCATCGGTTCGGGCTTAATCAAAGTGTCGCAGGTCATTACAAAAATGCCCGCCAAACCCTGCCGCTGCGCTTGTTGCAGCGCCGACAACACGGCCGACAGCGGCCCTTGTTTGTCAGGCAAAGCATCGGGCAGGCGCACGGCGCGGGCAGGCGCGGGCAAACCGCTGCCGTCGTCGGCCAGCCACAGCAGGCGCTCGGGCGCGGTGTGCGCGGCAAGATAGTCGAGCAGCGTGCCGCCTGCTACGGGCAACAGGGCTTTGGGGCTGCCCATGCGCGAGCTTTGGCCGCCGCAGAGGATGAGGAGCGGGAGTTTTTCGGTGTCGGGCATGGTTTTTAGTGAAACGGGTTTTCAGGCTGCTTTGCGGCCGTCTGAAAAAGCAGCTTGAAAGCGGGAAACAAAAGTTTCAGCCGGTAGCTTGGGTCGAGACCCAACGGTTTTTGAAGCATAAGAAATGTTGGGTTTGACAACCCAAGCTACGCCGTCTGAAAACAATCAAAGCAGCCTGAAAACGGGTTTACGAGAGATGTAGGTCGGGCATTCATGCCCGACATTTGCTGGTTTTATTGTCCGTTTCTTGTCGGGCATAAATGCCCGACCTGAGGCTTAGGGTTTCAGGCTGCTTTAGACTGCGTTGGGTTGGGTAAGCTAAACTGTGCTTACGTAAATAGCAGTTACACGATTAATTAAAAAAAACTTCAAAGCGATCTACATCCCCACTAAAAGAAGGCTCTATTAACAAAGTAAGCTTTTTTCCTTTCCAGTAATAAGAATAGTCTCCGCTATATACGCCAATAGTTTTGGGCTTCAACCACGGTTTCCCGACAATCATGCTGTGCCTATATTCTTGTTCAGGCTGTGGAAGCATGCTGGGGAACTTATCCTGTGTCGATAAAATGGAACCAGGCAGTATCTCTCCTTGCGCTATCGGATTAACCGTCAGCCACAGCTTACCATTCTCCAACTTTTTGATAAGCACACCGATGTTTTTGCTTAATTTTGAGTATCTTGGAAGTTTGTGGGACTGCACCCTATCCCAAAACGAACTGCGTTTTTCATCTCTGAGATCGGTTACATAGATTCCCCAGGCATTCTCCAGCGCATCCGGCGGACTTTCAAACAGGCACGCGCTGTCTAAATTGCTGTAGAGCTGATACAGCAAATGCTCTGTGCTGCTTACCAAGGCGATATTTTTACAGCTGTGGGAAACTGCTGCCGCAGACCTGCCTTTTGCATCAGCCGCATGCGTGGCGAATAACAAAACCACAAACAGCGAATATATTTTCATGCTGTATTTTGTCATTACACAGACTCCAATTGATTGGTTTGAAAAAGAAAGCGCGGTTTCAGAACTGGTAGCTTGGGTCGAGACCCAACAGGTTTGGGAAGAAACGTAGGTCGGGCATTCATGCCCGACATTTGCCGGTTTTATTGTCCGTTTCTTGTCGGGCATAAATGCCCGACCTACGGCTGAAAATAATTAAAGCAGCCTGAAAACCTACCCTACTTACCCCACGTATTAAACACGCGCGTGAAGCCGCAGCTGTTGATGCGGGGGTCGAGTTGGGGGGCGATGACTTGTTCCCAGGCGGTGCGGCAGGCACCGGGGGAGCCGGGCAGGCAGAAAATCAGGGTGCGGTTGGCGATGCCGGCGATGGCGCGGGATTGGATGGTGGAAAGGCCGATTTCCTGCATGGAGACGGCGCGGAAGACTTCGCCGAAACCGGGGATGGCGCGGTCGAACAGGATTTCTACGGCGTCGGGCGTGATGTCGCGCTCGAACATGCCGGTGCCGCCGGTGATGAGCAAGACTTCGACGGCGGGGTCGGCGATGGCGGCGGAGGCGGCGGCGCGGATGTCGTATTTTTCGTCGCGGCAGATTTGGCGGCCTTGCAAAACGTGGCCGCTGCTTTGCAGGGCTTCGGCCAGATAGTCGCCGCTTTTGTCGTCGGCGGCTTTGCGGGTGTCGCTGGCGGTAAGGATGCGGATGTTTAGGGGGCGGAATTCGGGTGCGGCTTTGTGCATGGTTTAGCCTCCGGTCATGGACAGGTTGGTAATCAGGCCGACTTTTTTGTCGTGCAGGTAGTGGTGTTCGGGTTTTTGGGCGACGGTGTCGTACAGGTAGCGTTGCAGGCCGTCTGAATCTTGGTTTTTCAGGTAGTCGCGCAGGTCGTAGGCGATGCCGCCAAACAGGCACAGGTGCATTTTGCCTTGGGCGGTAACGCGCAGGCGGTTGCAGCTTTTGCAGAAGTCTTCGCTGTATGGGGCGATGAAGCCGATGCTGCCGGCAAAATCGCGGTGGAAGTATTCGCGGGCGGGGCCGGCGTGCGGCAGGCGCGGCATAAGCTGCCAGCCCTGCTCTTGCAGGCCGCGCTCGATTTTGGCGGCGGAAAGATGCTGGCTGTTGAAGAAACCGAGATTGTCACCGGTTTGCATCAGCTCGATAAAGCGCAGGGTTACAGGGCGGTGTTTAACAAAATCGAGCGCGTCGGCCAGGGTGCGTTCGGCGTAGCGGCGCAGCAATAGGGTGTTGATTTTTACGCCGTAAAAACCGCTCTCAAGGATGGCATCGAGGTCGCGCAGGATGTTGCTGCACTCGCGTTTGCCGGTAATTTCGTAAAACACTTCGGGGTCGAAGCTGTCGATGCTGATGTTGAGTTTGTCGAGACCGGCCGCGCGGTAGGCGGGAAAGAGTTTGCCAAGTCTAAATGCATTGGTAGTCAGGGCGACGTTTTCGATTTCGGGCGCGGCTTTGCAGGCGGCGATGATGTCGGCCAGGTCGCGGCGCAGGGTCGGCTCGCCGCCGGTGATGCGGATTTTGCGCGTGCCGCAGCGGGCAAAGGTGTTGACCAGCGTTTCGATTTCGGCGAGCGACATTTCGTCGGGCTTGGCTTTGCCCTGGTAGCCGTCGGGCAGGCAGTAGGTGCAGCGGTAGTTGCACAGGTCGGTAACGGACAGGCGCAAATAGCTCAGACGGCGGTTGAAGGGGTCGGTAAGCGGGGCGGTGTTGTTCATGGCGTGTCTCGGGGTGTGCGGGTGGGGTGGTTTGGGGTTTTCAGGCTGCTTTTTTTGTTTTTCAGACGGCCTTTTGCCGTTCTGCAAGCGGCTGTCGGATACAGGTATCCGAGCTACGGCTTTCAGGCTGCCCTGCCCTGTTTGGCAAAGCAGCCTGAAAGCCGGCGTATTGTAACCGCTCGGGCTGCTTTATAAAAACGCGCCGTCAAAGGGCTGAACGGTTACGCTTTCGCCTGCTTCCAAAGAGCCGCTTTCGGCGGGGATGACCAGATAGGCGTTGGCGCGGGAGACTTGCAGGATGCGGTGCGAGTCTTGGCTGCCGCAGGGACGGGCGTGCCATGTGCCATCGGTCTGGCGCTCGATGATGCCGCGCTGGATGTCGGTGCGGCTGTGGTTTTTGGTAACGGGCTCGCTCAATACGGCGTTAAAGCGCAGCGGTTGGGGAATGTCGGCCGCGCCGCAAATCTGCCACAGCGCGGCTTTAAGGAAGATGTCGAAGCCGACAAAGCCGGAAACGGGGTTGCCCGGCATTCCGAAAAACCAGGTTTTCATCATGCGGCCGAAGACGAAGGGTTTGCCGGGTTTGAGGGCGACTTTGTAGTGGTGGACGCTGCCGACGCGCTCGACGGCAGTGCGCATAAAGTCGTAATCGCCCACGGACACGCCGCCGGTGGTGATGAGTACGTCGGCGGTGCGGATGACTTCGTCGAACACGTGCAATACGTCTTCCAAATCGTCGCCCACCTGTTTGAAGTCGATGATTTCGACGGGCAGTTGCGAGAGACGGGCGGCGAGCATGGCGCGGTTGCTGTCGTAGATTTGGTCGGTGCGGCCGTTGTTGGGTTCGCCCGGCTCGCACAACTCGTCGCCGCTGGATAGCAGGGCGACGCGGATTTTGCGGCGCACGGGCACTTCGGCGTAGCCCAGCGCGGAGAGCAGCATCACGTCGGCTTCGCGCAGGATGCGTCCGGCGGTGAGTACGGTATCGCCTGCGGCGACTTCTTCGCCTTTGCGGCGGATGTTTGCGCCTTCGGCAACGTCTTTTTCAATGCGGATGCGGCCGTCTGAAAGGCTGACGTTTTCTTGGACAATCACGGTATTGCAGTCGTCGGGTACTACCGCGCCGGTCATAATCCGCACGCACGCGCCTTCCAAGAGGCAGCCTGAAAAGGCTTGTCCGGCCACCGATTCGCCTGTTACGTCCCATTCGCTGCCTGCGGCGGAAGCGGATTGCAGGGCGTAGCCGTCCATCGCGGAAATGTCGGCGGGCGGCAGATTAACAGGCGCGGTGATGTCTTCGGCGAGAATGCGGCCGACGGCGGCCACGGCGGGCACGGTTTCGGTTTCGACGGCAAGGGGGTGATCGGCGATTTTGTCGTGTATCAGGGTTTGCAGTTCGTGTACGGAAGTGAGTGCCATGATGGTGCTCCTTGGGGTTTGGTAATGGGTTTCAGGCCGGCTTTCTCGTGCGGCGGAAAAAGGCTGCCTGAAAAGCATCGGGCGGCTTTTTGGGGTTCAGACGGCCTTCAGGCGGCTTTTGTGCAGTCTGGCCGTCTGAAAACGGTGTTTTTTACTGTTGCATCATTCCCGCGCAGTCGCCGTAGGTCGGATTCTTGAATCCGACAAACATCCGCAATGACGGCTCTGATGCTTTCCCCTGCGGGGAAACGTCGGATTCAAGAATCCGACCTACGGTTTTCAGGCTGCTTTTGCGACGGTTCAGGCCGTCTGAAAAGCTGGTCGTGCAGCCTGAAAACGGTGTTGTCGCCGCTTCCGTCATTCCTGCGCCGGCGGGAATCTGGTTTGGGTTTCGGCAGCGGGTTTTCTCCAAGCGTTTCCGCATATCGGCCAAGATTCCCGCCTGCGCGGGAATGACGGCAGAAGGTAGGTTGGGTTGCCAAACCCAACTTGTTCAAACGTCAGAATATTGCCGCTGCATTTCCTTCCCCGCAAGCGGGAGAGAGAGCTTGGTTGCCGGCGGGTTTTAAGATTTCAGGCTGCCCTGTCATCGGGCAGGTTGGGTTGCCAAACCCAACATCTGCAAAAGTTTGGGCTGTCGGATTCGAGAATCCGACCTACGGGGTTTCAGGCTGCCTTTGTGGCGGTTCAGGCCGTCTGAAAGCGGTTTCAGACGGCCTTGTCGGTCAGCATTTGGCTTCGGCGTTTTTACGCAGATAGTACCACCAGTTGATGGCGGCGCAGACGGCGTAGAGGGCGATAAACGAATAGAGCGCGGCGTTGACGCTGCCGGTCATTTCGATGGATGTGCCGTAGCTTTTGGGGATGAAGAAGCCGCCGTAGCCTGCAAATGCGGCGGTGAAACCAATCACGGCTGCGGCTTCGCGGATGGCGTCTTTCTGCGCGGTTTCGTGGTCGGTTTCGCCCGCATCGGCGCGTTTTTTGTGGTAGATGTTGAAGATAATCGGGATTTGCATAAAGGTCGAGCCGTTGCCCAAGCCTGCCAGTGCAAACAGCAGGATGAAGCAGGCGAAGAAGCCCCAGAAGCTGCCGCCGTTGCCGGATGCGTCGGGCAGGAAGGAGAGTACGCCGAACACGCCGAGTATCATGCCGAGGAAGACGATGTTGGTAATCTTCGCGCCGCCAACTTTATCGGAAACCCAGCCGCCGAGCGGGCGCACGGCCGCGCCGATCAACGGGCCTAAAAAGGCGTATTGCAGGGGCATGCCGGGGAACAGGGTTTTGGTAAGCAGCGGAAAGCCTGCGGAAAAGCCGAGGAAGGAGCCGAAGCAGCCGAGATAGAGGATGCACATCAGCCAGTTGTGTTTGCGCTTGAAGATGCTGGCCTGGTCTTTGAAGCTGGCTTTTGCGCTGGCCAGATCGTTCATGCCGAACCAGGCGGCGATGGAGGAGGCGAGGATAAAGGGCACCCAGACGAAGCCGGCATTTTGCAGCCAGATTTGTTTGCCGCTGTCGGCCAATACTTGCGGGTTACCGCCGAGTGCGCCGAATATGCCTGCGGTGATGACGAGGGGGACGACAAACTGGACGGCGGATACGCCGAGGTTGCCCAAGCCTGCGTTCAACCCCAGTGCGGTGCCTTTTTCGGCGCGGGGGAAGAAGAAGCTGATGTTGGCCATGCTGGATGAGAAGTTGCCGCCGCCGAAGCCGCACAGCAGGGCAAGGATGATCATGGTGCTGTAACTGGTGGTGGGGTCTTGCACGGCGAAGCCGAGGCCGACGGCGGGCAGGAGCAGGCTGGCGGTGGAGATGGCCGTCCAGCGGCGGCCGCCGAAAATGGGCACCATAAAGGAGTAGATGGCGCGCAGGGTGGAGCCGGAAAGGGCGGGCACGGCGGCGAGCCAGAAGAGTTGGTTTTTGGTGAACTGGAAGCCGATGTTGGGCAGGTTGAGTGTGGCGACGCTCCATACCTGCCACATGGCAAAGGCAAGGAACAGGGCGGGGATGGAAATCCACAAATTGCGTTTGGCAATTTTTTTGCCGGTAGTGCGCCAGAATTCGGGATCTTCCGGCCGCCAGTCTTGAATAGGCTGGGACATAAGGTGCTCCTGTGCAGTAAAAGGGATAAGCGGTAGTGAAACGAAAAACCATCTTGCAACGGCGGCGTGTGCCAACCGTTTGCGTTTACTTAGCAAAACAGGCAGCCTGAAAAAGATCGGATATTTTTCAGGCTGCCTTGTGCCGTTTATTGGCCACGGTTGGGCTTAAATGAGAAGTGCATCCACACCAGCGACACGCATACGGTGCCGTAAAGCAGCATAAAGGCGGTGGAGCGGATGCCGGTGTAATCGAGCAGGATGCCGAACATAATCGGCAGCAGAAAGCCGCCCAAGCCGCCCGCCAGGCCGACCACGCCGGAGACTGCGCCAATGTTGTCGGGGTAGTCGTTGGCCACGAATTTGAACACCGAAGCCTTGCCCACCGCCATCGCAATTCCGGCGGTAAACATCAGTATTGTGAACACGGCCACATTCAGCCCGATATGGAAACTTTTCGCCCCCTGCGTGGTGGCGACCACAAAATCGGTTTGCGGGTAAGACAAAATAAAGAAACACACCCACAACACCCACATCACATACCAAGTAACTTTATACGCGCCGTATTTGTCGGACAGCCAGCCGCCCAGCGCGCGCAACACGCCGCCCGGCAGCGAGAAGCAGGCCGCCAACAGCGCGGCGGTTTGCAGGCTCATGCCGTATTCGCCAATGTAGTAGTGGGTCATCCACAGCGCGAGGCCGACGTAGCCGCCGAACACCACCGAGTAATACTGGCTGTAGCGCAGCACACCCGGGTCTTTCATCAACGCGAGCTGTTCTTTGATGCTCACTTTGGAATCGGTGAGGTGTTTGGGGTCGTGGTAGCTGGTAAACCAAAACAACACCGCCGTTGCCAGCATCAGCGCGGCATACACGTTGGGTACGATTTTCCACGCCGCTGCAGCCGCGCCTGCCGCTGCCGACCATGCGATTAACTGCGGCGCAATCAGCTTGGTGAGCGCACTGCCCGCGTTGCCCGCGCCAAAGATACCCATCGCCAAACCCTGCTGCTCTTTGGAAAACCAGCGGGCGACATAGGGCGTACCCACCGAAAACGAGCCGCCCGCCAAACCCATCACCAAGCCGATGGCGAGAAACTGCCAGTATTCGGTGGCATACTGCATCAGAAAAATAAACGGCACGCTCACCAGCATCAGCACAAACAGCACGATGCGGCCGCCGAATTTGTCGGTGAGAATCCCCAGCGGCACGCGCACCAGCGAGCCGGAAAGCACGGGGATGGCGGTAAGGATGCCGAACTGCGCTTCGCTCAAACCGAGCTGCTTCTGAATCGGCACGCCGATAACCGCCAGCATGATCCAAATCATAAAACACACGGTAAACGACACCGTGCTCGACACCAATACCGAATAGCGTTTGTAATTTTCGGATTTCATTTCCGCGTTCCTTTGCCTGCACGCAGCAGGAATATTTGAAAAATCATTATCTTGTCCGCACACATCGGGCTTTTCAGACGGCCTGAACCGGCGCGGAACCATAGCATTATTCTTATGCGGCGGCCTGCAAAAAAACAGTTCCACTAATACTGAAACGCGGCCATCTCAAAAAGAAGTGGACAGGCCGACTTTCGCAGGTAGGCAAAACTCAGCCGTTTTCCAAGTGCTGCCTAATCCTAAAGTATTAGTTTGAATGTCGGGCAACCCTGCCGCCGCCGCGCCCATACGGCCGCCAACGGCGAAAATGCCCGCGAAAACAAAGTAAAAGGCCGTCTGAAAAGCGGAAAACCCGTTTTCAGACGGCCTTGCATAATGCCGCCAAAGCCTGCATGATGCGGCTGTTTATAGTGAACCGATACGAAAATCTACGACGTTTGCGCCTTGCCGCTTGATATCTTTCCGTATCGTTTCACTATACATATACCGTTTAACCGATTCAGGAAAGCAAACCATGTCTCTCACCCATCTTGACGAACAAGGCAAAACCCGCATGGTCGATGTCGGCGACAAAGCCGTAACCCGCCGCGTGGCCGTAGCGGGCGGACGGGTCGTGTTCCCGCCCGCAGTGTACGCCCAAATCCAACAATCCAACGGCCAAACCGCCAAAGGCGCGATTACCGAAGTCGCCCGCGTCGCCGGCATCATGGCCGCCAAAAACACCGCATCAATGATTCCGATGTGCCACCCGATGATGCTCGAACGCTGCAAACTGGAGCTTGAATACGACGACGCGGCCCACAGCCTGAACATCACCGCCGAAGTGGCCGTAACCCACAAAACCGGCGTTGAAATGGAAGCCCTTACCGCCGTTACCGTGGCCGCGCTCACCGTGTACGACATGACCAAAGCCCTCAGCCACGACATCGAAATCCAAGACGTGCGCCTGTTGCACAAAGCCGGAGGCAAACATGACTTCAGCCGCTGAAATCCAAGTTTTATACTTTGCCGCCCTGCGCGAAGCGGCCAAACGCGAGGGCGAAACCCTTACCCTAGCCGAAGGCGACACCGCCGCCGCCATTTACGAGCGGCTGGCCGCGCAATACGGCTTTGCTCTGCCGCAAGAGCGTTTGCGCTGCGCCGTCAACCACCAATTCGCCGCATGGGACACCGCCCTCAAAGCGGGCGACACGCTGGCCTTTATCCCGCCCGTGGCCGGAGGCTGAAATGTTTGATTTGACCGAATCCCCCATCGATGCCGCCTCCCTGCGAAATCGTCTGCTCGGTAACGAAAACTGCGGCGCGTTCAACTGCTTCGAGGGCTGGGTGCGCCGCCAAAACGAAGGCAGCCGCGTCGATTATCTGGTGTACAGTGTGTACCGCGAACTCGCGCTCAACGCGGGCAACGAAGTCATCGCCGAAGCCAAACGCCGCTTCGCCATCGCCGATGCCGTCTGCGTGCACCGCCACGGCCGCTTGGAAGTGGGCGACATGGCCGTGTGGGTAGGCGTGGCCGCCGGACACCGCGACGCAGGCTTCACCGCCTGCCGCTTCATCATCGATACGGTAAAAGCCCAAGTGCCGATTTGGAAAGAAGAGTTTTACACCGGCCAAACCCAAAGCGCATGGCTGGCCAATCCCGAATCGCACGGAGCGGGCTGACTGTGTTTGACTTATCCTGCATCAATACCGATACCGGCGCAAACAAAAAGAGGCCGTCTGAAACTTTCAGACGGCCTTTTATCTATTTGCTTTCTGTTGATAAACCACAAAGAAAAACCACCTAAACGCTTGTTTAGGTGGCTGGAATTTGGCTCCCCGACCTGGGCTCGAACCAGGGACCTGCGGATTAACAGTCCGTCGCTCTACCGACTGAGCTATCGGGGAAGAAGTGCGCATTATAGCGGCTGTTTGGATTCTGTCAAACACTTGCCGGTAGAAATTTTACGAAATTTGTCTAAATGCATAATTCAGCTTGTTATTTAATTTTTCCAACTCGGCAGAAATAGCGCGGCAGCGGGCGGTTGTCGGCGGACTGGGCGGCAAATTCGGCGGCGAGGCGGCGGTATCCGCTTTCGTCCTGCGGCTTGTAGCGGGCGGCTTCTGCCAGCAGGGCGAAGCAGCGGGCGGCGGTTTCGGCCTGTTGTTCCATATTGAGGGCGGCGAAGGTGGCGATGCGCTCGGGCGGCGGGCAGCGGTAGGCGCGGCGGCGGGCGTAGCCGCCCTGTGCGGACAGTATCAGACCGCCGAGCCAGGTGTGGAAACCGTGCTGCCACTGCCAGACATGGGTCAGCTCGTGTATCAGCCACAAAAGATAGCCGCCGCCTGCCTGCGTGTAGTCGGGCAGGTAGTGGCGGCGCGGGAAATAGATGCGGCCGTCGGGCGATACGGCGGCAGACAGGTCGGGCAACAGGGGAAAACCGCAGCGGATGCGGATAGCGGCATAGTCGAGATGGCTGCCGAAAAAGAGGCGTGCGGCGCGGATTTCGTTGTCGGTGAGGCTTCTGGCGGCGGCCATGGTTTGCTCCGTGTGTTTTGTGTTTTCAGACGGCCTGTCCGCCCGATGCCGCCGATATTTGGCGCAATGCCGCTTATTCAAGCCTTCCTGCGGCGGGCGTTGCCAAGCGCGGCGCTTTTTCCGACAATGCCGCCCTTTGAGGCCGTCTGAAAACGCCATGACCGAACACACTCCGCTTTCCCTTGCCGTTGTCGGACACACCAACACCGGCAAAACCTCCCTCCTGCGCACGCTGCTGCGCGACAGCGCCTTCGGCGAAGTGGCCAACGCCTCGGCCACCACCCGCCATGTCGAACGCGCCGCCGTTGCCGACGGCGGCGACACCCTCCTCTATCTCTACGACACCCCCGGCCTCGAAGACGCGGGCGGCGTGCTCGACTGGCTGGAAACCCACACCTCCGCGCGCGCCGACGGCATCGAGCGCCTGCAACGGTTTCTCGCCTCGCCCGAAGCCGCCGCCGAATTCTCGCAGGAAGCCAAGGTCCTGCGCCAGCTTCTGCAAAGCGATGCCGCACTTTATGTTATCGATGCACGCGAACCCGTGCTGGGCAAATACAAAGACGAACTCACCATCCTCTCCTGGTGCGCCAAGCCCGTGATGCCCGTTTTCAACTTCACCGCAGAACGCGACACCGCCGCCTGGAACGACATGCTCGCCCGCCGCAACCTCCATGTCACCTGCGGCTTCGACACCGTCGCCTTCGATTTCGAAGGCGAGATGCGCCTGTGGCAGAGCCTCGCCACCATGCTGCCCGGCAACAACATCCTCACCCGGCTTGTCCAAATGCGCCGCCGCGAATGGCAGAGCCTCGACAAACAAGCCAGAGAAGAAATCGCCGGATTCCTGCTCGATGCCGCCGCCTACAAACAGGAAACCGGCGAACACGACGACCCCGCCCCCGTTTTGCACACCATGCAGGAAGCTGTCCGCCGCCTCGAAAGCGGATTCCAACAGCGCCTCCTGCACCTCTACCGCTTCTACCACAGCGAAACCGAAAGCGGCGGCTGGGCGCTCAAAGCCTTCCGCCAAGACCCCTTCGACAGCGCCCTGCTCAAAGAATACGGCATCCGCACCGGCACGGGTGCCGCCGCAGGCGCCGCCATCGGCTTAGGCATCGACATCGCCACCCTCGGCGGCTCGCTCGGACTGGGCACCGCCATCGGCAGCCTGCTCGGCGGCGTTCTGCCCAACATGAACGACATCTCCGACAAACTCAGCGGCCGCCAAACCCTGCACACCGACCCCGAAACCCTCACCCTGCTCGCCGCCCGCGCCCTCGACCTGCTGCACGCCCTGCAAACACGCGGCCACGCGGCGCAGACACCCGTTTCCCCAAAAAGCGGCAAAACCCCCTGGCCGCCGCGCAAACTGCCGCCCGAGCTGCAAAAAGCCCGCAGCCGCCCGCGCTGGTCGTCGCTCAACACCGGAGCCCCCGAAGCCAGCCGCGAAGAAAGAAGCGAAGCGGCAAAAACCCTGGCCGAACGCCTGCGGCACCAAGAGGCCGTCTGAAAACGAAAAGGCCGTCTGAAAACGCCCCCGCCGCACGCAGAAAACATTTCAGACGGCCTCCCGCCTGTTTGGCAAAACAAAAAACACACCCTATCTGCCATCGGCGCAGCCCGAAGCAAAGGCCGTCTGAAACATACTTTTCAGACGGCCTTTTTGACAAAACCCGTGCCGCCGCCGACAATGCCCGCCCCCAAACGAGAGAAAACCACATGAAACCGAAACAACTGACCGCCGCAGCCCTTATCACCGCAGCAGCCTGCGCCCAAGCCGCCGAACTGCCGCAAAACGCCGAGCTGCAATACAGCGGCCCCTACGGCGTACCCGCCACCATGACCTTCACCCGCAGCGGCAACGCCTACAAAATCGTCTCCGTTATCAAAGTCCCCCTCTACAACTTCCGCTTCGAAAGCGGCGGCACCGTCAGCGGCAACGCCCTGCACCCCTCCTACTACAAAGACATCCGCAAAGGCAAAACCTATGCCGAAGCCAAATTCGGCGGCGGCAAAATCACCTACGGCAAAGCGGGCGGACAGCAAACCGAAAACACCGCCGGCCAAATCCTCGACCTCTTCGCCCTCGCCTGGCAGCTGGCCGCCACCGACGGCAAACTGCCCGCCGGTATCAAAATCACCAACGGCAAACGCATCTACAACATCGGTGGCCTGAACAAAACCGGCTCGGCGCAATACGCTTTTTCGGGCGGCAAAACCACCGTCGAAAACTACACCGTCAAACGCGGCGACGACACCGTCAACTACTCCTTCGCCCCCGCCTTCGGCAACATCCCCGCCAAAATCAGCTACATCGACAACGGCACCACCTACAACCTCAAACTCACTGGCCTGAAAATCAACGGCCAAACCGTTAAACCTTAGGGGCTGTTGACACTCAGCTTGCGAGACGGTTTTTTGAGTAAAAAATGGCCGAATGCAAGGAAAAAAGCACAGCAAGGTTGGACACCTTGCGAGCATTTTTGACGCGGCAGGCGGATATTTTTTACCAAAAACACCGCCGCAAGGCTGATTGTCAACAGCCCCTAAACCGCCGTTTTGCATGCAGGAGCAAGACGGCAAGGCGCAGCCGAACCCCGTACACATGGCAGAAGGCCGTCTGAAAACCGAACAAGGGCTTTCAGACGGCCTTAACACAGAACCGGCCTGCATGCAGGTTGCGTTTGCTGTGAATTTCAAATGAAGGAAAATTGATGGGTTACCATGTCAGAATTATTAATACTGCAAAGGATACTGCTGCATCAGCGAAAATGCTTAACCGGCCTCAGGCATTGGCCGCATGGCTGCGGAAAAATTTCGATTTTTACGCCGATACCGACGATAGCGGCCAACAGTATTTTTACCGTGCCGACGATCAAGAACGTACTTTGTTTTACGAAGTGTGTGATGAAGGAAACAGAGAACTATTGGCTATCGGTCCGGATGATACGTTGCTGTCCCTGATGATCGACATCGCCCGTTTGCTGGGCGACGGCTCAAGAGTGGTAGGAGATGAGGGCGAAACCTACGTCAGCCCTGTTCGTTCCTACACCCATCCGGATGATGCCGCCACGCTTGCTGCTATATACGGACATAACAGTCTTGGCCGGAAACTGTTTGATTTCCTGCTCAGTATTTGGATTCCATTGCTACTGTGGCTGATTGTGTTACTACTGTGGCTGATTGTGTTTTTGTTCAAACTTTGGAAAGAATAGCCCGCATGCCGTAGAGAGTCGCCCCGCGACGCATGTGGTTTGGGTTTTGCGGGAAACCGTGCGGGCAGACACTTAAAAGGCCGTCTGAAAGCAAAGCTGCAACGAAGTTGAACAGCAGGTTTGGCGTATTTCAGACGGCCTTTGGCACGGCAGGTATCACATGGAACGCGTGCGTCGCGGGGTGCACACCCTACGCATGACCCGCGCTGCGCTTGCTGTGCCGTTGCTTTTTCGGCTTATTTCGATATTGCCATTTCGATAACTTGGCCGACATAGTTGTTTTCCAAATCAAGCGGTGCGCTCGGTCTCTGTGTTGATTTTTTCAATTCGTCGTACGCATAAAAAATCATTATTTCTTTGCCCACGGCAAACAGCCTTCTGTCCGATTTATTGTTCATATACATACTTTCGTCCCTTATCGCCCCGCTGCTGTCGACAAAACGAAAACTGTTCGGTACGCGCCTTATTTCCATTCCCGCTTCGTACAGCGACAAGATGGTGCCGGAAACGGTTTCGGTAATGATTTTTCCGCAATCAACGCTGTGCCACCATTCGTCCGATGCAAACAAACCCTTGTCTTTTTTGATTCCGAACGGATTGTCTTGATTTAATGACAACGCTCTTACCTCTTCAATAAATTCCTTTTTACGCTTGGTTTCCATTTCTTTTTTAAAATCATAAATCAAGCGCATATTTTCGCCCAAATTCAGATAAGCCATTTTTGCATCTCCAATGGTTTGAAATTTGAAAACTGCCGACCGATGCCCGACAAAACAGCAAGCCGCAGCAAGCCGTAGTGCGGGTCATGTGTGGGGTGCGTCGCCCCTACGCATCACCCGCGCTGCGCTTGCCCGCAGTGATGATGCGTCAATTACAAATGCCCAAGGATTTGCCTTTGGCAGTGCAATCCGACGGGCTGATGATTGCATACCCTTTCTGTTTGAGGCACTTGTATATAGCGTTTCTTCGTATATCCACCTGCTCGTCAGACATATCGGGATATCGAACATTTACATCTAATGTTCCGTTGTTTAATTTTCTTACTCCGCAATCTAAAACGTCTTTCTTTCTTTTGACTATGTCGGTGTGTCCCATGCTGCCGTATTTCTGAATGCCCTGTATTACCGTGTAATTATTATAAACATCAGGGCTGTATTTGGAGACGACACGTATGGGGATACAGGCGCTAACAAGCAAAACAGCTGGCAATATTGATTTTTGCATCATGACTTTCCGAATTTAAAAAGTAATTCCATAGCAAACGCAGCCGCAAGGCCGATTGTTAACAGGCTCTATAAGGCCGTCTGAAAAAACAGAAAAGCTTTTTTCAGACGGCCTTCTGCCGTATCCGCAACAGTCAGTAAGCCGAAAACGGCACGCTGTACACCTTGCCGTCTACCGCCACGTCGGCCGAGAAATCGTGCCGCGCTTCGGTGCACAGCGGCAGGCGCACGCCGGCGGCCGACCATCTGCCCGCCGCGTCGCGCCGCAAATCGTAGCGGTTGAAACCCATGTCCATATCGCGCATGGAAAAGCTCACCGACACTTCGCGCGCGCCGTCCGCCCCGTCGAGCACAATGTCAAACGGCTTTTGCAAAGCGGCGGCGGGCGCGAAACGCAGCACCGCGCCGCCGGGCAGCGTGCAGCCCGCCGCGATGTCGCAGGCCGCAACCTCCACGGCGGCAGGCTGCCGCTGCGTCCACCAATGCAGAGCCGCCAGCTTCACGGCGGCAAACGCCAACAGCAACACGGCGGCCGTAATCCATTTGCCCTGCGCGCGCATCATCCGTCTCCACAAAAAAGCGCGATTATAGCGGCAACGTTGACGGGGCGCGGCGCAAAACGCTTTCTGCTACAATGCCGCCCTGCCAAAAACAAGGGTCGCCCAATGAGCATCGCCAACAACAGAAAAGCCTATCACGACTACTTTATCGAAGACGAAATCGAAGCCGGTCTGGTACTCGACGGCTGGGAAGTCAAAGCCGTGCGCGCCGGACGCGTCCAGCTCAAAGAAAGCTACATCCACTGGAAAAAAGACGCCTTCTACCTCGTCGGCAGCCACATCACCGCCCTGCCCACCGCCTCCACCCACGTCAAACCCGATCCCGTCCGGCCGCGCAAGCTGCTGCTCAAACAGGGCGAAATCAACAAGCTCATCGGCAAGGTCGAGCGCAGCGGCTACACCCTCGTGCCGCTGAACCTGCACTACAAACGCGGCTACATCAAAATGGACATCGGCCTGGCCAAAGGCAAAAAGCAGCACGACAAACGGCAAAGCCTGAAAGAAGCCGACTGGAAACGCGAGAAACAGCGTCTGATGAAAAACACACGCTGACCTTCAGACGGCCTCAATCCCCTTTCAGACGGCCTCAACCTTTTTTTAGATTTCAGACGGCCTAGGGGCTGTTTACAATTGGTTTGCGAAGCGGATTTTGCGTCAGAAAACGGCAGATGCAAGGCGCAAACCGCAGCAAGGTTGGACACCTTGCGAGGATTTGCAACGCGGCAGATGCCGTTTTATGGCGTGAAAGCAGCCGCAATACCAAATGTAAACAGCCCCTCAGGCCGTCTGAATCTTTTCCGCCGCAAACCATAACAACAAAACACACAATTTAGGAACAAACCGCATGGACACCATCGAACGCGACAGCATGTTTTACGACGTGCTCATCGTCGGCGCGGGCCCCGCCGGACTCTCCGCCGCCATCCGCCTCAAACAGCTTGCCGCCGAACACGGCCGCGACATCGGCGTCTGCATCGTCGAAAAAGGCTCGGAAGTGGGCGCGAACATCCTCTCCGGCGCCGTTCTCGACCCCAAAGCCCTCAACGAACTCATCCCCGACTGGCAGGAGCGCGGCGCACCCGTCAGCCGCAGCGTCAGCGAAGACCGCGTCCTCTTCCTCACCGAAAAACGCGCCTTCAAGCTGCCCACCGCCCCCAGCTTCCGCAACAAAGGCAACTACATCATCAGCCTCGGCCTGCTCACCCGCTGGCTGGCCGAACAGGCCGAAGCCCTCGGCGTCGAAATCTACCCCGGCTTTGCCGCCTCCGAAATCCTCTACCACCCCGACGGCTCGGTCAAAGGCATCGCCACCGGCGACATGGGCGTCGGCAAAGACGGGCAGCCCACCGGCAACTTCCAGAGCGGCATGGAGCTTTACGCCAGGCAAACCCTGTTTGCCGAAGGCTGCCGCGGCTCGCTCACCAAACAACTCATCCGCCGCTTCAACCTCGACCAAAACAGCCAGCCGCCCACCTACGGCCTCGGCATCAAAGAAATCTGGGAAATCCAAGCCGAAAACGCCCGCCCCGGCCTCGTTGTCCACAGCACAGGCTGGCCGCTCGACAGCAAAACCTACGGCGGCTCCTTCCTATACCACCTCGACGGCAACAAAGTCGCCGTCGGCTTCGTCGTCGGCCTCGACTACCAAAACCCCTACCTCTCCCCCTTTGAAGAATTCCAACGCTTCAAAACCCACCCCGCCATCGCCCCCACCTTCGCGGGCGGCCGCCGCATCGCCTACGGCGCGCGCGCCCTCAGCGAAGGCGGCCTGCAAAGCCTGCCCAAACTCACCGCCCCCGGCGCCGCCATCGTCGGCGACGCCGCAGGCTTTCTCAACGTCCCCCGCATCAAAGGCATCCACTGCGCCATCAAATCCGCCATGCTTGCCGCCGAAGCCGTCTTCCCCCTACTCGATAACGAAGGCGAAAACGCGCAAAACGGCAAAGAAGCCGCCGCCTACCAAGACCTGTTCGAACAAAGCTGGCTCTACCGCGAACTCTACGCCGCCCGCAACATCCGCCCCTCCTTCAAATGGGGCATGTGGCCGGCCTTCGTCTACACCGGCCTCGAACAATACATCCTAAAAGGCCGCGCCCCGTGGACGCTCAAACACCACGGCACCGACCACGGCAGCCTGAAAAAAGCCGCTGCCTGCCGCCCCATCGCCTACCCCAAACCCGACGGCGTCCTCACCTTCGACCGCCTCAGCAGCGTCTTCCTCGCCAACGTCAGCCACGAAGAAGACCAACCCTCCCACCTCCTCCTGCGCGACCCGCAGACGATGATCAACGTCAACTACAAAGAATACGCCTCGCCCGAAACCCGCTACTGCCCCGCAGGCGTATACGAAATCCACGAAGAAAACGGCAGCCCCCGCCTGCACATCAACGCCGCCAACTGCATCCACTGCAAAACCTGCGACATCAAAGACCCGACGCAGAACATCACCTGGATCTGCCCCGAAGGCGGCGGCGGGCCGAACTACGGCGATATGTAGCAAGCCGTGCAAGCCCGATGCGGTTGTCCCAAAGCAAAAAGAAGGCCGTCTGAAAGCCCTTTTCGGTTTGAACTTCGTTGAAGCTTCGCTTTCAGACGGCCTCCTTCCTGCCAAAACCGTTTTGTACGGTTTTCCTCAAACAAGGGCTTTCAAAAAACAGCAAAACGGCTGAAAATGCCCGCCCTTTTCCGTATCCGTTCCAAAACGTTTCCCAAACAACAGCAGCCCGACCCTTTCATGTTCCATTTCAAAAGCCTCACCTTCCGCCTCAAATTCTTCACCCTGCTGTGGATTGCCGTATCGGTGGCGTCGATTGTGTTCACACTGTACCTGTCGCTGTGGCTGGAGGGCAATGCGGCGGCGATTAACGATTTGGGCAGCCTGCGCTTTCAGAGCTACCGTTTGGCTCTGTTGGCCGAAGAAGGTGTGCCGCAGCGGGAAATCGACAACCGTATCCGCCGGTTTGACGAGGTGCTTGCCGCCGTGCGGCGCGGCGACCCGCAGCGGCCGCTGTCGCTGCCCGACAATCCCGAAGTGATGGCGCGGATGGCGGCTTTGGAACAACAATGGCAGCAGGCGGTCAAACCTGTGTTTCAGACGGCCTCTTCGGGGAAAAAAATCGGTTCGGTGCAGCTTGATGCTTTTTTGCACACGGTGGACGACACGGTTATCGCCGTGGAGAAAACCAGTGCCGCCTACATCACTTGGCTGCGCTTTTTCCAAAGCGGGCTGCTTGCGCTGGTATTGATCAGCTCGGCGGTGATGATGTGGCTGACGCAGCTGTGGATTATCGCGCCGCTGCAGGAGCTTTTGCGCGGGGTGCAGTCGGTGCGCGACGGCCATTTCGGCGTGCAGGTACCCGGTGGCGATGCGGCCGGTTCGGCCGAGTTTGCCGAGGTCAACGGCGGCTTCAACCAGATGAGTACGCACCTGCACCGGCTCTACAGCGGGCTGGAGCAGGAAGTGGCGGACAAAACGCAGGATTTGGAGCGCAAAAACTTTATCCTCGGCACGCTGTATGCGTTTTCATCCGCGCTGGGCAAATCGCAGAGCGCGTCGGAAGCGGCCGAAGTGTTTTTGGAGCGGCTGATGAAAATCGCCGAAGCCGACGCGGGCAGCGTGCGTTTGGCCGACCCGCGCCGCCAGCGCATGGATTTGGCCGCGCACATCGGCCTGCCCAAAGCCCTGCGTAACGCCGAAGCCTGCTCGAAAATCGGCGACTGCTTCTGCGGCCGCGCCATTGCCGCCGACGGTGCGCGCACCATCCGCTTTTACGACACGCGCCCCGAAAGCACTCTTTCAGACGGCCAATACGACTACGAATGCCGCCGCCACGGGTTTGCCGATTTGCGCGTGCTGCCCATCCGCTACAAAGGCCAAGACATCGGCATCGTTACCCTCTACTACCGCCGCACGCAACAAATCAGCGATACGGTGGACGAGCTTTTGGAACTTTTGTGCAGCCAGTTCGGCGCGGCCGTGAGCAACACGCGCCTGAGCGAAGAGAGCCGCCAGCTTGCCGTGTTGCAGGAACGCAACCTAATTGCCCAAGGCCTGCACGACAGCATCGCGCAGACGCTGGCCTTTCTCAACCTGCAAATGCAGGTGTTGGGCAGGGCACTCGATTCGGGCAAACGCGAGCGCATCGACGACAGTATGCAACTGATTCAAAGCGGCGTGCAGGAGTGTTATGAAGACGTGCGCGAATTGCTGTTAAACTTCCGTACCAAAATCGGCCGCCGCGACTTTGCCGAAGCCGTGGACGAATTGGCCGCGCGTTTCCGCCGCCAAACCGGCGTTGCCGTGAATATCGACTGGGTAAGCGACCAGGGGCTGCCGCTTTCCAGCGACCAGCAGCTGCAATGCATCTTTATCTTGCAGGAGAGCCTGTCCAACATCCGCAAACACGCCCGCGCCGACCGCGTGGACATCACCATCGACAACGGCCGCGATTTTGCCATGACCATTACCGACAACGGCATCGGCTTTGATGCCGAGCATCTGGAAAACCTGCCCGGCAACCACGTCGGCCTCAACATCATGCAGGAGCGCGCCGGACGCATCAGAGCACAACTGACACTCACATCACAACCCGGGCAAACCCGCATCCGCCTGCTGCTGCCTGCACAAGAAAGACATCCCGCATGAGCGACACCAAAAAAATCAGCATCGTTTTAATCGACGACCACACCATTTTCCGCAGCGGCATCAAATCCCTGCTCTCGCACGAAGACGATTTTGAAATCATCGGCGAAGCCGCAGACGGCCTCTCCGGCGTGAAAATCGTCCAGCAGCTCGCGCCCGACGTAGTTCTGCTCGACCTCGATATGCCGGTGATGAATGGCCGCGAAGCTCTCGCCCAAATCCTCAGCGTGCGCCCCGAACAATGCGTCGTGATGCTCACCGTATCCGAAGACGGCGAAGACCTGCTCGAATGTATCCGCATGGGCGCAAACGGTTTTCTGTTGAAAAACATCAACGCCGACTTCCTCACCGAGTCCATCCGCAACGCCGCCGAGGGCAACAACGTCTTCTCGCCTGAAATGGTGTCCAACATGGTGCAGTCGCTCATCCGCCCCAACAAACCCGCCGAAGAAAACCGCCTCGAAGAGCTGACCTCGCGCGAACTTGACGTATTGGGCTGCCTCGCCGCCGGCCACAGCAACAAAATCATCGCCCGCAACCTCGACTTGGCCGAATCCACCGTCAAAGTGTACGTGCAAAACATCCTACGCAAGCTCGAACTCACCAGCCGCGTGCAGGCCGCCGTCTATGCCGTGCAGCACAACGTACCGCTGCCCGATTTCGACGAATAAGGCCGTCTGAAAGACAGTCTGACCGGGCCGCTTGGGCCGGAAAAGGCTGCGTTGCCTGCGCTTTTTCAGGCTGTCCGGTTTTCGTTTTTTTTGCTACCCCAAATCCCGACTACCCCGTGTGCGGCAGTAAGGCCGTCTGAAACGGACAAACCGGTTTTCAGACGGCCTTTTTTGCCCAAAGGCCGTCTGAATCTGTCGTTTGAAGCGAAAACATGGAACGCAAGCCGCCGACACCCCGGCTGTCGGGGCTGAACGTTTTTTATTCCAGACGGCGTATTAGCCCCACACAATCATTAAGTTACCAATAACAGCAGACAGTTTCAGACGGCCTGCGTCTGCCAATCCCATCCTAACTATCTAATCCAAACTAGTTCGAAATAACTAGGCATCAATACGTCAAACAGCATGGTCGGACTCTACTTCGCACCTTGCCCGACTTCTATTTCGACCCATTTTTTTCACTTGGCGTTTCCCTTACCATTTGCTTCATAACGGATACCGCGTTTTCAGGCTGCCTGAAAGCGCGGCAGACAAAACCGAATCTGCATAACCAACAGGAATACACCAATGAGCCTTTTCTTAGACCGCCTGACCTTTTTCAAGCGCAAGCGCGAGCCTTTTTCCGACGGCCACGGCATTTTGATTGAGGAAGACCGCACATGGGAGAACGCCTACCGCAGCCGCTGGGCGCACGACCGCATCGCCCGCTCCACCCACGGCGTGAACTGTACCGGTTCGTGTTCGTGGAAGATTTACGTCAAAAACGGCATCATCACCTGGGAAACCCAGCAGACCGACTATCCGCGCACCCGCCCCGATCTGCCCAACCACGAGCCCCGTGGCTGTCCGCGCGGGGCGTCTTACAGCTGGTATGTGTATTCGGCGCAGCGCATCAAATATCCGATGATGCGCGGCGCGCTGGCCGAACTGTGGCGCGAGGCGCGCAAAACCAAAGACCCGATCGAGGCGTGGACGTGGATTGTGGAAGACCCCGAGCGTTCCAAGTCCTACAAATCGCAGCGCGGTTTGGGCGGCTTTGTGCGCTCCAACTGGGACGAAGCCTATGAAATGGTGGCCGCCGCCAACTGCTACACCATCAAGAAATACGGCCCCGACCGCATTATCGGCTTCTCGCCGATTCCGGCGATGTCGATGATCAGCTATGCCTCGGGCGCACGCTATCTCGGCCTGATCGGCGGCGTGCCGCTGTCGTTTTACGACTGGTACTGCGACCTGCCGCCCGCCAGCCCGCAGACTTGGGGCGAGCAGACCGACGTGGCCGAGTCGGCCGACTGGTACAACTCCAACTATCTCTTGGTATGGGGCTCGAACCTGCCGATGACGCGCACGCCCGACGCGCACTTTTATACCGAAGTGCGCTACAAAGGCACGAAAACCGTGGCGGTGTCGTCCGACTTCGGCGAAATGGCGAAGTTCAGCGACATCTGGCTGGCACCGCGCCAGGGCACGGATGCCGCGCTTTCGATGGCGATGGGGCATGTGATTTTGCAGGAATTCCACATCAACAAGCCTTCGGACTATTTCCAAGACTACTGCCGCCGCCTCACCGACATGCCGGTGCTGGTGCGCCTGCAATGCGACGGCGAACACTACAAACCCGAATACACCCTGCGCGCTTCGCAGCTCGACAACAATTTCGGCGAAGAGAAAAACCCCGACTGGAAAGTGCTGGTGTGGGACGAAACGTCCGACACGCTGGCCGTGCCCAACGGCTGCATCGGCTTCCGCTGGGACGGCAGCAAAAAATGGAATCTGGAAACCAAAGCGCAGGGGCGCGACAACGTGCACGCCGCGCTGAGCCTGAAAGAGCGTTCAGACGACATCGTGCGCGTGGGTTTCGACTACTTCGGCGGCGAATACGACGAAGACAAGGTGTACCGCAAAGTGCCGGTCAAACACGTGAGATTGGCCGACGGCAGCATTGCACCGGTGGCCACCGTGTTCGACCTCTTGGTGGCGCAATACGGCGTAAACAACGGCCTGGACGACGAAGCCGCCGCCAAAGATTATTTCGACGACAAGCCCTACACCCCGAAATGGCAGGAAAAACACACCGGCGTGCCTGCCGAGCGTGTGATTCAGGTTGCCCGCGAGTTCGGCCAGAACGCGCACGACACCAAAGGCCGCTCGATGGTGATTGTCGGCGCGGGCATCAACCACTGGTACTACCTCGACATGAACTACCGGGGCATCATCAACATGCTGATGATGTGCGGCACCATCGGCAAATCCGGCGGCGGCTGGTGCCACTACGTCGGCCAGGAAAAACTGCGCCCGCAGTCCGGCTGGACGCCGCTCACCTTCGGCCTCGACTGGCACCGCCCCGCCCGCCAGATGGCCGGCACTTCCTTCTTCTACAACCACACCGGCCAATACCGCCACGAAACCGTGTCTGCCGACGAACTCCTGTCGCCCGACGCTTCAGACGACATGCGCCGCCTGACCATGATCGACTACAACGCCAAAGCCGAGCGCATGGGCTGGACGCCCTCCGCGCCGCAGTTGGAAACCAACCCGCTGGACGTTACCGACGCGGCCGAAGCGGCGGGCATGAATCCGGTGGATTATGTGGTCAAAGGCTTAAAAGAAGGCAGCCTGAATATGTCTTGCGACGACCCGGAAAACCCGAAAAACTGGCCGCGCAATATGTTTATCTGGCGCTCCAATATTTTGGGTTCGTCCGGCAAAGGCCACGAATATTTCCTGAAATACCTGCTGGGCACGCAAAACGGCCTGATGAGCGACGAAGAAGACTGCCTCAAGCCGTCTGAAGTCAAACAACGCGCACCGGTGGAAGGCAAGCTCGATCTGTTCACGCTGTTGGATTTCCGCATGAACACTACTTGTCTCTACGCCGACGTGATTTTCCCCACCGCCACCTGGTACGAGAAAAACGACCTCAACACCTCGGACATGCACCCCTTTATCCACCCCTTTACCGAGGCGGTGCAACCCCTGTGGCAGAGCCGCTCCGACTGGGAAATCTACAAAGGCCTGGCGAAAAAATTCAGCGAATTGGCCAAAGACTATCTGGGCGTGCGCAAAGACATCGTACTCACGCCGCTAATGCACGACAGCCCGCAGGAACTCGGCCAACCTTTCGACCCGAAAGACTGGAAACTGGGCGAATGCGAGCCGATTCCCGGCAAAACCATGCCCGCGATGACGGTAGTCGAGCGTGATTACGGCGCCATCTATGAAAAATACACCTCCATCGGCCCCTTGCTGGAAAAGGTCAACAACAACGGCAAAGGCATGGCTTGGGACACCAAGCACGAAGTCGAATACCTGCGCAAACTCAACGGCGTGCGCGCCGATGGCGTGGGCAAAGGCCAGCCGAAAATCGAAACCGCCATCGACGCCGCCGAGATGATTCTGACCCTCGCCCCCGAAACCAACGGCCATGTGGCGAAAAAAGCATGGCAGGCGCTGGGCAATATTACCGGCCGCGACCACACCCATCTGATCAACGCCAGCGAGCACACCCACATCGCCTTCCGCGACATCGTCGCCCAGCCGCGCAAAATCGTTACCTCGCCGATTTGGTCGGGCGTGGAAAGCGAAACCGTGTGCTACACCGCCGGTTACACCAACGTGCACGAGCTGATTCCGTGGCGCACCCTGACCGGCCGCCAGCAGTTTTACCAGGACCACAAATGGATGCGCGATTTCGGCGTGAGCTTCTGCGCCTACCGCCCCGCCGTGGACACCAAAACCACCAAAAAACTGTTGGGGAAAATGCCCAACGGCAACCCGGAAATCACGCTCAACTTCCTCACGCCGCACCAAAAATGGGGCATCCACAGCACCTACTCGGAAAACCTGCGCATGCTCACGCTCTCACGCGGCGGCCCGCACGTGTGGATTTCCGAAATCGACGCCCAAAAAGCCGGCTTAGTGGACAACGACTGGGTGGAAGTGTTCAACACCAACGGCGCGATCGCCTGCCGCGTGATTGTGAGCCAGCGCATTCCCGAAACCATGATTCTGATGTACCACGCACAGGAAAAACTGGTGCACACCCCGGGCGCGGAAACCACCAAAAAACGCGGCGGCATCCACAATTCCGTAACCAAAGCGGTGTTGAACCCCACGCACATGATCGGTGGCTACGCCCAATTGGCCTACAGCTTCAACTACTACGGCACCGTCGGTTCCAATCGCGACGAGTGGGTGATTGTGCGCAAGATGAAAGACATCGACTGGATGGACGAACCGGCCGAAGAGAGCGAAAAAGCCGAGCCGAACGCCCTGTAATTTCAGCTTCTGCCTTTCAGGCTGCCTTAACAAAGCAGTCTGAAAGGCAGCCTGAAAACGCCGAATAAAGGAGTAAACATCATGCACATCCCGCAAATCATCCGTTTTGCCGACTACCTCAAAGACGGCGGCACCGAATCCGTGCGCACCGTGCTGCACCACGACCACCACAACAACATGGTGCTGTGGCAGATACCGCCCGGCACCAGCCTGCCCGCCCACCGCCATCCGCACGGCGTGGACATCTGGATCGTGCTGCAAGGCGAAGCCGAGCTGCTCGACGACGAAAACAGCGGCCGCACCATCCGTGCGGGCGAAAGCGTCATCGTCGGCCTGCACCAGATACACGGCGCGCGCAACAGGGCGGATGCCAAAGAGGACTGCATCCTTGTTTCCGTTATCAGCCCCCGCGCAGGCTTTGAAGCCGCACCGAAGTAGCACACCAAACCTTTTCAGACGGCCTTAAAGGCAGCCTGAAAACACAGAACACAAAACCACAAGGAACACCCATATGAAAATCAGAGCGCAAGTCGGCATGGTACTCAACCTCGACAAATGTATCGGCTGCCACACCTGCTCCGTAACCTGCAAAAACGTTTGGACAAGCCGCGACGGCGTGGAATACGCCTGGTTCAACAACGTCGAAACCAAGCCCGGCATCGGTTTTCCGAAAAACTGGGAAGACCAGGAAAAATGGAAGGGCGGCTGGGTGCGCAAACCCAACGGCAAACTCGTACCCAAGCAGGGCGGCCGTCTGAAAATCCTGTCCAATATTTTCTCCAACCCCAACCTGCCGCAAATCGACGACTACTACGAGCCGTTCACTTACGACTACGAGCACCTGCAAAACGCACCGCGCATGAAAACCCCGCCCACCGCGCGGCCGATTTCCGTGCTTACCGGCAAGAAAATGGACAAAGTCGAATGGGGCCCCAACTGGGAAGACGATTTGGCGGGCGAATTTGAAAAACGCGCCAAAGACACCCTGTTTGAAGGCATCCAAAAAGAAATGATGGGCGCGTTTGAGCAGACCTTTATGATGTACCTGCCGCGCCTGTGCGAACACTGCCTGAATCCCACCTGCGTCGCCTCCTGCCCCTCCGGCAGCATCTACAAACGCGAAGACGACGGCATCGTACTGATCGACCAAGACAAATGTCGCGGCTGGCGTATGTGCATTTCAGGCTGCCCCTACAAAAAAATCTACTACAACTGGGTGAGCGGCAAGGCCGAAAAATGTATTTTCTGCTACCCGCGCATCGAAGCGGGCGAGCCGACCATCTGCTCGGAAACCTGCGTCGGCCGTATCCGCTACTTGGGCGTGCTGCTGTATGACGCCGACAAAATCCAGGAAGCCGCCAGCGTAGAAGATCCGCAGGATCTGTACGAAGCCCAGCTTGGCGTGTTCCTGAATCCGCACGACCCCGAAATCGAGCGCGAAGCCTTGAAACAGGGCATCAGCCAAAACTGGCTCGATGCGGCGAAAAAATCGCCGGTGTACAAAATGGCGATGGAATGGAAAATCGCCTTCCCGCTGCACCCCGAATACCGCACGCTGCCGATGGTGTGGTACATCCCGCCCTTGTCGCCGATCCAGTCGGCCATTGAAAACGGCTTTGTCGGCGAAAACGGCATCATCCCCAGCGTCGATGAAATGCGCATCCCGCTGCGCTATCTGGCCAACCTGCTGACCGCAGGCAAAGTCGAACCCATCAAAGAAGCCCTCGAACGCATGATCGCCATGCGCCGCTTCAAACGCGGCCAGATAGTCGAAGGCGAAACACTGGAACAAACCCTCGACGGCACCGGCCTCACCCCCGAAATGGTCGAAGACATGTACCAGATTCTCGCCATCGCCAACTACGAAGACCGCTTCGTCATCCCCACCTCGCACAAAGAAATGGTGGAAAACAGCTTTGAAGACAAAGCCAGCTGCGGATTCAGCTTCGGCAACGGCTGCTCCGGCGACAACGGCGACGGCCTCACCCAGGAAAACCTGTTCGGCAAACGCAAAGGTACGCCGATTATCTTCTTCGACCGCCGCAAAGACCTCCAGAAAAACCGCGAAGAAGGAGTACGCTGATGGCCGCCAACCCGATGGTTTACAAATGGCTGTCGGCTTTGATGTGTTACCCCGAAGCCGACCTTATCGAAGCGTTGCCGGAGTTTCAGACGGCCTTAAACGAATGGCCGGAGCTTGAGCCGCACAAAACCGCGTTGCAGGCCTTGCTCGACCATTTGGGCAGCCGCAGCCTGCGCGAATTGCAGGAAGACTACGTCCTCGTGTTCGACCGCACCCGCCAGCACGCGCTCTATATCTTCGAGCACGTTTACGGCGAAGACCGCGACCGTGGCAGCGCGATGGTTGATCTGCTCGAAGAATACCGCCGCTACGGCTTCGAGCTGGGCGACGACGAACTGCCCGACTACCTGCCCGCGCTGTTGGAATTTTTCGCCCACATCCCGCCCGAAGACGCGGAAAAACTCTTGGGCGACGCGGTGCACGTCATCAACCACATCGGCAAAAACCTGACGACCTACGGCTCACCCTACGCCGCGCTGCTTCAGACGGCCGTATCCCTCAGCCCCGTCGAGCCGCAGCCTTTAACCGAGCCGCCCGTGCGCGACATGGACGAAGCGATGGAAACCTTCGGCCCCGACGTGCAGGGCATCGAGCCGCTGCTCAAACCGAGCGTGCAGACCGTACAGTTCTACCCCAACGGCCGCCCCGCCTAAGGCCGCCTGAAAAGGAAAAATCATGAACGACCTCAACACATTCCACCAGTTTTTCTTCGGCGTTTACCCCTACATCTGTCTGGCCGTGTTCTTCCTCGGCAGCCTGATGCGTTTCGACCGCGAGCAATACACTTGGAAAAGCGATTCCAGCGAAATGCTCTACCGCGGCCAGCTGCGCTTGGGCAGCGTCTTGTTTCACGTCGGCGTGCTCGCCGTATTCGGCGGCCACCTGTTCGGCCTGCTCACCCCGCTGTGGTTTTGGGATGCCATCGGCGTGAGCCACAGCGCAAAACAAGTGTTCGCCATGACCATGGGCGGCATCTTCGGCACCACCGCCCTGATCGGCCTGATTATCCTGATCAAACGCCGCTTCAAAATCGACCGCATCAGCATCAACAGCACCTGGCGCGACAAGCTGGTTCTGATCTGGATTCTGATTACCCTGCTCTTGGGTCTGTCCACCATCGTCGTCAGCATGGGGCATCTGGACGGTCACGAAATGGTCAAACTCATGCAGTGGGCGCAGCACATCGTAACCTTCCGGGGCGGCGCGGCCGGCTACATCAAAGACGCGAACTTCCTGTTCAAACTGCACATCTTCATGGGCATGACCTTCTTCTTCATCTTCCCGTTCACCCGCATGGTGCACGTATGGAGCGGCTTTGCCAGCGCGTTCTACCTTATCCGCCCGTGGCAGCTCGTACGCCGCCGCAACGGCACACGCTGATAGCGCATGGAAACAGGCAGCCTGAAAACGCCAAACACGCAATCCTACTTTCGGATTAGTCCTTCGGTACGGTTTTCAGGCTGCCCCGATTTCCTATAATCGCGCCCGCAAAGGCAGCCTGAAAAACCGCAATACCCGCCAAAACGGCCGTCCTGCAATCCGCAAGACGGCCGTTTTGTTTCACCTGCAATGCTCTCAAAGCAGCCTGAAACGGCCAATCCGGCCGCAGCCGTACTCCCTCCCCTGCGCCCCAAGCGCGGGGGAGGGTTGGGGGTGGCGGTTTGCAAAACCGCTTTGCCAGTTTTCGAGAAACAGCAAACGCCCCCCCTAACCCTCCCCCGCAAGCGGGAGAGGTAACGACATTTTCAGGCTGCCCCATCATCCCAACCACCCAAGGAAAAACCAAAACATGAAACTCCGCAACACCGCCCTGATCGCCGCCTTGATTGTCAGCGCCCCCGCATTCGCCGACGACCTTACCGTCTCCGCCGCTGCCAGCTTGAAAGAAGCCTTTCAGGAAATCAACGCTGCCTACCAGAAAAAACACCCCGGCACCAATATCAAACTGAACACCGCCGCATCCGGCGTACTGCTGCAGCAGCTTGCCCAAGGCGCACCGGTTGACGTATTGGCCACCGCCGACCAAACCACCATGGACAAAGCCCAAGACCAGCAGCTGATCGACAAAGCCAGCCGCCACACTTTCGTGCTGAATGATTTGGTCGTCGTCCAACCCAAAGACAGCCGTCTCAAAATCAAAACCCTTAACGATCTGAAAGCCGCTACCGTCAGCCGCATTGCCGTCGGCAATCCCGAAAGCGTACCCGCCGGCCGCTACACCAAAGGCGCGCTGGAAAAAGCCGGTCTCTACGGCACCCTGCAGCCCAAAATCGTCTCCACCCAGAACGTACGCCAAGCGCTTGACTACGTAGCCCGCGGCGAAACCGAGGCCGGCTTCGTGTACCGCACCGACGCCGTATTGGCCAAAGACAAAGTCAACATCTCCTTCGCCGTCGCCCTCGAAACCCCCGTTTCCTACGCCATCGCCCCCACCGCCGCAGCCAAAAACAAAGCGGCCAGAAGCTATGTCGATTTCGTCTTGTCCCCCACAGGCCAAAACATCCTGAAAAAATACGGCTTCAGCTCCGCCAAAGGCTTCAAAGCCAAATAAACGGCAAGGCCGTCTGAACGGCAAAAGCAGCCTGAAAACGGGTAAACGGTTTTCAGGCTGCTTTCAGACGGCCTTTTGTCTCAGGTTGGATTTTTGAATCCGACTACCCCAAAAGCGACGCAGAAAAATGTCGGATACAAGTATCCGACCTACAAACTTTAACCGTAGGTCGGATTCTCGAATCCGACATTCAGGCCGTCTGAAACCGCCCATTCCTCCATGCATCTGACTCCCTCCCCTGCGTCCCAAGCGCGGGGAAGGGTTGGGGAGGGGGTGGCAGTCCGCAGAACTGCTTTTGTGCCGTTTCTGCAAAAGTGGCCGCAGCGGCGCAAGCCCCCACCCTAGCCCTTCCCCGCAAGCGGGAGAGGGGACAAAGTTTCAGACGGCCTTAAAGCAGCAGACGTAGGTCGGATACTTGTATCCGACACCTTTATCCTTTCAGACGGCCGCAAGGCAGCCTGAAACACCAAAGGCCGTCTGAAAAAGCAGCCTGAAAACAAACCCGCCGTCTGCCTGTTTCAGACAGCCTCCGATTATCTGTCTGATGAAATCCGCAACCATGAATCCTTCTACCCCCCAAAAAAACGAACGCAGCACGGCCGCCGCTCTCACGCAGTTTGTGCTGTGGGTCAATCTGGCTTTTTTTGTCGTCAGCGGCATTTTGGCCTTGGTCGATTACGGTTTTGCCGCCGTGTCTGCGCTTGTGCCGCCCGCGCCTGCCGAGGCGGTGCAGGCGGCGGAGGATGCCGCGCCGTGGTGGAAGCTGTGGGCGGCGTGCAACGCGGGGGCGGCGGGCTTTGCGCTACTGTCGCTGGCTTTGGGACGCTTTGCCTTTTTCCGCCGGCTGGGCTGGTTTGTGCGCGATTACTGGCTGCGTAAAAACGCGCTGTCGGCGGTGTTCTGGCTGGCGGTAATGACGGGCTTCGGTTTTGCCGTGGTGGCCATCAATGTGCAGATCAACAATTGGAGCAAAACCTTTTACGACACGCTCAACGCGCTCGAAGCGGCCAAACTCTACGCACTCATCAGCCAGTATCTGATTTACATCGCCATTTTTATTTTCTGCTCGGTATCGCGCGCCTGGCTGCGTAAGTTTCTGATTATCCGCTGGCGCGCGCATCTGACGGATTACTTTTTAAACCAATGGTTTGCACGCGGCGCGTATTACCGCATTGCGCTCAGGCAGTCCACCGACAACCCCGACCAGCGCATCGCCGACGACATCAATATTTTCGTCTCGCGCAGCATCGAATTGTTTGTGTCGCTCCTAACCAATCTGGCGCAGCTATATTCCTTTATCGCCATTTTGTGGAACTTGTCGGGCACGCACACATTCCATCTGTTCGGCCGCGACATCACGATAACAGGCTATCTGGTGTGGATTGCCGCTGCCTATACGCTCTTGGGCAGCCTGTTCACGCAGGTAATCGGCAAAAAGCTGCACAAGCTCAATTACGACCAGCAGAAATTCGAGGCCGACTTCCGCGCTTCGCTGGTGCGCAAACACGACCACGCCGAGCAGATTGCGCTTTATAAAGGCGAAGCGCGCGAGCAGGCCGGCCTGCGGCAGGAATTTGGCGCGATTGTCGGCAACTGGCGGAATCTGATAGCCAAAGAGCTGCATCTGGGGCTGTTTACCACCGGCTACGACCGCTTTTCGCTGATGCTGCCGGTGCTTGCGTCGGTGCCGCTGTTTTTGGCGAAAAAAATCACCCTGGGCGGCCTGATGCAGATACGCAGCGCGTTTACGGCGGTGTTCAACTCATTGAGCTGGTTTGTGTTTGCCTACTCGATTCTGCCCGAGTGGAGCGCCACGCTGCTGCGTTTGAGCCAGTTTCGCGAAAACATCGCCTTTGAGCAGGGCGAAGAGAAAACCGCGCCTGAAGCCGAAACCACCGCGCTTGAGGGCTTGAGCCTGTTTACTCCCGAAGGCGTGCCGGTATTGGAAAATATCCGCGCCCAAATCACGCCCGGGCGCTGGACGCAGCTTGCCGGCGACAGCGGCTTGGGCAAATCCACGCTGCTGCGCACCATCGGCGGCCTGTGGCCGTATTACGGCGGCGCGTGGACGCAGGCGGCAGGCAAAACCCTGCTGCTGCCGCAGAAAACCTATATCGGCAAAGGCACGCTAGCCGAAATCTTGAGCTATCCGGCCGAAGCACCCGTTTCAGACGGCCTGTGCCGCGAGGTGCTGACAAAAACCGGCCTGGCCAAATGGGCGGGCAGCCTGCACGAAACGCGCAACTGGGCGCAAACCCTCTCCGCCGGAGAGCAGCAGCGCATCGCCTTTGCCCGCGCCCTGCTGATCCGCCCCGATTATCTCTATCTCGACGAAAACACCTCCGCGCTCGACACCGCTTCCGCCCACGCCCTGTTGGCGCTGCTCAAAACCGAGTTGCCGAATACTACGGTGGTGATGGTCAGCCATCAGCCGGAATTGGCGGAGTTTTATGATGAGGTGCTGGATTTGCGGGCATTCCGTGCCGTGAGGCCGTCTGAAAGCACAGCTTCGGCACAGCCAAAACGGTGAGGCCGTCTGAAAACACAGCTTCGGAGCAGCCAAAACGGTTAGGCCGTCTGAAAACGCCGCCCGACATTGTCGGGCGGCGTTTTCAGACGGCCTTTGCGTATGCGGCGGACGCGCTTTATTTCACGCCGAAGTTGGGCAGTACCAGGGCGCATTTGACGCGCTCGCCGCGCCGGTTGCGCCTGCTGCGTCCGGCGATTCTGCCGCCGGAATTAATCACAGCAAGCTGTTTGCCGACAGACAGAACCATATCAACGGCATTGAAAATTTCTGGAATCAGGCAAAGCGCGTACTGCGCAAATACAATGGAATCGACCGTAAATCTTTCCCGCTTTTCTTGAAAGAATGCGAGTTCCGTTTTAACTTTGGCACACCCTCCGAGCAGCTTAAAGTGCTGCGTCGGTGGTGTGAAATTTAGGGCTTATCTAGTACAGCCCCTTTGTGAAACAGGCCGAGCGCGGGCAGCCATCCGTATAGAGTCAGGCTGCGGGCGATGGCAGCGCGTAACACGGCGTAGCTATAGTTGAGATGTGCGTTGACGGCATTGCTGTCACTGCGGGTAAATGTTTCGCCGAACATGGCTTGGAAATACAGTGCGGCTGCTTGGGCTTCGCGGTTGCCGGTGTCGCCTGATTTGACTTCCAAAGCCAGGCCGCGCAGGTGTTTGGCGGCGATGTCGTTGCCGGTTTCGTCGGCGGCAAAGGCTTGGTTGAGGATTTTTTGTTTGACGATGTGCTGCCAAAGCTGTTTTTTGAGCGGCACGCTGATGCCCAGTTGCAGCTTGAGGGTTTTGAGCTGGCGGTGGTATTGCGAATAAGGCAGCCACTGGCCGCAGGGCAGGAACTGCTCGTCGCAGGTCAGCAGGGTCGCGCCGTGTTCGGCCAATGCGGAGAGCAAGGGGGCTGTGATAACGGTTTCACGGTGTTCGATTACGATGACGGCGATGTCTTCGATGGGGACAGTATAGGATTCGCCGCTTTGTTGGATAAGGATTTGTTTGCGCTGCAATGAGAGCTTGCCGCTGTTTGAGATAAGCAGGCTGCGCCAGGTCATGATGTTCCCCTTTGTCATTTTTGGTTGGTATAAACAAAATGCCCCTGTTTCAGACGACCTGAAACAGGGGCGTTGCTTTTAACGCACGGGCGGGCGTTTTTTCAGACGGCATGGTCTGATGGTTTTGCCCAATTCGTCGACTTGGTATTTTTGGAAAGATAAGGCGGTTTTGACACCGATACGGTACACACCGTCTTTGCCTTTGGATTTTTCCAAATCGTGCACACGTAGACTAATGTTTCCAGTTGACCGATCCAATCCTGCGAAATAGCCGAAATAAGTTTCTTTTTTAAGACTAGCGAGAACCAAATCATTCGGATAAAGCGCAAATTTAAACGTAAAACTAGTATCCATTTCCTGCCAGTTTGCTTCATCAGTATGAGCAATCACTGCCTTGTTCGGCAAAATCCCTTTTGCCGCCTGCCAGGTGTAGATCGGCATCAGATAATATTTTCCTCCTTTTTCAAACACATCTACGCGCACCATCGTTGCATTGTCTGCCACGCCGTTGCCTTCGCGCACGATTACGCCCGATTTCTGCACATCTTCCACACGCACGGCCTTAACCTGCTGGGTAGGATTGCCTGCTTTGTCGCGTTTGAAAAACGGCGCGGCAAAGGCTTTGGCCGGATCGCCGCCGTGTGCGTTCAGACGGCCTAACAGGTCTTCGTAAAGCTGCGGCTCGCGCTCGCGGTTGACCATGTTTTCCAGCAGCTTGGGCGTCAACTGCGTCAGCGGTACGCGCAATACGCTCTTGCCTTCGCTCAAGCGTTTGGCCGATTTGATGGTTTCCATATGCCCCTGCCCGCTCATTTTCCGGCTCGGAGCGCGCGATACAAACAGTGGCGTTACGGCTTCGTGTACAGCTTCGGGGCGCGAAGAGAGTTTGTCGGCCAAGAGCGCGCGCAGTTTTTCCGGCGTATCGGCTTCTTCATTGTTTTCAGACGGCGTATCGGGCTTGCCGAACACGCGCATCATCACTTCTTGGCGGAAAAAATCCCACGGCTGCGGAAAATGCAGGCGCGACACTTCGCCGGTGGTTTTATCCACCATTTCGCCGTCAAATACATTCATCTCTTTTTGGCGCACATAATTCGTGATTTTCTGCTGCATCGCTACGGTGGAGCAGGCCACGACGACCGCATCGAGCGCGTGGTGGCGGTCGTTACTTTCGCGCACTTTTTTCAGCCCCCACATGCCGCGCAACAGGTTGGTAATCTGGCCGTTGGAAGCAAACACGCGGTTTTTATCCTCGCCGGTAAGCAGCATATTTTGCGCGATAAAGTTGCACAAAAAGCGGTTTACATAACGCGTGTCATTCAAATTGCGCTCTTTAAAATCCTTTTCATCAAGTTTCTGCATCAAAATCCGCTGTTTTTTGCTGCGCGGGAAACGGCAGTGTTCCACCCGCGCGGTAAATTCGCGCCAGCGTTTTTCATCGCCGCCGAGCCACTCGAAAGGCGTTTGGTTGCGCTTGTTTTGGTTTTCGCCGGCCAACACCAAGACTTTATTGTTGAAACTGTCGTCCCAAGTGCGCGAAAACGGCAGCGCGTGGTCGATTTCGACATAGCCTTTTTCGTTCAGACGGCGTAAATCTATCGCCTTGCCCGAATAGAGGCATTGGCCTTGCTGCTGCTCGTAAAGGCGCATTTTCAGGATGTCTTTGGCTTTGGGTTCGCCGACAAAATTAGGAAAATATTCGCGGAACTTGGCGATAGAGCGTTCGCGGTCTTTGCGGTTTTCCTCTTGGCGTTTTTCGATTTTCTTGCGGTCTAGAAACGATTTGCCCACTTCGCGCGCCGTTTCGATGTGGACACGCGCTGGCGAACCGTAGCGGCGCACCACGGCGTTAACCACCTTGCGTGCCTGCGACAGCGCGCGCAGCACCACCGGATTGCGGATTTCGTCGGCGGATACGGGCGGCAGAAACTGCGCCTGCTTGTCGTCTTTTATGCCGTAATGGTCGCCGTAGATTTCCGCACAGGCTTCGTCGTAACGTTTGCCCTGCTCCATCAGCGGCAGGATTTTCCGCAGGGCTTTGAGCGAGAGCTGCACAAATTTGTCGAAGCTCACATATTCGAGCAGCGCGTCGAGCTGTTCGTCCGGCAGCTTGCCTTTCAGACGGCCTCTGATGTCCTCATCGGTTTTGAATAGCGAAAACGCCTCGCCGATTTCGTCCTGCAATTCGGGCGATAAGGCCAGCGGCGATTTTTTTGTTTTTCAAACCGGCCTTCTCCAACGCGCCGCTGATGGAGTGGTAGGCCTTCATTTCCATCAGCGTTGCAGATTCAGCGTTGTCCTTGCTGTAGCGGAGCCCTTTGAAAAACGCAGTATCGTCGAGTTCCAACAATCTGCGTACCTGCGCGTAAGTCAGTTTGGTTTTTTTATACGGCTCGTCCATCAGCTTGGCACGCTCGGAATCAGTCAGCGGCCGCTCGCTGCCCTGATCCAAAATCCGCAGATTGTTGAGCTTGGTCAGCCAGACAAAGCGTTCGGCCGAATAGGTATTTTTAGCGGCCTTGTATTCTTCAGGTTCAAACGTACAGCGGCCGAGCATTTTTTGCACCGCATCGCCCGAAAGCGCGGCGCGTTGCGTCATCAGCAAATCTTCCACGCCTGTCAAAAGGCCGTCTGAAATATAAGGATTGCCGTATTCTTTTTGTTTTTCAAACAGCAAAACCAATTCCGCCTGCACATCCTTGCGGTTGAACGTGTGCGAATAATCGCCGCGCTGGTTGCGGATATGGCCGCTTTCTTTTTCAAATTTGTTTACCGCCAATTCCGCCGGCGTGCGGAAATCTCCGCCCTGCAAGGCTTCGCTGTTGGCCGCCACACCCGACAGCAGCGCGCCCAATTCCTTATCGCTGCTGTTCCGTTCGTTTTTACGCTGCGACAAATAGCCGCGATGCTTCACCATATGCAGCAACACTGCCGCCCACTCCAAAGGCATCAGTTTGCGGCTTAACGCATCCACGCGAAGCTGCCACGGATTGACGGGCAGATTTTCGACCAAACCGTGCGCGTCAAAATCGGCCGCCTGCAACATGCCCTCGCGTTTGAGCAAACGCCGCGCCCGCAGCATACGGTGCGCCCGCCTGCGGATCATGCGCCGCACGCTGCGCGCCAGCCGCCGCGCCGCCGCAGGCGATTCGCCCGTTTTCGGCACTTCGGCACGGTCAAACGTACGCACACCCACGTCAATCAAACGGTAAGGCAGGACGTCTGAATCGGTTTCGACCACCGCCCAACCTACCGAGGCGATGCCGATGTCCAAGCCCAAAATGTAATTCAATGGTTTCAAAGTAAATGGCGCCATAATGTGTCTCGCTTAGTTATTAATGAAAATTAACACAATATATTATTAACAGGGTTTGTGTAAATCTTTTCTTGACATTTCCGACACCGCAAACTAAGATTTCGCCTATTGTTGCACAGCGAAATGAGAGACGTTGCTACAATAAGGCCGTCTGAAAAGATGTGCCGTAACGCTCTGCCCCTTAAAACTCCGGTTTTAAGGGGCATCGTTTTTTGTTTGTCGAATCCCTTCCCCCTGTCGGCAAAAGGCCGTCTGAAAACCCCTTTCGGGTTTTCAGACGGCCTTTTGCCATTCGGGCGTTTTCAGAAACGTCGTTCCCGCGAAGGCGGGAGCGGCCTTTACACGCCCAAGAACCAGAATTTCGCCGCCCACAAAACGGCGACCAGCCACACCATCGGCGGTACGTCTTTGGCACGGCCGCACAGGAGTTTGATGGCGGCGTAGCTGATAAAGCCCATGGCGATGCCGTCGGCGATGGAGTAGGTGAAGGGCATGAAGACGATGGTGACGAAGGCGGGGGCGGCTTCGGTCATGTCTTCCCAGTCGATTTCCAGCACCGAGCGCAGCATGTGGATGCCGATATAAAGCAGGGCGGGGGCGGTGGCGAAGGCGGGGACGGTTTGCGCCAGCGGCGAGAACCACAGGCAGGCGAGCATCAGGACGCCGACGGTTACGGCGGTGAGGCCGGTGCGCCCGCCCGCTGCCACGCCCGCCGCGCTTTCGACATAGGGGGTGACGGACGACGTACCCATCGCCGCGCCGGCGACGATGGCGGTGGAGTCGGCCAAGAGGGCGCGTTTGAGGCGCGGCAGCTTGCCGTCTACCAAAAGGCCGGCGCGGTGCGTCGTGCCGATGAGGGTGCCGGTGCTGTCGAAGAGGTCGACTAGAAAGAACACGAAGATAACGGCGACCATGCTGCCGTGGAACAGGCCGTTAAAGTCCATTTGCAGCAGGGTGGGTTGGATGCTGGGGATGGCGGAAACAATGCCTTTGAATTCGGCCTGCCCGAGGGCGATGCCGAGCAGGGTGACGGCGAGAATGCCGATGATGATGGCACCGCGCACGCGGAAATAGTCGAGAAAAATGATAAGAAAAAAGCCGAGCATGGCCAGCAGCACCGGCCAGTTGGGGCTTTTGCCGCCGTTTTCGCCGAGGATGTAAACGTCGCTCATTTTGACCAGGGTGGCGTCGCTGGACACGATGACACCGGCGTTTTTCAGGGCGATAAGGGCGAGGAACAGGCCGATACCGGCGGCGATGGCCATTTTCAGGCTCATCGGCAGGGCGTTGACCAGCATTTCGCGCAGTTTGAAAAAGCTGAACAATAAGAAGATGATGCCCGACACGAACACGGCAGCCAAAGCCACCTGCCAGGGCACGCCCATGCCTTTGACGACGGCGTAGGTGAAGTAGGCGTTCAGCCCCATGCCGGGGGCGAGGGCGATGGGGTAGTTGGCCGCCAGCCCCATCACGAAGCAGCCGATGGCGGCGGAGATGCAGGTGGCGACGAACACCGCGCCGAAGTCCATGCCCGCCTGCGACAGGGTGAGCGGGTTGACGATGACGATGTAGCACATGGTCAGGAAGGTGGTGATGCCCGCCATGATTTCCGTGCGTACGCCGGTGTTGTGTGCGGAAAGCCCGAAGAGGCGTTCGAGCAGGCTGTTTGCCGGTTTGTCCATAGTTTTAAGAAAATTTAAGTTGGGTAAAAAGGGGCGGCATTATAAACGAATTGTGTACAAAGACAGGCCGTCTGAAAGGTTTTCAGACGGCCTCTTTACAATCTTGTCGGCTATTTCCGACAACCGTGTTCCAACATCGTCACAAACTGCGCCAAATCCTGCGGCAACGGTGCTTTGAGTACGAGTTTTTCGCCCGTGAGCGGGTGGTCGATGTGCAGCTCGCTGGCGTGCAGAAACATCCGTTTCAGGCCGAGTTTTTGTAGGCGGCGGTTGGCCTGATAGTCGCCGTAGCGTTCGTCGCCCGCAATCGGGCAGCCTTGCGACTGCATATGGACGCGGATTTGGTGGGTGCGGCCGGTTTTGAGCGTGGCTTCAACCAGCGTGAGCCGCGACAGGCCGACCTGGTGCAGCAGGCCGTCTGAAAAGCGGTTGAGAACGCGGAATACGGTGTGCGCGCTTTGGCCTTCTTCGCTCACGCGCACCATTTTTTCGCCCTGCGCGCCGGTGTATTTCAAAAGCGGCAGTTTCACATGAAAGCGGTCGTTTGCAAGACCGCCGACGCCGAGGGCGAAATAGGTTTTTTTCGGGTGGTTGCTGCGGATGGCTTCGTGCAGCTTCACCAATGCGCTGCGTTTTTTGGCAATCATCAGCAGGCCGCTGGTATCTTTGTCGAGGCGGTGGACGAGTTCCAGATAGCGCGCCTCGGGTCGGGCGCGGCGCAGCTGCTCGATTACGCCGAAGCTCACGCCGCTGCCGCCGTGCACCGCCACGCCCGCCGGTTTGTCGATGACCAAGAGCGCGTCGTCTTCGTAAACGGTGTCAAACTCACGCGCGGGCGCGTCCTGCCCCTTTTCAGACGGCCTCTCCTTTTCAGCCGTGCGCACCGGCGGAATGCGGACAATGTCGCCCGCCGCAATGCGGCTGTCGGGCTTGCAGCGTTTTTTGTTCAGCCGCACTTCACCCGCGCGGATAATGCGGTGGATATGGCTCTTGGGTACGCCTTTGAGGATTTTTATCAGATAGTTGTCAAGGCGTTGCCCCGCTTCGTTTTCGCCCACGGCGGCCCGGCTGACTGAATTTTTGCTTATCGGCTGCATTTTCTCTTATAATCTGCGCCGTTTTGCCCGAGGGCAAAACGTATTAAAAAAGCGATTCTATTAATTAAAAACGTACTCTGCAAAGCATTTCCTTCCCGCCCGTGCAAGACAGCGGCGCGAAGGCCGTGATTAAGTTCGGATCACACTGCCGACCCGTTTTGGCATAAGACGACAGGCTCCCGCCGCGCCGCACAAAACACCGCAAACAGGCAGACGACAAGATAACAAGAAGACGCCGGCTCCGTCCGGCGGCAGACCCTCCGATGCCGCACCGACACGGTGCGCGCTGCGCCGGTTTTACCGGCGCCGTTCTTTAACCGCCTTCTTTCATCCACCCGAAAGCCGCACCGGCCGTTTTCAGACGGCCTCATCCGCTGCGGCACACCGTCCGAAAACTGATTACGCGCTTCGTGGGTACCAACAAGGCAGGCCGTCTGAAACACGCCCGCCCGCAAGGTCAATCATCATGAAACGTATGTTGTTTAACGCCACGCAGGCCGAAGAGCTGCGCGTGGCCATCGTCGACGGGCAGAACCTGCTCGATCTCGACATCGAAACGCTGGGCAAAGAACAGCGCAAAGGCAATATCTACAAAGGCGTCATCACCCGCATCGAGCCCTCGCTCGAAGCGTGCTTTGTCGATTACGGCACCGACCGCCACGGCTTTCTGCCCTTCAAAGAAGTTTCCCGCTCCTATTTCCAAGACTACGAAGGCGGCAAAGCCCGCATCCAAGACGTGCTCAAAGAAGGCATGCAGGTCATCGTACAGGTGGAAAAAGACGAACGCGGCAACAAAGGCGCGGCGCTCACCACCTTCATCTCACTGGCCGGCCGCTATCTGGTCTTGATGCCCAACAACCCGCGCGGCGGCGGCGTCTCCCGCCGCATCGAAGGCGAAGAGCGGCAGGAACTCAAAGACGCAATGGCCGAACTCAACGTGCCGCGCGGCATGAGCCTTATCGCCCGCACCGCCGGCATCGGCCGCAGCGTCGAAGAGCTGCAATGGGATTTCGACTACCTGCTCAAACTGTGGCACGCCATCGAAGAAGCAGGCAACGCCCACCAAGAACCCTACCTGCTCTTTATGGAAAGCTCGCTGCTCATCCGCGCCATCCGCGACTACTTCCGCCCCGACATCGGCGAAATCCTGGTCGACAACGCCGAAGTGCACGCCGAAATTTCCGAATTCATGTCCTACGTCATGCCGGCCAACACAGGCCGTCTGAAACTCTATCAGGACCACACCCCCCTCTTCTCCCGCTTCCAAATCGAGCACCAAATCGAAAGCGCCTTCTCGCGCAGCGTCAGCCTGCCCTCCGGCGGCGCCATCGTCATCGACCACACCGAAGCCCTCGTTTCCATCGACGTCAACTCCGCCCGCGCCACCCGCGGCGCCGACATCGAAGACACCGCCTTCAAAACCAATATGGAAGCGGCCGAAGAAGTCGCCCGCCAAATGCGCCTGCGCGACCTCGGCGGCCTGGTCGTCATCGACTTCATCGACATGGAAAACCCCAAACACCAGCGCGACGTCGAAAACACCCTGCGCGACGCCCTGAAAAAAGACCGCGCCCGCGTGCAGATGGGCAAACTCTCCCGCTTCGGCCTGCTCGAACTCTCCCGCCAGCGCCTCAAACCTGCCCTCGGCGAATCCAGCCACACCGCCTGCCCGCGCTGCGCCGGCACCGGCGTCATCCGCGGCATCGAATCCACCGCCCTGCACGTGCTGCGCATCATTCAGGAAGAAGCGATGAAGGACAACACCGGCGAAGTGCACGCCCAAGTACCCGTCGACGTCGCCACCTTCCTGTTAAACGAAAAACGCGCCGAACTCTTCGCCATGGAAGAGCGCCTCGACGTCAGCGTCATGCTGATTCCCAACATCCGTCTGGAAAACCCGCACTACGAAATCAGCCGCATCCGCACCGACGACATCGAAGAAGACGGCGAACCGAGCTACAAACAGGTTTCCGTACCCAAAGCCGACGAAAACGCCAAACCCTTCGGCGGCGAGCGCGTCAAAGCCGCCCGCCCCGAGCCCGCCGTCAAAGGCGTGAAACACACCCAGCCCGCCCCCGTTGCCGCCGAAGAGCCAAGCAGCTGGTGGGACAAATTCAAAAGCTGGTTCAAAGGACTCTTCGGCGACACCCCCGCCGCCGAGCCGCAGCCGCAGGAGCGCAAACGCACCTCCGGCAGCCGCCGCCCGCAAAACCGCCGCCGCAGCGGCAACCGCAGCCAGACGGCACGCAGCGCGCAGGCCAAAGCACAGGACGAAGGCGAAACCGACGGCGAAACAGGCGACAGCGGCAGCGACAAAGCCGACAAAAACGGCCGCAGCGGCAAACGCGGCAGCGGCGCAAACAGCCGCAATGCCGACAACCGCCGCAGCGAAAGCGCACCCGCCGAAACCGAAAGCGAAACCCCGCGCGGCGAAAATGCCGCCGCAGGCGAAAAACGCGACAGCCGCAAACGCGGCAAACGCGGCGGCGAAGCCGAATCCGTAACGGAAAACGCACCCGCCGCCCTGATGCAGGCACAGGACGAAAGGCCGTCTGAAAACGCCGCAGCACCGCAGGACAACGCAGCAGACAGCGGACAAAACGGCAACGCGTCCGCACAAAGCGACAACCGCCGCAACCCGCGCGGCCGCAACCAAGAGCGCGGCAGCCGCAACCGCAACGGCCAAAACGGCAGCCGCCGCAACGAGAAAAAACGCAACATCCCCTCCGCCGCCAAAATCGAGCAGTATCTGATGATCGACGAAGCCGCAGGCCGCGTACTCGATGCCGTGGCGCACGTTTTCGGCGAAACCCGCCCCGCCGCCCCCCTGCCGCAGAACAGCAGCGACAAACCGCTGGTCATCACCATCCCCGCGCCGCAGGACGACGCACCCGCCGCCGTCGCTGTTGCGGACGAAGCCGCCGTAATCGGCAGCAGCAGCGAAAAAGTCGCCGAAGCCGTCGCCCTCATCGTCGGCGAAAGCCACGCTGCGGACGAAACCGCCGGCAACCCCGCACCGCAAAACGGTACAAGCGCAGCAGCGCCCGCCGCCGCATCGGAAATCCCCGCCGCGCCGCAAGGCATGGTGCTGGTGCAGACCGACGCCGCCGCACTGGCCGCAGCCGCAGCCGCCCAAACACCGGCCGCACCGCAGGGCAAACGCCGCGCCGACCTGCCCCGCCCCGCCGCAGCCGCCCCGGCCGCAGCCGAACTGACACAGGTCGAAACCTGCGCCGAATAAGCGCGGCGCAATCCGGACAGCGGCAGCCGTTTTCAGACGGCCTGCCGCTGTTTTGCCAAAAGCCCGCCGCACAGACAAAGACAAAACCCGTTTTCCGCCGTGCAGCCGCACCCGTTTCAACTCCGTTGAAACCGCGCTTTCAGAAACATCATTCCCGCAGCGGCAGGCACAGGCCGTCTGAAACCCACTTTTCCACCCACTGCAAGGAGCAATCATGAGCCTCACCTACGACACCGACGGTTTCCCCACCTATTACAGCAAAGCCCCCGTCCTCATCCTGCGCGACCCGCTGGCCGCCTTCCTCGGCGCGTCCGAAAGCGGCCTGATTACCTACCGCTACCTCGATGCGGTAAAACTGGCCGGACACTCCTGCCCCACCGTCGCCGGCGCCTACCTGATGGTGTACCGCGGCCTCAAAGCCCTCTACGGCGGCGACATTCCCGAGCGCGGCGGCATCGAAGTGCAGATGCAGGGCGCGCGCGACGAAGGCACGACCGGCGTGATCGCCGCCGTCGCCACCCTGCTCACCGGCGCGGCCTCCGAACAAGGCTTCGGCGGCATCGGCATGCACCGCCGCTTCTCCCGCCGCAACCTGCTCTCATTCGACGGCAACATCGACGGCGTCCTCTCCCTGCGCCGCCGCGACACCGGATCGGCCGTGGAAGTGTCCTACCACGCCGGCCTCGTCCCCTTCGCCCCCGAAATGGCCGACATCATGCCCAAAGCCGTCTCCGGCACCGCCACCGCCGACGAGCTGCGCCTGTTCCAAGAAATGTGGCAGGGGCGCACCAAAGCCATACTGTTCGACAACGCCGACAACCCCGAACTGATCGAAACCCGCCCCCTGCCCTGATTTGCTGACGCACAAAGGCCGTCTGAAAGCAGAAAAACGCTTTCAGACGGCCTCCCGCCGCTCGAACAAACAATATGCAAAACATCCGCTTTACCAAAGAAGACGGCATCGCTTCTTCCGTCGAACCCGTTTTCCTGCCGCCGCTGAACGCCGCCGCCGAGTTGTGGGTCTACAGCGAAAGCAGCCGTTATGCCGGTTTCTCGCCGCGCCAGAGGCGGATTTTCGCCGACTTCCTCGCTCTGCCCGACCAAGGCGCGGCGCTGCGGCGGCAACTGGCCGCGCTCTATCGCGAACAAATCCGCGCGGGCCGCATTATTCCCCGCGCGTCCGACCGCCCCGAACCCGCATACACCGCCTGCATCTTCCCCGCCCACGGCCGCTGCGCCGACGACTATCTCTACATCATCGGCGAAACCAACTGGCGCATTGCCGAGAGCGACTGCTGTTTTGAAACGGAATACCTCTTTGTCAACAACCGTCTGGCCGCCGTCGGCGAGATGAGCGGCGATTACGCCCTTTTCCCGATTGCAGCGGAATATAGTGAGCCAACATAAAAATCTACTGCATCAAAAATGCCAAGCAAACCTGTACTGTCTTCGGCTTGCTGCCTTGTATCTTTTTGTGCTGACTCACTATAGTAGGTCGGGCATTTATGCCCGACGTGCAAACCGGTAACGGAAAATGTCGGGCATAAATGCCCGACCTACGCATAAAAAGGCCGTCTGAAAAACTATTTTCAGACGGCCTCAACCCCAAACTACCCACGCCCATGATTTACCACCGCATTGCCCTTAATGTGCCCCTTTCAGACGGCCTTTTGACCTATTCCCATCCCGAAGCCCTGCCGCCCGGCACGCGCGTGGCCGTGCCGTTTCGCGGGCGCGTGATGGTGGGGATTGTGTGGGAAGCCGGTATTGCGCCCGATTTTGACCCGGCCAAGATTTTGCCCGTTCAGACGGCCTTTACCGCCGAAATGCCGCTGCCCGAAGACTGGCGCGGCCTGATTGCGTTTGCCTCGCGCTATTACCACTATCCGCTCGGCCAAACCGCTTCGCTCGCGCTGCCGCAGGGTTTGAAAGAGCCGAAGGCCGTGGAGATGCCGCAGCCGCCGCTGTTTTACGCGTTAAACGAAGCGGGCAGGGCGCAGCAGCCGCCGAGGGCGCGTTTTCACAAAAAAGCCGCGTTGTGGCAGGCTTTGGCCGATTCAGACGGCCTGACGATGGCGCAGCTCAAACGTATCAACGCGCAGGCGGCCAAGCTGGTGGACGAATGGTTGGCGCAGGGTTGGATAGACGCACATACGGCGGGCAAACCCGTGTTGGTGCCGTACCACGGGCAGGCTTCGCACTCTGAAAAAACGCTCAACCCCGACCAGCTCGCCGCCTCGCAGGCGGTTCAGACGGCCTTCGGGCAGTTTCAGCCCTTTTTGCTTTACGGCATCACCGGCAGCGGCAAAACCGAAGTGTATTTTGATGTGATGGAAAAAGTGTTGGCATCGGGGCGGCAGGTGTTGTTTTTACTGCCCGAAATCAACCTCACGCCGCAGCTTTTGGCGCGCGTGGAGGCGCGGTTTGCCGACGTGCCCACCGCCGTATTGCACAGCCAAACCGCCGCCGGACGGCGCACGCAGGATTACCTTCGCGCGATGGCAAATCAGGCCAAGCTGGTCATCGGCACGCGGCTGGCGGTGTTCACGCCGCTGGCCGATGTCGGGTTGATTGTGGTGGACGAAGAACACGATAGCTCGTTCAAACAAGACAACGAATTGCGCTACCACGCCCGCGATTTGGCCGTGTGGCGGGCGAAGCAGAGCGGTTGCCCGATTATGCTCGGCAGCGCGACGCCGAGTTTGGAGAGCTGGCACAAAGCCCAAAGCGGCGCGTATCGATTATTGGAACTCGCCCGCCGCGCCAACCCCGCCGCGCGGCCGCCGCAGGTGGAAATCCTCAACGTAGGCCGTCTGAAACTCGACAACGGCTTCTCACCGCAAGCCCTAAACCTGCTCAAACAGAATTTTGCAGCAGGCGGCATGTCGCTGGTGTACCTCAACCGGCGCGGCTATTCGCCCGCGCTGTTTTGCGGCGACTGCGGCCACACTTTCGGCTGCCCCAACTGCTCGGCCAAAATGGTATTGCACCAACGCGCCCGCCAACTACGCTGCCACCATTGCGACCACCGCACCGCCATCCCGTTCAAATGCCCCGACTGCGGCAACCAAGACCTGACCGCCGTCGGGCAGGGCACGCAGCGCGTCGAAGAAACCCTGTGTGCCTTTCTGCCGCAGGCATCGGTAGTTCGCGTCGACAGGGACAGCACCGCCCGCAAAAACGACTGGGACGAACTCTACCGCCGCATCGGCGAAGGCGGCATCGACATTCTCGTCGGCACGCAAATGCTCGCCAAAGGCCACGATTTCGCGCGGCTCAACCTCGTTATCGTGCTCAACGCCGACGGCAGCCTTTACAGCGCAGACTTCCGCGCCCCCGAACGCCTGTTTGCCGAACTCATGCAGGTATCCGGCCGCGCCGGCCGCGCCGACATACCCGGCGGCGTCCTTATCCAAACCCAAATCCCCGACCATGCCGTATTTTCCGCCGTCAAAGCGCAGGACTACCGCCTGTTTGCCGATGCCGAGCTGGCCGAGCGGCAGCAGTTTGCCATGCCGCCCTTCGGCTTTCAGACGGCCATCCGCGCCGACGCGCCCGACATCGCCGCCGCCACCGAATTTCTCAACCGCATCCGCGACCGCCTCGCCCCCGCGCTGCCCCAAAGCGTCAGCCAGTTTGGCGCAGCCCCCATGCTGATGGTGCGCCTGGCCGAACGCGAACGCGCCCAGCTTTTCCTCGAATCGGCCTCGCGCAAAGACCTGCACCACGCCGTATCGCTGTGGATACAGGCTCTGCAGCAGGAGCGCGATCACAAAATCAGATGGTCGGCCGATGTCGACCCGCAGGAGATGTGAGGCTGTCTGAAAGGCAAACGGCGGGAATGCGGATACCAAAAGGCCGTCTGAAAGCGGTTGCCCCTTGGCGGAAAAGCGCTTTTCGGCTTGGCCTTGATGGCAGACGGCAGTATCATTGCGCCTGTTGTTTATAGTGAACCAACACAAAAATCTACGGCGTTGCTGCGGCTTGCTGCCTTGTATCTTTTTGTGTTGGCTTAACTATATCGGCAAACCATTACGGCAAAAGGAGGCAGCGGATTCAGATGAAGAAATCGAAAAACGAACCGAAACGCAACGGCGGCCGCGATAATCCGGCAGGCAGCAGACAGCGGCAGAACCGCCCGTCGCAGCAGGACGAAAAGCGCATCAGCGCACCCGATGCGCAAGATTGAAACGCACGGCAAAAGCCGTTCCCGCCTTCGCGGGAATGACGTTTCTGAAACGCGCAGGCATATCCCGTTTGCAGCAAAAAAGGCCGTCTGAAAACCCCGAAATCGGGTTTTCAGACGGCCTTTTTGCCGTAGCAGTTCTACTGCTTGCATTTGGCTTCTTCGATGTCTTTCAGATACGGATCGGCCTCGCTTCTGCCCTGCTCCGACGCTTTGCGCAGCCAGTATTCGGCCTGTTGCAAATCTTTCGGCAGGGTCAGGAAACCGTTTTTGTAGGCCAAGCCCAAAATCAGGCGGCTGTCGGCGTCGCCCGCTTCGGCGGCGTCGCGTAGCAGTTCGGCGGCTTTGGCATCGTCTTTTTCCACACCCTCGCCCGCCACACTCATGGCGGCGAGTTTTTTCTTGGCGCGCACATAGCCGTGCCGCGATGCTTTGTCCAGCCAGTAGGCGGCCTGTTTCGCGTCTTTGGGCAGGATGCTGCCGCGCAGGTACATAAAGCCCAGTTCGTGCTGCGCCAGCACGGAGAATGAGGTTTCCTGTGCGGCGGCTTTGCGCAGCCATTCGACCGCCTGCGCGTCGTCTTTGGCCACGCCGTCGCCGGCGCGGTAGGCAACGGCAAGGTTGTATTGCGCGTCGGCGCGTCCCTGTTCGGCGGCTTTGCGGTACCACTTGACGGCCTGCGCCATGTCTTTGGGCACGCCTTTGCCCTGGCGGTAGCGCAGCGCCAGATCGTATTGGGCCTGCGCCTGTCCCAGCTGCGCCGCTTTTTCCAGCCAGTAAACGGCTTTGCCGTCGTCTTTTTCGACAACGAATCCGTCACGGTAGGTGGTGCTGAGCAGCCGCGCGGCGCGGGCGTTGCCCTTCTCGGCGGCACGGGTCAGCCATTTGACGGCCTCTTCTTTGTCCTGCTTCACGCCGCTGCCTGTCAGGTAGCGGCCGCCCAGCACGGTTTGCGCCAAAGTATCGCCCCGTTCGGCAACCTGTGTCAGCATATCGATGCCGCGTTTTTCGTCTTTATCGACGCCTTCGCCCGAAAAATAGCGGATGGACAAAGCCCCCAGCGCGCGGACGTGTCCCTGCGCGGCGGCTTTTTCATACCACTGCACCGCCTGTTTCCAGTCTTGTTTCACGCCTTTGCCTTGCGCGTAAATCGTGCCGATGTTGTATTGGGCGGTGGCATCGTTTTGCGCGGCGGCTTTTTTGTACCATTTGAGCGATTCGGCCGGGTTCTGCGCCACACCGCGTCCCGCTCCGTACATAAAGCCCAAATTGTTCTGCGCCGCCGCATTGCCCTGCTTGGCGGCTTTTTCATACCAGGCGAAGGCCTGTTTGTCGTCCTGCGCCACGCCCCTGCCGTCAAAATAAAGCGTGCCGAGGGCAGACTGCGACAAGGCATCTCCCTGCTCCGCGGCTTTGCGGTACCAGAGGGCGGCCTGCGCCTCATCCCGCGCCACGCCTTTGCCTTCTTCGTAGGCCAAGCCTATATTCCGCTGCGACACGGCATAGCCTTTTTCGGCGGCGCGGCGTATCCATTTTGTGCCTTCGGCAAGGTCTTTGGCGAGGCCGCCGCGTCCTTCGTAATACATCACGCCGAGGTTGTTCATGCCTCTGAGGCTGCCGTTTTCGGCGGCTTTTTTGTCCCAAAACAGTGCTTTTTGTTCGTCTTTTTCCACGCCGCGCCCGAGGTAGTAGGCTTTGCCCAGCAGCGCCTGCGCTTCGGCGTCGCCCGCTTCGGCCAGCGGCAGCAGCGCTTTCACGGCTGCTTCGCCGCGTCCGGCATCAATGTCGGCTTCGGCCTGTTTCAGACGGCCTTCTCCGCTGCCCGCCTTCGTTTGCGGCGGCGGCAGATGCGCGGCGGCAGGCAGGGAGGCAGACAGGAAAACGGCGGCAATCAGGGCGGATATCGGTTTTTTCATAGCGGGTGTTCCTTATCAAGGTGCAAAATTAACAAACGGCCAACCTTAAAAGGCCGTCTGAAAACCGGTTTTCGGTTTTTCAGACGGCCTTTCGTATGCCCGGCTTACTGGGCGGCTTCTTTTGCTTCGGAAGCGGCTTCTTTTGCATCGTCAGCAGCTTCTTTGGCATCTGCTGCGGCTTCTTTGGCATCTTCGGCCGCTTCGGAAGCGGCTTCGGCTTTATCTTCCTCAGTTTGTACGGCTTCGCCTTTCAGACCTTTCAGGGATTCCTGGCAGTAGGCCTCCTGCTGGTCGGCCGGCAGGTTTTTCATCGCTTCCATGCCTGTGGCAAAGGTTTTTTTCGCATCTTCGCGCTGCGCTTCGGGCAGACCCTGCAACATATCGTTAAACGCTTTTTCGTATTGTGCGCAGGCAGAGCCGCCCTCGGCGGCAGGCGCCGCGCCGGATGCGGCGTTGTCGGACGAATTGCCGCCGCAGGCAGCCAGGGCGAATGCGGTAATCAGCAAGGCGGGAAGGGAAGTTGCTTTCATGCTTGTCTCTCTTTTATGTTTGATTAATGGGAGGACGTATTGTTAAGGCATTTTCCCGCAGCGTCAAGTTTTGTCATATTTTCGCGCCGCGCCGCCCTTTTCAGACGGCCTTTTTGCCGTTTCTCACCCCGCCCCTGCTATGCCTTATAATCGCGCCCTGTTTTTTCCACCGGAAACGCCCGCTATGAAATGGCTCAAACGCAGTAAAACCCTTTGGCAGACCATCCGCCGCTACGGCCTGGCCGATTTGATTGTCCCGCTGGCGCGGGAAGGCTGGCAGCGCCGCCTGCTGCGCCTGCTGCCCCAAGCCGGGTCGGCGCAGGACGAGCCTTTGCCGGTGCGCCTGCGGCTGGCTTTGGAGAGCTTGGGGCCGGTGTTCGTCAAATTCGGCCAGGTGCTCTCCACCCGTCCCGACCTGATTCCGCACGCCTACGCGGTGGAGCTAGCCAAACTGCAGGACAAAGTGCCGCCGTTTGATGCCGAGCTGTCGCGCCGCCAGATTGAAAAGGCTTTGGGCAGGCCGGTGGGCGAAATTTACGCCGAATTTGAAACCGTGCCCGTCGCCAGCGCGTCAGTGGCGCAGGTGCACAGGGCGCGGCTTTACAGCGGCGAAGAAGTGGCGGTGAAAGTGCTGCGGCCGGGCATCCGCTCCGTTATCGAACAGGATTTGGCGCTGCTGCGTTTCTGCGCCGGCTGGGCGGAACGGCTCTTTGCCGACGGCAAACGCCTGCGCCCGCGCGAAGTGGTGGACGAGTTCGACAAATATCTGCACGACGAACTCGATCTGATGCGCGAAGCGGCCAACGCCAGCCAGCTCGGGCGCAATTTCAAAGACAGCGCCATGCTTATCGTGCCCAAAGTGTTTTACGACTACTGCGCGCGCGAAGTATTGACCATCGAATGGATGGACGGCACGCCCGTATCCGACATTGCCGCGCTCAAAGCGCAAGGCATCGACTTGCACAAACTCGCCGATTACGGCGTGGAAATTTTCTTCACGCAAGTTTTCCGCGACGGCTTTTTCCATGCCGACATGCACCCGGGCAACATCTTAGTAGCCGCCGACAACCGCTACATCGCGCTCGATTTCGGCATCGTCGGCACGCTCACCGACTACGACAAACGCTATCTGGCCATCAATTTCCTCGCCTTTTTCAACCGCGACTACCACCGCGTCGCCACCGCCCACATCGAATCGGGCTGGGTGCCGCCCGACACCCGCGCCGAAGAGCTTGAAGCGGCCGTGCGCTCGGTGTGCGAACCGATTTTCAACAAACCGATTTCGCAGATTTCCTTCGGCCTCGTACTGATGCGCCTGTTTGAAGTCAGCCGCCGCTTCCACGTCGAAATCCAGCCGCAGCTTGTGTTGCTGCAAAAAACCCTGCTCAACATCGAAGGACTCGGCCGCCAACTCGACCCCGATTTGGATTTGTGGAAAACCGCCAAGCCCTTCCTCAGCAAATGGATGAACGAACAAATCGGCCCCAAAGCCCTGTGGCGCAACCTGAAAAACGAAGCCCCCGACTGGGCGCAAATCCTGCCCGCCCTGCCGCGCAAAGTCGCCGCGCTGGTGGACGAAAACCGCCAAAAAGAAATGCGCGACGCCTACCTGCATCTGGTGAAAATCCAACACCGCCAAAGCCTGTGGCTCGCCGCCATCGCTATTGCGCTGCTGCTGATGCTGCTGTTCAAATAAACGCAGGCCGTCTGAAAGCATTCAGACGGCCTCCTGCCGACATTAAAAAGGAAAGCGCATGACATTCGCCGTCGTCCACAGCCGCGCCCTCGAAGGCATGAACGCCCCGCCCGTGGAAGTGGAAACCCATCTGGCCAACGGCCTGCCGCAGTTCAACATCGTCGGCCTGCCCGACACCGAAGTGAAGGAAAGCCGCGACCGCGTGCGCGCCGCCCTTATCCAAAGCGGCTTCGAGTTTCCCGCCAAAAAAATCACCGTCAACCTCGCCCCCGCCGACCTGCCCAAAGAATCCGGCCGCTTCGACCTGCCGATCGCCGTCGGCATTCTCGCCGCCTCCGGCCAGATTTCCCCCGAAAAACTGCCGCATTGCGAATTTGCCGGCGAACTCGCCCTCTCCGGCCTGCTGCGGCCGATACGCGGCGCACCGGCCATGGCCTGGCAGGCCAAACAGGCAAAACGCGCCTTCATCATGCCGTCTGAAAACGCCGCGCAGGCCGCCGTGATGCAGGGCGTGGAAGCCTACGGCGCGGACAGCCTCGCCGCCGTTGCCGCCCACCTCAACGGCATCGAAACCCTGCCCCGCGCCGAAGCCGCAGAAGTAAGGCCGTCTGAAAATGCCGTCCTGCCCGACTTGCGCGACGTCAAAGGCCAGCACACCGCCCGCCTTGCCCTCGAAATCGCCGCCGCAGGCGGCCACAGCCTGCTGATGATGGGCCCGCCCGGCACCGGCAAATCCATGCTCGCCCAACGCCTGCCCTCCATCCTGCCGCCGCTCACCGACGACGAACTGATAGAAGTGTGGACGCTGCAATCGCTGCTGCCGCACCACGCGCAAAAACACAGCCGCAGCCGCCCCTACAAAAGCCCGCACCACTCCGCCAGCGCCGTCGCCCTTGTCGGCGGCGGCTCCGATCCCCGCCCCGGCGAAATCTCGCTGGCACACAAAGGCGTGCTGTTTCTCGACGAACTGCCCGAGTTCGACCGCAAAGTGCTCGAAGCCCTGCGCGAGCCCCTCGAAAGCGGCGAAATCCACATCTCCCGCGCCGCCCGCCAGGCCGTGTTCCCCGCCGACTTCCAACTTATCGCCGCCATGAACCCCTGCCCCTGCGGCTACCACGGCCACCCCGTCAAACCCTGCCGCTGCACGCCCGACGCCATCCTGCGCTACCGCAGCAAAATCTCCGGCCCGCTCATCGACCGCATCGACCTCGTCATCGAAGTTCCCGCCCTCCCCGCCGACGAACTCGTCAGCGCCAAAGCGGGCGAACCCAGCGCGGCGGTTTTAGAACGCGTCCTCGCCGCCCGCGAACGCCAAAACGCGCGGCAGGGCAAGCTCAACCGCGCCCTCTCCCCCACCGAGCTGGACACCGCCGCCGGCATATCCGCCGAAGCCAGGGAAACCCTCGGCGGCATACTGGAAAAACTCTCCCTCTCCGCCCGCAGCTTCCACCGCATCATGCGCACCGCCCGCACCATCGCCGACCTCGCGGGCGACACCGAAGTGGCGCGCGGCCACATCCTGCGCGCCGTAGGCTTCCGCCGCTCCATGTAAAAACCGTAGAGGCCGTCTGAAAGCGCAGCTTCAACGAAGTTAAAACAAGCGCAACAGGCCGTCTGAATATTTGCTAGAATACGCCGCCGTTTGCCGCATCCCCTTTCAGACGGCCTCTACACATCGAAACAAAAAAGGTAGTTTGCACTTTATGAAAACAGAGAAACCCTACGGTAAAGGCCTTACCGGCTTCATTATCGGCCTGCTTTTGGCCACCCTGATTATCGGCGGCGTGGTTTACGTACTCGAAACCGGCCGCAAACGCGATTTCAAAGACCCCGTGGTAGAAAAAGAACTGCCGCCGCCCGAAATCCTCACACCAAAAAAACCGGCCGAACCTGTGCCGCCGCCCCAGCCGCTTCCCGCCTCCGAGCCGCAGAGCATCAGCGCGAGCGAGCCCAAAGAAATCCCCGCTTCCGAGCCCAAAGCGCAGGACGACACCGAACCCTCCGACATCATCGGCATCCCCGACGCCCTGCCGCCGCACAAAACCGACAAACCCAAACCCGAACGCAAAAAAACCGACAAACCGCAGGCCAAGCCCACGCCCGAGCAAATCCTCAACGGCAAAGCAGGCAAAAACCAGGCCAAAACCGACCGCGAAGCCGAGCGCAAAAAAGCCCAAGACGCCCTCAACGGCCATGCCGGCAAAAGCGAAGCGCAAAGCGGCGGCAGCGGCAAAGGCCGCATCATCGTCCAGGCCGGCTCCTACGGCAGCCGCGACAAAGCCGAAGTGCAGCGTGCCAAACTTGCCATGGCCGGCGTAGACGCCCACGTCGCCGAAGCCACAGTACAGGGCAAAACCATGTACCGCGTGCAAACCGCCCCGCTGACCGCCGATGCCGCCGCCAACACCCGCCAAACCCTGCAACAGAAAGGCATAGACAGCTTCGCCCGTCCCGCCCGCTAACCCACCGACACACAAGGAAACAAACACCATGAAACTGCAACGAACCCTCCTGGCCGCCGCCCTCGCCCTCGACCTTGCCGCCGCCCACGCCGAAGTGAAAGAAGGCACCGACTACACCGTCCTGAAAAAACCCCTGCCGCAGCAGCAGCAAGACAAAATCGAAGTGGCGGAATTTTTCGGCTACTTCTGCGTCCACTGCTTCCACCTCGAACCCGTTTTGCAGAAACACAGCAAAAAATGGAGCAGCGACACCTACATCCGCCCCATCCACGTCGTCTGGCAGCCCGAAATGGAAGGCATGGCGCGCATCGCCGCCGCCGTCAACAGCAGCGGCATGAAATACCAGGCCAACCTGCCCGTGTTCAAAGCCATTTACGAACAGCGCCTCAACCTGTCCGACCCCGCCGCCTTCAAACAATGGGCAGCCGCGCAAACCTCCTTCGACGGCGCGAAACTCACCGCCGCCTACGACTCCTTCGGCAACCAGGCGCAAGCCAAACAAATGGCCGAGCTGACCGAACAAATGGGCATCGACGGCACACCCACCTTCATCGTCGGCGGCAAATACCAAGTTATCTTTACCGGCGGCGACTGGGACGCCTCGATGAAAAAAGTGGAAGAAATCATCGACAAAGTACGCAAAGAACGCGGCATGAAAGCCCCCGCCCCGCAGGCCGCCGTCCGCAGCAAAGGCGCGGCACTGGCCAAAGCGGCCAACAAATAAAGCCGACGCCTGCGGCAAAAAGGCCGTCTGAAAACCCGTTTGCGGTTTTCAGACGGCCTTTTTGCATAGTGTGAAAAAACAGCGCTTTCAGACGGGGCGGCAGTTTTATATAGTCAAACAAAATAAAAAATATCCAACAAAGCCTGCTCAAAAGACAAACAGCCGGACATCACTTCCCCCAGATGCCGTTTGATATTCGCCCACACCTTTTCTATCGGGTTCAACTCAGGCGAATATGGCGGCAGCGGCAGAATGATGTGTCCCTCCCTCTGTGCCATTTCACGCAGTACCGCCATCCTGTGAAAACGGGCGTTATCCATAATAATGACCGAAGGCTCTTTAAGTTCCTTCAACAGAAACTGCCCAAACCACGCTTCAAATCAAGGCATAGGCATACGGGCGGTAATAGAAAGTATCAAAACCCGTTTCATCCAAGTAAACCTTTGGCATTTCTGAATATTGTTCCAGCTGCTCAACAACGGCGGCAACACCGTTACCGGCGTAGGTTCCGCACTGAACCTCTACCCTGCGACCGCGCCCAAAACAGCCGGACTGCTCGACCTCTCCAACCTGAGTGCCGACCAGAAAGCCAGCGCGGCCACCGCAGGCGATCTGGCCAACATGGGCTGGGTAGTCAGCTCCGACAAAACCACCGGCAACGAAAGCCAGGCATTCAGCGGCCAGGTTAAAAACGCAGGCGAAGTCGAATTTGTCGGCACCGGTGCGGCCAAAGTAACGGCCAAAACCGAAAACGGCAAACACACCGTAACCGTAGGCGTAGACAGCGCCAGCATTGCCGACAGCATTGCCCAGCCCGTCGTCTACACCAAAACCGACGGCAGCAAAGCCTACAAACGCGGCAACAAATTCTACGACGCGCAAACCGGCGGCAACGAAATCAAACCCGCCGACGTCATCGCCTCCATGAACAACGCCGCCGGCAGCACCACCGCCCCGATGACCCTCGCCAACGTCAAAGACAACCTCAAAGACGCAGCCAACGGCAAAGCGGTCAGCACACCGACAGACGGTGCCCGTTCCGACCTGACCAAAGACGGCAAAGGTAGCAACGCCGCCACCGTCAACGACGTACTCAACGCAGGCTTCACCGTCCAAGGCAACGGCGTAGCGAAAGACTTCGTAACCCACGGCGACACCGTCAACTTCGCCAACGGCCAAGGCACAGTCGCCAAAGTCGAAAGCAAAGACGGCGTAACCAAAGTCAGCTTCGACACCCCGATGCAGTACGTTGGTTAAGGCACCGGATTCTGAATCCGGCATGCGTAGGTTCGAGTCCTACATCCCCAGCCAGATACAAAAGCGTGTGATTCGTCCCACGCTTTTGTTTTTGCAGGTTGTCGGTAAAGATATTTTGTGTAATTTTTTGTTTGGCTGCGTTGTTTTTGGTGCGTATAATGCCGCCGCGCCCGCAACCAAACATAAAGGAAGCCCGCGATGTTTCCTAAATTGCACATGACCCACCCCATTCCAAGCGAGGAAGATATGGCTGACAGTTTGATGGTCTTTACCGGCAACGCCAATCCGAAATTGGCTGCCGACGTGGTAAAACATCTCGATATTTCCATCGGTAACGCATCGGTAAGCAAATTTTCAGACGGCGAAGTGGCCGTCGAACTTTTGGAAAACGTGCGCGGCCGCGATGTGTTTATACTCCAGCCGACCTGTGCACCGACCAACGACAACCTGATGGAAATCCTCACCATGGCCGACGCCCTCAAACGCGCGTCCGCCGGCAGGATTACCGCCGCCATTCCCTATTTCGGCTATGCCCGCCAAGATCGCCGCCCCCGCTCCGCGCGCGTGCCGATTTCCGCCAAGCTGGTGGCCAATATGCTGCACAGCGCAGGCATCGACCGCATTCTGACCGTCGATCTTCATGCCGACCAGATTCAGGGCTTTTTCGATATTCCCGTAGACAATATTTACGCCACCCCGATACTCTTGAACGACGTGCAGCGCCAAAACATCGAAAACCTGACCGTTGTCAGCCCCGATGTCGGCGGTGTGGTACGCGCCCGTGCCATGGCCAAAGCCCTGAATGCCGATTTGGCCATCATCGATAAACGCCGTCCGAAGGCCAATGTGGCCGAAGTGATGAACATCATCGGCGAAATCCAAGACCGCACCTGCCTGATTGTCGACGACATGATCGACACCGCCAACACCTTGTGCAAAGCCGCTTCCGCCCTGAAAGAGCGCGGCGCGTCGCGCGTGCTGGCCTATGCCACCCATCCGGTTTTTTCCGGCGAGGCGGCCGAGCGCATCGCTTCGTCCGACATCGACCAAATTGTCGTGACCGACACTATTCCCCTGTCTGATGCCGCACTGCGCTGTGGCCGCGTCCGCCAGGTTTCGATTGCCGGACTCTTGGCCGAAACTGTGCGCCGCATCAGCAACGAAGAATCCGTCTCATATCTTTTCAACGAAGATGTGCTGACCAACGGCGGCATGCTGCTGCCGTAAACCCATGCCGTCTGAAACTGGTCGCGGTGGAAGACGGCTTTATTTCTTTAATCCAAAAAGGACTTTTATCATGTCATACGAAGTACAAGCTACCGTTCGCGAAGCACATGGCACAGGTGCGAGCCGCCGCCTGCGTCGCGAAGGCCAAGTTCCCGCCGTGCTCTACGGCGACAACCAGGAAGCCGTTGCCATCGCCGTAGACCACAAAACCATGTTCTACGCGCTGGAAAAAGAATCCTTCCATACCAGCCTGATCAAGCTGGCCGTAGACGGCAAAACCCAAGACGTTATCGTGCGCGATTTCCAAATCCATCCCTTCCGACGCCAAGTGCTGCACATCGATTTCCAAGCGGTCGATGTCAACAAACCGCTGAAAATGCGCCTGCCGATCACCGTTATCAACGCGGAAAAATCCAAAGCCGTCAAACTGCAAAGCGGCCGCGTTTCCCTGCTGGCCAGCAGCGTGGAAGTTATCGTCGATCCGAAAAACATTCCTTCCTATTTGGAACTGGACTGCGGCGAAGTGGTTGCCGGCGACATCCTGCACCTGTCCGACATCAAATATCCCGAAGGCGTCACCAGCGTTGCCCTGAAACGCGACTCCAATCTGGCCGTTGCCACCGTTACCGGTAAAAAAGGCTGATTCCGCCATCGGATACGCCCGTCCCGCCCGCGCCCGCCGCAGGCGGGATTTTTCATGCCCTAGGGTGTGTTGACAATCAGTCTTGCGGCGGTATTTTTGGTAAAAATCCACGCCTGCCGCGTCAAAAATGCTCGCAAGATGTCCAATCTTACTGCGCTTTTTTCCTTGCAGGCGCGAATTTTTCCTCAAAAAACCGCTTCGCAAACTGAATGTCAACACACTCTAGAACCCGATCGGCCTCCGCCCATTTCCCCGACGAAAACAATCTCCGCCCGCCCCTTGATTTTTCTCCGCCCCACAGCCATATGGCGCGGGTTCGCGGCGGCAAGGCTTTGCCCGATGTCGGAATCCCCGTTTTTGCGGACAGCAGCCTGTCCGTGTGCCGGCCGCATCAGGCTGTCTGAAACCGCCGCCTCACCATCCGAAGAAAGACAAACATGAAAACACCATCCCAAGATTTGAGAACCCGCTTTATTTTCGACGATATGCCCGTGCGCGGCCTGCATGTGCGGCTGGAAAACGTCTGGCAGCACATCGTCGGCCGAAAACACTATCCCGCCGCCGTGCGCCGCGCCCTCGGCGAACTCCTTGCCGCAGGCGCCCTCCTGTCGAGCAACCTGAAAATCGAAGGCACGCTCACCGTCCAAGTGCAGGGACAAGGCCGTCTGAAAATGCTGGTAGTCGAAGCCACCTCCGAACAAACCTGCCGCGCCACCGCCCGCTGGGACGAAACCGCCGCCATCGGCGATAACGAAAACCTGCGCGAGCTGCTCGGCGAAAACGGCGTATTCGTCATCACCCTGCAACCGCAGGAAGGCGAACCCTGGCAGGGCGTTGTTCCCCTCGAAGGCGGCAGCATCGCCGAAATGCTCACCGGCTACATGCTGCGATCCGAACAGCTCGAAACCCACATTACCCTCGCGGCCGATAACCACACCACCGCCGGTCTGCTCCTGCAACGCCTGCCCGAAGAAGAACTCGACCAAGAAGCATGGGCGCACGTCACCGCGCTTGCCGACACCGTACAGCCGCGCGAACTGCTCGAATTGGATGCGCAACACCTCCTCTACCGCCTGTTCCATGAAACCCCGCCTCGCGTCTTCGAGCCCGATACCCTCGAATTCGCCTGCACCTGTTCGCGCGGCAAAGTCAGCGACATGCTGCTGATGCTCGGCGGCGAAGAAGTCGGCTCGGTAGTGGCCGAGCAGGGCAGCATCGAAATCGACTGCGACTTCTGCAACGAAAAATACGTTTTCGACGAAACCGACGTCAACGCCCTGTTCGGCGCCGACATCGTCAAAGCCGTTACCGGAGAACAGCACCGCCTGCAATAAACCGCAAAGGCCGTCTGAAAGCGGAAAAACCGCGTTCAGACGGCCTCATTCTTATCCGAAACAGGATTCCTTCATGGCGAAAAAACACCGCCCCGCCGCCTTCTCGCCGCCGCTCTTTCCCCTACACACCCTGGCCGACGACGCCACCCTGCGCCACATCAGCCGCGCCGACTACGGCATGGATGCCGAACAGCATTTCACCGCCCTCAAACAAGTCCTCGACAACCAAAACGGCTACCTCGCCGACGGCCAGCACTGGCATCCCGCCGAAGTGATCGAGCTGACGTCCTATTCTGCCGAACACCCCGCCGCCTTCACCCTGTGCCACCTTATCATCCTGCAAAACCTGATACACGGCAGCGGCTGTTTCTTCGACGTTTACGGACAGACCGAATACGCCGACCGCTGCGCCGCACTGCCGACCCTCCTGCAACACCTGCTTGCCGAAGCCTGCCAAACGGCGCGCGAACACGGCGCAATCGACGGTTGATGCAAAGGCAAAAGGCCGTCTGAAAAACCTGCGAAGCAGGTTTTTCAGACGGCCAAATTCAGACGGCCAAATTCAGACGGCCAAATTCAGACGGCCAAATTCAGACGGCCAAATTCAGACGGCCAAATTCAGACGGCCAAATTGAGACGTCTAATTTCAGACGGCCACTTTCAGACGGCCACTTTCAGACGGCCACTTTCAGACGGCCACTTTCAGACGGCCACTTTCAGACGGCCACTTTCAGACGGCCACTTTCAGACGGCCACTTTCAGACGGCCACTTTCAGACGGCCTCTCGGCTGCATCGGCATTTCACTCCTTCCCTGCACCAAAGCGCGGGGGAGGGTTGGGGTGGGGGTGGCGGTTTGCAAAACCGCTTAGCTGCAAACCTTACCGATTCTGTCGGAACGTTGGAAACCGTGCATCGCGGGGCGGCACATTCCCCGCTGTCGAAAATAAAAAGGCCGTCTGAAACGGTGTTCAGACGGCCTTTTGCCATTGGCGGCTGCACGGGAAACGCGTTTGCAGAAACGCCATTCCCGCATTTATGCCCCGAAGGGGTATAGGCAGGGACGGCCTTATTTTTTCAGATCGGCCAGAATTTCGTCGACGGTTTTTTTCGCGTCGCCGAAGCACATAACGCTGTTTTCGTTGAAGAACAGCGGGTTTTGCACGCCTGCGTAGCCGGTGTTCATCGAGCGTTTGAAGACGACGACTTCTTTCGCCTTCCACACTTCCAGCACGGGCATGCCGGCGATGGGCGAGTTGGGGTCGGTTTGCGCGGCGGGGTTGACGGTGTCGTTCGCGCCGATGACCAGCACCACGTCGGTTTCGGGGAAGTCGTCGTTGATTTCGTCCATTTCCAGCACGATGTCGTAGGGTACTTTGGCTTCGGCCAGGAGCACGTTCATGTGGCCGGGCAGGCGTCCGGCGACGGGGTGGATGCCGAAGCGTACTTCCGTGCCGTTTTTGCGCAGGAGCTCGGTGATTTCGGCAACGGGATACTGCGCCTGCGCCACGGCCATGCCGTAGCCCGGGGTGATGATGACGCTTTTGGCTTCTTTGAGCATTTCGGCCACTTGCGCGGGTGAGGCTTCGCGGTATTCGCCGACTTCGCCGCCGCCATCTGCCGCCGCGCCGCCGTCTGTGCCGAAGCCGCCGGCGATGACGGAGATAAAGGAGCGGTTCATCGCTTTGCACATGATGTAGGACAGAATCGCGCCGCTGCTGCCGACCAGTGCGCCGGTAACAATCAACAGGTCGTTGGAGAGCATGAAACCAGCCGCCGCCGCCGCCCAGCCCGAATACGAGTTGAGCATGGACACGACCACGGGCATGTCGGCACCGCCGATGGAGGCGACCAGATGCCAGCCGAAGGCGAAGGCGATCAGGGTCATGAGTATCAGGGCGAAGGCACCGCCGCCGTTGGACACGAACACCAGCAGCAGGATAAAGGAGACAATCAGCGCGGCGAGGTTGAGCTTGTGTTTGTGCGGCAGTTTCAGCGGCGCGCTGCTGATTTTGCCGTTGAGTTTGCCGAAGGCCACCAGCGAGCCGGTGAAGGTGACCGCGCCGATAAAGATGCCGAGGAAGACTTCGACCAGATGGATGGTTTCCATATCGGCGGAGACGCTGCCCGGTTCGATGTAGCTGTTGAAGCCGACCAGCACGGCGGCAAGGCCGACGAAGCTGTGCAGGAGGGCGATCAGTTCGGGCATTTCGGTCATTTCGACTTTTTTCGCCTTATAGATGCCGACGGCGGCACCGATCAGCATGGCGATAATGATCCAGCCGAAGCCGTGCGTGTCTTCGGCGAAGACGGTGGCAATCAGGGCGGCAGCCATGCCGGCGATACCGGCGTAGCAGCCCTGTTTGGCGGTTTCCTGTTTGGACAGTCCCGCCAGGGAAAAGACGAACAGCACGGCGGCAACGATGTAGGCCGCTGTAACGATTCCTTGGGACATGGTGGTTCTCCTTAATGGGGCGGATGGTAAAAAACGGGGGCAAGAGGGCGGGAGGCCGTCTGAAAACGGGTTTATGCGCGCGAGTGCAGGCCGATGCGGTTGCCTTCGCTGTCTTCGATAAAGGCGGCGTATCCGTTGGCGATGGGGTATTTGCCCTGCAGCAGTTTGCCGCCGGCGGCAACGGCGGCCTGCGCGGTGGCTTCGCAGTCGGCGCACTCGAAGAAAACGGTGGTGCCGCCGTGGCCTGTTGCGGTGTCGGCGGGGTCGTGCCAGAGCATGCCGCTGGTGCCGTGGCTCTGCCAGTTGGCGGGGAAAATGAAGAAGCGGTTGGCGCCCTCGGCTGCGCCCGCCTGTTGCAGGGTGAAGGCGAAGACGGTTTCGTAAAAGCGTTTGGCGCGGTCGAGGTCGGCGGCGCGGATACCGAACCAGGCGACGGGGTTTTGCGGGGTGTTCATGGGTTTCCTTTCGCGGTGGGGTTTTCAGACGGCCTTGACGGAGCGGAGGCCGTCTGAAAACGGGTTTCGGGTTTCAGACGGCCTGAACGGCGCTGCTTTCCGCTGCCGCCTGTTCGTGGAACGCCCGTGCCTGGCGCTCGGCCTGTCTGCCCAAGTCGTCGAGCATAAAGCCGACGTATTCGGGAAAAATATAGGCGGAGCCGAGTTTGGCTTGTGCGGCTTCGGTGGCGGGCATCAGGCTGGGGATGGGGGTGGTCTGGTCGATTTCGCCGTCCCATCCGATGATGAAACGCTTTTCTTCATAGCGGATGGGGACAATCGGGCATTCGCGCTCGTGCCGCACGATGCACAGGGCTTGGCGGGTGAACACGTCGTACAGCCAGCCGTCGCCCCGGTCGGTGGAAAACAGCAGAAAGGCCGACGGCTCGGCGGTTTCGAAACCGGTGGCGGTAACGTAGTCTTCGCCGCGCCGGACGTGCTCTTCAAGGGTGTAACACTCTTCGGTCAGCGGGGTGCGGCCGTAACGTTCGCCTGCGGCATGGCAGGCTTGGGCATGCGACCAGTTTTGGTAGCCGGCCGCTTTGGCGGCGGCGCCGAGCAGTGCGGACATCTGCCCGCCCTGTTTGGACTGCTGTTTTTTGGCCTGTGCGCGCAGGTGTTCCAGGGTTTCGCCGGTGGTGTGGATGTATTTCATGTTTTGCTTTCGGTTTTCCTTAGAGGCCGTCTGAAAGCCTTTTTTCTTTCAGACGGCCTTTTTCAGACGGCCTATCCTTTGCGGAACATATTGAGCATGCGGCGGGTGACGAAGAAGCCGCCGAAGATGTTGACGCTGGCAATCAGCACGGCAAAGAAGGCGAGGAAAGAGACAAAGCCGTTGCCCTGGCCGATTTGCAGCAGCGCGCCGACGACGATGATGCCGCTGATGGCGTTGGTGACCGACATCAGCGGGGTGTGCAGCGAGTGGCTGACGTTCCACACGACGTAGTAGCCGATGATGCAGGCGAGGATGAAGACGATGAAATGGTTGAGGAAGGCGGCGGGGGCAATCGCGCCCACCCACAGCACCAGCACGGCGGCAATCACGGCGGGGGCGAGTTTTTTCCACGCGGGCACGGGCTTGGGCTCGGGCTTGGCGGCGGGGCTTTCAGACGGCCTCTGCGCCTGCTGCGGCGCGGCGGACACCTGAATCGGCGGCGGCGGGAAGGTGATTTCGCCGTCGCGGGTAACGGTCATGTTGCGGATAATGACGTCTTCAAAATCCAACGTGATTTCGCCGTCTTTGTTCGGGCTGAGCAGCTTGGTGAGGTTGACGAGGTTGGTGGCATAAAGCTGGGACGACTGTCCGGCCAGGCGGTTGGCCATGTCGGTGTAGCCGATGATTTTGACGCCGTTGTCGGTGACGAAGAGTTCGCCCGGGCGGGTCAGCTCGCAGTTGCCGCCGGTGGCCGCGGCCAGGTCGACAATCACCGAACCGGGTTTCATGCTTTCTACCATTGCGGCGGTTATCAGCTTGGGCGCGGGTTTGCCGGGGATGGCGGCGGTGGTGATGATGATGTCGACCTCTTTGGCCTGCTCGGCAAACAGCTTCATTTCGGCGGCGATAAATTCGTCGCTCATCACTTTGGCGTAGCCGTCGCCGCTGCCGCCGCTTTCCTGCGGGAAATCGAGTTTCAGGAACTTGCCGCCCATCGATTCGATTTGTTCGGCCACTTCGAGGCGGGTGTCAAACGCGCGCACCACCGCGCCCAGCGAGTTGGCCGTGCCGATAGCCGCCAAACCCGCCACGCCCGCGCCGATAACCAAAACCTGCGCGGGCGGCACTTTGCCGGCGGCGGTAATCTGGCCGGTGAAGAAGCGGCCGAAGGCGTTGGCCGCTTCGATTACGGCACGGTAGCCCGAAATATTGGCCATCGACGAGAGGGCGTCGAGCGACTGGGCGCGGGAGATGCGCGGCACCATGTCCATCGCCAGTACGTTGATTTTCTTGTCGGCCAGTTTCTGCACCAGCTCGGGATTCTGCGCCGGCCAAATGAAGCTGACGAGCGTCTGCCCTTCTTTCAGACGGCCTGTCTCTTTGCCGTTGGGAGCGTTCACTTTGTAAATCAGCGGACATTTCCACACTTCGGCGGCGCTGCCGGTTTGCGCGCCTGCGGCTTCGTAGGCCGCGTCGTCAAAACTCGCGCCCAAGCCCGCGCCGGTTTCCACCAGCACGTCGAAGCCGAGCTTTTTCAGCCCGGCCACGGTATCGGGGGTGCAGGCGGTTCGGGTTTCGCCTGCCAGGGTTTCTTTCGGGATGCCGATTTTCATCATTCGCTCCTTACGGTTGGCGGTTTAATCAAAAAAACTGTACGGCGGATCGCCGTTAACGTTGTTTAACCTTATAACCGAAACGCTTCCCCCCCGCAACCGTTTTGCCGCTTTTGCACGCAGTTTGCCACCCGCAGCCGCGCTGCCTTACAATCGGCCGTCTGAAAAACCACAACGAAAAAGGAACACGAAAATGCGCCTGCTCCACACCATGCTGCGCGTCGGCGATTTGCAAAAATCGCTCGATTTCTACCAAAACGTCCTCGGCATGAAGCTGCTGCGGAAAAACGACTACCCCGAAGGCCGCTTCACGCTGGCCTTTGTCGGCTACGGCGAAGAGGCCGACAGCACCGTGCTCGAACTGACCCACAACTGGGACACGTCTGCCTACGATTTGGGCAACGCCTACGGCCACATCGCCATAGAGGTAGACGACGCCTACGCCGCCTGCGAAAAGGTCAAAGCCAAGGGCGGCAGGGTCACACGCGAGGCCGGGCCGATGATGCACGGCACAACGGTAATCGCCTTCGCCGAAGACCCCGACGGCTACAAAATCGAGTTTATCCAGAAAAACAGCGGCCGCGATTCGGTGCAATACTGATTTGATTCCGCCTGTGCGGCAGGAGGCCGTCTGAAAGCGCAGCTTCGGCGTTTCGCTTTCAGACGGCCTTTTCGCTGCACCGGCCAAAGGTTCTTCCCTCCGAGATGCCTGTTTTTCAGACGGCCTGTTGTCCCCGCCGCCGCACATGTTTGCCGCCGCTTAACCTTTGTATTGACCGCTTAACCAAAATTAACTTAAAATTGTTATGGTATAACAAGGTTAAGAAAGTGCAAACACGCCATGTTCCATCAAAAAATCATCGTCTTATCCCTTCTCTCACTTCACGCCCTCGCCCGCGCCGAAACGGCCGACGATACCGGCACGCTGGACGAAGTCCGCGTCAGCGGCAAACGCAAACCCGTGCAAACCCTGCCTTTAACCGGCGGCCGCAAGGCCAGCGACGTCGTTATCGACGGCGAAAAATTCCACGCGCGTTCGGCCACTTTGGGCAACGCTCTGGCAAGCGAGCGCGGTGTGCACAGCAATCCTTTCGGCGGCGGCGCGAGTGCGCCGGTGATACGCGGTCAGGAAGGCGTGCGGGTGAAAATGCTGCAAAACGGTTCGGACGTTATCGATATGTCGGCCATCTCGCCCGATCACGCGGTGGCCGCCGATACGCTGCTGGCCAAGCAGGTTGAGCTGGTGCGCGGCACGCCGACGCTGCTGTACGCTTCGGCTTCGCCCGCCGGCGTAGTGAACGTGGCCGACGGCCGCATTCCCGAAAAGCAGCCTGAAAACGGCATCGAGGGTGAAATGCTGGTGCGTGCCGACTCGGCAAGCAAAGAACGTGCGGCCACGGCGGGTGTTACGCTGGGCTTGGGCAGACATTTCGCACTGCGGCTGGAAGGTTTGAGCCGCAAATCCGATTTGTACAAAGTGCCGGGCGTGAAGCTGGAAGAAACGGTTTTCAGGCTGCCCGATTCCAACAACAAATCCCACGTCGGCACGGTCGGCCTGTCGTATGTGGGCAGCAAAGGCTATCTCGGCGCGGCTTACAGCTACCGCAAAGACGATTACGGCGTAGTCGGCCACAACCATATGTTCGACCCGTGCAGCGCGCACATTTTCGACCCCGAGAGCGAGAAAACGCTGAAAAACCGCTACTACCTGCTGATGTATCCGCACCTGATGGACGACAGCGACCTCAACGAAAGCCTGCATTTCCACTGCGGCACGCCCTACGACGAAAACAAGCCGCACAGCCACGACAACGTTTACGGCCACAAACACGACCACAGCAGCCCCGGGCCGCAAATCGCCCTGTTTTCCAAACGCCTCGACCTGCGCGGCGAATGGCGCCAACCCTTTGCCGGATTCGACAAATTCAAAATCAGCGCGGCGCGCGCCGAATACCACCACGACGAACTGAACGACGGCAAGTTCTACACCGACCCCTTCTACCCCGAAAGCGAACAGAAACGCCGCGCCAAAACCGCCGCCAAGCGCAAAGGCCGCCCCGACACCGTGTTCGACAACAAAGGCTTCAACGCCCGCCTCGAAGCCTACCACGCGCCCGTGGCAGGCCGTCTGAAAGGCGTGTTCGGCGCACAATACCAAACCCAAAAAAGCAGCGCCGTCCGCCTGATGGAAGACCGCGACGTCGAAAAAAACCGTTTCGCCCTTGTGCCCAACACCAACAGGCAATTCAGCCTGTTTGCCCTCGAGCAGCTCAAACTCGGCAACCTCACCCTCGAAGCAGGCGCGCGCTGGGAGCGGCAGACCGTTCCCGTCCACTACGACACCGACGCGCTCGAGCGGTTTATCAAACGCCGCGAAAGCAAAACCTTCCGCGCCGAACGCCCCGACTTGAGCGCGTACCGGCAAAAAGCCCTTTCCTATTCCGGCACCGTATTGTGGGATTTCCACCCCGGCTACCGCCTCTCGCTCACCGCCTCGCACAACGAACGCCTGCCCGCCCCGATGGAGCTGTACTACCACGGCAAACACCTGGCCACCAACTCCTTCGAGCACGGCAACAAAAACCTCAAAACCGAGCGTTCCAACAACTTTGAAATCGGCATCGCCCACCACGGCACGCGCCTGCACTACAAAATCAGCGCCTACCACAACCGCTTTGCCAACTACATCCACAACGAAAACCTGCACCGCAGCGGCAACCTCTTCATCCGCCGCTACAACCAGGCCGCCGCCCGCTTCAGCGGCCTCGAAGGCGAAATCGGCTTCCACATCACGCCCAAACACGAATTCACCCTGTTTGGCGACTACGTCAGAGGCCGTCTGAAAAAACTGCCCGCCATCACCGGCGAAAAAATCTACAGCCAACGCGAAGACTGCACCGACGAAGACGGCGACCCGACCTACTGCGTACTGGGCACCGACACCCTGCCGCGCCCCGACCGCCACGCCGCCCGCGTGCCGCCCGCAAGGCTGGGTTTCCGCCTCGAGAGCGCTTTTGACAAACATTGGACGGCCAACCTCGAATACACCCGCGTCTTCGCCCAACGCCGCACCTCGCAGGGCATGTTCAGCAAAACCTACCCCAAAGTCGATATGGACGACGAAGACATCAGCGACGAAGAAAAAGCGCACTCCGGCCGCCTGTATGCCGTACCCGTGCCCGAAGACTCCACGCGCGGCTACCACCTGGTCAACGCCGGCATCCGCTACAAAAACCGCATCGGCAAAGCCGACTACACCCTCTCGCTCGACGGCAACAACCTGCTGAACCAAAAAATCTACATCCACAACTCCTACCTGCCCTATGTGCCGCAGATGGGGCGCAACTTTGTGTTTGGTGTGAACGTGAAGTTTTGAGGCCGTCTGAACGCAAGCAATATCAAAGGCCGTCTGAAAACAGCTTGGCGCTTTCAGACGGCCTTTTCGATTTTGCCAAGACCGTGTTTTCAATTTGGCTTTAAGGCCGTTCCCGCCTTCGCGGGAATGACGTTTCCGAAATTTATCGGCACAACAGAATCCCCCCACCGGTACCCTTCGGGGCGCGCTGGGGTGGGGGTCTGGCACCGTTACAGCTTGCACGGCAGCATATGCAGTTCTGCGAACTACCTCCCCCTCCCAACCCTCCCCGCGCTTGGGCGCAGGGGAGGGAGTTTGGTGCACGGGGGATTTTCGGTTTCAGAAACGTCATTCCCTCCCCTGCGCTTGGGTGCAGATAAAGGAGAAAAAGGCCGTCTGAAACCCTAAAACGGGCTCTCAGACGGCCTTTGGGTATGACGCGCTTTACGGGTTGTTCATTTGCGCCAGTTTTTCCTGTACCCAAGCCATGGTTTCGCCGAAGGCGGCGCGCTCGGTGTGGCGGTTGATGTATTGCTCGAACACGTCGCAGGCGAGGCCGGGTACGGGCATGACGCGGGTGAATTGTGCCAGCAGCATGGCGTAATAAATGTCGAGTGCGGAAAAACGGTTGCCGACGATAAACTCGCGTGCGGCCAAATGTCGGCGCAGCGTGCCGAAGGCGGTGTCGAAGTCGCCGTAGCCGATGGTGTTGCGCCGCTCTTCGCTGCTTTGAATTTGGTTACGGCGGTCGAAGGCGGCGTATTCCAGTTGCAGGGCGAAGCAGAGCCAGCGGTAGTATTCGCCGCGCGCCAGCGTGCCTGCGGCGGGAATCAGGTTCTTTTCGGGAAACTGCTCGGCTAGAAAGGTAACGATGGCGGCGGTTTCGGTGATAACCGTATCGCCCGCTTTGAGCGCGGGCACTTTGCCCATCGGATTGACGGCGAGGTATTCGGCGGATTTCATCGCTTCGCCGAAGGGCAGCAATACGGTGTCAAAGGCTGCGCCGCATTCTTTGAGCATCCAAACTACGATGGTGCCGCGCGATTGGGGGTAGGTGTAGAGGGTGAGCTTGTTCATGGGGTTTCCTTTGTTGTGGGTAACGGGGCGAGTATAGGCGCGGCGGTTGACAGCTTTTGTCAGCAGCGTTTCAGACGGCCTTTTTGCAGCGGCAGGCCGTCTGAAAGCCCGTGGTTCCTTCAAATTTCAAACGCCGACAAATCCAGCCCTTCGCGTTTGAGCCATTGGCGCAGCAGCACCATGCGCTCGGCGGGGAACGCGCTGCCCGTAGCGGGGCGGGCGATGCGGTCGGTGCGGAAATGGCGGAAATCCTGCCGCATTTCGCACCATGCCGCCAGCACGCGGGCATCGTCGAAATAGCCCACGGCCAGCGGCCATACCGTGCGGCGGGTGGCGTTTTTCGCGGCATCGGTGTAATCGAACGAGAGCGCGAGGTTGCCGCGCATGGCGGCGCGAATCAGCGCGAGGGTTTCGCTTTCGACGGGGGAGGCCGTCTGAATGCGGCTGAGTGGGTAAAGCGACTGGCTGTCGATGCGTTCGCGCAGCTTGGGCGGCAGCGCGGCATGGATTTTCGCCAGCGAGGAGCGGGCGTGTTGCGCCATTTCGCCGTCGGCATTGGCCGCCGCCCAACGCATTCCGAACACGAGTGCCTCGATTTCCGCTTCGTCAAACATCAAAGGCGGCAGGCCGAAATCGCCGCGCAACACAAAGCCCAAACCCGCTTCGCCGCGTATGTCCGCACCCTGTGTGCACAAATCGGCAATATCGCGGTACACCGTGCGCGCGCTCACGTTCAGACGGCCTGCCAGCGTTTCGGCGGTAACGGGATGGCGGCGGCGGCGCAGCAGATCGAGCAGGGCAAGGAGGCGTTGGCTTTTGTTCATATTTGGTTTTCCGGTCGGAGGGCGGGCGGTTCAAATAGAGAAAGGCCGTCTGAAACGCGCTGCGCGGCGGCGGGTTTCAGACGGCCTTAGGGTCTGTTGACGATCAGCCTTGCGGCGGTGTTTGGGCAAAAATACCCGCAAGCCGAATGTCAACAGACCCTGCCGTTGATGAAAACAAAGCGGCTTAGCGGATGCCGCTGCCGATGCGTCCCAATTCGCCCAAATTCATCCAGATAAAGAAGGCCTTGCCGACGATGAGTTTGTCGTCCACAAAACCCCAGTAGCGGGAATCGGCGCTGTGGTCGCGGTTGTCGCCCATCATAAAGTAGCTGCCCTGCGGCACGGTGCAGGTGAAGCCGCTGCCGTCTTCTTCGTAACGGCAGTTTTGGTGCTGAATGTCGGTTTGCGCTTTTTTCCCCTGCGAATCGGCGGTGAAGACGTAGTTGCCGAGAGATTCGGTGCTGACGGAAGGCACGCCGTCGGCTTTGAGCACGTCGAAGTTCCGTCCGGAAAAATCGGCAGCAAAGCGGCGGGCTTCGACGGTTTGCTGCGGATTGTCGTCGTGCGGGTAGGCGTAGGCGCCCGCTTCGGTGTCGGTTTCGACGATGCTGCCGTTGACTTTGAGCACTTTGTCTTTGTATTCGACGGTATCGCCCGGCAGGCCGACGGCGCGTTTGATGTAGTTGACGGAGGGTTCGAGCGGATAGTTGAACACCACCACGTCGCCGCGCTCCACTTTGCCCGTGTCAATCAGAACGTTGTTGACAATCGGCGTGCGGATGCCGTAGGCGAATTTGTTGACGAGGATAAAGTCGCCTTTTACCAGCCCCGGGCGCATGGAGCTGGACGGGATTTGGAAAGGCTCGGCCACGAAGGTGCGCAGCACGAAAACGGCGAGGATGATGGGGAAAAAGCCCGCCATATAGTCGCGGAAGTGGTTTTCGTCGTCGAGCGAGCCGGTGAGGATTTTCTGGCCTTTTTCGTCGGTCTGCACCTGCCGCGTCGGCTTGAACGAGAGCTTGCGCCACAGCCACACGGCGCCGGTAAAGGCGACAAAAATCAGCAAAACGGCGGTGAAGCTGAGTTTGACCGCCAGCACGCCGAACACGCCGACCATCATTAAGAGGTAGCCCCATTGCAGGCCGTCGCCCCACTCGCCTTTTTCGTTGCGCTCTTTGCTGCTGAGGGAAAACAGGCCGATGCCCGCGATCAGGGCGGCAACGGCGAGATAGACAAATTGGTTCATGATGTTTTTTCCTTGTTGTTTGTGATTGTTTTCAGACGGCCTTTTCAAGCGTTGAGGCCGTCTGAAAGGTATTTCAGACAGGGACGAACTGCCGTTTGTAAGCAATGTGGTTGCGGATGTTTTCGGCGGCGTCTTTTTCGTCCCAGATTTGCAGTTCCCACGGGTAGCAATCATCGGGTTCAAAATAAATGTGTACGCCGATGCAGCCGTTTTCGTCGCGCAGATACCGGTTTTTCAGGCTGTATTTTCCAGTCGTCCAGCCGCTGCATGATTTCGGCGACGCTCTCCGACGGCAGAATCACGCGCGCGCCGAAGATGTCGTTCAGGATATTGTTGACGGGATATTGGTTTTCACGCTCGGTGTAGCGGCGGATTTTGTCGGCGATGCTTTCGGCGGTTTTGACGCGGTAGAAAAAGTCTATGCCGCGCGTGTCGGCGAATGCCAAGTAGTCGTTAATCGCTTCGTGCAGGTTGAGACGGTAGGACAAAATATGTTCGGCCGGCACATGGGCAAGCGTGCGGCTGAGATTGAGCTTGGCGACTTTGCCGGTTTCAAAATAATCCTGCGAATATTGGGCGTGGATGCGGTTGATTTCGCGGATTGGCGTTCGGTTTTTTGCAGGTTGGTTTCTTGCATGGTTTTGCCTTTCAGGCCGTCTGAAAACGGCTTTTACAGCTTTCAGACGGCCTTTTATCAACCTAGGCCGTCTGAAACCCTACTTATCCCCCACCTGCAAAATCGCCAAAAACGCGCTCTGCGGAATCTCCACATTCCCCACCTGTTTCATGCGTTTTTTACCTGCCTTTTGTTTTTCCAACAGTTTTTTCTTACGGGTAATGTCGCCGCCGTAGCATTTGGCGAGTACGTTTTTGCGCAGGGCTTTGACGTTTTCGCGGGCGATAATCTGCCCGCCGATGGCAGCCTGAACGGCGATGTCAAACATTTGGCGCGGGATGAGTTCGCGCATTTTGCTGGCGAGTTCGCGCCCGCGCTGCACGGCGGTTTGGCGGTGGACAATCAGGCTGAGTGCGTCCACTTTGTCGCCGTTTACCATAATGTCCAGCTTCACCAAATCGGCAGGCTGAAATTCTTTGAACTCGTAGTCCAGCGAGGCATAGCCGCGCGAGGTGGATTTGAGTTTGTCAAAAAAGTCCATCACCACTTCGTTCATCGGCAGGTCATAAGTGAGCATCACCTGCCGCCCGAGGTACTGCATATTGCGCTGCACGCCGCGTTTTTGGTTGCACAGGGTCATCACGTTGCCCACATAGTCCTGCGGCACGAGGATGGTGGCGGTGATAATCGGCTCCATAATGGTTTCGATGGTGCCGATGTCGGGCAGTTTGGACGGGTTTTCCACGTCTATTTTTTCGCCGTTTTTGAGCAAGACTTCATACACCACGGTGGGCGCGGTGGTAATCAAATCCATGTCAAACTCGCGCTCCAAGCGCTCTTGCACGATTTCCAGATGCAGCAGCCCCAAAAAGCCGCAGCGGAAACCAAAGCCCAAAGCCTGCGACACTTCGGGTTCAAATTTCAGCGAGGCATCATTGAGTTGCAGTTTTTCCAGCGCATCGCGCAGGGCTTCGTAGTCGTGGCTTTCCACGGGATAGAGACCGGCAAACACTTGGCTTTGCACTTCTTTAAAGCCTGCCAGCGGCTCGGCGGCGGGGTTGTTGGCAAGGGTAACGGTGTCGCCCACTTTCGCCTGCCCCAGCTCTTTCACGCCGGTAATCAGAAAGCCCACTTCGCCCGCTTTGAGTTCTTGTTTTTGCACGGATTTTGGTGTAAACACGCCGAGCTGTTCCACTTGGCTTTCGGCTTTGGTGGACATGAAGCGCACTTTGTCTTTGAGCTTGATGGTGCCGTTTTTCACCCGAATCAGCATCACCACGCCAACGTAGTTGTCAAACCACGAATCAATAATCACAGCCTGCAAAGGCGCGTTTTCATCGCCTTCGGGCGCGGGGATTTTGGCGACGATTTCTTCCAGTACGTCTTCCACGCCGATACCGCTTTTGGCGGAACACTGCACCGCGCCCACGGCATCGATGCCGATGATGTCTTCGATTTCCTGCGACACGCGGTCGGGGTCGGCGGCGGGCAGGTCGATTTTGTTCAATACGGGCACGACTTCCACGCCCAAATCAATCGCCGTGTAGCAGTTGGCCACGGTTTGCGCTTCCACGCCCTGCGACGCGTCCACTACGAGCAACGCGCCTTCGCAGGCGGAAAGGCTGCGCGAGACTTCGTAGGAGAAGTCCACGTGTCCGGGGGTGTCGATGAGATTTAGGAGGTAGGTTTCGCCGTTTTTGGCTTTGTAGTTAAGCGCGGCGGTTTGCGCTTTGATGGTGATGCCGCGTTCTTTTTCAATATCCATGCTGTCCAGCACCTGGGTGCTCATTTCGCGCTGTTCCAAGCCGCCGCAGTATTGGATAAAGCGGTCGGCAAGGGTGGATTTTCCGTGGTCGATGTGGGCGATGATGGAGAAATTTCGGATGTTTTTCATGGCAGCGTTTTATTTAAGTTTGGAGGCCGTCTGAAAGCCTTTCAGACGGCCTGAATCTTCAAAAATGCAAACAGCCGCGCATTCTAGCGGAAAACGGCCTGTTCTGCGCACTCAAAGCAGAGTGAGGCCGTCTGAAAGGTTTTCAGACGGCCTCTGCCCCGTCGATGCCTGCGGCGTGGATTCAGACGGCCTTGTCCGTTTTCGCGGGACGTTTGATCCAAACGAAAAACAGCGGCACGAACAGCAGCCCGAGCACGGTGGAGGCGGCGGTGCCGCCGAGCACCGCCGTGCCGATGGCGATGCGTCCGCCCGCCCCCGCGCCCGTACCCAGCGCCAACGGCAGCACGCCGAGGCCGAAGGCGAGCGAGGTCATGACGATGGGACGCAGGCGCAGGCGGGCGGCTGCGACGGCAGCCTGCATGGGCGTTTCCCCCTGCCGCACGAGCTGCATGGCGAATTCCACAATCAGGATGGCATTTTTGGCGGCAAGGCCGACGGTGGTGAGCAGGCCGACTTGGAAGAAAACGTCGTTGTCCAGCCCGCGCAGGGCGGTGGCGGAAAGTGCGCCAAGCACGCCCAAGCCTGCGGCAAGGATAACGGCAAACGGGATGCGCCAGCTTTCGTACAGAGCGGCCAGACACAGGAAAACGAACAGGACAGACAGAGCATACAGCGCGGGTGCCTGCGAGCCGGCCTGTTGTTCCTGCAAAGACGCGCCCGTCCATTCGTAGCCGAAGCCTGCGGGCAGTTTGGCCATCAGGTTTTGCACTTCCTTCATCGCGCTGCCCGAGCTTTGTCCGGGCTGCACGCCGGCCTGCATGTCCATGGCGAGGCTGCCGTTGAAGCGTATCAGCTGCGGCGGCGCGGTTTCCCAACGCACGCTGCTGAATGCCGACAGCGGAATCATCTCGCCCGCACCGTTGCGTACCTGCCAGAGGCCGATGTCCTGCGGCTGCATACGGTAAGGCGCGTCGGCCTGAACGTATACGCGTTTGACGCGGCCTTTGTCGACGAAATCGTTGACATAGCTGCCGCCCAGCGCCTGGTTGAGCAACTGGTTGACGGCGGCGGGGGCGATCTGCATGGAGGCGGCCAGGTCGTTGTCGATATCGACGACAAGCTGCGGGCGCGGGTCTTGGTTTTTGGCGCGCACTTTGCGCAGATAGGGGCTGTCAGCGGCCGCTTCGATAAATTGGTCTTTGGCGGCGACGAGTTTGTCGTAGCCCGCGCCGTTCATGTCCTTGATAACGAAGCTGATGCCGTTGCCCGAACCCAGTCCGCGCACGACGGGCGGCTGGCTGACGACGATGCGCGCACCCGAGCGGCCGCCCGTTTCTTTGCCGTAGCGCGTTTCCAGCGCGGCGGCGCTCTGGTCGGGGCGGCGGCGCTCGTCCCACGGCTTGAGTTTGAGGAACATGGCGGCATTGCCCTGGCTGCCGCCGTTGCCGGTGATGGCGAGAAAACTGTCGATTTCGGGCTGCTTGGCAAAGTATTGCGTCAGGTCGGCCACGGTTTTCTGCACCGATTTGTCGGTTGCGCCCACCGGCAGCGTGATGTCTACGGTGAGAAAACCCTGGTCTTCGTCGGGCAGGAAGGCCGTGGGCAGGTGTGCAAACAAAAAGGTGCAGGCAGCCAACACGGCCAAAAAGGCGGCAAACATGATTCTGCCGTGTGCAAACAGGCGGTTTACCGTCCGCCCGTAGCGCTCCGAGAGGCTGTCGAAGCCTTTGTTGAAGGCGCGGAACAGGCCGCCGGCGGGTTTGTCGTGCGGACGGGCTTTGAGAAATTGGGCGCACATCGCAGGCGAGAGCGTCAGCGCCACCAACACCGAAAAGCCCATCGCCGCAATCAGCGTTACCGAAAACTGGCGGTAAATCACACCGGTCGATCCGGGAAAGAACGCCATCGGCACAAACACGGCCGACAGCACCATGCCCACGCCCACCAGCGCCGAAGAAATCTCGTCCATCGATTTTTCTGTGGCCGCTTTCGCATCCAAACTCTCTTCGTGCATCAGCCGCTCGACGTTTTCCACCACCACGATGGCATCGTCCACCAGCAGGCCGATGGCCAGCACCAGCGCAAACATCGTCAGCATGTTCACCGAATAGCCCAAAAGCGAGAGTACGCCCAGCGTACCCGCCAACACCACAGGCACGGCCTCGCCCAGCGTGTGCAGCACTTCCTGTAACGAGGCTTTGACAAACGGAATGCTGTCTTGCGCGGTATCCGCTTTCAAACCGTAGGGAAACAGCGGCTCCATCTCGCGGATTTTCGCCTCCACGGCCGTGGCGACGTCGAGCGCGTTTGCGCCGTCGGCCATCACAATGCCCAGCGCACCCGCCACTTTGCCGTTGAGCATCGAATTGACGTCGTAGCCGTCGGCGCCCAATTCCACCCGCGCCACGTCTTTGAGGCGCACCACCATGCCGTCCGTGCCGCTGCGCAGAATGATGTTTTCAAACTGGGCGGCGTCGGTAAAGCGCCCGCGCGCCTGCACCGGCACGTTCAAATCCTGCCCGGGAACGGAAGGAAGCTGGCCGAGCTGGCCGGCCGACACCTGCGTGTTCTGCGTCTGGATGGCCGACACCACGTCGGAAGGCATCATCGCCAAAGCGGCCAGCTTGTGCGGATCGAGCCAGATACGCATCGCGTGCTGGTTGCCGTAGAGCGAGATTTCGCCCACACCGTCCACCCGCGAGAGCACATCCATCACATTGCTCGCCAGATAATCGGTCACTTCCACGCGCGAAACGTGCTGATCCGTGGCAAACGTCCATGTGACCAGATTGTCCTGCCCGCCCTTGGTGACCGACACGCCGCGGTTCTGCACGTCCTGCGGCAGGCGCGACAGCACACCCTGCAAGGCGTTCTGCACCTGCACCTGCGCCACGTCGGTGTCCGTGCCCGGCAGGAAAGTGAGCGTCGTGCGCGATTTGCCCGACGAATCGGCGGTGGAACTCATATAAATCAGCCCGTCCAAACCCTTCATCTGCTGCTCGACTATCTGCGTCACCGAGTCGTTCACCGTTGCCGCCGACGCGCCGCTGTATCTGGCGCTCACCGAAATCTGCGGCGGCGCGATGTGCGGATACTGCTCCAAAGGCAGCGTGCGTGCCGCCAGCACGCCTGCCAGCACGACAAAAATCGCCAAAACCCACGCAAACACGGGGCGGTTGATAAAAAAAACGGGCCATAGGAAAACCAATCGTAACGGTGGAAAAACGCGCCGGCGCGAAAACGCGGGCGAAAAAAGGCCGCCAGCATAAAGCAGGCGGCAGCGGCGAACCTTAAGCCAAACTTAAGCAGGTGTAAAAACCTTCGTCAAAGGCCGTCTGAAAACCGCCCTGCCCTCTTTCAGACGGCCTTTTCACACCCCCGCAACGCATCTTTCAGACGGCCTCATCCTATAAACAAAGGCCGTCTGAAAACGGTATAATCCGCGCCTTAAATTTTTTACCGAAAGACATCCGCCATGCAAGAGCACTACCACCCCTCCGCCGTCGAACCCGCCGCCCGCCGAAAATGGAGCGATGCGGGTATTTTTCATGCTGTCGAAGACGCGTCGAAACCGAAATATTATTGTTTGTCGATGTTTCCCTATCCCAGCGGCAAGCTGCATATGGGGCATGTACGCAATTACACCATCGGCGACGTGTTGAGCCGTTTCAAGCTGTTAAACGGTTTTAATGTGATGCAGCCGATGGGCTGGGACGCTTTCGGGATGCCGGCTGAAAATGCGGCGATGAAAAACGGCGTTGCGCCTGCGGCGTGGACTTACGACAACATCGCTTATATGAAAAAGCAGCTGCAAAGCCTCGGTTTTGCCATCGACTGGCCGCGCGAGGTGGCGACCTGCAAGCCGGATTACTACCGCTGGGAGCAGTGGCTGTTTACGCGTTTGTTTGAAAAGGGCATCGTGTACCGCAAGCTCGGCACGGTGAACTGGGATCCGGTCGATCAAACGGTATTGGCCAACGAGCAGGTGATCGACGGGCGCGGCTGGCGCAGCGGCGCGTTGGTGGAAAAACGCGAAATCCCGATGTATTACTTCCGCATCACGGATTACGCCGAGGAGCTTTTGGCTGATTTGGACAAGCTCGAACACTGGCCGGAGCAGGTGAAAACCATGCAGCGCAACTGGATCGGCAAATCGCGCGGCATGAATGTGCGCTTTGCGGTTTCAGACGACAGCAAAGCCGGTTTGAGCGGCGATTACGCCGAGTTTTTGCAGGTTTACACCACCCGCCCCGACACGCTGATGGGCGCGACTTATGTGGCCGTGGCCGCCGAGCATCCGCTGGCTGCCGCCGCTGCCGAGGGCAATGCCGAATTGCAAAACTTCATCGCCGAATGCAAAGCCGGCAGCGTGGCCGAAGCGGATATGGCAACGATGGAGAAAAAAGGCCTGCCCACCGGCCGCTTTGTGATTAATCCGCTCAACGGCGACAAACTCGAAGTGTGGATTGCCAACTATGTATTGTGGGGCTACGGCGACGGCGCGGTGATGGCGGTTCCGGCGCACGACGAACGCGATTTCGAGTTCGCCACCAAATACAATCTGCCGAAAAAACAAGTCATTGCCGTCGGCGACAACGCATTCGACGCAAACCAATGGCAAGAATGGTACGGCGACAAAGAAAACGGCGTCTTGGTCAACAGCGGCGACTTGGACGGTATGAATTTTCAGACGGCCTTCGATGCCATCGCCGCCAAGCTGCAAAGCCAAGACGCGGGTGAACCGAAAACCCAATACCGCCTGCGCGACTGGGGCATTTCGCGCCAACGCTACTGGGGCTGCCCGATTCCCATCGTCCATTGCGAACAATGCGGCGACGTGCCCGTGCCTGCCGAGCAGCTGCCCGTGGTATTGCCGGAAAACGTCGTGCCCGACGGCATGGGTTCGCCGCTGGCCAAAATGCCCGAATTTTACGAAACCGCCTGCCCCAAATGCGGCGGCGCGGCCAAACGCGAAACCGACACCATGGATACCTTCATGGAATCGAGCTGGTATTTCTTCCGCTACATGTCGCCCAAGTTCGCAGAAGGCATGGTATCGACTGAAGCCGCGAAATATTGGGGCGCTGTCGACCAATACATCGGCGGTATCGAACACGCGATTCTGCACCTCTTATACGCGCGTTTCTTCACCAAACTGATGCGCGACGAAGGCCTGGTGAAAGTGGACGAGCCGTTTGAACGCCTGCTCACGCAGGGCATGGTCGTCTGCGAAACCTACTACCGCGAAAATGCCAACGGCAGCAAAGACTGGATCAACCCCGCCGATGTCGAACTGACTTTCGACGACAAAGGCCGCCCCGTTTCCGCCGTCCTCAAAGCCGACGGCCTGCCCGTCGTCATCAGCGGCACGGAAAAAATGTCCAAGTCCAAAAACAACGGCGTCGATCCGCAAGAGCTGATTAATGCCTACGGCGCAGACACCGCCCGCCTGTTTATGATGTTTGCCGCGCCGCCCGAACAGTCGCTCGAATGGAGCGACAGCGGCGTAGAAGGCGCGCACCGCTTCCTGCGCCGTCTGTGGCGCACTGTGTACGAACACGTTTCCCACGGCACCGTGCCCGCCTTTTCAGACGGCCACGACAGCCTGAATAAAGAGTTGAAAGAACTGCGCCACAAGCTGCACGCCACCATTGCCAAAGTTTCCGACGACTACGGCCGCCGCCAGCAGTTCAACACCGCCGTCGCCGCCGTGATGGAACTGCTCAACCAATACGACAAAACCGACACCGGCAGCGAACAAGGCCGCGCCGTCGCCCAAGAAGTATTGGAAACCGCCGTACGCCTGTTGTGGCCCATCGTGCCGCACATCTGCGAAACCCTGTGGAGCGAATTGAATAGCGCGAAACTGTGGGAAGCAGGCTGGCCGACAGTCGACGAAGCCGCCTTGGTCAAATCCGAAATCGAAGTCATGGTTCAAGTCAACGGCAAACTGCGCGGCAAAATCACCGTCGCCGCCGACGCCTCCAAAGCCGACCTCGAAGCCGCCGCACTCGCCACCGAAGGCGCGGTGAAATTCATGGAAGGCAAACCCGCCAAGAAAATCATCGTCGTGCCGGGCAGACTGGTGAACATCGTGGTGTAAAGCCCGTCGGCACAATAAAGGCCGTCTGAAAAGCGGATTTGGGTTTTTCAGACGGCCTCAATCAATCAAAACGAAGGAACCGGAAAATGGACTACACCGTCCACCCCACCGCCATTATCGACGAAGGAGCGCAAATCGGCGCGGGCAGCCGCGTTTGGCATTTCGCCCACATCTGCGGCGGCGCGAAAATCGGCAAAAACTGCTCGTTCGGCCAAAACGTGTTCGTCGGCAACAATGTAACCATCGGCGACGACTGCAAAATCCAAAACAACGTTTCCGTGTATGACAACGTTCACTTGGAAAACGGCGTGTTTTGCGGCCCCAGCATGGTGTTCACCAATGTCTACAACCCCCGCTCGCTGATTGAGCGCAAAAGCGAATACCGCGACACTTTGGTCAAAACCGGCGCGACGCTGGGCGCGAACTGCACCATCGTCTGCGGTATCACCATAGGCAGGTTTGCCTTTATCGGTGCAGGCGCGGTGGTCAATAAAGACGTGCCCGACTACGCCCTGATGGTCGGCGTGCCCGCCCGCCAAATCGGCTGGATGAGCGAATACGGCGAACAGCTCGAACAACTGCCGCTCACAGGCAGCGGCAAAGCCGTTTGCCCGCACAGCGGCGAAACGTATATCCTTTCAGACGGCCTCCTCAGCAAAGCCTGAGGCCGTCTGAAAAATGCCCTACCCACCATGAGAAACACCATGCAATTCATCGACCTCGCCGCCCAGCAGGCGCGCATCAAACCCCAAATCGACGCAAACATACAAAAAGTCCTCTCGCACGGCCAATATATTTTGGGGCCCGAAGTGGCCGAACTGGAAGACAAACTCAAAGCCTACTGCGGCGCGAAACACTGCATCGGCGTCGCCAACGGCACCGACGCGCTGCAAATCGCCCTGATGGCTTTAGGCGTAGGCGCGGGCGACGAAGTGATTACCCCCGGGTTTACCTACATCGCCACCGCCGAAACCATCGCCCTGCTCGGCGCAAAACCGGTTTACGTCGATATCGTCGAACAAACCTACAACCTCGACCCCGCCAAGCTCGAAGCCGCGATTACCCCGCGCACCAAAGCCATCGTGCCCGTATCGCTCTACGGCCAGTGTGCCGATTTCGATGCGGTTAACACCATCGCCGCCCGCCACAACCTGCCCGTCATCGAAGACGCGGCGCAGAGTTTCGGCGCATCTTACAAAGGCCGCAAATCAGGCAGCCTGACCACTGTTTCCTGCACCAGCTTCTTCCCCAGCAAACCTTTGGGCTGCTACGGCGACGGCGGCGCGGTTTTTACTGACGACGACAATCTGGCCGCCGTCATCCGCCAAATCGCGCGCCACGGCCAAGACCGCCGCTACCACCATATCCGCGTCGGCGTAAACAGCCGTCTGGACACGCTGCAAGCTGCCATCCTGTTGCCCAAACTGGCGATTCTGGAGGAAGAAATCGGCCTGCGCGGGCAGGTTGCCGCCGTTTACGCGCAGGAACTGGATAAAGCCGGCATCGCCGCACCGTTTATCGAAAGCCACAATATCAGCGCGTATGCCCAATACACCGTGCGCGTGAAAAACCGCGATGCCGTTCAGACGGCCTTGAAAGCGGCAGGCATCCCGACCGCCGTGCACTACCCGATTCCGCTCAACAAGCAGCCCGCCGTCGTATCCGATGCCGTGCTGCCTGTGGGCGATTTGGTGGCCGAAGAAGTATTGAGCCTGCCGATGCACCCGTATATGACGGAGGAACAGGTGCGGCAGGTAGTCGGCGCGCTGCATCAGGCTGTGAAACGGTAAACCCCGCAGGCATTAAGCGGCACGATTGAGGCCGTCTGAAACACCGTTTTACGGGCTTTCAGACGGTCTCAAACCGTTTTTGTGCAGGACGTGCACACAACGGCGAACGCGTTTTTTTGGGTTTTGTCGGAAACCGTGCGGGGGCGCGAAAGGCCGTCTGAAAGCCCCCAATCCGTTTTCCAGCTCCGTTGAAACCGCACTTTCAGACGGCCTCCGCGTCCGTTTTCCCCTGCGGCGCGTCGGCGAAGTCGGGCTGTTTCACCAACACCAGCGCCAGAAGCAGGGCGAGGGCGGCGAGGCTGCCGCCTGCGTAGCCGATGTTGTTCAGGCCGAACCATTGGGCGGCGTAGCGGCCGAACAGGGCGCCGCCGCCTATGCCGACGTTGAACAGCGAGGAGTAGATGGAGCTGGCGACGTCGGTGGCGTCGGCGGCAAAGTGCAGCACGCGCGAAATCATGGCGAGGCTCAGGGCGGTAATCACGATGCCCCAGAAGAAGCACAGCGCCATCAGCAGCCAGGCGGGGGCAGACAGGGGCAGCAGCAGGAACATGGCGGCGGCCGTGGCGGCGGTGCCTGCGGCGAAGAAAACGCGGGCATTGCGGCTGAAATACCGTCCGAAAAGATACGATCCGGCAAAGCCCGCTGCGCCGTATACCAGGAGCAGCAGGGTGGCCTGCTGCGGGGCGAAACGCGCGCTTTGCAGGGCGAAGGGTTCGATGTAGCTGTATGCGGTGAAATGGGCGGTGATCATCAGGATGGTGAAGGCGTAGAGCAGCATCAGGCTTTTGCGTTTGGCCAGCACGGGCAGGCTGTCGAGCGAGCCGGTGTTGGCGCTGGGCAGCCTGGGCAGGCTTTTCGCCAGCACGAGGGCGACGGGCACGGCGGCCAGGCCGATAAGCAGGAAGCTGAGCCGCCAGCCGTAGGCGTTGCCCGCCAGCCGCCCCAGCGGGATGCCGAGCACCATCGCCAGCACGGTGCCGGTGCTCAAAATGCCGAGCGCCTGGTTGCCCTTGCCCTGCGGTGCGACGCGCACGGCCAGCGCGGCGGTAATCGACCAGAACAGGGCGTGGGTCAGGGCGACGGCGACGCGCGAGGCGAGCAGCACGGCGAAACTCTGTGCAAAATACGACAGCACGTGGGCGGCGGAGAACACGGCAAACAGCACGAGCAGCAGGCCGCGCCGTTCGGTGTTGCGGGTAGCGAGCATCAGCGGCAGCGACATCAGGGCGACGACCCAGGCGTAGACGGTAATCATGATGCCGGTGTCGGCGGGTTTCATGGCAAAACCGGCACCGATGTCGCTGAGCAGGGCGACGGGGATGAATTCGGTGGTGTTGAAGATAAAGGCGGCGCAGGCAAGGGCGAAGACGCTGAGCCAGCGGGCGGATTCGCTGTTGGGCATGGGGGCTTTCGGGGTTGGGTGTATGGTGTGATTTCAGACGGCCTAAAACAACAAACGGCGTCATTCCCGCGCAGGCGGGAATCTTTCAGGAATTTCGGCAACGGATTGTTTTGTCGGAAATCGGCGGATCTCAAACAAGATTCCCGCCTGCGCGGGAATGACGTTGTTGGCAGACCGTCCGAACGTTTGGCAAATATGGCGGCGCGGCGTGTTCATACCACGCGAAAGGCCGTCTGAAAGCCTGTTTTCGCGCTTTCAGACGGCCTCTTGCCTTTATAGTGAAACAACATGGAAAGATACAAGGCAGCAAGCCGCAGACAGTACAAGTAGTACGACAAGGCGCAGCAACGCCGTAGATTTCCGTGTTGACTCACTATACATTCAGGCAAACGGGTGTTGCAGCAGAATAGTCTGCTCGCGGTCGGGGCCGGTGGAGATGATGGCGACGGGTGCGCCGCACACCTCTTCGATGCGTTTGAGATAGCGGCGGGCGTTTTCCGGCAGCGCGTCGTATTCGGTCACGCCGAAGGTAGATTCCGTCCAGCCGGGCAGGGTTTCGTACACGGGCACGCATTTGGCGACGGCGTCCGCGCCGAAGGGCAGGATGTCGGTGCGATTGCCTTCAAATTCGTAGCCGACGCAGATTTTGATTTCTTCGATGCCGTCCATCACGTCGAGCTTGGTGATGCACATGCCGGTGATGCCGTTGATTTGGATGGAGCGTTTGAGGGCGGCGGCGTCGAACCAGCCGCAGCGGCGCGGACGGCCGGTGACCGAGCCGAACTCGTGGCCGCGCTCGGCCAAACCCTCACCCACTTCGTCGAAGAGCTCGGTCGGGAACGGACCCGAGCCGACGCGGGTGGTGTAGGCTTTGACGATGCCCAGCACGTAGTCGAGCATATGCGGCGGCACACCCGCGCCGGGGGCGGCGGCGCCGGCAGAGCAGTTGGACGAGGTGACGAAGGGATAAGTGCCGTAGTCGATATCGAGCAGCGTGCCCTGCGCGCCTTCAAACAGCAGGTGTTCGCCGCGCGCGTTTTTTTCGTAGAGCGTGCGGGCGACGTCGTGAATCATCGGCAGGATGCGGTCTTTGAAGCCTTCGATTTTCGCCATGATGTCTTCGTAGGAGACGGGCGCGGCGCCGTGCAGGTGTTGCAGCTGGATGTTGTAGAGTTCGACGTTGGCGCGGACTTTTTCCGCCAGTTTGCCGCAGTCGAAAAGGTCGACGGCGCGTACGGCGCGGCGGGCAACTTTGTCTTCGTAGGCCGGGCCGATGCCGCGGCCGGTGGTGCCGATTTTCTGGTCGCCCTTCGAGGCTTCGCGCGCTTGGTCGAGGGCGATGTGGTAGGGCAGGATAAGGGTGGCGGTGGGGGCGATTTTCAGACGGCCTTCGACGTTTTTCACGCCGGCGGCGGTGAGCTCGTCGATTTCGCCCAACAGGGCTTCGGGTGAAACGACGACGCCCGAGCCGATAAAGCAGTCGAGTTTTTCGTGCAGGATGCCGCTGGGTATCAGGCGGAGGATGGTTTTTTTGCCGCCGACGACGAGGGTGTGCCCGGCGTTGTGGCCGCCCTGGAAGCGGACGACGCCGCTGCTCTGCTCGGCCAGCCAGTCTACGATTTTGCCTTTGCCTTCGTCGCCCCACTGCGAGCCGACGACTACTACGTTTTGTGCCATATTGTGTTTGCCTTAAATGAGGGGAAAACGGGAGGCCGTCTGAAAAAGGCGGCCGCTGGAAATGTGCTGCTTGCTTGGCTTTTCAGACGGCCTGATGCTGCGTGCTTGGAGGCCGTCTGAAAACGCCGTATCGGGTCTGCCCTATTCCGTGACCGTCCACACGCCGTTTTGTTTTTGCAGGCGGCGCGTGCTGCCGCTGCTGCTGTTGGAGGGCAGACCGTAGTCGATAACGACGGTTTCACCCGCCGCGCGCAACTGTGCGACAGCTTCGGCGGCTTCGGCCGCGTCGGCCAGGGCGACGGAAATAGCGGGACGGCGCTCGTTTTGCGGCAGGCGTCCGAGGAATTTGCGCAAATCGAAGCTGAAACCGGTGGCGGGGCGGGCGCGGCCGAAGTGGACGCCCAAGCCGTCGTAACGGCCGCCGCGAGCTACCGCATCATGGCCGCCGCTGCCGTAGGCGGCGTAGAGCAGGCCGCTGTGGTAGTTGTCGACGCGCAGCTCGGCCAAATCGATGTGGACGCGCTGCTGCGGGAAGGCGGCGCACACGGCTTCGAGTTCGTCGAGGGCGCGGCTGACGGCGGAGAGTTCGGGCAGTTTCTGCCGCGCGGCGGCGAGGATTTCGCGGCCGCCGTAGAGCGCGGGCAAGAGGGCGAGGGCTTTCTGCCACATGCCGTCGAGCCGCCATTCTTTCAGACGGCCTGCGACGGCGGCGCCGTCTTTGTCCTGCATCAGCTCGAGCAGGGTTTCCGACTGCTGCGCGTCCAGCCCTGCGGCGGCGGAGAGGGCGCGGAAAACGCCGATGTGGCCGAGCGAGAGCAAAACGTCGCCGAAATCGGCGGTATTCAGGCTGTCGAGCATCAGGCCGATGATTTCGATGTCGGCTTCGATGCCGCCGTAGCCGTAAAGCTCCGCGCCCACCTGCAAAGGTTCGCGGGTGTTTAAAAAGCCTTCGGGGCGGGCGTGCAGCACCGAGCCTGCGTAGCACAGACGGTTGATGCCTTGGTTGGACGAGAGGAGGTGGGCGTCGATGCGGGCGACCTGCGGCGTGATGTCGGCGCGGATGCCGAGCTGGCGGCCGCTGATTTGGTCGGTGACGCGGACGGTTTTGAGAGAAAGGCCGGAGTCGATATGGGTGAGCAGCGAGCGGCTGTATTCCATCAGCGGCGGATGCACGAGTTCGTAGCCGTGCGAGCGGAACAGGGCGAGGATTTTTTCTTTCGCGCTTTCAAGCTGCCGCGCCCCGGTGGGCAGGATGTCGGCGACGTATTCGGGTAGCTGCCAAGACTGCATAGTAGTGGACGACGCATAAAAAAAGCGGCCGTAAGACCTGCGTCTGCGTTGTTTTTAAAGCCGCACTTTAACATAAAAAAACAGCTTGTGCAGTTTGCTTTTCCATCGTTAAGCGGGGCAGACAGGGGCGGGACTGAGGCCGTCTGAAAGGCGGGAAACGGGCTTTTTAAACGGCCTCAAACCGCCCTGCCCCGCTACCGTTTCGGCGGCGGCGCGGAATGGGCAAACCGGGCCGCCCGCAGCATGCGGGCATCGCGAAAACGGTTGAGGTCGTCTGAAAACGCGGCTTCAACGAAGTTAAAACCCTTTTCAGACGGCCTGTTTTCTTTGGCTGACGGTCTGCTTAATACATTGAGATACTAGACTGCGCCCGGCCTCACGTTCTGCCTCGCGTTTTTTCATTTCATTACGGAAACTGCGCCGAGCGTCCGCTTCCCATTTTTTGCTGCCGAAATATTCTTCGGACTGTTTTTTCTTGGCCTGCTTGCCGGGCTTTTTGTTCTGCGCCGCATTGTCGCGGACGCTTGTTTTGCGCGGGGGCGACTGCACAAACGCTTTGGTTTGCTGCGCCCTTTCGTTCAAATACCGGGAACGCTCCGCCCCGTTTTCCACCACTCCCGATTCACGGAAGGACGCCCCTTCCGTTTGGCTGATACCCCTGCCGAATTCATAAACTTCTTCCGCCACAACAACTGCCGGCGCAGCCAGCAAAGCCGAAACAAGAGAAACCCGTAAGATTTTGTATTTTTTATTTTTTTATCCATAATCAATGTTGCAATGAAATTAAAAAAACTTCCGAATAGACATAAACAAAGGGGCTGTACTAGATAAGCAGTCATGTTAGACTGCAAAAATGAAGATAACCCGTTGTAAACTAAAAAAGAGTATTCAAAAGAAACTGCTTCAGTTTTTTGTACTCGAAGTTACTGCCCGTTCGGCAGCTGATTTATTGGGCATCCACCCCAATTCGGCAGTGCTGTTTTACCGCAAGATTCGCGAAGTCATCAGCCATCATCTTTCATTGGAAGCCGATACGGTTTTTGGCGGCTCAATTGAGTTGGACGAGAGTTATTTTGGCGGACACCGCAAAGGCCGGCCACCGTTTTTCAGACGGCCACCGTTTTTCAGACGGCCACCGTTTTTCAGACGGCCACCGTTTTTCAGACGGCCACCGTTTTTCAGACGGCCACCGTTTTTCAGACGGCCACCGTTTTGCTTTCAGGCCGTTTGCCCCTTTGCCGCCGCTCCCTGATTCCCTCCCCCGCCCGCGCGGGGGAGGGCTAGGGTGGGGACTTGCGCCGCTGCGGCAACTTTTGCGGGAACTGCGGCAGTAAAAGCATTTCTGCGAAATGCCACCCCCTCCCCAACCCTCCCCCGCGTGAGCGCAGGGGAGGGGGCGAAGCGGCACATGGCGGCGGGTTTCGGGCTGTTTTTACAGTTTCAGCCGCCGCCGTTTTTCAGACGGCCTTTCCGTCTGCGTCAGCTTCGGACAGGTCTTGAACAAACAGCAGGATGTTTTCTTTGCTGACGCGGGGCAGGACGACGAGGTTGCCGATGCGGATATAGGGGTTGCCGCTTTCGGCTTCGATGTCCTGTCGCAGGCGCGCCGGATCGTAAAAGGTGAAACGGGTTTCGCGGCCGTTGATGATGAGTGGAAAATCGGACAAAACGCCTTTGGCTTCGGCTTCGAGCTGTGCCAGTTCGTCGAACCGGTCGGGAAAGGGGGTGTTCACGGGCGGACTCCTGATAAAAGGCCGTCTGAAAGCCGTTTGTGCCACGGTTTTTCAGACGGCCTTTTTTGTGTGCGGCGTCAGACGAGGTTTTCGCGGCCGAGCCAGTCGGCGATGGCGGCTGCGGCTTCGGCGGGGGTGCCGCCGTTGACGATTTTGACGCCGTATTCGTCTGCCGAGAGCTCTTCGAGTATTTCCAGTTGCGAATCGAGCATGCCCGCTTTCATGTAGTGGCCTTTGCGCGCGGTCATGCGGCGCAGGTTGACATCGTGCGGCGGGGCGAGGTGGATGAAGGCGACGCGGCCTTCGGCGCCGCGCAGGATGTCGCGGTAGATGTGTTTGAGGGCGGAGCAGGTGACGACGGAGTAGGCCGCGTCCGCCTGCGCCTGTGCGTCCATCCAGCCGCGCAGGCTTTCGAGCCAGGGGGCGCGGTCGGCGTCGGTCAGCGGGATGCCTGCGCCCATTTTGTCGCGGTTGGCCTGGGTGTGGAAGTCGTCGCCTTCGGCGTAGGGGCAGCCTCGGAGCTGTTTTTGCAGGGCTTGGGCGGCGGTGGTTTTGCCGCTGCCGCACACGCCCATGATGACAAAGTGTACCGTCATGTCTGCTCCTTAAAACACGGCGAAGGCGGCTGCGGACAGGGCGAAGCCGATGGCGGCGATCAGGGTTTGGTTGACCGTCCAGGTTTTCAGGGTGGTGGGCACGTCCATGTCGAGCAGTTTGCCGACCAGCCAGAAGCCCGAGTCGTTGAAGTGGCTGCATCCGACCGATCCTGCGGCAGTGGCGAGGACGACGCAGGCAAGCTGCCAGTCGTTAAAGCCTGCGGCGGCCACGGCGGGCGCCATCAGGGCGGCGGCGGTGGTGAGGGCGACGGTGGCCGAGCCTTGGGCGATACGCAGGGCAAGGGCGACGAGGAAGCAGCCGAGCAAAACGGGGATGCCGAGGTCGGCCATGCTGTCGGCCAGCGCTTTGCCGATGCCCGAGGCGCGCAATACGCCGCCGAACATGCCGCCCGCGCCGGTGATGAGGATGACGGAGCAGACGGGGCCGAGTGCGCCGTCTATGGTTTTTTCCAGAGCCGAAGCCTGTTCGCCGCGTTTGCGGCCGAGCACGATCATGGCGGCCAGCACGGAAATCAGCAGGGCGACGGGGGTCGAACCGATCATTTGCAGCATCTGTACCCAGGTTTCGCCCGCATCAACCGCTTTTTTGCTGATGAGGGTGGCCAAGCCGGTGTTGAGGAAAATCAGCACCATGGGAATCAGCAGGATGCCGATAACGGTGGACGCGGGGGCGGGGGTTTTGGGTTGGTCGTTGTCCTGCGCGCCGCCGCTGAGGAAGTCTGGCACGGGCACATGGATGGTGCGGCCGAGTACTTTGCCCAGCAGATAGCCGCTGAAATACCAGGAAATGACGGCGACGGGCAGGCCGACCATCAGCACCTGTCCGATGTTCGCGCCGTAAAACTCGGCGGCGGCAATCGGGCCGGGGTGCGGCGGCAGGAAGACGTGCATCACGGAGAACGCGCCGATGGAGGCCATGGCGTAGGGCAGCACTTCGGCTTTCATGCGCCGCGCGGTGGCGAAAACGATGGGCAGCATTACCATCAGCCCGGCGTCGAAGAAAATGGGGAAACCGAAAATCAGCGAGGCGACGCCCAGCGCGAAGGGCGCGCGTTTTTCGCCGAAGGCGCGCACCAGCGCGTCGGCCAGCGACTGCGCGCCGCCCGAGGTTTCCACCAGCCGCCCGAGCATCGCGCCCAGGCCGACCAGCAGGGCGACGCCGCCGAGCGTGCCGCCGAAGTTTTTCACCAGCACGTCGTTGACGATGTGGTTGACCGGCAAACCGGTGGCCAGCGCGGTGAGCAGGCTGACGATAATCAGGGTCAGCAGGGCGTGGATGCGGAATTTGACGATGAGCAGCAAAATCAGCAATACCGCGCCCGCGGCAATGCCCAGGAGCGTGCCTGCTCCCAGTGTTTGCGACCAGTTTTCCATTGTGAAGCTACCTTTTTTAAGTGATTGGATAGGATGTTGGAGAAAGGGTTTGAAAATAATATTGCCGGAATTTTCGCAACGATAACACAAAGCGGCGCAAATTGAAGCAAAAGCGGCACGATGTTTACACATCGGACGGGTTGGCTACGGCCGCCGCATCAGTGGTGCCGCGTTTGGAAGGCCATCTGAAAGTGCGGTTTCGGCTGTGTCGAATCTGCGCTTTCAGACGGCCTTTACAGCCCGGTTCAGCGTTTGGCGCAGCCGGCGGATTGTTTGTGTTTTTTCGTGTAAGTGGCGCACGGGGAGGCGGGATAGGCATTTCCTGCCCGGGTGTCGGCGCTGTTGCCGTGGCGGCTCTTACGCCGTTCGGCGAGTGCGTCGGCATATTCTTTCATGCTGACGGTTTGCGCGGGATCGGGGCGGAAGGTGAATTTCGGTTTGCCGAAGTTGTACATTCTGAGCGTCATGTCGATATTGAAGGCGTTTTCTTTGCCGTTGATCTGCGTGTAGCGGCGCTGGCCGACAAAGCGGCCTTTGCTGTCGAGATAGATGTCGACCTGCCAGATCATGTCTTCGACCGGCGCCATCCGGCCGTATTTGTCTTTGAGACGGCGGTAGCGTTCGACTTCGGAGCGCACGGATTCGCTGTCGGTATCGGCGTCTTCCGGCAGCATCCAGCCTTCGGCAAAGATGCGGTTCAGCTGCGCAGCCTGTTCGTGCACGGCTTTGTAGCCTTCGGCGGAAATGCCCGTTTCGGGGGCTTCTTTTTCCAAACGGGTAAGTTCGGCGGAGAAGTGTTTGTAGAGGTTGGCGGTGTAGGCGTTGACAAAGGCTTTGTCTTCGCGGTAGCCGATGCGGTAGGCAGCGCCGATGCTGCGGCCGTAGGCGTCGAGCGGCAGGGCGGTGTAAGTGCCTTCGGGCATATCGGCGTAGCTGCGGTAGGCGGCGGCAAACAGGGCTTTGGCCGCTGATTTAACGGGCAGTTTCGCCCATTCGTTTGTATCGTCGATGTCTTGCAGCGTGAAGCGCATCGGCAGGGTTTGCAGGCGCTTGGCGGTTTTTTCGCCAACCGTCAGCGACATGGCGGTGGCAACCGATTCGGGCAGCTCGACAATGGCCGACATGTCTTTTGTGTCCAGCAGCACGGGCATGCGGATGTTCAGGCTTTCGTTGCGGCCTTTGACGGCGATTTCGGGCACGATTTCGATTTTCCCCGCCGCCATGTCCACCGCGCCTTCGGCTTTCAGACGGCTTTTGTCGAAATAGGAATGGGCGGCGGGCGAGGCGGCCAGCGGGTCGGTGATTTGGGAGATGGCGCGGTAGGCCAGGCTGCCCGGTTGGAGGTTGGCCGCTTCGGCCATGACGACCCAAACGTGCTCGTCTTCGGGCACTTTGCCGTCGGCAAGCAGTTTTTCCAGTGTTTCCCGCTTTTTGGCCGTGTCTTCGGTGATTTTTTGCGCCGTTTTGGGGGCAAGTCCGTCTTTTTGGCCGGTGAGCGACACGCGCGCTTCGGCGGAAAAATTGTAGCTGTAGTCTTTCGACAGGCTGCGCTCCATGGAATACGCCACCATTTCCTGCGGCGTTTTGCCGCCGGTGCTGCTGCATCCGCTCAGGCCGAGGGCGGCCAGCGCGGCGGCGAGAAACAGGGGTTTCATCGGTTTTCCTTTAAACAATCAAACAAAATTTTACGGATTATGCAAAATGTAAAGCCCCTTGTCCAGCGGCGGGCTGAGGCCGTCTGAAACCCGCCGCGGCGGCCTTGCGGTATAATCCGCGCCTTTTTTAACGCGAGGCCAACCATGTTCACCCAAGCCGCCGAACACCTTTTCACCGTGCGCGACCTGCTGCGTTTCGCCGTCAGCCGCTTTAACGAAGCGGGGCTTTTTTTCGGCCACGGTAGTGACAACGCCCACGACGAGGCCGCCTATCTGATTCTGCACACGCTCAATCTGCCGCTGGACGTGCTCGAACCCTATCTCGATGCGCGTCTGACGCCGTCTGAAAAAGAGGAGCTCCTCGGCCTGATGGAACGGCGCGTGAAAGAGCGTCTGCCCGTGTCCTATCTGACGCACCACGCGCGGCAGGGCGATTTTGATTTTTACGTCGACGAGCGCGTGATTGTGCCGCGCTCCTTTATTGCCGAACTGCTGGGCGAGCCGCTGCGGCCGTGGATCGAATACGACGAACTCGTCCACAACGTGCTCGATTTGTGTACCGGCAGCGGCTGTCTGGCCGTTCAGGCGGCCTTCCATTATCCCGACGCCGTGGTCGACGCCGCCGACATCAGCCTCGACGCGCTGGAAGTGGCCGCCGTCAATGTGGAAGACTACGGCCTCGAAGAGCGCGTCAACCTGATACACACCGACCTGTTCGAGGGCTTGGACGGCACATACGACCTGATTGTCTCCAACCCGCCCTACGTCGACGCCGAATCCGTCGCCGAACTGCCGCCCGAATACCTGCACGAGCCGGAACTTTCGCTCGGCAGCGGCGAAGACGGCCTCGACGCCACGCGGCAAATCCTGCTGCACGCCGCCAAATTCCTCAACCCGCACGGCGTGCTGCTGGTGGAAATCGGCCACAACCGCGCCGAACTCGAAGCCGCCTATCCCGAGCTGCCCTTCACCTGGCTGGAAACGAGTGGCGGCGACGGCTTCGTCTTCCTGCTTACCCGCGAACAGCTTTTGGGCGGGTACTAGGGTCTGTTGACAATCGGCGTTGCGGCGGTGTTTTTGGCAAAAAATACCCGCCTGCCTCGTCAAAAATGCCCGCAAGGTGTCCAAACTTGCTGTGCTTTTTTCCTTGCATTCGGGCATTTTTTACTCAAAAAACCGTCCCGCAAGTTGAATGCCAACAGACCCTAGGCTGCTTTTAGACGGCCTTTGCCCGATTGAGGCCGTCTGAAAACCGGAGCGGAGCAGGGCAGGGTGAACCTGTCCGGGCGGACTTTTTGAAATTTTCTCTGATTGATGCAGCCCAAAAGCCGCCGCCGCCCGCCCGGGCAAAAGGCCGTCTGAAAGCCCGAAACAGGCTTTTCAGACGGCCTTTTCCCGTGTTTCTGGCGCAGGCGAAATCGGTTACAATGGCGCCCTTTTTTTACCTACACAACCGGCATTCACACCATGTTTTCCACCGTAGAAAAATACCGCGGCCCGGCCAAAATCCTGCTGGGTCTGATTGCGCTCACCTTCGTCGGCTTCGGCGCGGGCGGCATCATCGCCGCAGGATCGGACTATATCGTCAAAGTCGGCGGCGAAAAAATCAGCACCCAAAGCGTGCAGCAGGCGCAGCGCGACGAAAAACTGGGCAGCCCGCAAGACGCCCTGACCGTGCTGACCGAACGCGCCTTCCTCACTGAGGGCGCGAAAATGATGGGCATCGCCGTGTCCGACGCGCAGCTGAAACAGGTGATCGTCGACGATCCGGGCTTCCACGACGAAAACGGCCGCTTCAACGAAGCGAAATTCCGCAGCTTTCTGCAACAGAGCGGCATGAACGAAGAACAGTTCCTCAACACCCTGCGCCGCCAGTTCCAGCTGCAAAACCTCGTCAATCTCGCCGCCAACGGCAACATCGTCACCGACGCGCAATACACGCGTTACGCCGAAACCGTGCTGGCCGACCGCACCGTGCGCACCGTGATACTCGACCCGAAAAACTTCGCCGCGCAAGTGAAGGCCGACGATGCCGCGCTCAAAGCCTATTACGACAAAGACAAAAGCAAATACGTCCGCCCGCAGGCTGTGAAATTCCAATACATCGAACTTTCCGCCGACGCGCTGGCCGACAAACAGACCGTGGGCGAAGACGAAGTGAAAAAAGCCTTCGACGAGCGGCAGAAAGCCGCCGAAGCGCAACGCGAAGTGTCGCACATCATGTTTAAAGCCGCCGCAGCGGACAAAGCCGCCGTGAAGGCCGAAGCGGAAAAAGTGCTGGCCGAAGCCAAAGCCGCGCCCGACACCTTCGCAGAACTGGCGCGCAAATACTCGCAGGACGAAGGCACGGCGCAGACAGGCGGCAGCCTCGGCGCAATCGGCAAAGACACGCCGCTGCCCGAAGCCTTCAAAGCCGCCGTTGCCAAACTCGGCAAAGGCGCGACAGAGCTGGTGGAAACCGACGAAGGCTTCCACATCGTGCACATCGACAACGTCCGCGGCTCGGAAAGCTTCGACGAAGCCAAAGCGCAGATCGAAGCCGATCTGAAACGGCAGAAAGCGCGGCAGACGCTGGCGAAAACACGCGAAATCCTGCAACAGGCCGCCTTCGATTCGCCCGACAGCCTGAAAGCCGCCGCCGAGAAAACCGGCCTGCCGGTAAAAGAAGGCGGCGACTGGCTGACCAAAGACAAAGCGCAGCAGGCGCAGCTGCCCGCCGATTTGGTGGAAGCCCTGTTCGGCGACGAAGTGTTCAAGAAAAAACACAATTCCGACCCGATCGCCGTGGGCGAAGGTTACTGGGTGGTACGCGCAAGCGAAACCCGCGAAGAGAGCACGCCCTCGTTTGAGCAGGCAAAAGAAGAAGTGCGCGCCGCCTACCTCAACAGCGAATCGGCCAAAGCCGCGCAGGAGCAGGGCAAAAAACTGCTGGCCGAGCTGCAAAAAGGCGGCAAACCCGAGCTGGCCTGGTCGCCCGTCGAAACCCTGAGCGCCGCCGACGCCCGCATGCGTCTGCCGCCGCAGGCACTCGCCGCACTGGCCAAAGCCCGCCCGGCAGAGGGCAAACCGGCCTACGCCCTGCTCGAAGGCCTGCCCGTGCCCGTGCTGATGGAAGTGCAGTCGGTGACCGTGCCGCAGGCAAGCGCGGAGGAGAAAAACCTCGTCCGCAAACAAATCGCGCAGCAGAGCGCCATCCGCATGTATTCGAGCCTGCTGGACTATCTGAAAAGCAAAATCAAGCTGAAACAGGGACACCAGAAACTCGAATCGTCGGGACAATAGCGCCTGAGGCCGTCTGAAAGCGCCGCATCTGCCGCGCCCGTTTTCAGACGGCCTTGATTTCCCCGCCGCCGCGCCCTATATGGAGGCGCACATTCCCATAACTCACGACAAGGAACCCGTATGAAAACCCGCTACATCCTTCCCGCCCTTGCCGCCCTCTCCCTCGCCGCCTGCGGCAACGACAGGCAGGCCGAACTCGAACAGCAGCTCAAAGACCAGCAGCAGCAAATCGCCCAATTGCAGGCGCAGGCCGCTTCCGCCGCCGACCAAACCGTCTACCGGCTCAACCCCGACGCGGTAAACGAAACCCTGTCGGCCGAAGCGCAGGAAAAAGGCAAAAACGGCGAAACCGTTACCGGCAGCGACGGCCAGCAGTATGTTTACGACCATTCCAGCGGCAACTGGCTGCTGCAAAGCCTGGTCGGCGCGGCCGCAGGCGCGTTTATCGGCAACGCGCTGGCCAACCGGTTCAGCCGCGCCCCCGTCACCCCCGCCACGCAGCAGGTACGCAGCCGCTACGAGCAGCAATACAAAGGCAAACGCCCCAACGTGCCGTCCTCCCTGCGTCCGAGCCGCCCCGCAGGACAACAGGCCGGCGCCTACCGCCCCACTGACCGCGCCCAGCCCAACTACCGCCCGCAGCGCCGCAGCGGCGGATTCTTCGGCGGCCGCCGCCGCAGATAAACGTTCAGACGGCCTCAAAGCGTTTTTTACACATTGAGGCCGTCTGAAAGAGAAACCGCCTTTTCAGGCGGCCTCCGTCATGCAGGTGCAACGAAAGGAAACCCATGTCCCAACACCACAAACTCATCATCCTCGGCTCCGGCCCCGCAGGCTACACCGCCGCCGTTTACGCCGCCCGCGCCAACCTCAAGCCCGTCATCATCACCGGCATCGAACAGGGCGGCCAGCTCATGACCACCACCGAAGTGGACAACTGGCCGGCCGATGCCGAAGGCGTGCAGGGCCCCGAGCTGATGGCGCGTTTCCAAACCCACGCCGAGCGTTTCGGTACGGAAATGGTTTTCGACCAAATCCACACCGTCGATTTGCAAAACCGTCCGTTCACCCTCACCGGCGACACAGGCACATACACCTGCGACGCGCTCATCATCGCCACCGGCGCATCGGCCAAATACCTCGGCCTGCCCAGTGAAGAAGCCTTTGCCGGACGCGGCGTATCCGCCTGCGCCACCTGCGACGGATTCTTTTACAAACAGCAGCACGTCGCCGTGGTCGGCGGCGGCAACACCGCCGTAGAAGAAGCCCTTTACCTTGCCAACATCGCCGACACCGTTACCCTTATCCACCGCCGCAGCAGCTTCCGCGCCGAAAAAATCATGGTCGACAAACTCATGCAGCGCGTGGCAGAAGGCAAAATCATTCTGAAAACCGATGCCGTGTTGGAAGAAATCCTCGGCGACGACAGCGGCGTAACCGGCGCGCGCATCAAGTTTCACAACGGTGCGAGCGAAGACATCGCCGTCAAAGGCGTGTTCATCGCCATCGGCCACAAGCCCAACACCGACATCTTCAAAGGCCAACTCGACATGGACGAAACCGGCTATCTCAAAACGCGCGGCGGCAGCGGCGGCGATGTCGGCGCAACCAACATCGAAGGCGTATGGGCAGCGGGCGACGTGAAAGACCACACCTACCGCCAAGCCATCACCAGCGCGGCCTCCGGCTGCCAGGCCGCCCTCGACGCAGAACGCTGGCTCGACAGGCAACATTAGGGTGTGTTGACAATCAGCGTTTTGGCGGCTTTTCCGCCATAAAACGGCATCTGCCGCGTTGCAAATCCTCGCAAGGTGTCCAACCTTGCTGCGGTTTGTGCCTTGCATCTGCTGTTTTCTGACGCAAAACCCGCTTCGCAAACCAATTGTCAACAGCCCCTAATCCGTACAGGCCGTCTGAAAGCCCGAAAGCCTTTTCAGACAGCCTCCACCCACCATCCGCATAAAGGAAATCCCATGATCAAACTGACCACCAACAAAGGCGTCATCACCCTCGAACTCGATCACGAAAAAGCGCCGCTTACCGCCGCCAACTTCGAACAGTATGTGAAAGACGGCTTTTACGACGGCGTAATCTTCCACCGCGTCATTCCCGGCTTCATGATCCAAGGCGGCGGCATGAACCCCGACATGGGCGAAAAAGCCACCCGCGACCCCATCGAAAACGAAGCGCAAAACGGCCTTTCCAACGACAAATACACCATCGCCATGGCGCGGACCCAGGCGCCGCACTCGGCCTCGGCGCAGTTTTTCATCAACACCAAAGACAACGGCTTCCTCAACCACACCTCGCCCAGCCTGCACGGCTGGGGATACGCCGTTTTCGGCAAAGTGACCGACGGCTTCGACGTGGTGGACGCCATCGAGAAAGTCGCCACCAAAAGCCACGGCTACCATGACGACGTGCCCGTAGAGCCCGTTATCATCGAAAAAGCCGAAATCGTATAAACGGCTTGTCGCCGCAGGAGGCCGTCTGAAAGGGCGAAACGCTTTCAGACGGCCTCCCCTTATGCGATAATCCGCGCGTTTATTTTCACTGTTTCCCAAACACGAGAACATCATGGCAGAAGACAAAAGCAAAGCCCTCGCCGCCGCCCTGGCGCAGATTGAAAAACAGTTCGGCAAAGGCTCCATCATGAAAATGGACGGCAGCAGCCCCGACGAAGATCTGCAGGTTATTTCCACCGGCTCGCTCGGCCTCGATCTGGCACTGGGCGTCGGCGGCCTGCCGCGCGGCCGCATCGTCGAAATTTTCGGCCCGGAATCTTCCGGCAAAACCACCCTGTGCCTGGAAACCATCGCCCAATGCCAAAAAGCGGGCGGCGTATGCGCCTTTATCGACGCCGAAAACGCTTTCGATCCCGTTTATGCCCGCGCCCTCGGCGTCAAAGTCGAAGACCTGCTGGTCTCCCAGCCCGACACCGGCGAACAGGCGCTGGAAATCTGCGATATGCTGGTGCGCTCCGGCGGCGTGGACATGGTTGTCATCGACTCGGTTGCCGCCCTCGTGCCCAAAGCCGAAATCGAAGGCGAAATGGGCGACAGCCACGTCGGCCTGCAAGCACGCCTGATGAGCCAGGCGCTGCGCAAACTCACCGGCCACATCAAAAAAACCAATACCCTCGTCGTTTTCATCAACCAAATCCGCATGAAAATCGGCGTCATGTTCGGCAACCCCGAAACCACCACCGGCGGCAACGCGCTCAAATTCTATTCCTCCGTGCGCATCGACATCCGCGGCAGCACGCAGATTAAAAAAGGCGACGAAAGCCCCATCGGCAAAGAAACCAAAGTCAAAGTCATCAAAAACAAAGTCGCGCCCCCCTTCCGCACTGCCGAGTTCGACATCCTCTACGGCGAAGGCATCAGCTGGGAAGGCGAGCTGATCGACATCGGCAGCAAACTCGGCGTCATCGAAAAATCCGGCGCCTGGTACAGCTACAACGGAGCGAAAATCGGCCAGGGCAAAGACAACGTCCGCATCTGGCTGAAAGAAAATCCCGAAGTCGCGGGTGAAATCGAAGCGAAAATCCGCGAAAAAGCCGGTGTGAACATCCAAATCACCGAAGGCACGCGCGACGAAACCGACGGCGACGAGCCCGAGGAATAATCCCGGCCAAACCCGCACATGCCGTCTGAAAACATAAAAATGCCTTTCAGACGGCCTGCCGCAACAAGGAAACACCATGCAAAACTTCCTCTTCACCTTCACCGCCGTCACCGTCGGCGCGTTCATCGCCGCAGGCATCTACTTCTTCGTCGGCGCGGTCAGAGAAGGCCGCGAAGAGCGCGAACGCAACCGCATCAGCCAATAAACGACAGGCCGTCCGAAACCCCTCCGCGTTTCAGACGGCCTTTTGCACACAAGGACACGACATGGCCGACATCAGCGTTTTAATCCTGGCGAAAAACGAAGAAAAAAACATCCGCGCCTGTATCGAAAGCTGCCCCTTCGCCGCCGAAACCATCGTTATCGACGATTTCAGCGACGATGCCACCGCGCAAATCGCCGAAGAGTGCGGCGCGAAAGTCATCCGCCGCGCCCTGAACGGCGACTGGGGCGCACAAAAAACCTTTGCCGTACAGCAGGCATCCTGCCCGTGGATTTTCATCATCGACGCCGACGAACGCTGCACGCCCGAGTTGGCCGCCGAAATCTGCCGTGCCACCGATGCCGGAGAACAAACCGCCTACCGCGTCATCCGTACCAACCACTTCGGCGGCCGCCCCGTCCTGCACGGCCCGCTCAGCCCCGACCGCGTCACCCGCCTGCTGCCGCGTGAAGGCGTGCGCGTCGAAGGACTGGTGCACGAAAAAACCGTCCACCCCTATCCCGAAAAAGACCTCGCTGCCCCCATGCTGCACTACACCTACGAAGGCTGGGATCAGTATCTGGCGAAAATGAACCGCTATTCCGCCCTTTCTGCCGAGCGCTATCTGCGCGAAGGCCGCCGCCCGCGCCCCTTCGCCGACCTCTGGCTGCGCCCGCAGACGGCCTTCGTCAAAATGTATTTCCTCAAACTCGGCTTTCTCGACGGCGCATTGGGCTACGCGCTGGCGAAAAACTACGCCAATTACACCCTCAACAAATACATCAAACTGCAGGAAATGTATGTGCGGCAGACAAGCCGCTCCTGAATACTCATGCCGTCTGAAAGCCCCGTCGGGTTCGAGATCCGTTGAAACCCCGCTTTCAGACGGCCTTTTTGCCAACAGAAAGAAGCAACCATGTGGACACCCGAAACCATCATCATCCTGCTGGCCGTCGGCTCGCTGGCCGGCATCATCGCCGGTATGTTCGGCGTCGGCGGCGGCACCATACTCGTGCCGCTGGTATTGTGGATTTTGCAGATGCAGGGCTTGGAGCAGTCGGCCTACGCCCAGCACACCGCCATCGGCACATCCTTTGCCGTGATGGTGTTCACCTCCTTCTCCAGCGCCCTGTCGCAGCACAAAAAAGGCGCGGTTGACTGGCGGATTCTGCAAAGCATGATTCCCGGTGTCCTGGCCGGCGTTGCCGCAGGCGCGCTGATTGCCCGCTACCTGCCGAGCAAAGGTTTGCAGATTTTCTTCACCGTCTTTATCGGCATCATCGCCGTGCGCGCCCTGATGGGCATCAAACCCTCGCCAAGCCGCCACCTGCCCGGGCGCGGCGGCCTCTTTGGCATGGGCGGACTCTTCGGCATCCTGTCGAGCTGGATCGGCATCGGCGGCGGCTCGCTCACCGTGCCCTACCTCACCTTCTGCAACGTCCCCGTCCACCGCGCCGTCGGCACTTCCGCCGCATTGGGCTGGCCGATTGCCGTGGCGGGCGCGGCGGGCTACTGGTACGCCGGAGCGGGCAGCCCCGGCCTGCCCCCCGCCTCGGCCGGTTTCATCTACCTGCCCGCCGTCGCCGTGCTGGCCGCCGCCACACTGGTGTCCGCCCCCCTCGGCGTGAAAATCTCGCACAAACTGCCCGCCGCGCAGCTGAAAAAAGGCTTCGGCATCCTGTTGCTGCTGATTACCCTGCGCATGGCTTGGAAAATCGTACACAACTGGTAGGGCGCTGTTGCCGCGGATGGCGGGCGCGCCTTGTCCTCACGCAATGCAAAAGGCCGTCTGAAAAGGGTTTCCCCGTTTTCAGACGGCCTTTTATAGTGAGTCAAAATAGAAAAGATACAAGGAAGCAAGCAGGTAGTACGGCAAGGTGCAGCAACGCCGCATATTTTTTATTTTGGCTCATCTGCATAAACAATAAACGATACGTCTCTGTTATGCGGCAAAACCGTTATGTCGGGCATTTCTTTGGAAAACGGCAGCCCGTGTTCTGCAATCAGCGCGGAGTAATGGCGGATCAGCGCGATGCTGTTGTCGGATATGTTCAGGTAAATATAGTTTTGGGTGATTTCCAGCGTATCGTCGTCAGCGTTGGCATTTTTTGCAATATGCAAAACGGCGGGCTTTGCTGCGTTTTTAAAAGAAAATTCAGCGGGATAGGATGTGCCGTGTTCGGCGGCAGACGGGATTTGCGCCAAGAAAGACGGGGCGCAAAACAGTTCAAACGCGCTGTAAGCAAAGGATAGTTTTAGGGCAATCATAACTGTTTTCCTGAATGGGTTCGGGTTTCAGTCTGCCTGTTCTTGTGCGCAAGAGGCAGCCTGAAAATGGAAAATAGGTGTTTCAGGCTGCTTTTTGAACTGTGTATGCGGCTTGCTGTTTATTCTGTTTCTTCATCTGTGAAAATATCAGCTGAAACCCTGCGCACGCGCTTATCTTTTAATCGGTTATTGGATGCTTTGATTTCTTTTAGATATTCCGCCAATCCTTCTTTCCCGAAAATATCTGCAAAACTGCGCAGCATGATAAACAAATCAAATTCGTAGCCGCCGTATTTGGTATCGGGCGAAGCGTATTCGCCAAGATAAAACACATCCCAATATTTCTTTGGCAAGATCAATATTGGAGCAAAGTAAGGTTTCAAAAAAATAGTATCGTTCTTCTCCAAGAATGATGAGCTCTCTGAGTTTGTGAAAGTCCTCTTTATTCAAATAAGGTGCAAGTTCTGATGGTTTTAATTGCCCATAGAGGTGGGTTAATTCGTTATGGAGGTGGATAAATCCGTCTATTTTTTGTTTGAGTAAATTGATTTTGTCCATGTTGTTTTTTCTGTGTTTTCAGGCTGCCTTTGCGCTTTAAGGTAGCCTGAAAAGCGGGGCGGCGGGGTGGCTATGCCGAGGGCGGCGGCGAGGGGGGGGTGAAGCGTTTGCTGTTCATGATGTTTCCTTTGTCGGGAGGATTGGCGGATTTCAGACGGCCTTTGGGTTTGAGGCCGTCTGAAAAGGCAGGTTAGGGAAAATGCCGCATGGGGCTGAAGTCGGCTTTCCGGATGTCGATTTCGTACAGGCTGCCGCCGGGGAGGGCGTACAGGGTGGCAAGGACGGGGATGCCGTCGCTGTCGTTTGTCAGGTATTCGGCAACGGCTATGGAAACTTGTTCCGCAGCAGACGGGTTGGTGTCGATGAAACGCAGGCTGCCCATGCCGCCGTCGTTCAGGGGCAGAACTTGGCCGCCGTGGCGGAAGGTCAGGCGGTGGGGCGGGCGGATGCGTGCAATCAGGATGTCGAACAGGCATTGTTCCCGTTCGGTCAGGGGGCGGGGTTGCGGCACAGGTTTCCCGGTTTTTGTGTTTGAGGCCGTCTGAAAGCGTTTTAACTTTGTTGAAGTTTCGCTTTCAGACGGCCTCTTTGCCGGTTTACGCGCCTTTGCCCAGCCGTTGCAGGCGGTAGCTGCCGTTGAGGACGTTTTGCCACCAGTCGCGGTTTTCCAGATACCAGGCGACGGTTTTGCGGATGCCGGTGTCGAAGGTTTCCTGCGGCTGCCAGCCGAGTTCGCGGCCGATTTTGGCGGCGTCGATGGCGTAGCGGGCGTCGTGGCCGGGGCGGTCTTTGACGAAGGTGATGAGGTCTTCGTATTTCGCCACGCCGGCGGGTTTTTGCGGCGCGAGTTCTTCCAGCAGGGCGCAGACGGTGCGTACGACTTCGAGATTGGTTTTTTCGTTGTGACCGCCGATGTTGTAGGTTTCGCCAACTTTTCCTTGGGTAACAACCTGATACAGGGCGCGGGCATGGTCTTCGACATACAGCCAGTCACGGATTTGGCTGCCGTCGCCGTACACGGGCAGGGGTTTGCCGGAGAGGGCGTTGAGGATGATGTGGGGGATGAGTTTTTCGGGGAAGTGGCAGGGGCCGTAGTTGTTGGAGCAGTTGGTGATCAGAGTGGGCAGGCCGTAGGTGCGCTGCCAGGCGCGCACGAGATGGTCGCTGCTGGCTTTGCTGGCGGAGTAGGGGCTGGACGGGGCGTAGGGGGTGGTTTCGGTGAAGAGGTCGCTGGTGCCGTGCAGGTCGCCATAGACTTCGTCGGTGGAGATGTGGTGGAAGCGGAAGGCAGCGCGCTGGTTTTCAGGCTGCTTTTCGAAATAGGCGCGGGCAGCTTCGAGCAGGGTGAAGGTGCCGATGATATTGGTGTGGATAAATTCGCCTGCGCTGTCGATGCTGCGGTCAACATGGCTTTCGGCGGCCAGGTGCATCACGGCGCGGGGTTGGTGTTTGGCGAAGATGCGCTCGAGCGCGGTGCGGTCGCAGATATCGGCGTGCTCGAAGGTGTAGCGCGGGTTGTCGGCCACGGCGGCAAGGGACTGCAGGTTGCCGGCGTAGGTGAGTTTGTCGAGATTGACGACGCGCTCGTCGGTGTTTTGGATCAGGTGGCGGATAAGGGCGGAGCCGATAAAGCCGGCGCCGCCGGTGATGAGAAGGGTCATGGGGATTTCCTGTGTTTTCGGGTAGATGGGCTTTCAGACGGCCTGTCAGGACGCGGGTAGGGTAATCGGCAGGTGGGGGGCGATTTGCAGAATATAGCGAACCCAGTTGGCAAAGCTGTATTTTTCCCGTATGGCGGGGTCGGTGTCCCGGTAGGGTGTGGCGAGGAATTCGTCGATGCCGTCGAAGGTTTTTCCGTCCCAAATAAAGATGTTGTCGGGATGGTAGAAATCATATTTGGCGGTGTCGGGGTTGGTGGTAATCAGTTTTTTGCGGTAGCCGAGTGCTTCGAATGGTCGGAAGGACAGGCCGCTGTGTATGGGCGGCTTGAAGTCTATCAGGACGCGGCTGTTTTGTTCGCGGCTGATGTTTTCGGCGAAGGTCAGGCTTTGCATGGTGGCACGGACGTTTTTGGGGTACAGGGTGTCGTGCCGTCGAAAATCAGATTCGGATAAATAGCGGATGGTAAAGTCGAGTTTCAGGTTGCTGGCCTCGGCATAACGGGCGAAAGCGGCAACGGCTTCATGACGTTGCAATTCCGGCAGGTGTGAGCCGAGAAAGTAGACATCGGAAACAGTGTCTGCCGCAGTCTGTTCCGGCGGAAAATAGAAGTTGGTGGCGGGATACACTTTACCGGAGTATGCGGCTATATCGGCCGGGTCGAAGACGTATACGCGGTCGTAGAGGAAAAATGTTTGCCAAATATCGGGAAAACGGCTGAGGGCATCGCTTTGATAGGCGACGGTAAGGCCGCGGGTTTTAGCTTTGATTTCGCCGATGAGATCGGGCGGATAAATCTGTCCGCCGAGGATGAGGGTATGGTCAAAATGGGGATGGCCGGCAATTTGTCCGCGTATGCGGCGGCAGATGTTGTCGAAATGCTGCCCACGAAAATCTTCTACCAGCCTTTGTTTGGCGTTTTTTTGTCTCAGGATGTTTTTTTTGAAAAAAACGGCTGCGCGTGCGGCAGAGGACGGATAGCGGAAGGGAGGGAAGGTATGGTCGTAGCTGATGTCGACAACAGCAAATCCGGCTTTTTCCAGCTCGCTGACAATCAGTTGGTAAATGCCGTTTACCTGCCACGAACCGATCAGTATGGTAGGTTTGTCGGTTTGTTTCATGTTTTTATCCCAGGTAATAGTGGCAGGCCGATGCTTTGGTTGGGTTGGATATCGAATGCCCAGCGCAGCCAGTTGCCGAAGCTGTATTTCTGTTGCAAATCTTCCAGTGGCGGGTGGTAGGGGCGTTGCAGGAAAGCTTTCAGTTCTTCGGTATTGTTGCCGTTCCAGACAAAAATATTGTCGGGATGGTAGAAATCGTAATGGATGACGGTGGGGTTGGTGGTAATCAGCTTTTTGCCGTAGCCCAATGCCTCAAAGACGCGCAGCGACAGGCCGTGGTGTTTGGTGTGGAGAAAATCCACCAATACCCCCGCTTTTTGTGCGGTTAGTAGGTTGTCGCGGTAGGGCAGGGCTTCGTCCATAGTCAAATAGCGGATGCCGTCCAAACCCAGTTCGAGCTTGGCTTGAGCGGTGTCTTTGGCAGCGATGCGGAAATCGGTGGGTAGGCCGAGTTCTTCTGCCACACGATAAAACGCGCGGATGTCGGCAACACGCTCTTTGTGGTGTGTACCGATGAAAAACAGACTGCCGTTGTTTTCTCTGCTGTTGGGATAGGCGTCAAACCAAAAGCTGGTGGCGGGAACGAGCCTGTCGGCGTATTCGGGGCGGCGGCCGATGTCGTAGGGGTCGAAAAAGATGAATTTGTCGAAGAATTTGATTTTGTAGAATTCGTGTTCGAGAAATTCCAGAGTTTCCCAGTTGTAATGTACCATCAGGCGACTTTTGTCGCGCAGTGTCTGTATGAATTTGCTGGGGAATACGCCCGGCCAGAACATCAGGCAGTAGTCGGCCCTGCCTTCGATTTGATCCAAGCGGCGGGAAAATTCGGGTAGGTAGGGAGCGAACAATTTTTCCTTTTTGTATTCGCGCCGACGCAGGATATTGCGGAAAAACAGTTTTTTCACACGCTCCCAAATATTGCGGTAGGCGAATTTTTTTTCTTCGACAAAAATGAGTTCGGTTACTTCAAAGCCGTGAAAACGCAGGTTTTCGGCGATAACTTGGTGGATGCCGAAGATGGGCGGCATGGCGAGGATGACGGTTTTGGCTTTCATGGCGGTGTCGGCGTGATGGAAGGGCGGCATTGTATGTGATTCGTTGTCTGCGGGGTAGGGTTGATAATTACCGTTTTGGCAGCCTTGCCAAACTCACGCGGCGGGCAGACTGATTTTGATGTGCGGTTCAATGTCCAACACATAGCGCACCCAGTTGCCGAAGCTGTATTTTTGGTAGATTTCCTGCGGCAGTTCGTGATACGGCCGCGCGATGAACGCTTGCAGGCCGTCGAGGCTGCCGCCGCGCCAGATAAAAATGTTGTCGGGGTGGTAGAAATCGTATTTTTCGATTTCGGCGTTGGTGGTAATCAGTTTTTTGCGGTAGCCGAGGGCTTCAAAGGTGCGCAGCGACAGGCCGCTGTGGGTGCTGATAACGAAATCGACCAACACGCTGCTGCGGCGGGCGCGCTCGAGGTTGTCGGCAAAGGGGACATCGTCGGCAAAGTAAACGCCGTCAAAGGGGTAATCCTGAGCGGCTTCGGGCTGGTTTGGGTTGACGATGTGAAAATCGAGCTGCCAGCCGGCCTGCTGCGCGTACCGGCAAAAGCGGCGGATGGCGTCGAGGCGGTCGGCGCGGTGCGAGCCGACAAAGTAAAACCGTGGCGCGGCGGGATTGTAGGGCGCAAGGCCGCTTAGGTCGTGGTCGAAATAAAAACTGGTGGCGGGCAGCAGGCGGGAATCAGCGCGGATGTCGGCGGGGTCAAACGCATAATAGCGGTCAAACAGGCCGATTTGCGCTTGGGCGGCGGCAAAGCGTGCCACGCCGTCCCATTGGTAGTTCACCATCACGCGGCTGCGGCGGCGCACTTCGCGCAGAAAGCTGTCGGGGTAGATGTCGGCGCGGATAAACAGCGCGTAGTCAAACTGCGGATGCGCATTCCAAGCCGTCTGAATCTGGCGGCGTTTGAGCCCGACCATCAATTCTTTTTTGGCCTGACGGTTGCCCAGCAGTTTTTTAAGCTGTACCGCCGTGCGGACGCGCCAATTCGGGTAACGGAAATCGAGCGAATCAAGGGCGAAGTTGACCACCTCGAAGCCGTGGTATTCGAGGCAGGCGGCTACGGTTTGCGACATGGCGGCATCGTTAATCATGCCCAGCAATACGGTGGGTTTGCCCATTCAGACGGCCTCCTGCGCGGTAAAACGTGCCAGCGGCGCGGCCAGCATTTCGGGCGCGATTTCGTCGATATGCGCTTCAAAGCGCACAATCTCGGCGCGCGGCGAATTGGGATGCCAGTTGGCGAAATTCTGCGCGTCGTTTTGATATAGGCCGATGATGTTTTTATCCAAACCGGCGGCGATGTGAATCAGCGCGGTATCGGGCGAAATCACGGTGTGCGCGTGGCGGATGAGTTCGGCGGAATCCTGCACTGTGGCGGTATCGGCGTAGAGAAAACAGTTGCGCCGCCCCGCAATCAGGCGCGACAGCAGCGGAGTGGCATCAGGATAAGTAAGCAGTACAAAGCGCGTATCGGGAAAATGCGCGGCAAAATAATCGAGCATTTCGCGGATACGCGCTTCGCTGAAACGGCGGCGGTTGGCCGCGCCGAAAAAGTTTACCGCCACATAATTGCCCAGCACGTTTTGCCGCAAAAACGCGCCCACGGCGGCGGCGCTTTCAGGCTGCTCGGGCAAATCGTAGCGCGTGTCGATGTGTTGGAAACCGCAAATCTGCAAAGCCTCGCGGTAAATCTCGCTGAAATGCTGTTTTTTATCGGCGATGTTGCGGTTGAAAATGTGGTAGTTTTCTTTGGCAAAGCCGATGTTGTAGGGCGCGCTGATGCTGCGGATTAAAACCAAATCGCGGTTGCGCACCAATACGGTGGGATCGATAACGACATCATATTGCCCTGCAATCGAGCGGCCGGTTTCCCGATACGAGCGGCTGCTTTTGGCTTGGACAATATGCACCGCGTCGATATGCGGATTGGCGTCAAACAGGCTGCGGTTGGCCTCGGTGCAGACCACGCCGATGCGGATGTGCGGCGCGGCTTTTTTGATTTCGCGAAAGGTAAACGAGCTGACGATGTAGTCGCCGATTTTGCCGTCTTGGCGCAAAAACAGAATGCCGCCGACAGATTCGGGCGCAAGCGGCTTTTCAGACGGCCCCGGCGCACGGTCGAGCAGCGCCTTGCCCGCACGGATGCGCAAGGTTTGCAGGCGTTTTTTGATGGCTTTGAACAGGGTTTTTGCGCTCATTGTTTGGGGGTCTTTTTCGGGTGGACGGCCTAGCCGTTCCGTCATTCCCGCGCAGGCGGGAATCTTTTTCGGCTGCTGCGAGTGGTTTTATCCGCCGTTGCCCGTGGTTCGGAGCAGATTTCCGCCTGCGCGGGAATGACGGCGGTTGGGGTTTCAGACTGCTTTTCAGACGGCCTTTTACCGAATCGTTTTGCTGTAAATATATTGCAGCCCCTTTGTGCCCATAAAGGTTCGCCCCGTATCGGCAAATCCGCAGCTTTGGTACAGGTCGATGGCGGCGCGGTTGGCGTGGTGTACGCCGAACACGATTTCGTCGCAGTCGGGCAATATGCTGCGGATGAGCGGCGCCAATTTATCGTCAGCCAGCGCCGCGCGGGCGCAGCCTTGGCCCTGATATGCGGGGTTGACCGACATCGAGCGCAGCAATACGGCGCGGGGGTTGGCGCTGTAAGTAAGGCGGTCGCTGCCTTTATCAAGGATGAAAAATCCGATGGGGCGGTTTTGGCACAAAATGGTTACGGCCAAACAGTCGGGCGCGGCGAACCGGCCGTTTTGCAGCCGCTCTTGGGGCGAAACCGAGTATTGTGCTTGCTCTCCGTGCAGACGGTAGTCCAAATCGGCGGCGTGTGCGGGGTCGTACGGCACAAGGGTAACGGTTTGGGGCATGGCGTGTTTTCCTGTTTGGCGGGCACTTGGCTTGTTTTCAGGCTGCTTTGAGGCCGTCTGAAAGCAAGGTGTCGGATACAAATATCCGACTTGCGGCTGTTGCAATAAAGGCAGCCTGAAAACCGCAAAAGCCGTTTTCAGGCTGCTTTTGTTTACTCGCCCAGCAGCGCGATATCCGCCACGGCGTTCATCTGTTGCGACAACTGGTTGAGCAGGTTCAGGCGGTTTTGTTTTACGGCGGCATCGTCGGCCATCACCATTACGCCGTCGAAGAAGGCATCGACCTGCGGTTTGACGGCGGCCAGCTCGGACAAGGCCGTCTGAAAGTCCTGACGCGCCAGCGCGGCTTCGATTTTGGGCTGCATGGCCTGTGCGGCGGCGTGGAGGGCGCGCTCTTCGTCTTGCTGCAACAGGGCTTCGTTTACCGCGCCCAATTCTGCATCGGCTTTTTTCAGCAGGTTTTGCACGCGCTTGTTGGCGGCGGCGAGCGCGGCGGCTTCGGGCAGGGCTTTGAAGGCGGCGACGGCGTCAAGCTTGGCGGCCAAATCGTTCAGACGGCCGGGGCGCTTGGCCAGCATGGCGGCGACGATGTCTTGCGGATAATCGTTTTGCAGCAACACGGCCAGCCGCGCCTGCATGAAGTCGGCCACTTCGGCGGGGGTTTTGTCGTTTAACAGGCCTTGCGGGAAGCTGGCAAAGGCCGTCTGAATCAAATCGTTTACGTCCAAGCCGTACTGCATCAGCATACGCAAGATACCCAGCGCAGCGCGGCGCAGGGCGTAGGGGTCTTTGTCGCCGGTGGGAATCAGGCCGATGCCCCAGATGCCGACCAGGGTTTCGAGTTTGTCGGCCAGCGCAACGGCGGTGGCGACGGGGCTTTCGGGCAGCGCGTCGCCGGCAAAACGCGG